>NZ_CAXSHH010000006.1:0-76907 GCF_964237155.1 uncultured Sphingomonas sp. | reverse complement strand
GCGAGCACGCTGTCGGGACCGACATAGGGCGAGTAGACGAAGTAGCGGCTACCTCCATGCTCGAAGACAGTCCCGTCGATCCCCGGCCGCGCCGTGTTCACCCGGCCTCGGTCGACCCAACGACCTGACAGCGGGTCCTCGCCGGCATTCTCCAGCACGAAGACCCCGCGATGGTCGTCATCGTCGTGATCGCTCGCCGCGGCGGAGTAGTAAATGTACCACTTGCCGTCGGCGCGGTGGAGCTCGGGAGCCCAGATCGACTGGGCGTTAGCTCCACGCGTCGGCGGGGTCCAGATCGTCACCTCCGGCGCTTCGGCCAAACGTGCGATGTCGCGCGTGCGGCGGATCGCCAAACGATCGCCGAGAGTATGCATATAATAATAGTGGTCACCCACCCTCGTGATCCAAGGATCGGGTCCGGATGCGAGTAGCGGGTTACTGAACATGTGCGTCTTCGGAGATGCGGAGGCGACCGAGCCGGGTACCATCGCGTTGGAGGCACAACCGCTCAGGGTCAATACAACCCCGACCTGGGACAGCAGCGTTACCCAGCGACCCTTGAATTTCACGTTCTGCTCTCCCCTCGAAAAGCGCGCTCCTGAGACCGGGAAATGAGAGGATGAGAGGACCGGCTATCTGGAAATGTCGTGTCGACGTGCATGCTCCGTCCCTCTTACCTGATGTAAACACTCTGACGAGGAAGACGTCCGAGCGCCCTCGACCCGTACTCTGCCGACAAGTCCGCCGATGTTGGAGCAGTCGTGAGTGGCACCTGCACTCCGGATTGACGATTTCCCACTGGTTGCCTCAGTCCCGCCGATAGACGCTCCCCCTTTTTGAATGAGCATGTTCATGGAGTTGGACTGGCGACCCTCGGCCTGCTCGATGGCTGTCCGACTAGGCCGCCGCGCCCCTAGCTCCACTTTTTCAATGCATGCGGATCATCACCGTCGGCTACGAAAGCGCGACCCTGGCCGACATACGCGCGATGTCGCTCTCGCGCCGACCAAGCCTGTCCAAAAACGTCTTGGCGGGCGGATCGCGCGAGGCCGGAATCGACCACGTTGAACGGAAAACGCTGGGTTCGCCGAAGACGGGCCGGGACACCACGCGCTGCGGCGACCATGCCATGCTCGATGGCGGCCATGCCGAGTAGCTTGAGCTGCTCCAACCGTTGTTGCAAAGCGCGGCCCGAGCCTCGTTATCTTGCATAACGACCCGTATGGGGTAGCGTCAACGAGCCACACGTTAGAGGATCGATGTTCATGATCCTGCTCGCCGGTGCGCTCTGTGGCGATGTCTGGCTGCGGCGCGAAGCTGTGATCTGGCCGGTCCGTTGATGAGTACGGGACGGCGCACGGCTCGTTCGCGCACCCGCTGAGCATGTCGGCCTAAGGGCTTGCTTCACCGTCAAGCCGCAGCAACGCTCGGTTTGCCGTCGCGCTCGCCAAGTCGGCGGCGGCTAGGGCGGCCCTGGCCTGGGCGTCGAGCGCTCGTACGCGGGCGTCCGTGGCGGCCTCCTCGCGCAGGTTGAGCACGAAGAAGTCGCTGGCGCCGAGCTGGAACCGCCGTCGTTCCGCAGCGGCCATGCGGTCCGCAAGCTCGGCCTCCTGCGCGGCGAGCGTCGCCGTCCGCTCCGCCCCGTCGACCGCGATGACGATGCCACGCACCTCCACCGCGATCTGGTCGGTGATCAGGCGTTCGCGCATGCGTAGTCCTTCGATCTCGGCGCGGACCTCGGCGATGCGGCCTTTGGCCTGACGGCGCTGGAGCGGGACGGAGAAGCGCACGCCCGCGATCGCCTCCTCGCCATTTCGCGAACGCCCGCCAAGCCCGGTGCCGCCGATGTCGTAGGCAAGCTCGCCACGCAGGTCGAGCCGGGGCTTGAGCTCGTTCTCGGCGAGCGCCAGCCTGACCAGCGACTGGTCGACACGTGCGCCCGCCGTGCGCAGGTCCGGTCGGTCGACGGGTCCGACCGGTCGCGACGCCCGGAACTCGGGCAGGCTCGCCGGCAGACGGTCCGGCGTCGGCGTGGCTCGTCCGCCCTCATCATCGCGCAGGAAAAACGACAGTGCGTTGGCGGCCGCCTCGAACTCCTGCTCGGTCCGGACCACCAGAGTGCGGCGGCGGACGATGTTCTGCTCGTTCTCGGTCAGAAGGATCTGTGGCCGCGCGCCGAGTTCGACCTGCCGCGCGATGCCGCCGCGGCGCGTCTCCGCCAAGGTCAAAAGCGATCCGTAGACGCGCAGGCGCAGGCCCGCCGCGACCCAGTTCTGGTAGGCGGTGATCGCGCGACCCTGGACGCCGATCGCCACCATCTCGCGCTCGAGCCGCGCTACATCGATGTCCCCCGCCGCGATCGCCGTACGGCCGCGTCGCTCGTCGATCGCGCGATCGCGCAACAGCGAGAACAACCCGCCTATCTTCAACTCGCCCAGTCGATCGGTGTAGGCCCGATCCTCATAAATGGGGAACGCGCCCCGCGAGACGCGGTAGCCGCCATACAGCTGGCCGCCATTGCCCGTCAGCGGCCGCGTCGCCCGGCCCTCGGCGTCGGTCCCATCATAGAAGCCGGCGACCCGGCTCCGGGCATCGACATCGAACACGGTGTCGAACGCGCCCTCGGCGCTGAGAGCGCGCCCCTCGGCCTGCCGGACCCGCGTGAGCGCCTCGACCACCTGCGGCGCATGCGCGGCGGACGAGCGCAGCACCTCGTCCAACAGAAGCGGAGGCGCCTCCTGCGCCATGACCGGCGCCGGCAACGGGATCAGCAGGGCGAGTACCATGAGGATGCGGGCGATCACTTCGCCTTGCCCGCCTTCAGCACGTCCGCGTCCTCGTCCTTTGCAGCCGCTCCCTCCGCCTGGTTCCACGGCTGGCCGAACTCGAGCGGGAAATCGTTCAACTGCCGCCAGAGTTCGTACCCGACCGACACCGTCTCCATCTGAACCCAGCCGCGGACCTTTGCGCCCAGCCGGGCGAAGCGCCGGTCGGGCCAGCCGGGTTTGCCAGGCATCGGTTCCACCAAAAGCCGGAACAGCCCGGATGGACCCACGGTCGGGTCGATCCCGCGTACCCGGCCGTCGAACAGGCCCTGCGCCACCGACGGCCAGCCGCTGAACTGTATGGCGGGCCAGCCCTCGAACTCTAGCCGGACCGGCTGATCGATGCGGACCAGCGCTACGTCACGGCCGTCCACGAACAGCTCAACCGCACGCTCGACACGCTCGGGCGCGACCACGGCAAGCACCGTGCCAGGCGACACCAGCGCGCCGCCCGCCGCAGCGTTCAGTTCTTGGATGCGCCCGTCGCGCGGCGCGCGCACCATCTGCGCCGATTGGCGGTTAAGCTGGACGTCGATCCGGTTGAGCTTGGCGCGCGCTTCCGCCAGCTTGGCCGTGCTGTCCGCCACCTTGATCTGCGCCTGTTCCAGGTCGCGACGCGCGACCAGCCCCTCAGCGAGCAATTGACGGGTGCGGCCGACGTCTATGTCCGCCACCGATTGACCTTGGCGCACGGCCGCGATCTCCGCCTCTACCTGCGCGCGTTCGGCTCCGAGCCGCGAAAGCAGGCCTGGGTCGACATCGACCACGCGCGCGATCGGGTCGCCCCGGTCCACATGTTGGCCGTCCCGGACGTACCATCGCTCGACCCGACCCGCGATCAGCGCGGACACGTCCTGGTTGCGGTCGCCGGGATCGAGCGCCGCGACCTGCCCGTCGCCGATCGCGGTCTGCACCCACGGCATGTAGACCATGATGACGGCCGACAGCGCGACACCGATCGCGATCATCCAGGCGAGCGCCACGGCGATCCGGGGCGGACGCATTCGCGCCAACGTCGGGAAGTGCGAGAGGTGGTCAGGCCGGTACGGCATGCGCGCCCTCCCGTCGCCGGATGAAAGCGTCCAGTTCCGCCAGGCTTGCAAAGCGGGGCTGCGCATCCCGGCCGAGATGCATCCAACCGTCCAGCGCGAACGCGCCCGGACGGCCCGTGCAGAGCAGGACGGTGGTGCTCGATTCCTGCATCCGGCGCAGCGCGTCGGCCAGCCTCTCGGTCGGCATCACGTCGAACAACGGCGACAGCACCAGCACCCGGGGACGCGCGAGCAGCGCATTGGCGAGCTTCAGCTCCATGACCTCGCCAACCGTCAAGGGCCAGCCCGACGAGGCCAAGGACGTGTCCAGCCCGTCGGCCAGGCTGGTGATGCGCCCGCCGAGACCCACGGCATCGAGCGCGTCGAGCATCGCCGCGGCGGTCGCGCCGGGCGCGGCGAGCGACAGGTATTCCCGGATCGTGACCTCCACGATGGTCGGCCGGTCGAGGACGATGACCTCCGACCGCAGCAGGTACATGTCGAGCCCGCCCAGATCCGATCCGCCGACGGTCACCAATCCGTGCTCGGGCAAGGCGTGGCGCTTCAGCAGCCGCGCCAGCGAGCGGTCCATGCCGGGTTCGGGAACGGTAACCAGCCGCTCGCCGGGTGCGAGCGCGAAATCGAAACGCGCACCCTCCAGCGTGACCTCGCGTAGGCGGACCGACCCGTCGCGGGGCCCCGCTCCGCCCGCCACAGGCACACTTTCCTGGGGTATGGCGAACAGCAGCGACAACTCTTCGGCGGAAGCGACCAGGTCGTAGAAGGTGTCAAGATACCAGCCGAGCTGCGATATGCCGTAGAACACGCCCGAAAGGATCAGTTCGGCCGCGACGAGTTGCCCGACCGACAGCTCGCCCGCGAGGATCAGGTTGCCCCCGAGCGCGAGCAGCGCCGCCGACGCCAGCGCGTAAAGCAAAAGGCAGCTGAGGGTCTGGGCGAAGCTGTAACGGAAATAGCGCCGGTGCCGGTCTACATAGGTGGCGGTCATCGCCTCCGACCGATCCATCGCGAACCCCAGATGCCTGCTCGATTTGTAGAAGCCGTTGGAGCCGCCGACGCTCTCGATCCAGCGGGCGGTGTCGTGCTTGGCGTGGGACAGCGCCACCGCCGCGGTTAGCGAGCCCCGCGACCAGGTCATCCAAACCAGCAGTAGCGCCAGCAGCAGGATCACGTTGAACGCCAGGAAGAACGGATGGTAGAAACTGGTCACCGCCAGGCCGACCGCGGATTGGAGGACGATCGTGAAACCGCCGATAAGCAGGCTCGGCACCGCCTTCTGCACCACACCCAAGTCGAAATATCGGTTGAACAGGTCGCTGCGCCCGGCATCGCCGAAAAAGGGATCACGCGCATGGACCGCGCGCACCGTGATTTCCGCCACCACGCGCGCGAACACCCGCTGCTCGAACAGCGCCATTAGGTGGACGCGGAACGCGCTGAGCATCGCGACCAGAAGCAAAAGCCCGAACAGCACGCCCGACAGGGTCCATAACGGCGCGGGCAGCGCGGTGTGCGCCACGCTGTTGATGAGAAGCTGGACCGATATCGGCGTCGCCAGCGACAGGAGGCTGATCGCGACACCGTACACCGCGGCCAGTCGCAGATAGGCCGCGTCGGGTCCGACGATCTCGGCCAGCCAGCGCGCCGCATCCCGCAATCCGACCCGCTGTGCTGTCGCCATCGATCGTCCCAATCCCCACGCGCACGACGGCGTCGCGAACTGGGCTTCTATCGGCGCGTGGTCGCGCCGGGCCAATCGATAGCGTTGCCGGATGGCGACAGTCTATGGTTATACCCCGACATGCCCACGCTCCGGCAACTCGAATATCTCGTGACGCTCGCGGACACCGGGTCGTTCGCGCAGGCCGCGCGCCTCGCGAATGTCTCCCAACCAGCGCTGAGCCAACAGGTGAAGGCGTTGGAGGATCGGCTCGGCGTCAAGCTGCTCGACCGCTCTACGACCGGCGCGATCCTGACACCGATCGGCCGGAGCGTGGTGGCGAAGGCGCGTAAGGTCCTGGGCGAGGTGCACGACATCGAGGCACTTGCCAAGAGCGCCGCGACCGGACTGACCGGCACGCTCCGGCTGGGCACCACCCCCACGCTCGGGCCCTATTTGCTGTCGCCGATCATCGCCGAACTCCACCGCGTGGCACCCGGGTTGCGGCTTTATGTCCGTGAGGGAATTCCTGACGCACAAGCTTTGGCTTTGTCCCGCGGCGACTTGGACGTGCTGTTGGGTCCGTTGCCGATCGCAGGCGACGACTTGGAGATCGAGCCGTTATTCCGCGAACCTCTCCATCTTGTCAGCGCGGTCGACGGCGAGCTCGCGACGGGTCGCGTAGTCGAGGCGGACGCACTGGCCGGACAAACGCTGCTGTCGCTCGACACGCGCCATCACCTGCACCGCCAGACGAGCGAGATCGCCGCCCATTACCGCATGTCGCTCAGCCCCGACTATGAAGGGACCAGCCTTGACAGCCTCCACCAGATGGTCGCCAGTGGGCTGGGATTGACTGTGCTGCCCGCCCTGTATCTCGCCTCGGATGTCGGCGGTTCGGCGGGACTTGCGATCCTCGATGTCGTCGATTGGAAGGCGCATCGCTCGATCGCGCTGGCGTGGCGGCGCGGGTCGAGCACCGAAGCGGGTTTGCGTGTGGTCGCCGATCACGTTCGTGAGTCCGGCCGACGAACGCTGACGAGCAGCCGGTCGTAGCCGAAACGTGCATAGCCGAAGCTGTTCGATCCTCGCTCGGGATCCTAAACGGCTAAGCTTTTACCTATCCTCTCTATAGGTTCACTCTTGTTCCGTCCAATCTCGTGAATGTCTCGTTATCGGGAGCGCGTATCGGGCAGCGGACATAGGCGACCGCTCGAGCGATGGTGGGGCTCGGCGACCTCGGCCATGGTTCCAGCCGAGCCTTGAGGTCGATCGGTCGCGGCTTGCAGCACGGCGCTGGCGGCTTCGAGCGGGCGGTCCAGCTCGAGCTCCTGCATGACCGCGACGGCATCCTCGAGTCCGGCGCCGCAGTAGGTCGGCACGCCACGCGCTTCGATGTCAGCGAGCAACGCGCCTTCCGGGCCGGATCGGCACGAACCGTCCACGCCGCGGATAAGGACGCCCGCCACGCGCCGGCCGAAGTCCTCGACTAGCATGGCGGCCAGCTTATGCGCGTCGTGGCCCGCATCGATCAGCTGGTCGGCGTCGATGCTATAATCCTTCAGGAACATCGGGCCATGGGGGGGGGATCCCGTTCAGCTCATGAACTCGGTGAGGAAGCCGTATAGACTCCAGGGCCAGGAAGACACGTAGAAGAAGGGCCGGCCCGGCGCGCGGTGATCGACGGCGATCGTCTTGTACAAGGTGGCCGCTCCCGGGACCGCCAGCCGATTGCCGGGTTGATCGATCAGCACGCGCCGCCAGTTCTTCAGTAAGTCGGTCGCGCCCGTCTCGACGACCGTGTCGTCGATGTCGGATATGATGCCCCGGTTCAGGTTGGCTCCCAGCGCTAGTACCGGCACGGTGATGTCGGCCTATTGCGCCTCGCGATCCGGTTGTGGAGAATGGCCCGCTCCCACGCCGTCGCCGCGGGCAAAGGCGTGCAACGGCCAGGTCGAAGGTGAAATTCCATGACGGTGGTCAAGCTCTGACCATAGCCGTCCATCCGGACGGCGACGCCCGGCAGTTCGTCGCTGTCGTGGATGGCCAGCATCGCGCGGAGCCGATTCCATGTCCCGACCGCCCTGATCAGCCCCGGCGCGAACCGGACAATGCGCCGCCCTTATGCGCACCGTTTCACCCGTACGGTAGCCGGCATAGGCGAACACCCGGACGCGCTCCTCGTGACTCGTGACCTTTGCCATCCGCGATCAGGTTTGCAAGGCGGTCAAGATCGCGTTCGACATCGTCCGGCGGTTCGACCCTCCTCCGGTCAGGAGCGCGGCGCATCGGGTCTATCGGGGCTCCCGCGTCGGCTCCGGCCGGTTCTCGATCCTGCACGACGTAACGACCGTGAACTAATTATAGTCGAGAGCTGCCGATGCTGGACATATCATCGCCCACAGCGACAAAGCATCGCACGTTGCCGCCCTCTCGCAATCGATCTACTTTGATCAGGCCATTCGGAGGAAAGCGCCATGCCCATCAAGGTCAACGGGTCGCCCGTGCCGCTGCCGAGCGATCCTCGCGTGTCGCTCCTCGACCTGCTTCGTGAGCAGCTCCACTTGCCCGGCACGAAGAAGGGGTGTAACCAGGGCGCATGCGGCGCCTGCACGGTGCTGGTGGACGGGGAGCGGATCGTCTCCTGTCTCGCGCTCGCGGTGCAGTATGACGGGCGCGAGGTCGTCACGGTCGAAGGCTTGGTGGAAAACGGCGTGCTGCACCCATTGCAGGGGGCGTTCGTGGAGCATGACGGGTTCCAATGCGGATACTGCACTCCCGGCCAGATCTGCTCGGCCATCGGCATGGCGACCGAGATCGGGCGAGGCGTGCCGAGCCACGTGACCGTCGACCTGTCGACGGACGTGATCACCCTCGACCGGGACGAGTTGCGCGAGCGGATGAGCGGCAATCTGTGCCGGTGCGGCGCGCATAACGGGATCGTCGACGCGATCCTGGAGGTTTATGCGGAGGCGGCCGAATGACACCCTTCAGCTTCGAACGGGCGAGCAACGCCGGTCATGCCCTCCAACTCGCGGGCATGGCCGGCACCAAATATCTAGGCGGCGGCACCAACCTCGTCGATCTGATGCGCGAGACGGTCGAGCGACCGCGCACGCTGGTCGACGTGACCGGCCTGTCGACGGCGATCGAGGAGACGGCGGCAGGCGGGCTGTTGATCGGCGCGGCGGCAACGAACACCGCCCTGGCCGAGCACCGGGTCGTCAGGACGCGCTATCCGGTGCTCGCCCGCTCGGTCCTGGCCGGCGCGAGCGCGCAGATCCGCAACATGGCGACGGTCGGCGGCAACTTGCTCCAGCGGACGCGCTGCGCCTATTTCTACGACACGAACGGATCGCGCTGCAACAAGCGCCGACCCGGCCAGGGCTGCGACGCGATCGACGGCTTTAACCGGATCCACGCGATCCTGGGCGCGTCACCGTACTGCGTCGCCACGCATCCGTCGGACATGTGCGTCGCGCTCGCCGCGCTCGATGCGACCGTTCACCTGAGATCGTCGACCGGAACGCGGACGCTGCCCCTGACCGAACTGCACCGGCTGCCCGGCGACCATCCCGAGATCGACACGGTTCTGGAGCCCGGCGAGCTCATCACCGCGATCGAGCTGCCCGCCCTGCCGCTCGCCGCGCGCTCGACCTATCGCAAGGTCCGCGACCGCGCGAGCTATGCCTTCGCGCTAGTGTCGGTGGCGGCGGCGCTGGAAGTTCGGGCCGGCGAGGTCGCCGACATCCGGCTCGCGCTCGGCGGCGTCGCGCACAAGCCCTGGCGCGCGTCCCGGGCCGAAGCGGCGCTGCGCGGCGGACCTGCGACCCCCGAGGCGTTCCGTGCCGCCGCGGAGATCGAGCTCGCCGGGGCGGAGCCGCTGCGCGACAACGGGTTCAAGGTCGAGCTGGCGAAACGGACGATCACGGCCGTGTTGGTCGAGCTGACGGGAGCGGGCGCATGAAGGTCGTCGAGGACGTCAAACAAGCGGTTCAAGGTACCGCGCAGGCCGTCATGCAGAAGGCCGTCCAGCTCGCGCCCGACAGCTGGATGCCTGGCGGCCGGCCCGATCCGCTCATCCGCACTCGGCACGGCCATATCGGCCGGTCCATCTCGCGGCTGGACGGCGCGATCAAGGTTCGCGGGGAGGCGCCGTTCGCCGCCGAGTTCCCGCTGGACGGGATGCTCTATGCAGCGCTCGTGTTCAGCACGATCGCAAAGGGCCGGATCGCGGTGCTGGACACCGCGGCCGCCGAGGCCGGGCCGGGCGTCGAGCTGGTGATGACCTACCGCAACGCGCCGCGGATGGCGCCGATGCCGCTGTTCATGACCTCCGAGAAGGCGTGCGGCGGCAATGACCTGCCCGTGATGCAGGACGGCCGCGTGTACTGGAACGGCGAGCCGATCGCCCTGGTGCTGGCCGACACGCAGGAACAGGCGGATCACGCGGCGTCGCTGGTGCGCATCGAATACGACGCCGAGCCCGCCGTCACCGCGATGGCGGAGGCCAAGGCCAACGGAACCGAGCCGGGCCTCTTCATGGGCCAGCCGCTCAAGCTCGAGATCGGCGACGCGGACGAGGCATTCGCCGCCGCGCCGTACGCGGTCGACAATATCTACACGACGCCGCGTCACAGCCACAACGCGATCGAGCTGCACGCCGCCACCGTCGCTTGGGTGGGCGATACGCTGCGCGTCCACGATGCGTCGCAAATGGTGGCGCACACCGCCTGGTCGCTGGGGCACATGTTCGGCATCGACGAGAGCAAGGTGCATGTGTCCTCGCCCTTCGTCGGGGGCGGGTTCGGCAGCAAGGGGCTTTGGCAGCATCAGGTGCTCGCCGCCGCCGCGTCCAAGCTGGCCGACCGCCCGGTCCGGCTGATGCTATCGCGCGAGGGGGTATACCGCATCGTCGGCGGCCGCACCGTGAGCGAGCAGCGCGTGGCGATCGGCGCGCAGGATGACGGCCGTTTCGACGCGGTCATCCACACGGGCACCGTGGCGATGAGCCATCACAACGTCCTGCCCGAGCCTTTCGTCGTTGGCACCCGCAGCGCCTACGCTGCGGGCAGTTTCAAGCTGGATGTCGAGATCGCGTATATCGACATGGTCGCCAACACCTTCATGCGCGCGCCGGGCGAGGCGGTCGGCACCTTCGCGTTGGAAAGCGCGATCGACGAGTTGGCCGTCGCGATGGGCATGGACCCGATCGAACTGCGTCTGCGGAACGAGCCGGACAAGGATCCGACGACGGGCGCGCCCTTCTCGTCGCGTGAGATCGAGAAGGCGTACCGCGACGGTGCCGAGCGGTTCGGCTGGGCCGAGCGCGACGCCCCCGGAGCCCGCCGCGAGGGCGAGTGGCTGATCGGCACCGGCGTCGCGACCGCCACCTACCCCTATTACCGGATGCCCGGCGGTGCCGCGCGGATCACACTCAGCCGCGAGGGTCACGCGACGGTCGACATCGCCGCGCACGACATGGGGATGGGCACCGCGACCGCGCAGACCCAGATCGCCGCCGACCGGCTCGGGCTGCCGATGGAGCAGGTGAACTTCCGGTACGGCGACAGCACGCTGCCGGGCGTGGTGATGGCCGGCGGGTCGCAGCAGACCGCCGCCATCGGCGCGTCGGTGCTCGCGGCGCACCGGGCGCTGGTGACCGAGCTCCTGAAGCTCGCGGGCAACGACTCTCCTCTCGCCGGGCTCGACGTGGACGATGTCGGTAGCGTGGACGGCGGCCTCGCCAAGCTCGACGAGCCGGCGCGGCACGAAAGCTACGGCTCGATCCTGTCGCGCGCTCAGCGCGACGAGCTGGTGGTGGAGGCGACCCCGCCCGCGCCGCTCGAGACGACCCACTGGTCGATGCACTCGCACGGCGCGATGTTTTGCGAGGTGCGGGTAAACGCGGTCACGGGCGAGCTGCGCGTCAGCCGTTTCCTAGGCTCGTTCGACTGCGGGCGCATCATCAATCCCAAGACCGCGGCCAGCCAGTTCCGGGGCGGCATCATCATGGGGCTGGGCATGGCGTTGATGGAGGAAACGCAGTTCGACGAGCAGAGCGGCCGCATCATGAACCCCAGCCTCGCCGAATATCATGTCCCCGTGCACATGGACGTGCCCGAGATCGAGGTGATGTGGACCGACATCCCCGACCCGCACACCCCCATGGGCGCGCGTGGCGTCGGCGAGATCGGCATCACCGGAGTCGCCGCGGCGGTCGCGAACGCGGTCTACAACGCGACCGGCAAGCGCGTCCGCGATCTGCCCATCACGCTCGACAAGCTGCTTTGAGGCGCAGACTCAATGATGGACGATAGTCCATAAAGGACTCAATTCACCAGAACGACACAGAGGCGGATGTTGTTGGTACGTTTTCGGCTTTCTGAAAGCGGACGTCCGTTCAGCTCGATTCCATGGTTGCTCAGGCACCCCGTCGGGGCGGCTGAACGGTATGGCGTGATGAAGAGCGATCTGACGGCTTCGAAAACCAACATGGGCGAAAGCCGCTACTCGCTATGTCTGAGCTCGACTCATCGTATGAAGTACCCTGCCACCCTCCAGCCAGACCGATCACGAGCGAGAGTGATGGTCTCGACGACACTGCGTTTCCCGGCGAAACTCGTCTGAAATTGAATGACCTCGTACTCGCCAGCCGGAGCGCCAGGCAGCGAGTTGGTCTTCGTCACGTTCAGGAAGGTCCGAGACGCCATCTTCCCGAGTGGCTGCCTGACCGACTGGATCGTCGAGGTCCACTGCGACGCGGAAATCTGAGACTTGAACAGGGTAGTGGCCGTGCGCCAGCTCTCCTCCCAACTCTGGCGGTCAAGCAGGGCCAACCATTTGCGCGCCGAGTCCAAGCTCGCTGATGCGGACGCGTTTGCGGCCGTAGCAGTCGGAACAGATCTCTGTGCCTCCGATGGGGCGTTTCCGTAAAGCACGGACGAGAGGGCAACGACCACGATCAAGAGTGACATGATGAGCATTCCTCCACCGAACCAGGCAAGCCGATTGGTCGCGCTCTGTCGACCGCTCGCCTGCTCGAACGGATGCGCATCATCGGCTTCCTCAGGCACCCCTAAAAGCTTGTCCGTCGGATAATCGGGGGCACGTTGTTCCGCCTCGGCCAGAAGTCTCGCGGCTTCTCGGCTGCTTGAAACGTCGAGCTTCCTGCGTGCGTCCCGCAGCCGCTCGTTGATGGTATGGACCGACAATCCGAGTTGGCGCGCGATCGACTTGGCGTCATGTCCTCCGACGAGCAGCCGCAGCGTCTCCTTCTCTCGTTCGGTCAGGGTCAGGATGCCGTTGCGCATCGGAAAGCCGTCATCTGCTTCATGCCCATCGGGGTACGAGATCACAGCGCCACTTTCCATCGCCGGTTGACGGCGGTGACACCCCGTCGCGACATAGCCGATACCGAGATCGGAGCATAACGCCAGCCGATGGGATCGGAGTCGACCTTCGGTGACGGCCGAATCTGGGCGATCGCTGCCGATCCATCATAGGGTGGCAGGCCGCCGGCAGATCAAGACAACGCCGTGATCCACGCCTCGAGCGCAGGCGTATCGGCGATGTCGCCGGGGAATTCGCGCTGCGGTCGGACCGGCTCGTTGCTGCCGCGCGGCCGGCCGTGGTAAACCTTCATCGGCACGGAGATTGAACCCAGGCCGCTGGGTAGTCGATCGCTGCGTGTCTCCATATACAGCGTGTCGGCCGAGGTCTCCTGACCCGCGTGGATCGCGCCGAGCGCTCGCCATAGGTCGACGGCGTCCAAGCAGGCCGACATGCACGAGGAATCCGTGACGAGGTAAACGCGACCGCCGAGCTCCGGTCGGGTCGGCGTCAATTGGATCGGCCGGGGAGCCGCCTTGGTCGGTTCCGTCCAGGTCGCCTTGTCCGCCGCAAGGGCGGCACTCAGCCCCTTGATCGTCCGCTCGAACCACTGGCGAGACTCGCTCGACAGGGCTCCGCCCGTCGTCCGCTCACGAAAGGCGGATCGGATCGTTTCGAGGTTCGCGGCCGATGCGCGCCAAGTCACCGTCACCTTCGATGCCGGAGCCGCGGCGATGGTGCCGTCGCCCCAGAGCCTGCGCGCGATCTGGTACGACCAGTCCGACGACCCACCACCGTTGCCGCGAAGATCGAGAACGATCCGGGGCGCCTTGGCAAGCTCTTCGCGACGAGAGTCGATATCGTTCAACAGGGCCGTGAGCTGCCTGCCCGGCTCGCTTCCGGGATCGCCGTTGAAAGAGGGCAGGTCCAGCCACTGCGTCCTGTCGGCCAGCACCCGTCGCCCGACCGATCGCGGCATGGATTGCAGGGCGGTCTTCGCGAGCAGCGCCGACGGATCGGCGGCGCGCCAGTCCAGATCGACCGTTCGCGTGGTGCCGCCCACGTCGAAGGAGCAGCGTGCGGGGCGCATGACATAGGGATTGGCGGTGTTGGTGAAGGTCCAGCTTCCGAACAGATGGCGCTGAGAAAGGAGCGACCAGCGACCGACGATGGAGCCGACGAGCTCGGCCGACACCTGCTCGGCCGTCTTGCCGTCGCATCCGATCAGTCGCGCGCCGACCGGCACGGCCCCGCGTTCTTCCGCGGTGAAGACCCGCTGCTCGCCGTCCGCGTCATAGCGAGTGAGGAAGCCCGGCCAGCGATAATCTTCGGGCGTGTGGCCGAACATCCCGAACTCCACATGCCCGTCATCGAACGACGCGACGTACTGCCGCATGGCGTAGAAATAGTCGGCGAACGTCCTCGCCGTGCTCGCGCGTCGCAAGGCCCGAGCGAGTTCGGCATCGTTGCGACGCGCGAAGCCGGGATCACCGGGATTGAGCGGGCCCGGATGATTCGTCGCTATGTCGTCGTGGAGCGCGGCTGCGTCCATGCGGAGAGCGGCGCCCCAATCGCGATCACCCGCCGCCGTCGTCAGCGCCAGTCCAAGGAGCAAAGCCCGCATGCCGTTGAGCTATCAGCCGACCTCGACCGCCGCAACCACGTGCACGTGGTCGCGGCGACTGCTTTCGGCACATCGAACGCCCCGCGCCGCCGGGCGCGGTCGGTGACCGTCGCGTCGGAGCGACAAAGGTACATGCGCGGTCATCGCCGAGGGGCTTTGCCATCGGTGGCGAAGAAGAGCTTGTACCCCCATGCGGGCACCGCGATGCGAACCGGTCCGGTCATGTCGATCGTCAGGTCGCTGCCCTGGTCCTTCCACCGGCCGGTCTGCCCGGCCACCGTGAAGTTGGCGTTGCGCGGCTGCGCCGACAGGTTGAACACCGCCAGCATTCGATCGTCGCCCCGTTGACGAAGGAAGGACAGGACATGCGCCTGATCGTCGTTGACCACCTCGGCGATCGGTCCACCCCATGGCCGTGCCCACATCGCCGGATGTGCCTTGCGCAGGGCGAGAAGACGCCGATAAAGCTCGCCCTGCGGGTCCGTCCGCCATGCGATCGGATCGCGCTCGAACAGCTTGAGGCGGCGGCGGTTGCCGGCCTCCTGACCGTTGAACACCAGCGGCATGCCCTCGCTGGCGATCGACAGCGCGATCGCCGCATCGAGCGCGGGGCCGTAGCGTTCATATTCTGTGCCCTGCCAGCTGTTGGCGTCGTGGTTGCTGATATAGAGCATCCGCGCGGCGTTCCTGGGCCAGAAGCGCCCGTCCCAGGCATAATAGGCGCGCAGTTCGTCCATGCTGCCGCGCCCGGCGGCGATCGCCTCGATCGCCTTGGCCCACGACCACGCATAGGTGGTGTCGAACGCCTGGTAATGGAGATCACGGCTTTCCCACTCGCCCAGCATGAAGACGGGCTTGATCGCATCGAGTTCCGCGCGCGTCCGGTTCCAGAACGCCAGCGGCATCAGCCCGGCGGCGTCCGCGCGAAAGCCGTCGACCCCGCCCTCGCGGACCCAGAACGCCATCGCGTCGGTCATGTAGCGTTGTAGCCCCGGCGCGGCGTAATCGAACTCGACCACGTCGCGCCAATTGAAGAACGCGGGCGATCGCATCGCGCCGTCGGCCCCGCGTTCGTACCATTCGGGGTGCTGCGTCACCAGCGGATTGTCCCACGCGCTGTGATTGCCGACCCAGTCCAGGATCACCTTCAAGCCCTGCCCATGCGCCGCCGCGACGAACCGCTTAAGATCGTCCATGCTGCCATAGGCGGGATCGACCGCGCGGAAGTCACGCACGGCATAGGGGCTGCCCAGTGGCCCGGCGGGGCGTATCTTGCCGACCGGATGGATCGGCATCAGCCAGACGATGCCGATCCCCAGCGCCTTCAACCGCGGCAGGTGTCGCTGCGCCGCGGCCAGCGTTCCTTCCGGCGTGAAATGCCGCAGGTTCAGCTCGTAGATCGCCGCGTCCTTGACCCAATCGGGATGGGCGATGCCGTCGAACCGGGTGTCGCCGATGACCTGGGGCGTCGGCATGGGCGTCTGGGCAGGCGCACCGGTCGCGAACATCGCGAACGTCGCCAGCGCGCCGGCCAAGCGGCCGCGCATGAATATAGCATCCATCATACGTTCTCCTTGAATTGGACCGCTGCCCGGCAATGCCGCGCGATGAAATCCGCATGCGTCGGCATCCGCCCGACCTGGTCGGCGATGCCGGTCCGGATATTGTCTAGGAACTCGGCCAGCTTCCCGGGCGACAGCGCCTGCGACAGCGGCGAAACGTGACCCGGCACGATTCCCTGTCCGGTCATGACCTGGACCCAGCCGGGTTCGGTGAACAGCCCCTCGCCCTCACGAACGACGCGGCCGCCGGCGCGGAACTGCCGGATCTTTTCCGTCAGCGTTTCCGGCACGGCCATTTCGCGGCATCGCCGCCAGAACGCGCCGGACCGTTCGTTGGCATGGTAATGCAGGATCAGGAAGTCGCGGATGCCGTCATATTCGGCATCGGTCAGCCGATTATACGCATCGCGCGCGGCGGCGTCGTCACGGTCGCCGGGGAACAGGTCAAGCAAGCGTGCCACCGCCGACTGGACCATGTGTATGCTGGTCGATTCCAGCGGCTCCATGAACCCCGACGCCAGGCCCATGCCGATGACGTTGCGCTCCCAGAACCGCCGACGCTTGCCGGTAACGAAGCGAAGCGGCCGCGGATCACCGATCGGCACGCCGTCGAGATCGCCCAGCAACCGTGCCGCCGCCTCGTCGTCCGACAGATCGGCCGCCGCGTAGACCAGCCCGTTGCCGATTCGGTGCTGGAGGGGAATACGCCATTGCCATCCGACCGGACGCGCGGTCGCTCGCGTATAGGGGATCGGCGGCCCCGCCGGCTCACACGCGATCGCCATCGCGCGGTCACAGGGCAACCAATGCGACCAGTCGTCATATCCGACGCCCAGCGCCTCGCCGAGCAGTAGCGCGCGAAACCCCGAACAGTCGATGAAGAGATCGCCGGCGACGGCGCGGTCGCCATCGAGCCGTAGCGCGGCGATGTCGCCCCCCGTATCACGGTCGACCGCGACAACGCGGCCTTCGATCCGCTCGACGCCGGCCGCTTCGGCACCACGTCGCAAGAAGCCGGCGAGCAGCGTCGCGTCGAAATGATAGGCATAGGGCAGCATCGGCATGCGCTCGAACCGCGTCGCGCATGCCGCAACCGCGGTCGGGACGTAGGCGTCGAGCGATGCCGCCGCGCCGATCGCGCGGCCCCGCAGCCACAATTGATGGAATGGCACCACGCCCAGCGCCCGGCCAAGCGCGCCGAAGGCGTGCATGTAGCGGTACCCCGGCCGCCACCAGTCGACGAACTCGATCCCCAGCTTGAACGTCCCCTGTGTCGCCGCCAGCAGCTGGTCCTCGTCCAGCCCCAGGCCTTGCGTCAGGAACCGGATCTGCGGGATCGTCGCCTCACCGACCCCCACCGTTCCGATCGCGTCCGATTCGACCAGCCGGATGCGCGTCGTGCGCGGCACGAACCGGGCCAGCATGGCTGCGACGATCCACCCGGCGGTGCCGCCACCGAGGATCACGATCGTTCCCGTGCTCATCGATCGGCTCCCGACATCGACCGCCACCGGCAGATCGCCGGTGGCGGCGATAGCATGTCAGAACTTGAACGCGACGCCGGCCAGGAACCGTCGGCCATAATCCTGCGAGTCGATGATGAGGCCCGTCGCCGAGTCCTCGGTGACGAACGGCGCGCTGGTCAGGTTCTGGCCCTGCGCCAGGATCCCCAGACCTTTCAACGGACCCTTCTGGAATTCATAGCCGATCTGCGCATCGACGATCGTCTCGCCGCGCGCCAGCCGGTTGCGTGCTCCCGGCCCGAGGCTGATCACCTCCGCCAGGAAGCCGGAGCGGTAACGGATGCTACCGCGCGCGGAAAAGCCCGCCTTTTCGAAGAACGCCGTGCCGCTGGCGACGTGTTTGGACAAGCCGGGCAGCGGCTGTCGTGGATTCTCGGGGTTCGCCTGGATATTGCTCTTGGTGTAGGAATAACTGCCGACCAGCCCGAACCCGTCGAGCGCCGAGGTGATGTCCGCCAGAGGCAGCGTTCCCGAAACCTCGCCGCCATATAGTATGCCACCGCTGCCGTTGACCGGTTGCCTGATGGTGCCGATGAAGGTGCCGGGTTGGGTCAGGCCGTCGGGCAGGCCGTTGGTCGGCGTTCCCGTGAAGTCGGCCAGCGCGAGGCGCTCGTAAATATAGGTTTCAAGGTATTTGTAGAACCCCGCCAGCGCGAAATAGCCGGTCCGGCTGACATAATGCTCGGCCGAGATGTCGACCCCGGTCGCGATCCACGGTTTCAATCGAGAATTGCCGCCACCGGCACCGAAGAAGGCGTTGAACGGATCGGTCGAGGTCGCCCGCGCCGGGTTGGTGCCGTAGCTGAACGACGACTTGAGCTGGTCCATCCGCGCCCGCGCCAGCGTCCGGGCTATGCCGACGCGCAGCACATTGCTCTGGTCGAAACGCAGGCTCATGTTCAAGCTGGGGAGGGCGTCGACGTACTTGCGCCCGTCGTTGATCCGGGAGCCGTTATTCACGCCCGTCAGGTTGCGGAAACCGTCCGAACTCTGGTCGGTATAGACCACCTGCACGCCCAGGTTGCCCGTGAGCGACCCGCCATCCCCAACGTCCGAGTTGAAGTTGTAGCGCAGCCAGCCGGTTGCGACATTCTCGCGCAACCTCCAGGTGTTGAGCTGCGTGCTCGCGTTCGCGTTCTCCAGTAGCGACAGCAGGCCGTCGCGAACCAGCGCCTGCGTGTCGAAGCTGACCATGCCGGGGATGCCCAGGAACGACAGGTCGGTCGTCCCCAGCCGGTATTGCTCTGGCACCAACAGGCTGGTCGAACTGGTCGGGTCGGTCTGGTTCGCCGTCACGCCGAGGTAGAATTCGGTCGGAACGTAGCGTTTGGTGCGCGACGTGAAGTTGCCGCCCAGTTCGATATAGTTGTTGTCGGCGACCTCGTACGACATGCTGCCGCGTAGCGCGTACAGCTCGTCCTTCACGTCGGGCGAGCTGTAATAGCCGTCCTGCCCACCAGGTACGAGACCGGGCCGCGGACCGGAGGCCCAGCCTTGCGGGCTGGTCAACTTGATGAGGTTGGGGTCGGCATAGTCCAGCGACGAACTGAACGTGGTGATGCCATTGCCCTCGGTCTGAAACCCGAGCGTGTCGTACGGTCCATTGCCCGCACCGCGCGAAGTGCCGGCATAGGTTTCGATATAGATGTCGTTGCGCGTCACCCGCGAATAGCTGGCGTCGCCGACCAGGGTCACCGGCCCGGTCCGATATTTCGTATTGAACCCGGCCGAGAAGATCTTGGCGTTGCGCTCCACATAGTCGCTGCGGACCACCGCCTTGACGGTATTCCAAGTGCCCGCGGTGATCGAATCGCCATCGATCGCATAGCCCGGCTGCAGCGTCGCGTTGCCCCAGAATAGCGGAAGCTCGATGCCGCGCAGCGCCTGCTCTTCCTTGAAATCGGTGTAGAACAAGTCGAGCGTGGTGGTCAGCTCGGGCGTCGGCTCCCACTCGACCGTGCCGACGACGCCGGTGCGGGTCAGCTTGTTCGACTGAACGAACGGCTTGGCTCCGCCCAGAACAAATTTCCCCTGAGCCGAGGCGAACTCGGGGCGCACCTGATACTGGTCGTCGCTTGTATCGGCGGGAGTGTCTTGCCCGGCGGTCTGCGTGCCATACAAAGCATTGTTGCCGTCGAATGTCGGATAGCCCCAGGCGTTGTACCGCTCGAACTGGCTGGGCGACGAATTATGCGCGACGCCGATCGTGATACCGAGCGTGTTATTCGCGAACTGGTCGATATAGGTGCCGCTGACCCGGTAGCCCTTGTCGGTCGTACCCGCGTTCAGTTTGCCCTTGGTCACGATCTCGCCGCGCGCGTTGGCCGCGAATACGCGCTTGCCATATTGCAGCGGGCGGATCGTGCGCAGATCGATCGTGCCCGAGAGGCCCTGCCCGATCAGCCCGGCGCTGGGCGTCTTGTAGACGACCACCTGCCCCAGCAGTTCGGAAGGGTACTGGTCGAACTCCACCGCACGGTTGTCGTTGGTCGTGACCTGCTCGCGACCGTTGAGCAACGTCGTCGAGAAATCGGGCGCGAAGCCGCGCACGCTGATCGATTGATCGCGGCCATCGACGCGCTGCGCCGTGACGCCCGGCAGGCGCGCGATCGACTCGGCGATCGAGTTGTCGGGCAGCTTGCCGATATCCTCGGCCGAAATGCTCTCCAGGATCTGATCCGAATTGCGTTTCTGCGCGATCGAGTTGGCGATGGCGGCGCGGAAACCGGTGACGACGATGTCCTCGCCCGCCTCGTCCTGCCCGACCACCGCCTGGGCGGCGACCTGATCCTGGGGCTGGGTGTCGCCCGCCTCGGATGTCGGCACTTCGGTGCTGCCTCCGGGCGTCTGGGTGGCGGCGGGATCGGATGAACTGGGGGTGTTGGTCGTTGGGCCCGTGCCCTGTTGATCGACGACCTGCGCCTCGGCCCGGGCCGGTGACAGCATGACGATCAGCGCGGCGCCAAGCGCCCCCAGGCTGACCGAACCCAGCCGCGCGCACCGGTCGGTACAACGGTGAGCCTCTGAAAACTTTACATCGACGATTTCGTGATCGGCCATTCCACCCTCCCCCTGCATGCCACGCCTTATCCCAAACGGGTGGAGCGGCTATGATGATCGCGCAGCATAGTCTCGCTTCGGAGGGAATTGCAACATCTCCGCAACTCGGAGTCGATGCAAAGTTTTGCAAAGTACGTTATCCGGCGGTGAGGTGTGCTACCCATTCCTCGTGTCGCGGCATCAGATCGGCGGTCTCGCCGATCAGCGCCGCGATACGGGAAAGTCGGCCAGCCGCGTCGACGACGGGCCGCTGATCGACCAGGGGATCGTACCGGCCGGGCAATCCGTCCTGCCCGATCAGCACCGCCAGCCAGCTCGCATTGAGGAAGAGTTCCGGCCCCGGCGACACCAGCCGTCCGCCGGCACGGAACTGCGCGACGCGATAGGCCAGGTCGTCGGGCAAGGTCATCGCGCGGCAATGGCTCCACATCGCGCCGTCCCGGGCGGTTGCGTGATAGTGAAGGATCAGGAAATCGCGGATCCGCTCATATTCCTCGCCGGTCAGCCGGTCGTATTCACGCGCTCCCAGCGGGTCGCAGTCGCGATCGGGAAACAACGCCAGGAAGCGTTGGATACCGCTTTGGACGAGATGCAGGCTGGTCGATTCCAGCGGCTCCATGAACCCGGCAGCAAGCCCGAGCGCCAGGCAGTTGCCGCGCCAGAACGAATGCCGCCGTCCGGTGGTGAAGCGCAACACGCGTGGCGCACCGATCGGCGCACCTTCCAGCGACCCGAGCAGCGTCCGCGTCGCTTCATCCTCGCTCATATGAGCACTGGCGAAGACATGCCCGTTGCCGATGCGATGCTGAAGCGGGATGCGCCATTGCCATCCCGCATCCCGCGCGGTCGATCGCGTGAAAGGCTGGCGCTCGCTGCCGCCCTCGCACGCGATCGCGACCGCCCGGTCGCACGGTAACCAGCCGCTCCAGTCATGGTAACCGGTTCCCAGCGTCCGCCCGAGCAGCACGCTCGCGAAACCGGTGCAGTCAATGAAGAAGTCGCCGGCGACTTCCTGCCCATCGGCCAGCCCGATCGCGGTGACGAAGCCGGTCGCGGCGTCACGCCGGACATCGACGACCCGCCCCTCGATCCGCGTGGCCCCATTGCCCTCGGCGTGCCGACGCAGGAACTGCGCGAACAGCCCGGCGTCGAAATGATAGGCATAGTCGAAGGTCGACTGGACCGTTTGGGGATCCTTGCTCGGCTGGGCGAAGCGTCCGCGCCGCGCCATGCCCCATGCCATGGAGTGATCGTCCAGCGGCGCAGCCCGCCCCGCCAGCGCCTCGCGCAGCCAGTATTGATGCAGGGGCACGCTGTCGAAGCCGATGCCGTAGGTTCCAAACGGGTGGAAATAGCGTCTTCCCGGGCGCGACCAGCCGACGAACTCGATGCCCAGCTTGAAGGTGGCGCGGGTCGCCCGCACGAAGCTTGCCTCGTCGATGCCCAGCCGCTGCAGATAGGTCTTGATCGGCGGGATGGTCGCCTCGCCCACGCCGACGGTGCCGATCTCGTCCGACTCGACCACCGTGACTTCGCACCCGCCGCGAACGGTGTGCGCGATCGACGCCGCCGCCATCCAGCCCGCGGATCCCCCGCCCACGATCACGATCCGCCGCAGCGCGCGGTCGCCCGCTTCCGGCCTGATCATGGCTGCAACGGTCCGATGAGGAAGGCCTTCAGGCGTTGGCGTACATCGGCGGTGAGATCGCCGAACACTCCCCGCGCGTCGGGCGGCAGATGCGCCATCGGATCACCGTTCCGCTGAAAGATATAATGATCGAAGAAGGTCCGCCACGCCGCCCGCTCGTTCTCGGGCAGGTCGCGCAAGGTCAGCAAAGCATGAAACAGCGTGAATAGCGGGGTGATCATCCAGTCGGGGCCGTCACGCCACCAGAAGTTGATCATCGCGCCCACCGGATCGAGCGACTCGACATGATGCCACCACAAGCTGGGCAGATAGAGAGCGTCGCCCGGTGAGAGTTCGGCCAGTTCGGCCGTCGCCAACGCATCGCGAAACCGGGGAAAGCGATCGAAGTCGGGGGCGGCGACATCGACCAGGCTGGTCGGCTGCCCCGCCAACGTATGATCCAATGGCCCGATATAAAGATTTTGCACCTGATCGGTCGGAAACAGCGTGAACCGTCGCCGTCCCGCAACGACGCAGGCCAGGTTCTGCGGCACGTCCCAATGCGCCGCGGTGTGCGCTTGCCCACCCAGCCACAGCGACACGAGCATGTCGCGCGCTTGATCGAGCAGCGGCATCGGTAGGTCGTCACGCAACCCAGGCAGCGTCGATGTGATCGGGATGCCGCCGGCATAGGCGGTGAACGCGGCGGCGTCACCGCGGTGCTCGATGAGATAGTCGAGCAGGTCGGCGATCGGCACGACGCGGCGTTCGTGGTTGAACCCGCGCATGTCCTGCGCGTACCCGAACCTGCCGCGCAGCGCAGGCTCGATGAACCACGTATTGACCGGCTGCGTCGCTGGACGTGCGACAAGATAGCCGGCGAGCGCCTCATCCGAGCGACTCGCCGCCGCTACGATCGGCCAGGATGCGACCAGCCCGCGCAGCATCACAGGTCGCCCCGCCGGCACGATCTCCTGCTCGAACCGCGCGCGCGTGACGCCGGTAAGGACGGGAACGTGGGGGATCGTCGTCTCGGTCGCTGCTAACCCTGCCATGCCGCACGATGACCGCATCCGGCGCTTCATGGCAATCGCCTCGTCCGCAAATCTTTCAGCGATCATAGCGGCTGTCGGGCGATCACATGACCCCATCGGATTGACGCCCTGGCCACTCACCTGCAAATAGTTGCAACGGGATCGATGCTGGTCCGGCCGAAACGGAACCGGCGTCGTGAGGGGGTGTGCATGGAACAGGTGTTGGGTGATCGCGCTGCCATGGCGACATGGTCCCCGACACCGGTCGACAGGACGCGTGATCCGACGGCGGCCGATTGGTGGCGTGGTGCCATCCTCTACCAGATCTACCCGCGAAGCTTTGCCGACAGCGACGGCGACGGGATCGGCGACCTTCCGGGGGCCACCGCGAGACTGGATCATGTCGCCTCGCTGGGCGTGGACGGGATCTGGCTTTCACCCTTCTTCGCCTCACCGATGCGCGACTTCGGCTATGACATCGCCGATTATCGCGCGGTCGACCCGGTGTTCGGCACGCTCGCGGATTTCGACGCGCTGATCGCTCGTGCGCATGCGCTGGGGCTCAGGGTCATCATCGATCAGGTCTATTCGCACACCTCGGACGATCACGCCTGGTTCCGCGAGAGCCGCGCGAGCCGCGACAATGCGCGCGCCGACTGGTATGTCTGGGCCGATGCGAAGCCCGACGGTTCGCCGCCGTCGAATTGGCAGTCGGTGTTCGGGGGCCCGTCCTGGACGTGGGATGCGCGGCGTGAGCAATATTACCTGCACAACTTCCTTGCCGCGCAACCCGATCTCAACGTGCGCAATCCGGCGGTGCAGGACGCGCTCATCGACACGGCGCGATTCTGGCTGGATCGCGGGGTCGACGGGTTCCGCTTGGATGCGATCAACTTCGCGATCCACGACCCTGCGCTGACCGATAACCCGCCCGTCGCGAAACCAGCTCGCCGAACCCGGCCGTTCGATTTCCAGCACCACCTGCACAACCAGTCGCAACCCGAGATCGGCGACTTCCTTGCCCGGTTGCGCGGCATGCTCGATGCGCGCGGCTGCTACTTCACCGTCGCCGAAGTCGGCGGCGAGCAGGCCGATCGTGAGATGCTGGACTATACGGCCGGGGCGGATCGGCTGCACAGCGCCTATGGCTTCACCTTCCTTTACGCGGACGCGCTGGATCCGACATTGGTCGCCTCCGCGCAGGCGGGGTGGCCTTCCGATCCCGGCGTTGGTTGGCCCAGTTGGGCGTTCTCCAATCATGATGCCCCGCGGGTGGCATCACGCTGGGCGGGGGATCACGACACGCAAGTCGTTGCGCGGTTCGCCATGACGCTGCTGATGTGTTTGCGCGGCAATGCGTTCATCTACCAGGGCGAAGAACTGGGGCTGCCCCAAGGCTGCGTGCCGTTCGAACGGCTGCAGGACCCCGAAGCCATCGCCAATTGGCCTCAAACCCATGGCCGCGACGGCGCACGCACGCCGATGCCGTGGCAGGCCGTGGCCCACCAAGCCGGATTCTCGACGGCCGAGCCATGGCTGCCCCTCGATCCGGCGCACCGCGCGCTGTCGGTCGACCGGCAACAGGACGATGCGGGTTCGATGCTCGCGCATACTCGCGCGATGGTCGCGCTGCGCCACGACCGTCCCGCGCTGCGGACCGGTGGCGTCGCGCCGCTCGACTACCCGTCGCCGTTATTGGGTTTTCAGCGCGGAACGGATCTCGATGCGGTGCTGTGCGTGTTCAACACCGGGCGGCACGCGGTGGATTGGCCGCTTCCGGACGGCTGGCGCGTGCTGACCGTCGTGAACGGCGCGACCGCCCGGATGCTGCCGCCGTTCGGCGCGTTGCTGGCCATCCGAAGCTGACGTCACCCGCCGCAGCTCTCCCGCACGATCAGGTCGGTGGCTATCCGTTCCGATCGGATCTCGTCGGTGGCGCTCGCCGCGAGCAGCTTGGTCACCAGCAAGCGGCCCGCACGCGAAGTGTTCTGTGAAATGGTGGTGAGCGCCGGCGTGCTGTAGCGAGCGAACGGGACATTGTCGTATCCCACCACCGACACGTCCTGAGGCACGCGCACGCCAGCCCGGGTCAGCGCGCGGATCGCGCCCAGCGCGACCAGGTCTGAAACGGCCACGATGCCGTCGAACGCTCCCTCGCGCCTGCCGTCACGGGCCAGCAGCGCGTCCGCCGCGGCTGCGGCTGATTCCACTTCGAAGTGCGACGGCACCACCAACGCTGGATCGACCGTCATCGTCGCCTGACGCAGCGCGTCGTAATAGCCCTGCAGACGCTGCCCGGCTTCAGGTGCCTCGGTGTCGCCGAGGAACACGATGCGGCGACGCCCCAGCCGGGCCAGGTGGGCGGTCGCCCGTCTGCCGCCCTCGACATTGTCGCTGCCGACCGAACAATAGGTCTGATCGGGCAGTTGCGCGCCCCACACGACGAACGCCGATTCCGTTTCCGCCAACTGGTTGAACTCGCGATGCAGCGTGCTCTGCCCGAGGAAGATCACGCCCGCCGCGCGACTGGTCGTCATCAGCGTCGCCAGATCCTCATAGGTCGATGGCGACACGTGGCTGACGATGACGTCGCATCCGCGCTCGCGCGCAGCCTCACCGACGCCGGCGAAAAGTTCGAGGAAGAAGGGGTCGTCGAGCTGCCCCTCGCGGCTCTGCGGTTTGGGCACGACGATCGCGATCGTCGCGCGCGCGCCGATCGGGCCGGCCGGCATATAGCGGCGGAACGGATAGTTGTTCTCGCGCGCCAGCTTCCAGATACGCTGCTTGGTCGCCAGGTTGATCGCTGGGCTATCGTTCAACGCGCGGCTGACCGTTGCGATCGACACCCCGGCCAGCGTCGCCAGATCTTCCAACCGAGTGATCTTGCGCGCCATGTGGCGGGTGCTAGCGCGTCGCCGCGCGGCGGTCCACGATGCCGCCGAACCATGCATACAGCGCCGCCGTGACCAGGCAGGCGGCCCCGATCAGGAACGCCACGATCGGGGCGTCAGGATACAACGTCCTGGCTAGCGGCCCCATCACCGCCGCCACGATCAGCTGTGGCAGGACGATGAAGATGTTGAACAGCCCCATATATACGCCAAGCTTGGCTTGCGGCAGGCTGCTCGATAGGATCGCGTAGGGCAGCGTCAGGATCGAGGCCCACGCCATGCCGATGCCGATCATCGACAGCATCAGCCACGTCGGATCGCCGATCACCGCTATCGACGCAAGGCCAGCCGCGCCGGCGAGAAGGTTGGCCGCGTGCAGCCGAGCCGCGCCCCACCGCGCCGCCAAGGGTGCCAGCATGAATGCATAGAGCGCCGCCACGCCGTTATAAACCGCGAACAGCACCCCGACCCAATCGGCACCATTGTTATAGGCCGCGCTGGCCGGATCGGTGGCGCCGAACTGATAGCGGGTGATGATCGGCGTGGCGTAGATCCACAGGATGAACAACGCGAACCAGGACAGGAACTGGATGACCGCGAGCTTGCGCATCGTCACCGGCATGCTCCGCAGGTCCGACAGGATGTGGTTGAGCGCGCCGTCCAGCCGGCCGCGAGCGACCGCCGCGGCGTTGATCACCTGCGCCGCGCCAAAGGCGGCCAGGCCAAACCCCAGGACGTACAGCGGATTGTCGAGCGCAAACGCCCAGACCAGCATGCTGATCACCGATCCTGCCGCCAGCCAGATCGCGCCGGTTAGTGCCGATGGTGCCGCTCCGGCCACCGGCGGCATATTCGCCACGGTTTCGCCGAACCGCGCCAATTCGGCCGGAGAATATTCCCGGGTCGTGAAAACGGTCCACGCCACCGCGGCGAACAGCACCGCCGCCCCGCCGTAGAAGGCATAGGCCACGGAAGGCGGCACCACGCCCGGCGCGTCGGTGTTGGCGACCCCCGCCGCGGTCAACATCGCCGGCGCAAGCGACGCGACCACCGCGCCCGCGCCGATGAACACGGTCTGAAACGCGTAGCCCGCGGTCCGCTGCGTCTCGTCGAGCATGTCGCCGACGAAGGCGCGGAACGGCTCCATCGACACGTTGATCGACGCGTCCAGCAGCCACAACAGACCCGCCGCCATCCACAGTGCCGACGCGCCGGGGAACAGGATCAACGCCAGCGAGCACAGGATCGCGCCGACGAGGAAAAAAGGGCGTCTGCGCCCCATCCGGCCCCAGGTCCGATCGCTCAGATAGCCGATGATCGGCTGCACGATCAGACCGGTGACCGGCCCCGCGATCCACAAGATCGGCAGGTCATCGATCGACGCCCCCAACGTCTGGAAGATCCGGCTGACGTTCGCGTTCTGCAACGCGAAGCCGATCTGGATGCCGAAGAACCCGAACGAGATGTTCCACAACTGCCAGAACCGCATCGCCGGTCGGCGGGTCGACGATGAGGCCTCCAGCGGGGCGGCCGTCACCGCCGCGGGGCCGGGCCGTCCGCGACAAAGCGGATCGCCTGCCCACCACCAGGTGCCAGCGCGATCGTCATCGTCTCACCGCGCCGGACGCTGCGCTTCTCGATCGCGATCGAATGCCGCGCGGCGGTGCGATAATCGGCCCCCGGTCCGTCGCGGTAGATCTCCGCGATGTAGGTCCGACCGGCGTCGAAGAAGTCGAGCGGCACGGTCATCGTGCGCGCCTGTTCGTCGCCGACGCTGCCCAGATACCAATTGTCCGATGCGCGATCCTTGCGGACGATGGTGACGTAATCGCCGACCTCGCCGTTCACGACGCGTGTATCCGACCAGTCGACCGGCACGTCGCGGATGAACTGAAACGCGGCCGGATAGCGTGCGTAATTCTCCGGCGTGTCCGCCGCCATCTGCACCGGCGAATAGAGCACGACATACAGCGCCAGTTGCTTGGCGATCGTCGACAGGATGTCGCTGTCATCCGATCCCTTCAGGCTCAGCATGCCGGGGGTGAAGTCCATGGGCCCTTCCAGCATTCGCGTGAACACCAGATTCGCCTCGTGCTCGGGCGGGTTCTTGCTCGGCCACGCATTATATTCCATGCCCCGCGATCCCTCGCGCGCCACCCAGTTGGGATAGGTGCGCCGTAGGCCCGTGTCCTTGATCGGCTCGTGCGTGTCGATCGCCACCTTGTACTTCGCCGCCGCCTCCAGCACGCGGAGGTGGTGGTTCGACATCCACTGGCTCTCGTGCCACTCGCGAGACACGGTTCCGTCGGGGTTGATCCGCTCGAGCTGCCCGGCATCGGCGACATAGCCGGTCTTGACCACGCGTTCGCCGTGATCGGCGGCGAATTTGAACGCCGCGTCGAACTGGCGCTCATAATGACTGACCGCGCCGCCCGTTTCGTGATGCCCGATCAGGCTGACGCCTTTTCCCCGTGCATAGTCGGCGAGCGCGTCGGCGTCGAAATCCTCGGTCGGCCGGGCGAAGTTCATGTTGTTGCCGTTGCCGAACCACTCGCCGTCCCAGCCGACGTTCCACCCCTCGACCAGTACGCCTGGAATGCCGTTCGCGGCCGCGAAGTCGATGTAGCGGCGGACATTGGCGTTGGTCGCGCCGTGCTTGGGTCCGCGCGCCCAGGTCCAATCGCCCTTGATCATGTTCCACCACACGCCGACGAACTTGCCCGGCTTGACCCAACTGACGTCGCCCAGCTTGTTGGGTTCGTTCAGGTCGAGCATCAGGTGGCTCATATACAGCCCGGGCGCGTCGTCGGCGATGATCAGCGTGCGCCAGGGCGTGTGGAACGGGGCGGTTCGCGTCACCTTGGGTCGCCCCGCGCCCGGGGTCAGCATGGCGCGCAGCGTGTTGCCCTCTCCTCGCGTCACCGCCATGCTCGAATAATCGACGAGCGCCGCCTCATGCAGGGCGACATGCGTCCCGCCGGCCAGCTTGACCGTGATCGGGGTCGCCGCGGTGCCGACCGCGTTCAGCGGCGTGCGCTGATAGACATATTCCTCACGGTTCCACAGGAACGCCGGTTTCCACCACGCGGTCGCATCCTCGGCGAAGGCGAACTCGGTCAATTCCTCGGCGATGTTGGCGATCTTGAGCGCCGACTGGTCGGGGAATTCGTAGCGAAAGCCGACGCCATCGTCCTGGATACGAAACACCACATCCAGCATCCGCCGCAAGCCGGCCGTCTCGCGAAGCCGGACGCGCATCTCGTTCTGGTGGGTATCGATCGTGCGCCATTCGCCCCAGGGCTGCTCCCACCGGTCACGTTTGACCGCGCGGGTGACGCCGACGAAACTCATCCCCCGTTCGAGCTTGCGCGCGTCGGTGAACAAGAAGCCCAGCCGGCTGTTGGCGATCACCGGCTTGCCGCGCCGCGTCACCGCATAGAGCGGGCGGCCATCGCTATCGATGTCGATCGTGACGACGATCTGGCGATCCGGTGACGTGCCCGTCGCCACGACCTTGGCGAACGCGGGCGACGCCAGCATCGCGCATGCCGCCAATACTCCCAACGAATGAATCCAGCGCATCGATCTCTCCTGTTTGTTTTATCGTTGTCAGTTTATCGTGCCGCGCACACCGCATAGCCGAGCGGTGGCAGGGTGACGGTGACGCTTCCCGGCGCGTTGGCCCGCGCGGCGCATCGCCCGGCGAGCGTGTCGAACCGGTCGGACGCGATGGCGACCTCGACTTGGCGCGTCACCGATGTCGTCGACGTGTTGAAGGCTAGCAGCACCTCACGGCCGGTCATCGGATCGAAGCGCGAGACCGCGAGCAGCCCGGGCTTGTCGCCATGCGCCCGCAAGGTCTGGCGTCCGCGGGTAAGCGCCGGAGTGGCCGTCCTCAATCTCGCCAGCGTCGCGATCTGCCGGAACAACGGGTTCTCGCGGCCGAATCGCGCCGTCGCGGTCGTCCCCGCCGTACCGAGCAGGCGATTGTCATTATAAGACGCGACGCGGCTGGCGAACATGTCCTCACGCGCGTCCTGATCGCGGCCATCGCCGGTGAAGCCCTGCTCGTCGCCCGAATAGATGGTCGGTACGCCGCGCAGCGTCAGCATCATCGCATGGCCCAGCATCGTCCGGCGAAGCACTTCGTCGTCACCGGCCGATGGAAGCCCGCGCCGGATGAAAAAGGCGAATCGGCCATCATCGTGATTGCTGATGAAGGTCGGCAGCGTCGCCGCCGTGTCGGAACCGCGCTCATACAAGGAGTCGCCGTCGAACACGGTCTCGAAGGCGCTGGTACCACGTGTCCCGGCTACCGTATCCAACACGGCTTGGCGAAAGGCGAAGTCGAGCACCGCAGGCAACCGGTCGACGCGCGTGTGCTTGGCAAGCGCGCCCGGGTCGAGCGAGTGGAGCGCCACTTCGCCGAAGATGTGGAAATTGGGAATGCCCCGTGCCTTCGCCCGGTCGAGCATCGCCGGAACGAATGTGGCCCAGAACGCCGCGTCCACATGGCGCGCGGTATCGATACGGAAACCGTCGATGCCATATCGCTCGATCCATCCGCCGAATATCTCGATCATTCCTGCAACGACCCGCGGATGCTCGGTCATCAAATCATCGAGGCCGGAGAAGTCGCCCATCGTCGAACTCTCGCCGGCAAAGGTCGAGTCGCCACGATTGTGGTAATAACCGGGATCGTTCAACCATCCCGGCACCTTCACCGTGCGTTCGGTCGGGTCCACGAGGGGCGTGTACGCGTGACGGTCGTCGGTCAGCGCGGCGAAGTTCTCGCCAGTGAAGCCGTGGTTGATCGCGGGGCCGCCCGCGCCGCCTCGACGGCGATACGGGTAATCCGCGCGGCTGCGATACGGACAGTCCTCCGATGCACACTCGCGATATCGGATCACGTCCGCGGTGTGGTTGGCGATAATGTCCATGTACACCTTCATGCCGCGCGCATGCGCCGCATCGACCAGCATCTTGAACTCGGCATCGGTGCCGAAATGGGGATCGACGCGGGTGAAGTCGGTGATCCAATAGCCGTGATAGCCGGCGCTCTCCTGCCCGCGCGGTCCCTGCACCGGCTTGTTCCGGAACACCGGCCCGATCCAGATCGCGGTCGCGCCCAAGGCCTGGATATAGTCCAGCCTTGCCGTCAACCCGGCCAAGTCGCCGCCGTGAAAGAAGCCCTTGTGCGCCGGATCGAACCCGGTCGCCAACCGGTCACCCGTCAGACCGCCGCGATCGTTTGTCGGATCGCCATTGTCGAACCGATCGGGCAGAAGAAAGTAGATCACCTCGTCCTGCGGCAATCGATCGCGGAACGATGAAGCCTGCTGAGCCCGCGCGCCTCCGGCCGCGGCGATCGCCGATATCGACGCAAGAGCAAGTGACAATGTCGTGATCGTGCGCCCCATCCACGGAGCATGCCGCAACATTTGCAGCTTCACAACTACCGACGCGGGCCCTGATTGGCAGCAAGCGTGATTAACCCACCTATCCGAATGCAAGATTTGCATGATGATGGTCGTTGCGGCTTATGGGTCAGGGTGGCTCCCGCAAGCGCACGTTTTCGTGACAGGCCCGTTAGTTCCGCGACGCGCGACGCAGAATGCATGCTGGGCGCAGGACGAGCGGGTGGAGATTGAGGGTATTTGAGGTCGTCCGCTCGCAAAAGACGCGGATAAACAAGTGAAGATCGGAAATCGGGCGCACGGCAGACATTGCCGGGTAGCTTGACTAACAGCCGCTATCGCCTTCTCGCCGCTCGAAGGCGGCCGTTGCGCGTTTCCACCATCACAGGACATAGCACGCGGACAAAAACAGGTGATCACGCCCCCTCTCGACCTGTTGCGGCTCTCTGCCGCGTGCCCGCGGACAGAAACAGGGGGCGAATGAGCGGCACGATTCGCGGCTACGCGCGGGTCTCGACCGAGCCCCAGGACAGCGGCAGCGACGTCCAGCACTACGCGCTCGAGATAGCCGGATGCGACAGCATCGTCGAGGAGCAGGCGAGCGGACGAAAGGCCTGGCCGATGCTGGCGGAGCCTGGTTGACCGGCTGGAGCCGGGCGACGTGCTGACCGTGTACCGGTTCGACCGCATCGGCCGGTCGGTCGCCGACTCCTAAGCGACCGGTGAGCGCATACGCAGGCGGGGCACGTCGCTCTGCGGCTTGGATGCTGGCATGCGCGGCGGGTTCACGGGAAAGTAGCCTCGTATCCGTTCGTCGATAGCGCGAGACATTTCGCTGGTTGGCCGAAGGCGATTGACTTAAAGGAAGGTCCCCAGGAGGCAGGGGCAGCAATCCGGGGGGCACATGAAAAGCGATTTGGCCGTGCGCGGGCGCACGAGGTTCTTGTGCGCGTCCAGCGCAGGGATTTGGGCTATGGTGGCCGCCGCCGCCGAGGCGCGCTGCATCACCACGGGCACGACAGTGGTGTGCGACGCTGCAGCGCCCAATCCGGAGAGGAACGGCGCGACGGGAACGCTGATCAGCGTGCTTCCGGGTGCTATCGTGCAGCTCGACGATCCGTTCGGGGGCGCTAGCCCCCGCACATCGACGATCGAGATCAATCCCCTCGGCAGGCTTACGACCAGCGCGGGCAGTCAGATCTTCAATGTCGCCAACGCGGTTTCCGCGAATGCCGGCGTCACGGTCGATCATGCGGGCGTCATCACGGCTCGGCGTGCCAACGCCCGCGGCGTCCTGCTCGGGCAAAGCGCCAGTCTGACCGTCGCTCAGGGCGGCACGATCGAAACGCTGGCGTCCAGCAGCGCAGCGCGTTCGCTCTCCAGAATTCTAGCGCCGCCATCGCGATCGGCGGGAATGGTGGCACGCTTCTCATCGATGGCGTCGTGCGCTCCCTTGGCGGGAACGCCCCTGCGATCACGACCTCCGTCGGCGGGATCTTCGGCCCCATCACTTCATCGGCGACCATCACGATCAGCACGACCGGCAGCGTGTCGACGGTCGGTAACGGCTCTACGGCCGTCGCCCTCGGCGGAGGCTCCAGCCTAACTATCGGCGGCACCGTGTCGGCGACCGGGGCGGGCAGCAATGCCGTCACGTATCAGGCCGGAGCCGGCGACCTGACGATCGCGGTTCTCGCGGGCGGAACCGTAAGCGCCAGCCAGGCGACGGCGATCGCGGGAACGGGCGCGAATGTGAACCTCCGGGTCGCTGGCATCGTTAGCAGCGGCGCACCCACCGCCATATCACTCGGCTCGGGCGTGGACCGGATCACGGTCGAGGCCGGCGCGCGCATCAGCGGGGTCGTCGATGGCGGAGGCGGGATAGACGCGCTTACGCTGACGGGCAGCGGGACAGGTACGCTGGGGAGCACCGCGAATATCGAGACGCTGGCGGTGGCCAGCGGCAATTGGACCGTGACCGGTACGCAGACCTATGCGGGCGGAACGACGATCGCGAGTGGTGCCACCGCGATCGGCACGGGCGCGGTGCTCAACGGCGCGTTCGCGAACGCCGGTACGCTGCAGTTCGATCAGGCTACCAACAGCGCCTTCGCCGGCACGATCAGCGGCACCGGTCAGGTCGTGAAATCGGGGACGGGAACGCTGACGCTCGGTGCGCAGGGCTATTCCGGGCCAACAAGCGTGGCCGGCGGAACGCTGGCGCTGACCGGCAACCTCGTCGGCGGGACCTAATCCGTCGCTAGCGGGGCGACGCTGACCAGCGCGCTGGCAGCCACGATATCCACCACCGCGACGCCGCTCACGATCATGAACTCGGGGACGATCAGCAGCACTAATGCGACGGGTCGCGCGATCAACATCGCGGGGGCCGCGAACGCCCGAACCATCGCGCTGACGAACAATGTCGGCGCGATGATCAGCAGCGCCGACGACGCGTTCCGGATCAACTTCAATCCGACGGGAGGCGGAGTCCGCGTCGACAATTTCGGAACGATCCAGACCACGGGCAGCGGGCAAGCACTCGACTTCGACGCCGCGGCGTCTGGAGCGGCGTCGATCGTCATCAACAACTATGCCAGCGGCGTGCTCCGCACTGTGGGTCAGGACGCGGTCCGTCCCGGCCGGGGCGCGGTGGTCACGAATGCCGGCCTGATCTTTTCCGACGGTGCCGCGAACAACAACTATGACGGTATCGATTGGCAGGCCCGGTTGGGAACGGTCATCAATCAGGCGAGCGGCACGATCTCAGGGCTTCGTCACGGTATCACGAGCGACGCAGCGGTCGACATCACCAACGCGGGCGCGATTACCGGCCGGAACGGGTCCGGCGTCGGGTCCGACGGCACCGGCACCGTTGTGAACACCGGCACGATCACCGGCCAGTGGGACGGCGTTGCTGATAACGGCGATGGCGACGGCGTGGACATTGATTTCATCGGCTCGGTAACCAACAGCGGCGTAATCCAGGGCCTGAGCGCCAATGGCGTCGACTCAGGCGGTCGCGCGAACAGCGCCGAAGGTGTCGCGATGGGCGGCGGTGTCATCACCAACACGGCCGGAGCCCTGATCTTCGGCGCGGGCAACGCGGTGCTCATCAACCGCGACACCAACCCCGGCGGGGTCGCGGACGGCGCGACCACGATCACCAACGCGGGCACGATACGTGCCACGACCGGGCGAGCGATCCGCTTCGTCGGCGACTTCGCCGACACGATCACGAACTCCGGAACCATCACTGGCGGCGTGGTCGGGGCGATCGACATGGGCGGCGGCAACGACACGCTCGACCTGCAGACAGGATCGGTGATCAGCAGCGAGATCGACGGCGGTGCCGGGATCGACCTGATCAATCTCGGCGGCAATCAAATCGGCAGTTTCGCCGGTGCGGTCAATTTCGAAGCTCTCGCGGTGAACAGCGGTAGTTGGACGCTTACGGCAGCCTCGACCTTCGTCGACGGCATCCCGGTCGCCGCTCCGGCCACGCTGATCGGCACATCCACCTCGCTCACCGGCAGCATAGCCAACTCGGGTACGCTGATCTTCGATCAAGCGGCCGATGGCCGTTTCGCAGGATCGCTGACGGGAACTGGCCAGCTGACGAAGATCGGGGTGGGCGCGTTGACCGCCGGCGATCAGGCGGGCTTCTCCGGACGGACGACGATCGGAGCCGGCGGACTGGTCCTGGCGGGCGCGTTGCCGTCCGGAGTGACCGTGGCGACAGGCGGCACGCTGGCGGGAGCCGGCACGGTCGCCAGCATCACAGCAAACTCAGGCGGTGTTGTCGCGCCCGGCCTCGGGATCGGGACGATCACGACAACCGGCAACTACTCACAAGCAGCCGGATCGACCTATGCCGCAGGACTAACAGCTGCGGGCTCGTCCGATCGCGTCGTGATCGGCGGTACCGCAACCATCGCAGGCGGCGCCCTACTGGCGGTCACGCGCGATGCTGGGGAATATGTGGTAGGGACGCGTTATACGTTATTGACCGCCGCCGGCCGCGTCGGCGACACGTACACGTTAGTCCAGACAGCGGCTGGTGGGACCGAGCTGCGGCTGGCTCAGACCGGCAACGCCGTCTTTGTCGATGTCGCGCGCTCGGCCGGCACGCTGGCCGGGCTCGGGCTCTCGGACAATCAGGTGCAAGTCGCTGGATCCTTGGCGGCGCTTGGGGCGGGCAATGGCGCATACGCCGCGCTGACGCTCAACCCGGACGACGGCGCCGTGCGGTCGGGTCTGGACCAGTTGTCGGGCGAGGCGCATGCGTCGTTGCGCACGACGATGGTGCGCGATGCGCAGGGAGCGCAGGACGCGGCGCGCTCACGCCTGCTATCGCCGCAGAACGACATCGGAGTTTCCCTGTGGGCTCAGGCCGCCGGCCGCAGCGGGACGGACGACGGCGGCCGCAGCGCGAGTTCGGTCGAACGCCGAAGCTGGGGCGGCGTCGGCGGGATCGACTTGGCCATGGGCGAGAACGGACGCATCGGAGTCGCCGGCGGCTATACGAGAACAACTTTTTCCATCGATGCACGCGCGAGTTCGGGATCGGCAAAAAGCAAGCACGCGCTTGTCTACGCGGGCGGCAGCGTCGGACCGCTTAGCATTCGTTCGAGCCTTGGATACGCCTGGGTCGATAACGCCGTACGCCGCGACGTCCTCTTCACCGGCTATGCCGCCCGGCTCTCTTCGGGTTATAACAGCGATGTGGCTCACGGTCAGGTTGAAGTCGGGCTTCCTCACGCCATGCTGGGCGGCATCGTCGAACCGTTTGCCGGCGTGGAGTACTATCGTAGCGAAACCGACGGTTTCGCCGAAACCGGCGGTGATGCCGCGCTTGCCGGACGGACACGGCGTGAGACATTCGTCCTGTCGACGGCTGGCTTTCGTGCCCGAACTCCGATCGTCGACGGACTGAGTGCTCGGTCTCGCCTCGGCTGGCAGCATGTCTTTGACGATGCGTACCCGCGATCCTCGCTCCGGTTCATCAGCGGCACTCGTCCGTTCCTGGTGAACGGCGCGCCCTTGTCGCGCGATGCGGCGGCCGTCGCAGTCGATCTGGCTTGGACGCTGGCGAATCGGCTGACAGTAACTTCGGGCTATTCGGGAGTGATCGGCGACAAGAGCGATGACAGCGTCTTCCGGGTCATGGCATCGCTCGCCTTTTGACGGCGATCGTCAACAGGACTTCTACGCCGCGTCGCGCGCCACCCTGTACCGGGCGCTGCGCGGCGATGACCACCCGCGCGACGCGCACCGCGCCGATCGCGGGCACGCGCGTGTCATGGGTGACGGCGAGATCGAGCGCTGGTACGAGATCGTCGCCGCGGTGAAGAAAAGCACCACGAACAGAAAAGGCCGCTACCTCTGGACCGCTCGCGCGCTCAAGCTGGTCGAGGAGCACGGCGTCCACACGCCGGATGCCCACCGTCAGCTCCCGCCCCGGTTGCTCATCATTTCTACGCGCACTCGATATGTCCACATCGCCCAGTCCGATTGCGATGACAGGTCGGCCGACCGATTTCGCCGACGTGCAACGGCGCACCTTCAACGTCGCCGGTTCGCGCGGATCGGCGAATCGGTGATGTCACTGCCGAATAGCAGATCATAGTCGAGTTCGCGCATGCGCATCAGCGTCGCCGCCTGCGACATCAATAATCCTTGCGACAAGGCCGCGTATTGCTTGTCCTGCGCGGTTTCGAGAAAGCGATCCGACGCGCCAGCGGAGCGGCCGCGATCTGGGCGCGCCTGCTCGCCGGCACGCTCTCGACGCTGGGGACGAGGCCACGCAGCGCCATCATGCGGACTGCGCCGCCACAGGCGCGAAATACCGGCTCGGGCATCTCGATGCCGAAGGCGAAATACTCGCGACCGCCCTTGGGCTGCGTGATCTCCATGAAGGATATGCCGGGCTTCCCGTTTAACATGGTCTGCGCGAGCGTGATCCGGTTGATCCGTCCGTCAAAGCGGGCCCACGCGTCGAGGAACTCGACGTGGCGACGCTATCTAGCCAGCCTAGTTAGCAGGTCTACCACCGGTGCGGCTGAGATTGGGCACGACCCGGTAGATGGACGACATCGCCACGCCGAGGCGGCGCGCGATGGTCGCCGCCCTTCCCGCTTGATGCCGGTCTTCTTCTCCGACCGGATCACCTGGCACCCGGCCGCACGTAGCGCCTCCTGCTGGATCGTCAGGTCCTGCTTGGTCGTCGACACCCGCGCATAGCCGTATAGGGCCACTCTCGTTCCTATCTGTCCCGTATGGTTCCAGAGCAGCGGCTTCTAACGTCCGAGAACCCGGTCAGCGATCCTAATCGGACGCATGTGGCCGTCCAGACCTGCTGTCCCGTTTGGGCATGCGGTATCGGCCTGTAGGTGAAGGCCGCCTTCGATCCCGGGCGGGCGCAAGGGCGACGGGGAGCAGGTGCGATGGTGACCCGCAATTCCGTATTCTCGGAAATCATTCACATGGCCGATGATGCCCTCCCCTCCATCATGCGCGTGGATCCGCCAAGGCGCGCCAAGCGGGCTGAACTTCCGCGTTCCATTTGCGAGATGTCCGTTCCCGACCGCGGGAGGTGCTTCGTTGATCGCACCCATCCCAGTGCAGATCAACGATCGCCGTCGGCGCCGTGCGCGGACCCGACTAGCTGGTGTTCGTTTCTGGATATCCCCCGCGCGGACCGAACGTCGCCGATCAGACGTCCAGGTTGGCCACGTTCAGCGCATTGTCCTGAATGAACTCGCGCCGCGGCTCGACCACCTCGCCCATCAGCTGGGTGAAGATCTCGTTCGCGCCCTCCACGTCCGCCGAGCTCACGCGCAGCATGGTCCGGTTCGCGGGGTCGAGCGTCGTCTCCCACAACTGCTCGGCGTTCATCTCGCCCAGCCCCTTGTAGCGCTGGATCGCCAGCCCCTTGCGCCCCGCCGCCAGGATCGCGTCGATCAGCTGGCTCGGCCGCGACACGCGCGTCTCGCGGCGCGACACGGTGATCGTTTCGGCCTCGCCCTCTTCGCCCGGATCGACCTCGGCCGGCTGCGGCGCGCCCTTCATCGGCACGAGCTTGGCTTGGGCCCCGTACGCCTCCGACTGCTCGGCCGCGAGCGCGTGGAGCTTGCGCGCTTCCGCCGACGCCAGGAACCCGCTTTCCACGATGTGATGGTCGGTCACCCCGCGCCACAGCCGCTCGAAATGCACCCCGCCGTCTTCGGTCAGCCGCGCGGACCAGCGCGCCTCCTCGTCGTTGCTCCCGAGCAGCCGCACGACCTCGACCAACGCCGCCTCGCGCGCCGCCCGGTCGATCTGCGGGTCGAGCGTCCCGCCCAGCGCCAACACTTCGATCATCGACGGGTCGTAGCGCCGGGGCACGTACCGCATCAGCGTCCGCATCCGCCGGGCATGCTCGACCAGCTCGCGCAGGTCGCGCCCCGACCGCGCCCCGCCCGCCGTCTCCATCACCAGCGCGTTCAGCCCGGCGTCGACCAGATAATCGTCGAGCGCCGCATCATCCTTCAGATACACCTCCGACCGCCCGCGCGTCGCCTTGTAGAGCGGCGGCTGCGCGATATAGAGATACCCGCCCTCGATGATCCGCGGCATGTGCCGGTAGAACAACGTCAGCAGTAGCGTGCGGATATGCGCGCCGTCGACGTCGGCGTCCGTCATGATGACGACCTTGTGGTAGCGCAGCTTGTCCGCGTTGAAGTCGTCGCGGATGCCCGTCCCCATCGCGGTGATCAGCGTGCCGATCTCCTTGGACGACAGCATCCGGTCCTCGCGCGCTCGCTCGGTGTTCAGGATCTTGCCCCGGAGCGGCAGGATCGCCTGGAAATGCCGGTCGCGCCCCTGCTTCGCCGAACCGCCCGCCGAGTCGCCCTCGACCAGGAACAGCTCGGACTTGGACGGGTCGCGCTCCTGGCAATCGGCCAGCTTGCCCGGCAGCGAGGCGATGTCCATCGCCCCCTTGCGCCGCGTCAGCTCGCGCGCGCGCTTGGCGGCCTCGCGCGCGGCGGCGGCGTCGATCACCTTCTGGATGATCGCCTTGGCGGTCGCGGGGTTCTCCTCCAGCCACTCGGCCAGCTTGTCAGCCATGAGGGACTCGAGCGGGGCGCGCACCTCGGACGAGACCAGCTTGTCCTTGGTCTGCGACGAGAATTTCGGATCGGGCAGTTTGACCGATACGATCGCGGTCAGCCCCTCGCGCATGTCGTCGCCCGTCAGCGACACCTTTTCCTTCTTCAGCAACCCCGACTTCTCGGCATAGTTGTTGAGCGTCCGCGTCAGCGCCGCGCGGAAGGCGGCCATATGCGTCCCCCCGTCGCGCTGCGGGATGTTGTTGGTGAAGGCCAGGACCTGCTCGTAATAGCTGTCGTTCCATTCCAGCGCGACGTCGATCCCGACATCGTCGCGCTGCCCGTTGATCGCCACCGGATTGGACATCAGCGGCGTCTTGGCGCGGTCGAGATACTTCACGAACGCGGCGATCCCGCCCTCATAATAGAGCTCGACGGTCCGCGGCTCGTCGTGCCGCGCATCGGTGATGAACAACCGCACGCCGGAGTTCAGGAACGCCAGTTCCCGATATCGGTGCTCCAGCTTGTCGAAATCGAACTCGACGATCTTGAAGGTGGTCGGGCTGGGCAGGAACGTCACCATCGTCCCCTTGCGCGCCGACGCCCCCGTCCGCTCCAGCGGCGCGACCGCGTCGCCGTGGGCGAAGCGCATCCGGTGCTCCTCGCCGTCGCGCCAGATCGTCAGGTCGAGCCATTCGGACAGCGCGTTCACCACCGACACGCCCACGCCGTGCAGCCCGCCCGACACCTTGTAGGCGTTGTCGTCGTTCGTATTGTCGAACTTGCCCCCCGCATGGAGCTGGGTCATGATGACCTCGGCCGCCGACACGCCCTCCTCGGGATGGATGCCCGTCGGGATGCCCCGCCCGTTGTCGGTCACCGACACCGACCCGTCGGGGTTCAGGACGATGTCGATCCGGTCGCAATGCCCCGCCAGCGCCTCGTCGATCGCGTTGTCGGAGACCTCGAACACCATATGGTGCAGCCCCGACCCGTCGTCGGTATCGCCGATATACATGCCCGGGCGCTTACGCACCGCGTCGAGCCCTTTCAGCACCTTGATCGAGGAGGCGCCGTAGTCGCCGGAATTATTGGTGGATTGGAGGGTGTCCGTCATCGGTGACATATAGGATTTTCGGAGGCGGAACGAAAGCACGGCGTCGCGGTCGGACTAAACGCAGCTTAGCCCGACGAACCAGCGCCGCCACGGCCGACGCCCGGCCGGCCCTCGTCCGGCCGTGTCATTCGACGACGCGGCTTTGCCGCGTCGCGGGTGCGGGCGGATATTGAGGGTAGGGGAGCACCGCGACCGACGGTGAAGATGGCGCATCTGCGCCAGTGAGATCGCGAGCTCAGGTCCTTAACCGCCCTGCCAGTCCCGCTCTCGGTCGACGCTGCCGCCGAAGCACGGCTCCCACCGCGCCGAAGCCCAACATCAGCAACGCCCAAGTGCCGGGTTCCGGAACCGCGGTCAGCGATGCTGAATGTGACAAGCCGCCGACACGCTCGCCAGTCACGAGCCCAAGCCCGAAGGACGCACCGCCGCTCCCGATCAGAGCGATCGGCGAGGCCGTGCAAGGACGGGGGTCGGGCGGCGCGCAGCCGATTCCCGCAAGATATCCCGCGCCGGCGAAGTCCGAGAAGACCGTCGATGTCGGGTTGGCGACGCTGAAACCCGGACTGGCGGACGCGAAGTCCCCAATGATGCCCGCGCCGTCCTGCGATGGATTAGCGATGAAACCCACCCCGTAAATACCGGGAAAGAAGACATTACTCCGATCGAAGAGCGCGATGCCGATCCCATAAGCGGGATCTTCGGTCGCCCCGATCACGCGGTAGTTCTGGCCCAAGATGCTGATCGTCGCCGAAGTAGGCGCGTAGGCGACGAAACCGGGAAACGGGAGCGCCGCGACCAGATTGGGACCCGCGGTGTCGAACCGCGCCGTGAAGTCGAAGCGCGTGTCGGCCTCGATCAGATCTATACCTGATGACCCGATCAGCGTCTCGTCGGCGCTCAACCAGCCCGAATATCGAAGCTCGAACATCTGGGCTGCGAGCGGACTCGCGCCGAATAGGCATAGACCGGCGATCCCCTTCGCCAGGTATTTCGAGATACGTGTCACGCTTACCTCCCGAGTTAGGTTCTGCATACGGACACCCTGATCTCAAAAGCGGGGGTAGGTCTCAATCCACGAGTTTGCCTAGCATCGATACAAGAATGTATAGCTGGCCGCCCTGGTCGCGATCGGGAGCGCATATGTTCGACTGGAATGACCTGCGACCGTTTCTGGCGGTCGGGCGGACGGGCACGACGGCGGCCGCGGCCCGGCACCTCCGCGTCAGTCAGCCGACCATCGTACGACGCATCGAGGCGCTCGAGACCGCGTTGAGCGCGCGGCTCTTCGATCATCGACACAATGGATATGAACTTACCGCGCTCGGCCGAAGCCTCTTCGAACGAGCCGAGATCGTCGAGACGGCGGCGATCGATTTCGGCGGATGCTGCGAGGCGGGCCTGCGATCCGCACTCGGGACGCTTCGGGTCACGGTGCCGGAGAACCTCGTTGAGTTGCTTCTGATGCCCGCGATCAAGCATTTCGGCCGTCTTCATCCAAATGTCCAGGTGCAACTGCTCGGAACCGACCGTCCCGTGGATGTCGCACGCGGCGAGGCCGACATAGCTGTCCGCGCCGGGATCAGGCCGTGCGACGAAACATTGGTGGCAAAGCGCGTGGCGCAATCGGCCTGGGCCGTATATTGCTCCCAGGATTATGCGGCGACGCATGGTTTTCCGTCCGATGCATCCGGCCTGATCGATCATGCCCTGCTGTTCGCGGAGCCGCCCTTGTCGACGATTCCGACCTTCGCGTGGCTCGACGCGGTGGCGGGCGGTGCTCGCATCGTATCGCGCGCCTCCAGCCTCTCGCATCTACAGGCTGCGATCGCGGTCGGGCTCGGAATTTCCGTCCTACCGTGCATCGTCGCCGACACCGACCCAAGGTTGGTGCGCTGCTTCGGGCCGATCGACGGCCTCGACGCCGAGATCTGGCTTATCTCGCGCGCTGAGCTCCGCGACAACGCGGTCGCGCGCGCGATGCTGGATTGCATCGGTGAAATCGTGACCGAGCTTATACCCTTGTTCGTGGGGCGACTCGCCCGCGACCACGGGCAAGTCGTGGTCGCGACCGAGCACCCGCGCCATCGCGTCCGGGATCGCGTTGAAGCCGATAGCCTCGTCGGCGATCGAAACCGCTGTCCTACAATCCCCGGCCCATGCCAGGGTGACCGCGACTCGGGGTCGTCACGCCCCACGCTCTTTGACATCCGTCCATAAACCGAAACGATCTCGACCGATCGTTCGCTTTGCAGTGTCGGTGTGTTAAAAGCTGCGCCTAAGCCCGGCGATGCTCTTCCTGAAGTCGAGGCCGCGTTCGCGGGCCAACTTCGTCAACTTCTTCAGGTCCGCACCTTCCGCCGTCTCCGGCGAACAAGCGTCGTTGGCGTGAACTTTAGTGAACTTCCGCCCGAACCGGCGCGGGAGCATCGCTCCCGCGCCGACCTTGGTCACCCGATCACACGCCCGACCGGTCGTAGAACCGCGCCACGTCCTGCCGGTAGCCCTTGTCGAACTCCGGCGTCTCGCTCGCCTTGAACTTGGGTGCCTTGGCCAGCTGCTCCTTGGTGACGTCGAGCACGTAGCCGTCCTTGGCCACGTCGTAATTCAGGTACGACCAGGGCAGCGGGAACAGCGAGTCGCCAAAGCCCAGCGTGCCGCCGAACGACATCACCGCATAGGCGACGCGGCCCGAATATTTGTCGACCATGAAGTTCTCGATCTTGCCCAGATGCTCGCCGTTCCGGCCGACCACGGGCGTCCCCTCGACTTTGGAAGACGAGATGAGTTGCATGCCCTCGTCGGTCTGCAGCCTGAGTTCGAACCCGTCGCGCTTGGGGGTCCCGTCGCGCTTGGGGGTATTGTTCCGCGCCAGCAACGCGGCCCCGGCGACCGCGCCGAGCGTGGCCGCGCCTAGCCCGACCGTCTTCCAATCGACACCCGCCCCATCCCGATTGGTATCCCGCTTGACGTCGCGCTTGGTGTCCGAAACGGGGGGCTGATAGGAGGTCGGATGCGTCGTGCCGCGCGCCGATCCGTCCTTTTCCTCTTCGAACATGAGCGCGTTGGCGGCGTTGGCCGACAGGCGGACCGTCTGGCCGTCGACCTTTGCGATCAGGCCGGTCGACAGGAAATGGTGCTGGCTTCCCTGCCCGGCCGCCGGGCCGTCGCGCTTGGTCAGCTTGATGCGATCGCCCTCGACCTTGTCGACCGTGCCGACATGGATGCCATCCGCGCCGATCACGTCCATATGTTCCTTGATGCCGCTGATGTTAACCATGTGAATTTCCTTAGGTGATGATGTGACGGCGCAACGGCTCAGCCGCCGGATGGATGCACGGGATGCGCACGACCGTGAGCGATTCGACCCACGAAGCGCCCGCCTTACCCCAGTTCCACCCGCGTCGCGTCCGCGCCCATCGCCTCGAAAAAGGCGGGCTCGGTCCCCGTCATCCACACCTGCCCGCGCCCGGCCAGCCGCTCGAACAGCGCCGCGCGCCGCGACGGGTCGAGGTGGGCGGCCACCTCGTCGAGCAGCAGCACCGGCGCGCGGCCAGTCCGCTCAGCGACGATCTCGCCATGCGCGAGCACCAGCCCGATCAACAGCGCCTTCTGCTCGCCGGTCGAGGCAAGCGCGGCGGCGCGGTCCTTGTCCAGATGCGTGACGACGAGGTCGGCGCGGTGCGGTCCGCTAAGCGCCCGCCCCGCCGCCGCGTCACGCCGACGCCCTTCTCGGAGCAGCCGCAGCAGCTCGCCCGCATCGCCGCTCCACCCCTCCAGCGCCAGCCCCGCCCGCGCGAACGGCCCCGCCGCCCGGGCCCTCAGCCGCTCGCCGAGCAGCTTCACCGTCTCCCGCCGCGCGCCGTCCACCGCCGCGCCGTGCTCCGCCATCTGCGCCTCCAGCGCCGACAGCCATTCGGGGTCGGGCCGCGCGCCCTCCAGCCCCTCGGCCAGCAACCTGCCCCGCGCGCGCATCGCCGCCTCGTACCGCGCCGCGTGGGTGGCGTGGGCGGGCGACAACGCCAGCGTCAGCCGGTCGAGGAACCGCCGCCGCTCCCCCGCCGGCTCGACGAACAGCCGGTCGGTCGCGGGCGTCAGCCACAGCACCGTCAGCCATTCGGGCAATGACGCGGCGGTCGCGGGCGCGGCCTGGACCCGCGTGACCCGCCGCTCGGGCGCGGCGGCGAGCGCACCCGTCGCGATCTCGACCCGCTCCGCGCCGTCGGACGTCAACGTCGCCGCGACCCCGAACCCGCCCGGCCCGCCCTGCCGCGCCATGTCCGACAGGTCGGCGCGGCGCAGCCCCTTCCCCGGCGCGAGCAGCGACACCGCCTCGAGCACGTTGGTCTTGCCCGATCCGTTCTCGCCCGTCAGCACCACGAAGCCTGGTCCGGCCTCCAGCGTCAGGCCTGCATGGTTGCGGAAGTCGGTGAGGACGAGGCGCGACAGCATCGCGCCCGGCCCTAGCGCCGCCGGGCGTGTCAGGCGAGCGCGGCTTCCTTCCGCTTGCTGGCGTAGGAGGAAAGCGCCGCGCCCAACTCGCGCTGCGCATCCCGGTACGCGACCGGCTCCCCGATCCGCAGCCGCTTGCGTGCGGCATCCAGCGGCTCGTGCATCAGCGCCGCGTAATCCTCGCCGAGCAGCCACTCGGCGCGCTTGCCCCGCCGATAGCCCTCCCAAACCGCGCGGACGAACAGCCTTCCGTTCGTCGCGCGGACGCTCTTCAATGCCGCTCCGACCCCGATCAGCGCCCAGCCCATGCCCTTGGTCTGGGCATAGGAGAACGCGACCAACGCCGCCTCGCCCATCGTTTCGTCCGCCTTGTAGCCGGTCAGCACATGCCAGATGTCGTGCACGTCGCGCGTCCGCCGCCCGAACCAGGCGTAGGGATGCGGGATCGGCTTCTCCAGCCCGTCCAGGTTCGACACCGCCGCCAGCCCCTGCGCCGAATAGCCCGTCTCCGCCAGCCAGTCGCGATACGCCGCGCCGACCGTGCCGGGCCCGAAGCTCGCGATGAACGCCGGATCGGAGAACAGGTCCGCCGCCAGCTCGATCCGGTCGTAAGCTTGGCGTGCTCCGTCCGGGTTCCTGAGTAATCGCTCGTAATTCTTCGGCGTCGCCGCGCCGTTCAGCGCGCGCATGATGATGAACACCTGCGTGGTGTCGTCGCCATTCGCCAGCAGCTTGCGCAGCGCCGCTATCGCAGTGCGCCAATCGCGCTTGTACGTGCCGACGGCCTGGGTCTGGTACATGCGGCAAGTTCCTTACTGACAATGTTGTCGGTAAGGAATTACTGGCCGTCGGTCAAGCCCGGTTCGGGTTTACACTCGCATCGGCATCAGCACGTACAACGCCGCGCTCTTGTCGTTCTCGCGGATCAGCGTGGGGGCGGCGGCGTCGTTCAGGTGGACTTCCACGGTGTCACCGTCGATCTGGCCTAAGATGTCGAGCAGGTAACGGCTGTTAAAGCCGATCTCGAACGATGAGGACGTGTAGTCGCCCGGCACCTCCTCGGCGGCGGTGCCATTCTCGGGGGAGGTGACCGATAATGTCACCTTATCGCGGTCGAGCGCCATCTTAACCGCGCGGGTCTTCTCGGTAGCGATAGTCGCGACGCGGTCGACGCTCTCCTTCAGGCTTTGCGGGTCGAGGCGGAGGATCTTGTCGTTGCCCGTCGGGATAACGCGGCTGTAATCGGGAAAGGTGCCGTCGATTAGCTTGGAGGTCAGCACCGCCTGACCCAGGTCGAAGCGGATCTTGGTGGGCGACAGCGATACGCCGACCGACCCATCGACCTCATCGAGCAGCTTCCTAAGCTCGGCGACGCATTTGCGCGGAACGATCACGTCGGGCATCCCGTCCGACCCCTCGGGGCGCGGCATCGTCACGCGCGCCAGCCGATGACCGTCGGTAGCCGCCGCCTTGAGGACGGGCTGACCCGCATCCTCGGAGATATGGAAAAAGATGCCGTTCAGGTAATACCGCGTCTCCTCGGTCGAGATCGCGAAGCGCGTCTTATCGATCACCTGCTTCAGCGTCTCGGCGGGAAGCTCGAATTTGGTCGGCAGCTCGCCCTCGGCGATCACGGGGAAGTCGTCGCGCGGGAGCGTGCCGAGCGAGAAGCGCGCGCGGCCCGCCATGATCGTCATGCGGCCGTCGGCGGCGGCGAGCTGGACCTGCGACCCCTCGGGCAGCTTGCGGGCGATGTCGAACAACGTGTGCGCCGACACGGTGATAGCGCCGGGTTGGTCCACGTCGGCGGCCACGCTCTCGTTGATCTGGAGGTCGAGGTCGGTCGCCATCATCCGGAGCGCGCCGTCGCGGGCGTCGAGCAGCACGTTCGACAGGATGGGGATGGTGTTGCGGCGTTCCACCACCGACTGGACGTGGCTCAGGCCCTTCAACAGGGTCGCGCGTTCGATGGTCGCCTTCATTGGAACTCCCCGGCCCTCACACTGCGAGGAGGGCGATGTCGTCGTTCGTCCTACCCAAGGAAAAGGGGTCTGAGCAAGCGCCCCGATCCCTCCCCCGAATCCGGTTGACGACCGGTCAACGCGTTAGAAGCGGAAGCAGTCGGCGTCGGTGCGGTCCTCGAACGTGAGGCCCGGCGCGTCATAGCGGGTCTCGAAGCGCGCGTTGGTGTAACCGCCCTTCAGGTAGCCCATCGCCACCGGCGAGATGAGGAAGCCGACGCGGCCGCCGAGATACAGGTCGCGGCCCGCGCGCAGGCGTATGCGGTCGCCCGCCACGTCCAGGTCGCGTTCGGTCGCCTCGGCGGTCAAGCCGTCGACCCCCGTCCTCGCCGCCGAGCTTGTCGTAACCGGCCGGCGGATTGGAGCGAAGATGGTCGGCGCGGGCTTAACGCGGTTGCCTCCGGCGGCGCGGGGCCCGACAAGCGGGCGATGGGCTTGGGAACGAGGAAGGGCCGGGACTTCGTCGCGCGCCACGGCGAGACGGTGTTCAACGCCGCGCGCCGGTTGCAGGGCGATCACGCGCACACGCCGCTGACGCGCGCCGGCTTCGCGCAGGCGGACGAGATGGGGCGGGCGCTGCGGGCATCGCTCGGTCCCAAGCCGGCGCTGACGCTGTGGGCATCGCCGACGGGTCGCGCGCTCCAGACGTTGGCGGTGATCGCCGAGCATCTGGAGCTCGACTGGCACGGCGCACGGACCGACGCGCGGCTGGTCGAGATCGGCATGGGATCATGGGGCGGGCGCTACTATGCCGACGTCGTCGCGGAGGTCGGGCCGGTGATCGATCCCGCCACCCACGCGCTCAGGGTCGCACCCGACGGCGAAGGATACGCCGACATCGCCGGGCGCGTCGGCGGCTGGCTCGCCGATACCGATGCGGACGCGAGCGACCGTCTGATCATCATGCACGGCATCTCTAGCCGGGTGATGCGCGGCGTGATGACCGGCCTGCCCGTCGACCCGGCGCTCGGCAGCCCACTCGCCTCCGGGCTGCCACAGGGGAGCGTCGCGATGATCGAGGGCGGGCGCGAAACGGTGGTCCATCTCGGCGGCGGGCACGCGCCCGTATGAGGCGCCCTCTCGGCGCGCTGCTGCTGGTCGCCGCACCCGTCGAGGCGCGCGAGTTGATCGGCGTCCATGGCGGATGGGGGGCGTTCCGCGACCCGGGCCATTGCTACGCGATCGCCGAGCCCGCGATCGCGGGCGGCCGCCGCTCGTGGCGACCCTTCGCGGGCGTCGGCACGCGGCCCGCGCTCGGGCGGCGGAACAGCCTCCACATCCGGCTGTCGCGCCCACGCGACCGGTCGGCGGGCGTGACGCTCTCGATCGGCGAGCGGCGCTTCCCCCTGGTTGCGAACGGCACCGACGCCTGGGCACCCGATGCCGCCGCCGAGCGCGCGGCGGTGGCGGCGATGCGGTCGGGGCGCAGCATGAGCGTCGATGCCGTGGGTGTTGGCGGACGACCCTTCGCCGACCTGTACCGGCTCGACGGCGCGGCCACCGCGATCGACGCGGCCGCGCTCGCCTGCTTGAGCGGCTAGCCTACCCCCTCGCGCCTGGCACCCGCGATCATCTTGCGGGCGATCGCGCGGACGGCCTCGTCATCCTTGGTCTCGTCCTTCGCCGGGTCGCCGAGATGGTCCAGGCTCGCTTCGACGAAATCGAGCAGCCCGGGGTGGCGCGCCTCGACATATTCGATCGTCTTGAACAGCACATGCTCGGCCGCGATCTCACGGCGGCGGGCCTGGATGGCGGTTTCGGCTTGGTCGGTCATCGGCTGAAAGCTCCTGCGGATCAAACCGACTGAACGCCGGACGCGCCGATCGGTCCCAACCCGGCCCGAGTGGAATATCGAGGCGTTTTCGACTATATCCCCGCCCATGCAGACAGTTCCGGCCGCCCTCATGCCCATTCCCGGGCACATCGACCCCGTGCCCGTCCCGCGCGCGACCGCGCCGCGGCCCGACGGGCGCGTCGACCTGGTCGGGCTGGGCAGGGACCAGCTGCGCGAGGCGCTGCTCGCGGGCGGCATGGAGCCCCGCCAAGCCAAGCTGCGCGCCAAGCAGATCTGGCACTGGATCTACAATCGCGGCGCGATCGAGTTCCACCAGATGACCGACATCGCCAAGGCGCAGACGCCCTGGCTCGCCGAACGCTTCGTGGTTGGGCGGCCCGAGGTGATCGAGGCGCAGGTATCCATCGATGGCACCCGCAAATGGCTGCTCCGCTCGCCGGACGCGCAGGATTACGAGATGGTGTTCATCCCCGACGCCGACCGGGGGACGCTGTGCGTGTCGAGCCAGGTCGGCTGCACGCTCAACTGCCGCTTCTGCCACACGGGGACGATGCGGCTGGTGCGCAACCTGACCGCGGGCGAGATCGTCGGGCAAGTGATGCTCGCGCGCGACGGCTTGGGCGAATGGCCGAGCCAACCCGAGGGGCGAATGCTCACCAACATCGTCATGATGGGTATGGGCGAGCCGCTCTATAATTTCGACGCGGTGCGCGACGCGCTCCGGGTGGTGATGGACGGCGACGGACTCGCCTTGTCCAAGCGCCGGATCACGCTGTCGACATCGGGCGTCGTGCCGATGATGGCGCGCGCGGGGGCGGAGATTGGGGTCAACCTGGCCGTCTCGCTCCATGCGGTGACCAAGGAGGTGCGCGACGAGATCGTGCCGCTGAACCGGAAATACGGGATCGAGGAGCTGCTGCAGGCGTGCGCCGATTATCCCGGCGCGAACAACGCCCGGCGGATCACGTTCGAATACGTCATGCTCCGGGACAAGAACGATAGCGACGAGGACGCGCGCGAGCTGGTGCGGCTGCTCCGCCATTACCGCCTGCCCGCCAAGGTCAACCTGATCCCGTTCAACCCGTGGCCCGGCGCGCCGTATGAATGCTCCACGCCCGAGCGCGTCGCGCGCTTCTCCGACATCGTGTTCGAGGGCGGTATCTCCGCGCCAGTCCGGCGGCCGCGCGGCCGCGACATCGACGCGGCGTGCGGGCAGCTGAAGACCGCGGCGGAGCGCAAGTCGCGCGCCGAGCTCGACCGGCAGGCCGACGAGAAGATGGCGGCGCTGGCCTAGCCCGCCGCGCCGGGGTAGCGGCCGGGGATGCAGACCGACATCGAGATCTCCCGCGCCGCGACGCTCCGACCCATCGGCGAGGTCGCCGCCCGGCTGGGCATCCCGGACGGGGCGGTCGAGTCTTACGGGCGCTACAAGGCCAAGATCGACCCGGGCGCGATCGGCGTCCCGCGCGGGCGTGGGAAGTTGATCCTCGTCACCGCGATCAACCCGACGCCCGCGGGCGAGGGTAAGACGACCACCTCGATCGGGCTGGCGGACGCGTTGACGTTGACCGGTCGCCGCGCGGTGCTGGCGCTGCGCGAGCCGTCGCTGGGCCCGTGTTTCGGGACCAAGGGCGGCGCGACCGGCGGGGGCCGCGCGCAGGTCGCGCCGATGGAGGAGATCAACCTTCATTTCACCGGCGACTTCCATGCGGTGACGGCGGCGCACAACCTGCTCGCGGCGATGATCGACAACCATGTCCATTGGGGTAATACGCTCGATATCGACGTGCGGCGGGTGACGTGGCGGCGCGTGCTCGACGTCAACGACCGGGCGCTCCGCCGGATCGTCCAGTCGCTCGGCGGGGCGGCCGAGGGCTTCCCGCGCGAGTCCGGGTTCGACATCACCGTCGCGTCGGAGGTGATGGCGATCCTGTGCCTCGCCCGCGACCTGGACGATCTGCAGGACCGGCTCGGCCGGATCGTCGTCGCATCCACGCGCGACCGGCGGCCAGTCACCGCACGCGATCTGAAGGCGGACGGGGCGATGGCGGTGCTGCTCAGGGGGGCGATCAAGCCCAACCTCGTCCAGACGCTGGAAGGCACCCCGGCGTTCGTGCATGGCGGGCCGTTCGCCAACATCGCGCATGGCTGCAATTCGGTGATCGCGACGCGAGCCGCGATGGCGCTGGGTGACTATGTCGTGACCGAGGCGGGATTCGGCGCGGATCTAGGGGCGGAGAAGTTCTTCGACATCAAGTGCCGGCAGGCGGGGCTGTCGCCCGACGCCGCCGTGATCGTCGCGACGGTGCGCGCGCTCAAGATGAACGGCGGGGTCGCCAAGGGTGATCTTGGCCACGAGGATGTCGGCGCGGTGCAGCGGGGGGCGGCCAACCTGCGGCGTCATCTGGAGAACGTACGCTCGTTCGGAGTGCCGGCGGTGGTGGCGATCAACGGGTTCGACGCGGATACGACCGCCGAGCTGGACTCGGTCCGCGAACTCGCCCGGGCGGCCGGATCGGAGGCGATCGTCTGTCGGCATTGGGCGGAAGGCGGCGCGGGCGCGGTCGAGTTGGCCGAAGCGGTCGCGGCGCTGGCCGATGGCGGCGCGGCGCGGTTCGCGCCGCTATATCCCGACGAGATGCCGCTGTTCGACAAGATCGAGCGCGTGGCCAAGCGCATCTACCGCGCGCGGGACGTGGACGCGTCGCCCGTGATCCGCAGGCAACTGGCGACGTGGGAGGCGGCGGGGCATGGCGGGTTGCCGGTGTGCATGGCCAAAACGCAATATAGCTTCTCGGCCGACCCGGGGCTGGTCGGCGCGCCGACGGGGTTCACCCTGCCCGTGCGCGAGGTCAGGCTGGCGGCGGGCGCTGGTTTCGTGGTCGCGATCTGCGGCGACCTGATGACGATGCCCGGCTTGCCCCGCGTACCCGCGGCGGAAGGCATGCGGCTGAACGCGGCGGGCGAGATCGAGGGACTGTCGTGAGGTGGGCGGAAGTTCACTAAAGGTCACGCCAAGAACGGTCCCGGCCCGAGCGGGCGAAGGTAACGAAGGTAACGCGTATCGAGCGTTTTCGTCGGTGAGGTGAGTGCGTGGCGCGACGAACCGTGTGCTGGTTCGGGTCGTGGGCGAACACCATCGCCTCCGCCGGGGAGACGAGTGGCGAGCGCGTGACCCGCTCGCTGCTTGCGGGGGCATCGGGGCGAGTCGAGGCGGCACCGTCGAGCTTGGACCGGAAATCGATTGTGTAGGACAGCGTTTTCTCACGTCCGCTCTCGATCCACGTCCGAACCCGGACACCATCCCGCCGGACCGATCAGTATCGTTCTGTGAGAAGCCGCCCGGCCGCGCCCGCACAGTCCGATATGCGTTTTCCGCCCTACACGTCATGCCGGGCTCGACCCGGCACCTCGCTTCTTCTTTCGAGCGATGGTCAGCGGGACCCCGGGTCTAGCCCGGGGTGACGAGGTAGGTGGGACGGCTGGTCACCGCCTTCGGCGTCTGTATACGAGTCGACAATGGCTTTTGGACGCCCGAAGGGAAGTGGTGCCCGACCTCCCCTCCCTCGCCCTGTCCTTCGCCGCCGGGGTCGTCGGCGGGGCGATGAACGCGCTGGCGGGGGGCGGGACGTTCGCCACCCTGCCCGCGCTGATCGCGCTCGGGCTGCCCGCCAACACCGCCAACGCGACCTCGAACGTCGCGCTGTTGCCTGGCGCGGCGGCTAGCGCGTGGACGTTCCGGGGGGAGCTCGGGCCGCTGGGCGGGGTGCCGGTCGCCATGCTCGCGGGGATCACGTTCGCCGGCGCAATCGCGGGAAGCCTGCTGTTGGTGTGGACGCCGACCGCGACATTCGATCTGCTCATTCCCTGGCTGCTGCTGTTCGCGTTCCTCGTCATCGCGTTCGGCAAGCGCGCCGCCGCGTGGCTCCATGCGCGCGCGGCGATCGGGCCGCGGTCGCTGGTCGCGGCGCAGGCGATGCTGGGGGTCTATGGCGGCTATTTCGGTGGCGGCGTCGGGCTGATCACGACGGCGATTTACGGGCTGCTCGCGGGGATCGCACCGCGCGCGTTGTTCGCGCCGCGCACGCTGATGCTGGCGATCGCCAACGCGGCGGCGGCGTGCGTGTTCGTGGCGGTCGGGATGGTCGCTTGGGCGGCGTGCCTGCCGATGCTGGTCGGGGCGGTGATCGGCGGGTGGGCGGGAGCGCATCTAGGGCTCAGGCTGCCTGCGGGCGCGGTCAGGGCGTGGACGTTGCTCGTGACCGCGGTGACGACGGGCGTGTTCTTCTGGCGCGCCTACGGCTAGGCTTCGCAAAAGGGGGATATCCACCGATGGCGTTGATCGATCGATTCCTGGCGCGCGCGGTCAAGCGCGGGCGGTTGACCGTCGTCCATCCGGGCGGCGAACGCGTCGTGTTCGGGCGATCCGACCCCGACCTGAAGGACGTGACGATCCGTTTCACCGACCGCGCGGCCGAGCGACGCATCCTGACCGATCCGGGGCTTGGCGCCGGGGAGATGTACATGGACGGCCGCCTCTTGATCGACGAGGGCGAGGTATGGGACCTCGTCCGCCTGATAAAGGGGGGCAATGCCTGGGAGCACGGGCGCAACCAGCTGAAGGGCGGCCGGACGACACGCGCAGTGGACGCGGTCAGATACCGGCTCGACCGGTACAACTCGGCGCGGCGATCGCGGCGCAACGTCGCGCATCATTACGACCTGTCGGCCGATTTCTACCGGCTCTTCCTCGATGCCGACCTGAATTACAGCTGCGCCTACTTCACCGATCCGGGCAACACGCTGGAGAGGGCGCAGGCCGACAAGCAGGCGCACATCGCCGCCAAGCTGCTCATCGCGCCGGGGATGCGCGTCCTCGATATCGGGTGCGGATGGGGCGGGTTGGCGTTGTATCTGCACGCCAAGACGGGCGCGGAAGTGCTCGGCGTCACGCTATCGACCGAGCAGCTCGCGGTCGCGCGCGCGCGGGCCGAGGCGGCGGGGGTGGCGGACAAGGTCCGGTTCGAGCTGATCGACTACCGCGCCGTGGAGGGCCGGTTCGACCGGATCGTGTCGGTGGGAATGTTCGAGCATGTCGGCCCGCCGCAATACCGGGCGTTCTTCGCGAAATGCCGCGACCTGCTGACCGAGGACGGGGTGATGCTGCTCCACACGATCGGGCGGATGGGAAAGCCCGGGGTGACGGACGCCTGGACCGCCAAGCACATCTTTCCGGGCGGGTACAACCCGGCATTGTCCGAGATCGTGCGCGGGCATGAGGGCCTCAGGATGTTCCCGACGGACGTGGAGGTGCTCAGGCTGCATTACGCCTGGACGATCCGGCATTGGTACGAGCGCGCGGTCGCGGCGCGCGAGGCGATCGTCGCGATGTATGACGAGCCGTTCTACCGGATGTGGACCTTCTACCTGTCGGGCGCGGCGGCGGCGTTCGAGTTTGGGGGGATGTGCAATTACCAGCTGCAATTTTCGCGCGCGCGGCGCGAGGTGCCGGTGACGCGGGATTATATGGCGGAGGCGGAGGGGGCGTTGCGAGGCGGCGCCTCCCGACCCTCTCCCGCATAGGGCTACGCGAGAGAGGGTCGGGTCAGATCGCGCTCGGCGGGTTCGCATGGACGTGCGCGACGAGCGCCTCCAGCGCGGGCAGGTCCACCTCGGCCAGCCGCTTGACGTACACGCACCCCTTGCCGCGCTTGACCGGGCCGAGCCGGTTGATCAGCGCGTCGCCCATCGCCCCTTCGCACGGCAGGTACAGCGTCAGCGCGTCCTTGCGCGCGGCGAGGCCGACGCGGAACGCCTCTCCCTCGCGCCCGCTTTCGTGGCGATAGCGATAGCGGCCGAACCCGATCATCGATCCCTAGGCGGCGGGCGGTTCGCCCGTGACCCGCGCCATCAGCGCGACCGCCTGACGCGCTTCCGTCGCGCGGGCAGGCGGAACCTTGGCCAGCAGCGTTTCCACCTCGTCCATAGTCCTGTCCTCCCGCGCCAATATGACGCGGGAGGGGTCTCGGAGTCTAGCGGGCGGGGTTCTTCAGGAACGCCTCGGCGAACCCCCGCTCGCGCGGGCCGAGGCGGCCGTCGCGGTTCCGGTCGAACCGGTCCCAGAACTCGTCATTGACCGTCTGCGCCTCGTCGCGCCCGATCGAGTTGGACCGGTTCCCGTCCAGGCGGTTGAACCACATATTGGTCAGGATGCGGCTGCGCCCGGTCGACAGCCGGCCGTGATGACGGTTGACCGCGCGCGTCACCTCGCCGCGCGCGAGCACGCCGTCGCGGTTGACGTCGGCGCGGGCGAACTCGGTCCGGACCCAGGCGCGCGACGCGGCGCGGGTGGTCGGCGTCTGGGCCAGGGCGGCGGTGGCCGTCGCGAGCGCCAACGCGGCGAGAACGATATGGGCGGGCGAGGTCTTTAGGTGGGTCATGCCCGCGTGAACGGGCGACCCTCCCGCTTCGATCCCTTCCTAGCGGCCCTGCACGCCCGACTTGGCGGCCGCGCGCTCGCCGCCGCCGATGCGACCGTCCTTGTTCGCGTCGTAGCGTTGGAACACCGCCGCCAGCAGCCCCTGCGCCTCCGCCTCGGTCACCTTGCCGTTCTTGTTCAGGTCGGCGCGGCCGAACCACAGGTCGGTCAGCCGTTTCACGTTGATGGGATCGGGCTTCTTGGTGCCCGCGCGCATCCGGCCCAGGCGCGCGGCGATCTCCGGCTTGGTCCATGCGCCGTCCTTGTTCAGGTCGGTCGCGGCGAACTCCCGCGAGAAGCGGGCGGCGGCGGTGGCCTGCGTCTCCTGTGCCAGGGCGGGCGCGACGACGAAGAGTGGGGCTAGGAAGATCAGGGACGACGGTCGCGACACGGGCGGGTACTCCGAATGGGTCGGGCGTCGATGCCCGCCCGGCCTTGTACCCCCCATGAACGCCCGGTACGGGCGCGGGCTCCCCGATCCCGAAGGACCGCGTCGTGACCGATCCCGTGAACAAAGTGGTGCTCGCCTATTCGGGCGGGCTCGACACCAGCGTGATCCTGCGCTGGCTGCAGGATAATTACGGGTGCGAGGTCGTGACCTTCACCGCCGATTTGGGCCAGGGCGAGGAGCTGGGGCCCGCGCGCGACAAGGCGCTAATGATGGGAGTGAAGCCCGAACACGTCTTCATCGACGACCTGCGCGAGGAGTTCGTGCGCGATTACGTCTATCCGACGATCCGCGCCAACGCGCTGTATGAGGGGCTATATCTGCTTGGCACCTCGATCGCGCGGCCGCTGATCGCCAAGCGCCAGATCGAGATCGCGCGCGAGGTCGGCGCGGACGCGGTGGCGCACGGGGCGACCGGCAAGGGCAACGACCAGGTCCGCTTCGAGCTGGGGTACTACGCGCTCCAGCCCGACATCCGGGTGATCGCGCCTTGGCGGGAGTGGGACCTGACGAGCCGCACGAAGCTGATCGAGTACGCCGAGTCGCGCCAGATCCCGATCCCGCGCGACAAGCGCGGCGAGGCGCCCTTCTCGACCGACGCGAACCTGCTCCACACCTCGTCGGAGGGACTGGTGCTGGAGGATCCGTGGGAGGAGGTTCCCCCTTACGTCTATTCGCGCACGGTCGCGCCGGAGGACGCTCCCGACTTGGCCGAGGTAATCACCGTCGATTTCGAGCGCGGCGACGCGGTGGCGGTGAACGGCGAGGGGCTGTCCCCCGCGTCGCTGCTCGCCAAGCTCAACGACCTCGGCCGCGCGCACGGGATCGGGCGGCTCGACCTGGTCGAGAACCGCTTCGTGGGGATGAAGTCGCGGGGCATGTATGAAACGCCGGGCGGCACGATCCTGCACGTCGCGCACCGCGCGATCGAGCAGCTGACGCTCGACCGGGGCGCGGCGCACCTGAAGGACGAGCTGATGCCGCGCTATGCCGAGCTGGTCTATAACGGCTTCTGGTTCTCGCCCGAGCGCGAGATGCTGCAGGCGGCGATCGACCATTCGCAGGCCAAGGTCGACGGCGCCGTTCGCCTGAAGCTCTATAAGGGTGCCGCGCACGTTGTCGGCCGCCGCTCGCCGCATTCGCTCTATTCGGAAAAGGTGGTGACGTTCGAGGATGACGGCGGCGCGTACGACCAGCGGGACGCGGCGGGGTTCATCAAGCTCAACGCGCTCCGGTTGCGGTTGCTGGGACGCCGCGACCGCTGACGCGCGCCGGGGTCGGCGAGCATCCGGATAGGGCTGGCCGGACCGCTTGTCGCGTCCGGACCGCGCGCCTAGACCCTGCGGCGATGCCCGCCCAGCCCACGACCAAACTCCATTGGTGGCAGACCCGGCTGTTCGTCGCGCTGGCCGCGCTGGCCGCGACGATACCGCTCTGGTGGCCCGACATCCCGCCGCTCGTCGACCTGCCCGGACATATGGGCCGCTTCCGCGTGCAGCTGTCGCAGGGCCGGCACCCGCACCTGGCCGGCTGGTACGATTTCCACTGGCAGGTGATCGGCAACCTGGGCGTCGATCTGCTCATCGAGCCGATGGCGCGGCTGTTCGGGCTGGAGTTCGGCGTCAAGCTGATCGTCATTTTCATCCCGGCATTGACGGTGGCGGGGCTGCTGTGGATCGCGCGCGAGGTGCATGGGCGCGTCCCCGCGACCGCGCTGTTCGCGTTGCCGCTGGCGTACGGCTACCCGTTCCAGTTCGGGTTCGTGAACTTCGCGCTGTCGATGGCGATCGCGCTGAACCTGTTCGCGCTATGGCTCCGGCTCGCGCGGCTCGGGCGGTTGCGGTTGCGCGCGGCGCTGTTCGTCCCCGCCTCGTGCCTGCTGTGGCTATGCCACACGTTCGGCTGGGGGGTGCTGGGCGTGCTCGCATTCTCGGCCGAGCTGATCCGCCGGCACGACGCCGCCATCGGAGAGCGCGGGTTCGCACGGCGTTGGGCGCTGCCGGCGGTACGGGCGGGTCTCGGCTGCCTCCCGCTCGCGCTGCCGATAGCGTTGATGATCCTCTGGCGGTCGAGCGACCATGTCACGGGCACCACCGGCGACTGGTTCAACTGGGCCGCCAAATGGAGCTGGATGATCATGATCCTGCGCGATCGCTGGATGATGTTCGACGTGGCGTCGACGGTGATCATCTACCTGATCCTCCTGAAGGGCGTGCGCGACAAGCGGGTCGAATATTCACGCAACCTGCTGCTGTCCGCGCTGTTCCTGCTGCTGGTGTTCCTCCTGCTGCCGCGCGTGGTGTTCGGGTCGGCCTATGCGGACATGCGGTTGATCCCCTTCGCGGTCGCGATCGCGCTGATCGCGCTCCGGCCCCGACGCGGGTTGTCGGTCAGGGGATCGGCGACGCTGGCGGCGCTGGGCCTCGCCTTCTTCCTCGTCCGCCTCGGCGGCACGACGTGGAGCTACGTGCTGTATGACCGCAGCTACGACCGCGCGTTGGCCGCGTTGCCCCACATACCGGTGGGCGCGCGCTTGCTGACCTTCGTCGGGCGGAGCTGTCGCGACGAGTGGGCCTATTCGCGGCTCGAGCATATCCCGGCGATGGCGCTGGTGCGTCGCCTGGCCTATTCGAACGATCAATGGTCGATGCCCGGCGGCCAGTTGCTGACGACGCGGTACTACGCGTCGGGCCGCTATTCGCACGATCCCAGCCAGATGGTGACGTATGTCCAGTGCCGGCGCGAGCTGTGGCGACCGATCGCCCGCGCGCTGGCCGAGTTCCCGCGCGAGGCGTTCGATTACGTCTGGCTCCTCCAGCCGCCGCGCTACGACCCGGCGCTGCTGCGAGGCCTGACGCCGGTATGGCGTGACGGATCGCACCTGCTGCTGCGCGTCGATGATCGTCGGCCGCTCAGCCCGCCTTCCGAAACGGGGTGAACGCCTCCAGGTGCTCGCGCTCCGCGGCCACCCCCGCGCGCTCGCGGCGGAGGAAACCGGCGACCGCCTCGCGGAAGTTGGGATCGGGCAGGTAGTGGGCGGACCAGGTGGCGACCGGCGAGTAACCGCGCGCGAGCTTGTGCTCGCCCTGCGCGCCCGCCTCGACGAACCGCAGGCCGCGCGCGATCGCGGCGTCGATCGCCTGGTAATAGCAGAGCTCGAAATGGAGGAACGGCACCTCCTCGGTCGATCCCCAATAACGGCCATAGAGCGTGTCGGAGCCGATCAGGTTGAGCGCCCCCGCGATCGGCCGGCCGTTCCGTTCGGCGAGGATCAGGAGCGTGCGGTCGCCCATCCGCTCGCCGAGCAGCGAGAAGAAGGCGCGGGTCAGGTAGGGCTGGCCCCATTTGCGCCGGCCGGTATCCTGATAGAAGCGCCAGAACGCGTCCCAATGCGCCTCGGTCAGCTCGGCGCCGGTCAGGTGGCGGATCGTGAGCCCCTCGACCGCGCCCGCGCGCTCCTTGCGGATCGCCTTGCGCTTGCGCGACGCGAGCGCGGCGAGGAAGTCGTCGAAGGTCGCATAGCCGTCATTCGCCCAGTGGAACTGGACGCCTTCGCGGATCAACCAGCCCGCCGCCTCGAATAGCGGCACCTGGGCGGGGCTGACGAAGGTCGCGTGCGCGGACGAGAGGCCGTGCTGATCGACCACCGCCTCCACCCCCGCGATCAGCGCCGGCGCATCGGCGTCGTCGCGCAGCAGCAGGCGCGGCCCCGGGACCGGACTGAAGGGCGCCGCGAGCTGTATTTTGGGGTAATAACGCCCGCCCGCGCGCTCCCAGGCATCGGCCCAGCCGTGATCAAAGACGTATTCGCCCTGGCTGTGGCTCTTGGCGTAGGCGGGCGCGACCGCGCGCGTGGTCCCGCACGCGCCCTCGACGACGATCGGCACCGCCTGCCAGCCCGATCGGCCGCCGACGCTCCCCGACTCCTCGAGGATCGACAGGAAGGCATGGGACATAAAGGGATTGCCCGCCCCGGCGCAGGCGTCCCACTCCGCCGCGGGCAGCTGGCGGACGCCGTCGAGGATGCGGGCGGTGACGGCGGTCATTCGTCCATCGAGATAGGGGGCGGGCGACCCGCCTCCAACCCGGTCAGTCGAGCTCGATGACCGCGTCCACCTCGACCGCCGCGCCGAGCGGTAGCGCGGCGACGCCGACGGCGGCGCGTGCGTGTCGGCCCGCCTCCCCGAACAAGGCCGCCATCAGCTCGGACGCGCCGTTCGCGACCTTGGGCTGGTCGGTGAAGTCAGGGGTGGAGTTGACGAAGACGCCCAGCTTGACGACCCGGCGGACCCGGTCGAACCCGCCCAGCGCCGCCTTGACCTGCGCGACGACCATCAATCCGCAAAGCCTGGCGGCATCCTGCCCCTCTTCGAGCGACAGGGTCTCGCCCAGGCGTCCGGTCACGACCTGCCCGTCGCGAAAGGGAAGCTGGCCCGATAGGTAGAGCATCCCGCCCGCCTCGACGGTGGGCACGTAGGCCGCAACGGGCGCGGCCGCCCGAGGAAGTGTCAGGCCCAGTTCGGCCAGCTTCGCGTCGATGGTATCGATCATGCGCGGTCGCTGCCCCGACCCCGTCCGCCGGTCAAGTTCTTGGCGTCAAGTCGCGGCGGGCGTCCCCCCGTCGAAGCGCGCCGCGATCCAGGCGCGCGCGTCGCGCCAATCGTCGATGCGGGCGTGGGCGTGCGGCGCGGGCGCGATATGCGGCGCGAGCTCGGGCTCCGACACCATATGCAGGCGGTGGACGCCCGGCGCATGGGTCGCGACCGACTCATGATGGACGGGCAGGTCGTCGACGAACACCGCGACGGTCGCGCCGTATTCGGCGACCAGCCGGGCGACGGGGCCACCCTTGCCGCCCGAATTGCAGACGACCCGCGCGTCAATGCCGAACCTGGCAAGCTGGTCGCCGCGGGGGCCGTGGCACTCGTTGGCGATGTTGGTGAGGACGACGATGTCCGCCTGCTCGCCCAAATCCGCGAGCGCCTCGGCGGCGTGGGGCACGAGCGTCTGGCGACGCATCTCGTCGGGGAAGAAGCCGCCGAGCAGCGCCCACATCTCCTCGCGCGCGGGCGTTTCACCGGTCGAACGGCGGCGCATGCTGCCCCAGATCTCCGGGCTGCCGACGGTGAAGTCCATGTCGTGCGCCTCGCCCACCCAGTCGCCGAAATGGCGAACCATGTGGAGCAGCACCTCGTCGCAGTCGCAGATCAGGAGCGGCCTCAACGCTCGAGCTCCTCATGCGCCGCGACCAGCGTCTCGGGCGCGACCTCCAGCTCCTCGGCGCAGGCGAGCAGGTCGGGTTGGTGGCCCTCCAGGAAGCCGAGCACCGCCGCGAGCACGGCGGGCTCGCCCGCGCGTTCGCGCAAGTCGCCCGGGTCGAGGCCGGTCACGTCGAGGAGGCGCTGCGCCCGGTCGGGCTCGCCGAGTGTCCAGACCAGCGCCCGGAGCGCGAGCGAGGCGGCGTCGGGTGTATCTTGTCGGCGCAAATGGCTGTATCCGAGATGGTGATGGGTCGCGCGATTTGACGAAGAAGGTACTGGTTGTCGAGGACAACGAACTCAACCTCAAGTTGTTCTGCGACCTGCTCCGCGCGCACCACCACTCGGTCGAGCCGGTGCGCGACGGGCGCGAGGCGGTGGACCGCGCGCGCGCGTTCGCGCCCGACCTGATCGTGATGGACATTCAGATGCCGCACGTGACCGGATACGACCTGATCCTGGCGCTCAAGGCCGACGCCGATCTCCGGTCGATCCCGGTGATGGCCGTCACCGCCTATGCGGGACGCGAGGACGAGGAGCGCATCCGCGCCGCGGGCGCGGACGCGTACGTGTCGAAACCGATCAGCCTCCAGCGCTTCATGAACGAGATCGCCGCGCTGATGTGACGCGGGCTGACGTGACGGGGTGTGCGTCGCGGCGAAGCCGCGTCGTCGGTCCTGGCAGTGCCAGGCCGGCCGGGCTTGGGCGAGTCTTGCGGCGGGGCGCCGCAAGCCGCCCCGCGCCTTACTTGATCTTGGCTTCCTTGAACTCGACATGCTTGCGCACGACGGGATCGTATTTGCTGAAGGACAGCTTTTCCGTCTTGGTACGCGGGTTCTTCTTGGTGACGTAAAAGAAGCCGGTGTCGGCGGTGCTGACGAGCTTGATCTTGATGGTGGTCGGCTTGGCCATGGGCCCTATCCTTCTACGAAACGGTGCTGAAACTGCAAAAGCGGCGGACGAGCGCCCGCCGCTTGATTGGCGACGCGCATGACGGAACACCATTCCCAAGTCAACCTGGCGCATCTGTAACGCGACCTTCACACCGATCGTGCAGCCAACGATCGGGACGGGAGAAAACGCCATGACGGGAATGGGACTGGACGCCGTGAGGGCGGACCTGACGAGGCGCATCGCCGCGATCGACGGCCGCGTCGCGCGCGCCCGGGCGCGCGATCTGGCCGGGGAGCTCGACCAGGTACGCGCGATCGCGCACCGGGCGGGGCTGCATCCGGCGGTGACGGTGGCGCACCTGCTCGACCGCGCCCTGTCGCGCGGGGAGCATGGGCCGCTGGTCCATGGCTGGCTGGGGATGCTCAGCGATGCGGTCGGGTGCGAGCGGAGCGACGCGGCGGCGTGCGACGCGTTCGCGGCGGCCTGCGCGGTGCGGCTGGCGGGGTGAGCGTGTGGATGCGTTGATGGCCGCGTTGGCCGGCGAGCGTGCCTGGGTTGCCTTGCCGCCGTTCGCCGGGTCGCGGCGGCGCCGTTCCTCGTCACGGGCGCCGCGATCGCGCTTTCGGCGCCCGGGCCGCCGTGACGCGGGAGCCAATCGGCGCGCGCGTCGTTCCGCTTCCGAACCACATTCCGGAGCATCCCATGGCCGACGCCGTTCCCAAGCAGCTCGACACGCCCACCGACCTGAACCGCAATGACACGCGCAGCGTCGCCGACGGGCTGAATCTGGTGCTCGCCGACTCGTTCGCGCTGTATCTCAAGACCAAGAACTACCATTGGCACGTGTCCGGCCCGCATTTCCGCGATTATCACCTGATGCTCGACGACCAGGCGACGCAGATCCTGGAGACGACCGACGTGATCGCCGAGCGCGTCCGCAAGACGGGCAACGTCACGCTCCGATCGATCGGAGATATTCAGCGCCACCAGTCGATCCGCGACGACGACCGTGATTTCGTGCCGCCGCAGGAGATGCTGGCCAACTTGCGCGAGGACAACCTGAAGCTCGTCGAGGTGATCCGCGATGCCCGCGAGCGTGCGGAAGAGGCGCGCGATACGGCGACATCGTCGATCGCGGACGAGTGGATCGACCAAGCGGAAGAGCGGGCTTGGTTTTTGTTCGAGGCGAGCCGGACGGCTTAGGCGCGGCCTAAGTCTCCGAACCAGCGAGCCGAGCGGCCGGCGCGGCTACGACCGCGACCGACGACGCGGTATTTACTCCCGCGTCGTCGATCGCGCGTCTAAGGCCCCAACGTCAGCAGCCACATGTCCGGTACCGCCCCGAAGCGGAACGGCAATCCGCTCGTCCCCGTACCCGCCGTCACCACCGTAAGCCTCGGTCCTTCACGTACCAACCCACAGCGATAACGCGGCGCGGTCACCTGCACCGGAGCGCCGAGGATGGGAAGCACGACCTGCCCGCAATGCGTATGTCCGGCGAGCAGCAGCGGCACGCCCCCCGGCAGTTTCGGCGCTATCTCGGGCGAGTGCGACAGGAGCAGCGGAACGCCGCCGACGGAGCGCATCGCTTCGAGCGTCGCCGGCAGGTCGGCGTGGCGCGTCGGCGGATCGTCCAGGCCGCCCACGGCCAACGGTCCTCGCCGGACTGCCTCGTTGACGAGCACCCGGACGCCAGCGGCCGTCAGGACGCGTCGAACCCGGCCCGGGTCGGTCCAGTGATCGTGATTGCCGAGCACCGCGACGACGCCCAGCGGCGCGCGCAATCGCGTCAGCGCCGCCAGCCCAGGCGCGGCGGCGATGTCCGCGTGCTCATGACCTGCGATGAAGTCGCCCGCGATCACGATCAGGTCGGGCCGCAGGGCGTTCGCCTGCGCCACCAGTCGTTCGAGCCGCTCCGGCCCGGTGGTGGGGTTCCCGATATGAACGTCGCTCCATAGCAGCACACGGATCGGCAGCGTCCCGTTCGGCCAAGCCGGTAACGCGACCGTCGCCCGGCGAACCACCGCTTTCGAGGTGGCGGTGCCGTAGCTCCAGATCGCCAGCAACAAGGGCGAAAGCAACAGTATCAGGATAAGACGACGCACCCCGGTCGCCTAGCGGGAGCGCGGGCGCTTGCCTATGCGTTCGCTCGCCATGCACGCATTCGCAGCCCTGCTCGACTCGCTCATCTACACCCGTTCGCGCAACGCCAAGCTCAAGCTCGTCGCCGATTACCTCCGCGCGACGCCCGACCCCGACCGGGGCTGGGCGATGGCGGCGCTGACGGGCGATCTCGACCTGCCCGCGGTCAAGCCCGCGCTGATCCGCGCGCTGATCGAGACGCGGATCGACCCCGTGCTGTTCCGCATGAGCCGCGATTTCGTGGGCGACACGGCGGAGACCGTGTCGCTGCTGTGGCCCGCGCCGGTCGTCCCCGTCGCGGCCGAGCCGCTGACCGTATCGGGCGCGGTCGACCGGTTGCGCCACCTGTCGCGCTCGGACGCGCCCGCCGAACTGGCGCGGATGCTCGACCAGCTCGATCCGGAGGAGCGGTTCGCGCTCCTGAAGATGGCGACGGGCGAGCTGCGCGCGGGGCTGTCGGCGCGACTCGCCAAGACCGCGCTGGCGGACGCGTACGGCGTCGATGTCGATCTGGTCGAGGAGGTGTGGCACGGGCTCGACCCGCCATACCTGTCGCTGTTCGATTGGGTGGAGGGGCGCGGCGAGCGGCCCAGCCCCGTCGACGTGCCCACCTTCCGACCCTTCATGCTCGCGCACGGGCTGGAGGATGCGCGCGTGTCGCTCGACGAGTACGCCGCCGAGTGGAAATGGGACGGCATCCGCGTTCAGATCGTCCATGTGGCCGGGCACACGCGGCTCTATAGCCGCACGGGCGACGACGTGACCGGGTCGTTCCCCGACGTGGCGGCCGCGTTCTCGACGCCCGGCGTCGTCGATGGCGAGCTGATGGTGAAGGGCGAGCATCAGGGCGGCGCGCTGGAGGACGGCGGGGGCGCGGCGAGCTTCAACGCGCTCCAGCAGCGGCTCGGGCGCAAGGTCGTGTCGGCGAAGATGCTGGCCGATTATCCCGCCTTCGTGCGTGTGTACGATCTGCTCGTCGACGGGACGGAGGACCTGCGCGCGTTGTCATGGACCGACCGCCGCGCGCGGTTGGAGGCATTCATGCCCGGGCTCGATCCCGACCGGTTCGACCTGAGCCAAGTGATCAAGGCGAGCGACTTCACCGAGTTGGAGGCGATCCGCGCGGGGACGCGCGACGCAGCGATCGAGGGGGTGATGCTGAAACGCCGCGACTCGCCCTACATCGGCGGGCGTCGCGCGGGGCTGTGGTACAAATGGAAGCGCGACCCGCTCACCGCCGATTGCGTCATCATGTACGCGCAGCGCGGGAGCGGGCGGCGGTCGAGCTATTACAGCGACTATACCTTCGGTTGCTGGACCGAGGAGGGCGAGCTCCAGCCCGTCGGCAAGGCCTATAGCGGCATCACCGACGAGGAGCTTCGCCGGCTCGACAAGTTCGTGCGCACCAACACGCTCAATCGCTTCGGTCCGGTGCGCGAGGTGGAGAAAACGATGGTGCTGGAGATCGCGTTCGACTCGATCCACGGTTCGACGCGCCACAAATCGGGGGTGGCGATGCGGTTTCCCCGGATCGCGCGGATACGGACGGACAAGCCGGCGGCGGAGGCGGACAGGGTAGAGACGTTGCGGCGGCTGGTTACCTAGCGATCGCGCGACGCTTGCCCCGCGTTCCGGGCCCGCACACGGGGAAGGCGATCCGCGCGCCGTCCGCGATGATGAGCGCGGTAGCAGGCGGTGACGGGCGTCCTGGCGGGAGCGATGCTCACCCTGACCGGGCAGCAAGTTACATCCATAATGGATGTAACTTGCTGCCCGCAGTCGCGCCCTGCCTTCAACGTCCGCACGATGCGGTGCGCGGCGAGCGCAAGCAGGCCCATCGCCATCGTCGGTATCTTATCGGTCGGGCCGTGGACCGGGCGGGCGAAGGCTTGTTCCGGCAGGCCCGGACGGATCGGCCGGTCGGTCGCGTTATGGACGGCGTGGCTCCAGCCGGATCTCGAACAGGGCCGGCCACAGTTTGCCCGTGACGAACAGCCGCCGCTTGTCCGGGTCCCAGGCGATGCCGTTCGCGACCGCCTCCGGGTCGGCCGCGCCGACTTCGCGCGCGATCGCGGAAAGGTCGATCAACGCGGTCACGACGCCCCTCGTGGGGTCGATCCGGGCGATGTACGGCGTGTGCCAGATGTTGGCGTGGACCGCGCCGTCGAACCACTCCAGCTCGTTCAGGTCGCGCAACGGTCGCCCGCGCAGCGTGACGGCCACGCGGCGGCGCTCGGCGAAGGTCTTCGGGTCGAGGAAGCGCAGCGTCGGCGTGCCGTCTGACAGCACGAGCGAGCGTCCGTCGCCCGCCAATCCCCAACCCTCGCCCGCATAGCGGAACACGCCCCGGCGCTTGAGGGAGCGGGCGTCCCAGCGATGCGCGACGCCGTCGTGCCAGGTGAGGCTGATCAGCTCGTTCCCGTGCGCTGTCAGACCCTCGCCGAACTGGGCGGGCGGTATCGCGGCGCGCGCGAGCACGCGTCCGTCGGCCAGGCGCACGCGGCGCACCTCCGACCTGCCTTCCCGCCCCACGCTCTCGTACAGCGCCCCCTCCCGCCAGATCAGCCCCTGGGTGAAAGCGCTCGGATCATGCGGATAGCGAGCGACCATCGTCGCGGTCAGGATCGGGATCGCCGAGGCCATGGCTGCTTGGGGAGCGGGCTTGACCGCCGCGGGCGATCCGAGCGCCAGCAATCCCGGGAACACGAACAGGGCGCGGCCGACGCGTCCGGGGATCATCGATTTTCCGTGCATCGGCGGCACTCCATAACGGTGCGTCCCGTCGCCTCAACAATTCCGACGACCCGTCGCGTCGGGCACTCACCGAGCGCATACGACGAAGCCCGGCCCCACGTCGGTGGAGCCGGGCTTCCCGATCGGACGAGGGGCCGGATTACTGGCCGGAGGACAGGTTCACCGCCGCATATTTTCCGCGGCGATCAACCTCGATCTCGAACTGGAGGCGGTCCCCCTCGTTGAGCGCGGTCATGCCCGCGCGCTCGACGGCCGAGATATGGACGAACGCGTCGGGCTGGCCGTCGTCACGACTGATGAAGCCGAAGCCCTTCATGGCGTTGAAGAACTTGACCGTGCCCGTCGCCTTTTCGCCAGTCAGCTGGCGCTGGGGCGCGCCGCCCCGGTCACCACCGCCCGGGCCGCCCCGGTCGCCGCCGCCAAAGCCGCCGCCGCCTGCGCGCGGGGGGCCCGCATCGCGGTCGCGCGGCGGGCCGCGGTCGGTGACGGCCATCGGCTCGCCGTCGATCTTGAGCTCGGTCGCCGAGATGCGGCCGCCGCGATCGACGAGGGTGAAGCCCATCGGCTGCCCCTCGGCCAGGGCGGTCAATCCAGCCTGCTCGACGGCGGAGATATGGACGAACACGTCCTCGCCGCCGTCGTCGCGCACCACGAAGCCGAAGCCCTTTTGCGCGTTGAAGAACTTGACCACGCCCGTGCCTTCGCCGACGACCTGGGGAGGCATGCCGCGACCGGCTCCACCGCCGCCGCCGCCGCCGAACCCACCGCCACCGCCGCCGGAGAAGCCACCCCCACCGCCGCCACGGAAACCACCGCCACCGCCGCCGAAGCTGCTCCCGCCGCCACCGCCGCCATAGCTGCTACCGCCACCGCCGAAGCTGCTGCCGCCACCGAAGCGGTCGCCGCCGCCACCGAAGCTGCTGCCGCCGCCGAACTCGCTATCGCCGCCGCCGAAGCCGTCCCGCTTGTCGCGTCCGCGCCCGCCACGGTTTCCGCGGCCACCCTTGTCGAAACTCATAACCCTGTTCGTCTTCCCGGTTCGCCCGTGATCCCGACCAAACCTCGCGCCGGACGAACGCATGAGGGTGGCGCACGCAATATTCCATGCGATACTTCGACGATCCATAGCGGTTTCGTCAAGCCCGGGCGAACGAATTATTCGGTCCGCGACAACTTCACATCGCGATCTCCCGTCACCGTGGCCGACGGGGCGCGAGCGCATGCCCCATGGCGAGCATTGAGTGACGGGGCGCGGGTCGCTAGGGCCGGCGCGATGACCGTGCACCTCCACCAAGAAGACCTGCCCCCCGGCCTGTTCGCCCCCGGCGCGGCGATCGCCGTCGATACGGAGACGATGGGTCTCCACACACCGCGCGACCGGTTGTGCGTGGTGCAGCTGTCCGACGGCGGACCGAACGAACATCTGGTTCGCTTCGCGCCCGGCAGCGACTACGCCGCGCCCGAACTCCGCGCGGTGCTGGGCGACCCGGGGCGCGTGAAGCTCTATCATTTCGCGCGCTTCGACCTCGCGGCGATCCGCCATTATCTCGATACGGTCGCGGCGCCCGTCTATTGCACCAAGATCGCGTCGCGGCTGGTGCGGACCTACACCGACCGGCACGGCCTGAAGGAGATCGTGCGTGAGTTGCTGGGCGTGGAGCTGTCCAAGCAGCAGCAATCCTCCGACTGGGGCAACCCGCAGCTGAGCGACGCGCAGAAGGAATACGCCGCGTCCGACGTGCGCTACCTCCACCGGCTGCGCGACGAACTCGACCGACGGTTGGATCGCGAGGGCCGCACCGACCTGGCGCGCGCGTGCTTCGACTTCCTGCCCCACCGCGCCGACCTCGACTTGGCGGGCTGGCCGGAGGTCGATGTCTTTGCGCACATCTGATTCCGCGCTCGCCGACCGCTCCCGGCGACAGCGCGGCGCGGCGCCGGGCGGCTCGCGCGACCGGTTGATGAGGGGACTGCGCATCGTGCTGCCCATGAGCATCGGCGTGCTCGCCGCGTTCCTGGTCATGGCGCCGTTGACCGCGTCGGGCGACGTGTCGTTCGTGCTCGACAAGAACAAGGTGGAGGTCGCGCGCGAGCGGCTGCGGATCCGATCCGCGCGCTACCGCGGCCAGGACGCGCGGGGCCGCGCCTTCACGCTCGATGCGGGTAGCGCGGTGCAGCGGAGCTCGGCGGAGCCGGTGGTCGAGCTGAACGCGCTGGCCGCCCGGCTCGAGCTGCCGGAGGGCCCGGCGACGCTGCGCGCGAACCAGGGCCGCTACGACATGGCGGCCGACCAGGTACGCATCCAGGGACCGGTCGCGTTTCGCGCCGCCGACGGCTACCGGCTCGACACCAGCGATGCGGTCGCCGATTTGGCCGCGCGTCGGCTGACCGGCACCGGCGCGGTCACCGGGCGCACGCCGCAGGGGAATTTTTCCGCAGACACGATGCGCGCCGATCTCGAGTCGCGCGTCGTCCGATTGGAGGGTAACGCCCGCTTGCGGATCGATCGGCAAGGGGCGAAGTAAGCTCGATGCGCGCGCTCCTTCCCCTCGCCCTCCTGCTCCTGGCGGGATCGGCCGTGGCGCAGGTCCGCCACAACTCCAACGCGCCGATCGACTTCTCCGCGCGCGTCATCGAGCTGCAGGACCGCGCCAATCGCGGCGTGCTGTCGGGCGACGTCGTCGTGAAACAAGCGGACATGACGCTGAATGCGGGCCGGATGACGGTCGCCTATACGGGCCAGGTGCTCGACGGCAGCCCCCAAGTGTCGCGCCTGGATGCGAGCGGGGGCGTGACGGTGCGCCGCCCCGATCAGACCGCGCGGTCATCCTATGCCGTGTACGACCTCAACCGCCGGATCATCACCATGCTGGGCGCCGTGACGCTGAATCAGGGGGCGAACACCGTCAATGGCGGGCGGCTGACGATCAACCTCGATACGGGCCGCGCGGTGATCGACGGGTCGTCGGTCGGATCGGGTGGGGCAGCGACGACGCCGCCGGACGGGATCGTGCGGACGCCGGGCCGCGTCACGGGCACCTTCTCCGTCCCGAAGCGCTGAATACCTACTCCGTCGCGTCGCTTTACCGTAGCTAGGCGATCAGGCAGGTTCCGTGCCAATCGCCGGCATGGTAACGTATCGTCAACCAGCCGAGCCGAGAAGCGAGCCCATCATGGACGCCCTGACCTCCACCGCCACCCTCGATCGTGTCGACGCCTCGAGCCCGGGCGGCGCGAACGGGCTGGAGGTCGTCTCCATCGCCAAATCCTACGACAAGCGCGTTGTCCTGAGCGACGTGTCGGTGTCGATCGCGCGCGGCGAGGTGGTCGGGCTGCTCGGGCCCAACGGCGCGGGCAAGACCACCTGCTTCTATTCGGTCATGGGACTGGTGAAGCCGGACTCGGGCCGCATCATGCTCAATGGCGAGGATATCACCGGGCTGCCCATGTACCGCCGCGCCATCCTGGGGCTCGGCTATCTCCCGCAGGAGACCTCGATCTTTCGCGGGCTGTCCGTCGAGAAAAATATCCTCTCCGTCCTCGAACTCGCCGAACCCGACGGGCAGGCGCGCGCCGCCAAGCTCGACACGCTCCTCGACGAGTTCGGGCTCACCAAGCTCCGCTCCGCCGCCGCGATGGCGTTGTCGGGCGGCGAGCGCCGCCGCGCCGAGATCGCCCGCGCGCTCGCCGCCGACCCGTCGATCATCCTCCTCGACGAGCCGTTCGCGGGCATCGACCCGATCTCCATCGCCGACATCCGCGACCTGGTGTGCCAGCTTAAGGGGCGCGGCATCGGCGTGCTCATAACCGACCACAATGTCCGCGAGACGCTCGACATCGTCGACCGCGCCTACATCATCTACGACGGCCGCGTCCTGTTCTCAGGGTCGCCCACCGACCTCGTGGCGGATGCCAACGTACGCCGGCTGTATCTTGGCGAAGGCTTCTCGCTTTAACGTCATGAGCCCTCTCTCGTCATGAGTTTGGCCCCACGCCTCGATCTGCGGCAGTCGCAGTCGCTGGTGATGACGCCGCAGCTCCAGCAGGCGATCAAGCTGCTGGCGCTGTCCAACCTGGAGATCGAGGCGTTCATCGCCGAGGAGGTCGAGAAGAATCCGCTGCTGGAGGCTGGTGCGTCGGGAGGGGACGCATCCGACGTCTCGGAAGCGCCGCGGACGTCGGACCCGTTCGGGCCGGCCGGGGACGGCCCGGCGGTGGAGCCGACCGAGCCGCCCCTCGATCTGGACTACGCCACCGAGTCGCACCAGCAGGACTCCGTCGCGGACGGCGGTTTCGGCCTGGACGGCGCGCTCGGCCTGAACGGCTCCGGCGGCTCGGCCGGTAGCGAGGACGGCCTCGACCTCGACGCTTTCGCCTCCGCCGCCTCCAGCCTCGCCGACCATCTCCTCGCTCAGATCGGCCCGCTGCTGGCGGGCGTCGACCTGCTGATCGCGCAGCATCTGATCGATCAGATCGACGAGTGCGGCTATCTGACCGTACCTTTGCGCGACATCGCCGACCGGTTGTCCGTACCGCTCGCGCGCGTCGAGCGTGCGCTCGACGTGATCCACACGCTCGACCCGACGGGCGTAGGCGCGCGCGACTTGGCCGAATGTATCGTCCTTCAGGCGAGGGAAGCGGACCGGTACGACCCCGCCATGGCCAGGCTGATCGATCATCTCGAGCTGCTCGCGCGCGGCGATCTCGGGCGGCTGAAGCGCATCTGCCGTGTCGATGACGAGGACATGGCCGACATGATCCGCGAATTGCGCGGCTACGATCCCAAACCCGGCTGCCGCCATGGCGGCGAGCCGTCGCTGAGCGTCACCCCCGACCTGTTCGTCGCGCGCACCGGGACGGGCAAGGAGGGGGGCTGGGCGATCGAGCTGAACACCGCCACCCTGCCGCGCGTCCTCGTCAACCGCGCCTATTATTCCGAACTCAGCCGCAACCGCCAAGACAAGGCGTCGAAGGCCTGGCTCACCGACTGCCTGCAAGGGGCGAACTGGCTGACCAAGGCGCTCGACCAGCGCCAGCGCACCATCCTCAAGGTCGCGACCGAGATCGTCCGCGCGCAGGAAGGCTTCTTCCTGCGCGGCGTGGCGCATCTGAAACCGCTTACCCTAGCCCGCGTCGCCGACGCGATCGGGATGCACGAATCGACGGTCAGCCGCGTCACCTCGAACAAGTACCTGTCCTGCGCGCGCGGCATGTTCGAGCTGAAATACTTCTTCACCAGCGGCATCGCTTCGGTAGCTGGTGGCGAGGGCGCATCGGCGCAGGCGGTCAAAAGCGCGATCCGCCGGCTGGTCGCGGCCGAAGGAGCGGCCGTGCTATCCGACGACACGCTCGTCGAGCTGCTCCGGGCGGAAGGCTTCGACCTCGCGAGGCGGACGGTCGCCAAGTACCGCGAGGCGATCGGCATCGGCAGCTCGGTCCAGCGCCGCCGCCAGCGGGCATTGATCGGGGCATGACAAGCGTCGCAACCTGCCATTAGCCGATTTTTCAGGTATCCCACGTTACGTCCGGCTGCATGGACGCAAGCTTTTCGATCACCGCCGACCCGGCCCGCGACTTGATCGTGATGCGACTGTCCGGCTTCTTCACCCCGGCCGATCTGGCGCGTTTGGTCGCCGAACGTCAGCGCGTCTATGCGACGCTACATTGCGGCCCCAACCAGCATCGGACGCTGTCCGACACCAGCCGGATCAGCATCCAGTCGCAGGACATGGTCGCCCGGTTCGGCGCGATGCTCACCGATCCGACCTACCACTCGCGACGTCTGGCCTTGATCACAGCCTCCAGCCTCGCGCGCATGCAGCTCCAGCGCGCGATCGGTAAGCGCGAAGCGCGGGTCTTCACCGTCGAGGCCGAGGCGATGGCGTGGCTGTTCGCCGACGATGTGAGCGCCGCAGCCTGAACCCTAGTCGTCGTCCTCGTCCTCCATCCCCACCAGGTGCAACGCCCTCGCCTTGATCTGGCGGGTCATGCACCAATGGACCAGCGCGTCCTCCCGCCCGTGCGTGACCCACACCTCCTTCGGCGAGATCTCGAGCAGCGTCTCCGTCAGCTCGTCCCAATCGGCGTGGTCGGACAGGATGATCGGCAGCTCGACATTCTTTTGCCGGGCGCGCTGGCGAACCCGCATCCAGCCCGACGCCATGGCGGTGATCGGGTCGGGTAGCCGCCGCGTCCAGCGGTCGTTCAAGGCGGAGGGCGGGCACATCACGACATGCCCCGCCATCTCCGCCTTCGGGGCATCGGTCGCGGGGCGTAGTTCCCCCAGCTCGACGCCGTGCCGCTGATACAGCTCGCACAACCGCACCAGCGCGCCGTGGAGGAAGATCGGCTTAGCATGCCCTCGCGCGCGCAGCTCGGCGATCACGCGCTGCGCCTTGCCGAGCGCATAGGCTCCGACCAGCACGCACCGATCCGGGTTGGCGTGGAGCCGCGCCAACAGCTTGTCCATCTCGTCGCCCGTGTCGGGGTGGCGGAACACGGGCAGCCCGAATGTCGCCTCGGTCACGAACACGTCGCAGGCGACCGGCTGGAACGGCGCGCAGGTCGGGTCGGGGCGGCGCTTGTAATCGCCCGACACGACGATCCGCTCGCCCCGATGATCCATCACGATCTGCGCCGAGCCGAGCACGTGGCCGGCGGGAACGTAGCCGATCTCGACCTCCCCCATCCGGATCGTCTCGCCGTACGCGACCGGGCGTTCCTCCTGCGGCCCGTAGCGCGCCTCCATTATGACGAGCGTCTCGGGCGTCGCCCACACCGCGCCGTGCCCGCCGCGCGCATGGTCGGCGTGCCCGTGCGTCACCAGCGCGCGGGCCTGCGGCGTCGAGGGGTCGATCCACGCATCGGCCGGAAGCACATGGATGCCGTGAGGATGGGGCTGGAGCCAGTCGCCGAGTTTCGTCATGTCCCGCACTACGCGCGAACGGTGTCCGTGGTGCCGGGATCGTTTGCGCGCCCCCCATCGTTGGGTAAACAGCGATCGAGTAGGAGTGGCTCATGGGTTTTGCTGGTGGTTTGTGGGGTCTCGCGATCGGCGGGGGCATCATCGTGCTCGGCCTCGTGATCGCCTGGGCGATGCGCAACAACAAGACCTCTCGGCGGACGCTGGAGCGGACCGAGCAGGCGACCAAGGACCTGTATGACGGCGACCCGGTGGATCGCACCAAGCGCTGACCAGCTTACCCGAACCGCTGGAGGGCTGGTTCGCGGGCAAGGGCTGGCGACCCCGCCGTCACCAGCTCGCGATGCTGGAGGAGGCGCGCGCCGGCCGCCACGCGCTGCTCGTCGCGACGACCGGCGCGGGCAAGACGCTGTCGGGCTTCCTCCCCACGCTCGTCGACCTGATCGAGCATCCCGCGGAGGGCCTCCACACCCTCTACGTCTCGCCGCTCAAAGCGCTCGCGGTCGACATCCAGCGCAACCTGCTCGCCCCCGTCGCCGACATGGCGCTCGACATCCGCGTCGAGACCCGCACCGGCGACACCCCCTCCGACCGCCGCGCCCGCCAGCGCGTGCGCCCGCCGCAGATCCTCCTCACCACCCCCGAATCGCTCTCGCTGCTGCTGAGCTACCCCGACTCGTTCACCATGTTCGCCGGGCTGAAGACCTTCGTCGTCGACGAGGTCCACGCCTTCGCGACCGGCAAGCGCGGCGACCTGCTTTCGCTCTGCATGGCCCGGCTCCAGCGGATCGCGCCGACCATGCGCCGCGTCGCTTTGTCGGCGACGGTCGCCGACCCCGACGGCTACCGCGCCTGGCTCGCCCCCGACGGCGATATCGACGCGGTCGACGTGGTGCGCGGCGAGCCCGGCGCGGACCCCGACATCTCGATCCTCCTGCCCCAGGACCGCATCCCCTGGTCGGGCCATTCGGGCCGCTACGCTGCGGTCCAGGTGATGCGCGAGATCGAGCGCCACCGCACCTCGATCGTCTTCTGCAACACCCGCAGCCTCGCCGAGCTCATTTTCCAGGATCTGTGGAAGGCCAACGACCAAGGCCTCCCCATCGGCGTCCATCACGGCAGCCTGTCGCTGGAGGCCAGGCGCAAAGTCGAGGCGGCGATGGCCGACGGACGGCTCCGCGCACTCGTCGCCACGGCAAGCCTGGATTTGGGCGTCGATTGGGGGAACGTCGATTGCGTGATCCAGATGGGCGCGCCCAAGGGCTCGTCCCGGCTGCTCCAGCGGATCGGCCGCGCCAACCACCGGCTCGACGAGGCGTCGGAGGCGGTGATCGTGCCCGGCAACCGCTTCGAATATCTCGAAGCCCGCGCCGCGCTCGACGCCGTCGAGGCGGGCGAGCTCGACCCCGACCTGTTCCGCCCCGGCGCATTGGACGTGCTCGCGCAGCACGTCATGGCCTGCGCCTGCGCCGCGCCGTTCGAGGAGCGGGGGCTGCTCGCCGAACTCCGCTCCGCGCTCCCCTATTCGGCGCTCACCGACGAACTGTTCGCGCAGGTGCTCGGCTTCATCCAGGACGGCGGTTATTCGCTGAAGGCCTATGACCGCTTCAAGCGGCTGACGCGCGACCCCGACGGGACATGGCGCGTCGCCCACCCGAAGTTCATCGTCCAGCACCGCCTGAACGCGGGCATCATCGTCGAGGCGACGATGCTCGGCGTCCGCTTCAAGAACGGCCGCCAGCTCGGCCGCGTCGAGGAGGCGTTCGCCGCCACCCTCAGCCCCGGCGACACCTTCTTCTTCGCGGGCTTAAGCCTCGAAGTCGAGCGGATGGACACCGAGGAGCTCGTCGTCCGCGCCACCAGCCGCCCCGCGCGCGTGCCGAGCTACGGGGGCAGCCGCATGGCCTTGTCGACGAGCCTGGCCGACCGGGTGCGCGGCTTCCTGGCCGACCCGAGCAAGTGGCCGGAGTTCCCGGGCGACGTGCGCGAATGGCTGGAGATCCAGGCGCGCCGATCGGTCCTGCCCCGCCCCGGCCAGCTTCTGGTGGAAACCTTCCCGCGCGAGGGCCGCCATTACATGGTCGCCTACAGCTTCGAGGGCTGGAACGCGCACCAGTCGCTCGGCATGTTGGTGACTCGCCGCATGGAGGCGCAGGGGCTCAAACCCACCGGCTTCGTCTCGAACGACTACGCGCTCGCCTGTTTCGGGCTGGAGCCGATCACCGACCCCGCGAGCCTGTTCTCCCCCGACATCCTCGAGGACGAGTTCGTCGAATGGGTGCAGGGCTCCTCGCTCCTGAAGCGCGCCTTCCGCGAGGTCGCCGTCATCGGCGGCCTCGTCGAGCGCCAGATCCCCGGCAAGCGCAAGACGGGGCGTCAGGTCACCTTCTCGACCGACCTGATCTACGACGTGCTCCGCAAATACGAGCCGAGCCACCTCCTCCTCCAAGCCGCCTGGGACGACGCCCGCGCCCGCATGACCGACGTGGGGAGGTTAGCGAACCTCCTCGACCGGGCCGCCGAGACGATGGTCCACATCGACCTCCCCCGCGTCTCCCCGCTCGCGGTGCCGGTGCTGGTGCTGATCGGGCGGGAGCGCATCTCGACCAGCCAGGGCGACGACGCACTGCTGATCGAGGCGGAGGCGCTCGCAGCGGAGGCGATGGCGGAGTAGGGACGCGGCGTAAGGGCGCACGCGCCGAGCGCAGCTCGAAGCGAGACGCCCAAGCCCGGCCGGCGGGTCGGCTAACCGACCCGTTCGACGTCACGGGATTTACTCCCGTGACGGGCTGGCGGTTCGAACTTGGGTAAATGGTTTGAGTGTAATGATGGAGCACGTGCCGGGTCTCCTCGCCCATGCAGTAGCGCAAAGTTCATCTAGGGCTCAAACCCAATCAGCGGGTTGAGCTGAGCGCCGTTCGCTGATTCACCG
>NZ_CAXSHH010000005.1:0-77905 GCF_964237155.1 uncultured Sphingomonas sp. | reverse complement strand
CGCGGCCCGTCAGCCGGTCGGTCTCGTCATAGACGCCGACGATCATCAGGAAGTCGGGGTTCGACTTCCTGACGACCAATCCCTGCTGCTGCACCTGTTGCGGGAGGCGCGCGATCGAGGCCTGGACTTGGTTCTGCACCTGGACCTGCGCGATGTCGGGATCGACGCCCTTATCAAAGGTGGCCGTGATCACGACCTGCCCGCGCGAGCTGGATTGCGACTGGAAATAGATCAGCCCGTCGATGCCCGTCAGCGATTGCTCGACGATCTGCGTGACCGAGTTCTGGATCGTATCGGCCGACGCACCGGGATAGCTGGCGCGAATCGTGACCTGCGGCGGCGCGACGTCGGGATATTGCGCGATCGGCAGCGCGAGCATCGCGCCGACGCCCGCCAGCATGACGATGATGGCGAGCACCCAGGCGAAGATCGGCCGGTCGATGAAGATGCGCGAGAACATGGGTCCGTCAGCCGTTCTTGCCGCCGCCCTTGGCCTTCATCCGCTCCATCTGCTCAGGCGACGGCGGCCGGACGCGTTGCGGCGTATCGGCGGGGACGGGCTTGATGCTCGCGCCCGGCCGCATGGAAGGAAGCAGCCCCTGCGTGATCACCCGGTCGCCGGGGCTCAAACCCTTGGTGATGACCCAGAACTGGCCCTCGGTACGCTCGGCGATGACCGGGCGCTGGAGCGCGCGGTTCCCCGGACCGACAACGAACAACGTCGCGCCCCCCTTGGCGTCGCGCGTCACGGCGGGCTGGGGGACCAGGAACGCGCGGGTGTTGATCGCCTGCGCGAACTGCGCCTGGACGAACATGCCCGGCAATAGCAGTCCCTGCGCGTTCGGGAAGCGCGCGCGGAGCGTCACGGTGCCCGTCGTCTGCTCGACCACGACTTCCGAGAACTCGACCGTGCCCGCATAGCCGTAATCGCTTCCATCCTCTAGCTTCAGCCGGACCTGAGCGCGGGCGGGGACGATGCCGGTGCCGCCGCTCAGCGATCGCCGAAGCGACAGCAGCGCGGCGGAGGATTGCTGGATATCGACGAAGATCGGGTCGAGCTGCTGGATCGTCGCCAGCGGATCGGCCTGGCTGGTGGTCACGAGCGCGCCGACGGTGAAGAGCGACCGCCCGATCCGCCCCGTGATGGGGGCGGGGACGGTGGCGAAGCGGAGATTGACGCGCGCGGTCTCCAGCGCCGCGCTGTTCTGCGCCACCGCCGCCCGGCTCTGGCGCGCGGTGGCGGCGGCGTCGGTATAGTCCTGCTTGGACACCGCCTCGATCTCGGCAAGCGGGCGGAAGCGCGCGGCGCGGACGCCTGCCGCCTCGGCGGTCGCCTGCGCGGCGGCGACGTTGGCCTGCGCCTGGTTGACGGCGGCGCGGTAGAGCGACGGGTCGATCTGATAGAGCGGCTGCCCGCGCCGGACGATCTGACCCTCCTCGAAGAAGCGGCGCTGGACGACGCCCGACACCTGCGGGCGCACCTCCGAACTCTGGAAGGCGACGGTACGGCCGGGCAGCGTCGCCTCGAGCGCGACGTCGGTGGGCTGGACGACGACGAAGCCGACCTCGGCCGGCGGACCGCCGGGACCGCCTGGGCCCTTGCCTTTACCCTCGCCCTTTTCCTGAGCACCCGCACCGCATGCGGCCAGAGACGCAGTCAGACTCAGGGCCAGCACCGATGCGCCGAGCGCGCGCAGGCGACCGCCCGCTTCACCGACTGACCGCTTCACCCGTGTCTCCTGCCTGCCGGCGTCGGCCGGGCATGTATGCTGCAATGCGCCACGAACCGAGATGTTGCAATTGCGTCGGGAAAGGGCTCGGCCGCGCGTGCACCTCGCCTCGCGGGCCTGAATTCCGGATGAACGATCGTTCAGCTTCTCAGCAGATCGCGCACGGCGTTCTGGAGAGTCTCCTCGACGCATGGATGATAGAATACCGCATCCTCGAATGCCGCGGCCGTCAACCCCCGCGCCACCGCGTGCGCGAGCAGGTGACCCAGATGTTCCGCCCCCGGGCCGACGATCGTCCCGCCGATCAGCTTGCCCTCGCCATCGGCATAGACGCGCGCGACGCCGGGCGCGTCCTGGCTCTCGTCGACCCGGACGCGACCGTTCTCCGCGAATACGGCCTGGCCGATCCGGTGGCCGTCCGGCAACTCGTCATGATCGCAGCCAACCAGCGCGATCTGCGGCTCGGTGAAGGTGAGCGCCAGCACGGGCAGCCGGTCGCGCGGGCGGAGGCCCGACGCGACCAGCCCCGCCATCTCGCCTTCGCGCGACGCCTCGTGCAGCACCGCGCGGTTCGCGCCCGCGTCGCCCGCCATGAAGACGGCGCTCCCGCCGCAGCGCCTCGTCACGGGATCGAACAACGGCGTGCCGTGGTCGTCCAGCTTCAACCCGACGGCCTCCAGATCGAGCGGCTTCAGTTCGGGCGGTCGTCCGCTCGCAGCCAGTACCAGGTCGAACTCACCCTGGCCGCCGGTCCAACGCAAGCGCGCGAGCCCATCGACCAGCTCGGAAGACTCCAGTTCGGTCTCAAGCCGCAACTCGACCAATGAGGCAAATGCCTCGCGGACGATGGTTGCCGCCTCGGGATCCGACAACTTGGCGACGGTCGCGCCGTTGTCGATCACCGTCACCGCGACGCCGAGCCAGGCGAATGCCTGCGCCAACTCCATCCCCTGCGCGCCCGCGCCGAGCACCGCCAGCCGCATCGGCAGCGCCTCGATCTCGAAGATCGTCTCGTTGGTGCAGACGAGCGCCGCAACCGGCTCGAGCACCGGGGGTACAAGCGGCGCCCCGCCTGTCGCGATGATCACCGCGCCCGCCTCGATCCGGGCGCCGTCCTCGATTTGGAACGCGGTCGGCCCGACGAAGCGCGCCGCGCCATCGATCCGCTGCTCGGGCGGGACCGCGAACCAGCTTTCGCGCGCGCTGGCGGTGAAGAAGTCGCGCTCCGCCCGCATCCTCGCCAGCACCGCCGCGCCGTCGATCTCGACCGCCCCGGTCCGCACCCCGAACATCCCCGCCCGCCGCGCATCCCGCGCCGCACGGCCGGCGGCGAGCATCAGTTTGGACGGCATGCATCCGACGCGCGCGCAGGTCGTGCCGCCCGGGCCGCGTTCGACAATGACGGCGTGCTTGCCCGCCCCGGTCGCGGCGCGCCATGCCGCCAGCCCGGCGGTGCCCGCCCCGATGATCGCCACGTCGCAGGTGATGGTCTCGTTCATCCACATTAAAGAGGCCGCGATGGGCCGGGGTTCCGGCGGAACAAAGAAGCCCGTTCGCCCGGTTAACTGGGCATGGCTACCGCCGCACCCACAGCGCCTCACTTGTTTCAGGACTCGACCGCCAACGAGCCGATGCCGGTCATCCCCGGCGATCTCGATCCGCGTCCGGGGCGATCGCGCGAATGGCGACCCAAGCGCGTGCTGGTGACTAAGTCGGCGCTCGGCTGGGATCATGGCCGTGCGATCGCCGAGCGCGTCGCCGGGCTCGGTCTCGATCTGGTGGAATTGCCGAACGACCGGGTCAAACTCGACTTCTCCGACGATCCCAGACGGCAATATGCGGAGTCGAAGGCGACGATGGCGGTCGTCGTCGCGCCGCCCTCCAAGCGCAAGCTTCAACCGATCGCGCCGTCCGCCGACTGGCGCGTCGACCTAGCGGAGGGCTGCCCGGCGCACTGTTCCTATTGCTATCTGGCCGGGTCGCTGAAGGGTGCCCCGATCACTCGCGTCTATGCGAACTTCCCCGAGATCCTGGACGAGATGCCGCGCCATCTGGGGCAGGGCACGATCACCTCGCGCTCCAAAACGCGGCGACATGAGGGCACGACCTACGAGGCTTCCTGCTACACCGATCCGCTCGCGATCGAGCACCTGACCGGATCGCTATCGGCGCTGGTCGAGTATTTCGGCCGGTGGGAAGCCGACGCGCAGCTCCGCTTCACCAGCAAGTTTCAAACGGTGGAGCCGCTTCTAGGGCTCGCGCATAACGGCCGCACCCGTATGCGCGTATCGCTCAACCCCAAGCCCTATGCGCGCTTCGAGGGCGGCACGAGCCCCGTCGCGCAGCGGATAGCCGCGATGCGGCGGATGGCGGAGGCGGGCTATCTCGTCGGCCTGACGATCGCCCCCATCATCGCCGCCCCTGGCTGGGAGGCGGCTTACGGCGGGCTGGTCGACGATGTCGCCCGTGCGCTGGACGGGCTGGAACCCGACCTGACGGTCGAACTTATCACCCACCGCTTCACCGAAGGGTCCAAGGCGGTGCTCGACAGTTGGTATCCGGGCTCGGCACTAGACATGGGACCGGCGGGGCGATCGCAGAAGCGTACCAAGTTCGGGGCGATCAAGCACGTCTACGACCGCGACCTGATGCGTACGCTGCGCGCCTTCTTCGAAAGCGAGATCGCCGCCAAGCTCCCTTCCGCCCGCATCCTTTACTGGACCTGACCTGATGACCGTGAAAGCCATCCTGTTCGACATCGACGGCACGCTGGTCGACTCCAACGACTTTCACGCCGACGCCTGGGTGGAAGCGTTCATCGCGCACGGTCACGACATCGACCGGGAGAAGGTTCGCGCCCAGATCGGCAAGGGCGCGGACATGCTCGTCCCCACGCTGGTCCCTAGCGCATCGGAGGAGTGGGCGGAGACGCTGGGCGACGCGCATGGCGAGGTGTTCAAGGGCAGGTACCTGTCCCGGGTCCGCGCTTTCCCACACGCTCGCGACCTTATCGCCCGCGTCCACGAGGCCGGACTGAAGATCGCGCTCGCCTCCTCGGCGTCCAAGGGCGAGCTGGATCACTATGTCGAATTGCTCGGCATCGCCGGGTTCGTGGACGAGACCACGACCATCGACGACGTGAGGAACTCGAAGCCCGCCGGCGACATCGTCGCGACCGCGCTGGATAAGCTCGGCGTCGAGGCGGGGGAGGCGCTGTTCGTCGGCGACACACCCTACGACATCGACGCGGGCGCGAAATGCGGTGTGGCCGTGATCGCGGTCCTGTCAGGCGGCTTCTCGCGCGACGTGCTGATGGGCGCATCGGCGGTGTATGACGATGCGGGCGCGCTGCTGAACGGGTTTCCGAGTTGGACGGGGAAAACCTGAAACCCCTTTCTTGTCCGAAGAGGGAGCAGGGGAACACCCCCCGCCCGCACGGGTTCTCCCCGTCATGCCAGCAACCGACCGAATTCTCGCCGTCCCCCCGCTCGACCTACTCGCCTCCGCCTCCCTCTTCTTCGATTTCGACGGTACGCTGGTCGATCTGGTCGATCGTCCCGACGCGGTGCGCGCCGATCCCGAATTGCGCGCGCTCCTTGCCCGGTTGACCCACATGCTCCCCGGACGCGTCGCGATCGTCAGCGGGCGTTCGATCGCACAGCTCGACGCGATGCTGGGCAAGGGCGTGGAGGGGATCACGCTCGCGGGGAGCCATGGGGCCGAGTTCCGCGACGACGGCGAGGAGCTTCACACGGCGACATCCGCGCTGGGCGTGATCGCCGCCCATATGGACGCCTTCGCCGAAATCCGACCCGGCGTGGTGGTGGAACGCAAGACGCTCGGTGTCGCGCTCCACTACCGCCTCGTGCCCGAGCATGGGGCGGACGCGCTCGCCGCCGCCGGCCGGCTCGCCGCCGATCACGGGCTCGTCCTTCAGCAAGGCAAGATGATGGCCGAGGTTCGCGTCGACGGGGACAAGGGCCGCGCGGTCGGTGCGCTCGCGGCGGGCGCGTCGATGGCCGGGTTTGCCCCGCTCGTCTTCGGCGACGACGTGACCGACGAGGCGGGCTTCGCGGCGGCCGCCCGGCTGGGCGGCGCGGGCGTGCTCGTCGGCGAGCGTCGCGAGACTCAAGCCGCCTACGCGCTCCCCGATGTGGCCGCTGTCCGAAGCTGGATCGCCCGGGCGCTGGAGCATGCTCCATGACCGCCTCCATGAACCTTTGGCCGATCGGCAATTGCCAGGTCTCCGCACTGGTCGACGGGTCCGGCACGTTCGTATGGGGGTGCGTTCCGCGCGTCGATGGCGAGCCCGCCTTTTCCGCGCTGCTCGGCGGCGATGCGCCCGACACCGGTTATTGGGCGATCGAGCTGGAGGACGGCGGCGTCACTCACCAGCATTATCAGCGCAATACCGCCGTCCTCGTCACCCGGCATGAGGACGGGCAGGGAAACGCGGTCGAGGTCACGGACTTCTGCCCGCGCTTCCATCGGGACGGCCGCACCTATCGCCCGACCGCCTGGATCCGCATCGTCCGCCCCGTCGCCGGCGCCCCGCGCATCCGCGTCGTCCTGCGCGTCGGCAAGGATTGGGGCGGCCGGGCGGACGAGACGGCGGGCTCCAACCATGTCCGCTATCTTATGGCTGAAAACGTCCTGCGCCTCACCACCGACGTTCCTGTCGGTCAGGTCCGCGCCGAGAGCTGGTTCCGCCTCGAACGCCCTCTCCATTTCTTCCTCGGGCCCGATGAAGGCTTCGTCGGGCACATCGCCGAGACGCTCGTATCGATGCGCGACCGCACGATCACGGAATGGCGGGGCTGGTCGCGCGGGCTCGCCACCCCCGTCGAATGGCAGGACGCGGTGATCCGCGCCGCGATCACCTTGAAGCTTTGCCAGCATGAGGAAACGGGCGCGATCGTCGCCGCGCTCACCACTTCGCTGCCCGAGCATGCGCATTCGGGGCGAAACTGGGATTATCGCTATTGCTGGATTCGCGACGCCTACTACACCGTGCAGGCGCTCAATCGCCTGGGGGCGCTCGACGTGCTGGAGGGGTACCTCGAATATCTCCGCAACATCGTCGACGGCTGTCGCGGCGGGCATATCCAACCGCTTTACGGCGTGGGCGGCGAGACGCGGATCGAGGAGCGCGAAGCGCCCGACCTGCCCGGCTATCGCGGCATGGGTCCCGTTCGTGTCGGCAACGCCGCCTATACCCAGATCCAGCACGACGCCTACGGCCAGATCGTCCTGTCCGACGTCCAAGCCTTCTTCGACCGGCGCCTGTTCCGCATGTCGGGCCCGGAGGATTTCCGCTCGCTCGAGCGCGTGGGCGAGCGCGCTTGGGGCGTGTACGACCATCCGGATGCGGGGCTGTGGGAGCTGCGAACGAAATCCGCCGTCCACACTTATTCCGCCGCGATGTGCTGGGCGGCGTGCGACCGGCTGGCGAGCGCGGCGCGCGCGCTAGGCATGGAGGAGCGGCGTAGCTTTTGGCAGGACCGCGCCGACGCGATGCGGACGCGCATCGAACAGGCCGCGTGGCGCGAGGACACGCAGCGCCTATCCGCGACGTTCGAGGGCGACGATCTGGACGCCAGCCTGATCCAACTCCTTGACCTGCGTTTCCTGTCGTTGGACGACCCGCGTTTCCGGTCGACGCTCGACGCCGTGGAGCAAGGGCTCAGGCGCGGAAGCCACATGCTCCGCTATGCGACCGAGGACGATTTCGGCCTCCCCGAGACCGCTTTCAACGTCTGCACCTTCTGGCTGATCGAGGCGCTGCATGCGACCGGCCGCGTCGACGATGCCCGCGCGTTGTTCAAGGAGATGATGACCAGGCGCACCCCCGCCGGGCTGCTGTCGGAGGACATCGATCCCGCGACCGGAGAGCTGTGGGGCAACTACCCCCAGACCTACTCGCTCGTCGGGCTCATCAACTGCGCCGTGCTCCTGTCCAAGCCATGGAGCGCCGTGAGGTGAGCCGGCTCGTCGTCATCTCCAACCGCGTGCAATCCCCCAAGGCGTCGAGCGCGGGCAACCAGGGCGGGCTCGCGGTCGCCCTCCTCGCGGCGTTGCGCGAGAAGGGCGGGGTGTGGTTCGGGTGGTCGGGGGAGACGGTGGGCGCTTTTACCGGCGCGATCGGGCTAGAGCAGGCCGACGGCGTCGCGACCGCGACGGTCGATCTCGAGCCGCAGGACGTCGACGAATATTACAATGGCTACGCCAATCGCAGCCTGTGGCCGCTGTTCCACAACCGCATCGACCTGACCCGGTTCGAACGCGATTTCGAGGGCGGCTACCTGCGCGTCAACCGGCGCTTCGCCACCACCGTCCGCCCGCTGATCGGCGAGGGCGATCTGGTCTGGGTCCACGACTACCACCTGATCCCGCTTGGCCGCGAGCTCCGCCGCCTGGGGCTGACGAACCGCCTCGGCTTCTTCCTCCACATCCCCTGGCCGCCCTCGCAGATCCTGATGTCGCTACCCAGCCACGAGCCGCTGGTGCGCAGCCTGTTCGAATACGACGTGGTCGGCTTCCACACACCCGACTGGCTCGACGCGTTCCTTCACCATGTCACGCGCCATCTCGGCGCGGTCGTCGGGGAGGACGGCGCGGTGACTCTGGGCGACCGCGCCATCCGCGCGATCGTCGCGCCGATCGGGATCGACGCGGGCGAGTTCGAGACCGCCGCACGCAGCGACCCCGCCCGCTTCGCCCGCGACCGGCTGCATATGAGCGCGACCGGCCGCTCCATCATCGTCGGCGTCGATCGGCTCGACTATTCCAAGGGCCTGCCCGAACGGTTCGCAAGCTACGAACGCTTCCTCCTCCGCAACCCCGACCTGCAAGGCCTGGTGCTCATGCTCCAGATCGCGCCGCCCAGCCGCGAGAAGGTCGACACCTACCGGGCGATCCGCGCCGAGCTCGACGAGCTGTCGGGCCGCATCAACGGCGAGTTCGCCGACATCGACTGGGTGCCGATCCGTTACGTCAACAAGGGCTATCCGCGCGACGAACTCGCCGGCATCTACCGCGCCGCCCGCGTCGCGCTCGTCACGCCCCTGCGCGACGGCATGAACCTCGTCGCCAAGGAATACGTCGCCGCGCAGGACCCGGACGATCCCGGCGTCCTGATCCTGTCGATCTTCGCGGGCGCGGCGGCGCAGCTGCGCGACGCGCTGCTCGTCAATCCATACAGCGCCGACGAGGTCGCCGACGCGATCGCGCTCGCCCTCGGCATGCCGCGCGAGGAGCGCGTCCGGCGCTGGCGGTCGCTGATCGCGAACATCCGCCGCGAAGACGTGTTCTGGTGGCGCGACCGCTTCATCGGGGCGCTCGAACCCCGCTGACCGACCTCACCCGCCCGACATCGACGCCGTGAATTAGGAACCGCATTGCCCGACTTGCTCGCACCCGCGCCTCTAGCCGCCCTGCTCGCCACCGAACTCGCCACCCGCGACATCCTTTACATCGCGAGCGACGATGCGCGCGCCGCCTCGATCGCGGCGATCCTCGCCGCCTTCGCGCCGGACGTACGAGTTTTTCACCTTCCCTGTCCCGACGCGCTCCCCGGCGAGGACGCGCCCGCATCCCCCGCCAACATCGGCGCGCGCGCCGCCGCCCTGCGCGGCGCGCGGCAGGCGCGGGGTGACGGAGCGCGCGTCGCGATGGTCACGACCGCCGAGGCGAGCGTCCTTCGCTATGCCCCGTCCGACGCGTTCGAGGCGACCGACCCCTCCTTCGCCGTCGGCGACGAACTGCGACTGGACGGCTTCGCCGAGCTCGCGATCGGCATCGGCTACACGCCGGACGACCGCATCGACGAACCGGGCGAAGTCGCCGTGCGCGGGGCGGTGGTCGACATCTTCCCCGTCGACAGCGCGCTTCCCGTCCGCATCGAGGTCGAGGACGACCGGGTCTCCGCCATCAAACGCTACGATCCCGTCACCCAGCTCGGCGGCGATCCGCTCGGGTCCGTCGAGATCGGCCGCGCGAGCGAACCCAAGGCGGCGGGCGGCGTATCGCTGCTCGCGCACTTGCCCGACGCAGTCGTCGCGCTCGACCCGGGCGCGGACCGCCACCGCGCCCGCTTCCTCGCCCTCTCGACCGACGCGCTTCGTCGCGGCCGTCGCGCGGACAGGCTGCTTGTCGGGGCCGAGGACTGGCAGGCGGAGATCGGCGCCCGCGCGACCGTCGACCTGAACGCCCCCGAAGGCGACGCCCCGCCCCGCTTCATCGAGGGCAACAATCCCACACGCGCCTTCGACCGCTTCGCGCGGGAAGCATTGGCGGACGGCCCACTGATCCTCACCGGCAGCCCCCGCGACCTTCGCTTCCTCGCCGCGCGCACCAAGCTCGATCTGCCGCCGATCCGGAGCTGGGCCGACGCCGTCGCCGCCCCGGCCGGGACATCGTTCTGCCTGCACGCGCCGGTCGACCGCGGCTTCTCGCTCGCTGGGGTCACCGTCATCGCCGGCGGTGACCTGCTCGGCGGCCGCGCGCGCGCCGACGAGCATGCGACCGGCGGCGTCGACCCGCTCGCCGCCGCGACCGGCGAGTTGCGCGTTGGGGACGTGATCGTCCATGAGGAGTTCGGCATCGGCTCGGTCGAGGGCGTCGAGACCCTCCCCGGCGAGAGCGGGGCGGAAGGCGGCGACGCGGTCGTGCTCCGCTACGCCAAGGACGCCCGCCGCCTCGTGCCGGTGGGTGAGGCCGATCGCATCTGGCGCTACGGCGCGGACGCCGACCAGGTGACGCTCGACACGCTCGACGGCGGTTCCTGGCAGAAGCGACGTGGCGCGATCGATCGGGCCATCGCCGAGTCCGCGCGCGGCCTGGCCGACCTCGCCGCGCGGCGCGACGCGCGCACGACCGATCCGATCGCCCCCGACGCCGCCGCCTACGAACGCTTCGCGTCGGGCTTCGCCTTCACCGAGACGGCGGACCAGGCCCGCGCCATCGCCGCCGTCCGCGCCGACCTGGCCAGCGGCAAGCCGATGGATCGCCTGGTCGTCGGCGATGTCGGTTACGGGAAGACGGAGGTGGCCTTGCGCGCCGCCGCGCTCGTCGCGCTGGCCGGCCGCCAGGTCGCGGTCACCGCCCCCACGACCGTTCTCGTCCGCCAGCACATCGAGACCTTCGCCCGCCGCTTCGAGGGCACGGGCGTCGAGGTCGCGGGGCTTTCGCGCCTCAGCACCCCCGCCGACAAGAAGCGCGTCGTCGCCGGTCTTGCGGACGGCTCGATCAAGGTGGTGATCGGTACCGGCGCGGTAGCGGGCAAGGGCGTGGAGTACCGGGACCTGGCGCTCATCGTCATCGACGAGGAGCAGCGTTTCGGCGTGGCCGACAAAGCGAAGCTCGCCGGGCTCGGCGCGGGCCATGTCCTGTCGCTCAGCGCCACGCCCATCCCACGCACGCTCCAAGCCGCCATGGTCGGGCTGCAATCCGTTTCGGTCATCGCCACCCCGCCCGCGCGCCGCCAGCCGATCCGCACCGCGGTCGAAACCTGGAACGACGCCACCGTCCGCGCCACGCTGCTGCGCGAAAAGGGCAGGGGCGGGCAGAGTTTCGTCGTCGTGCCCCGGATCGAGGACATGCCCGCCGTCGCCGACCGCCTGGCCAAGATCGCCCCCGAACTGAAGGTCGTGACCGCGCACGGCAAGCTCCCCGCCGCCGAGATCGACGAGGCGATGGTCGGCTTCGCGGCGGGCATCGGCGGTCATGGCGGCGACGTGCTGCTCGCGACCAACATCATCGAGGCGGGGCTGGACGTGCCGCGCGCCAACACCATGATCGTGACGCACGCCGATCGTTTCGGCCTGTCGCAGCTTCATCAGCTGCGCGGGCGCGTCGGACGCGGCGGACGGCGCGGGCAGATCCTGCTTCTGACGGAGGAAGGCCAGACGATCGCCGACGCCACCCTGAAGCGCCTGCGCACGCTGGAGGCGTTCGACCGCCTGGGCGCGGGCTTCGCGATCGCCGCGCGCGATCTCGACCTGCGCGGCGCGGGCGATCTGCTGGGCGAGGAGCAGGCGGGGCATATGAAGCTGATCGGCATCGACCTCTACCAGCACCTGCTGGGCCACGCGCTGCGCGCGGCGCGCGGCCAGGCGGTCGACCAATGGACGCCCCAGCTGAATATCGGCCTGGCGGGCCGCCTGCCGCAGGACTGGATTCCCGAGATCGATGTCCGCCTTTCGCTCTATGGCCGCCTCGCGCGCATCGTCGACACCCCCACGCTGGACTCGTTCGAGGCCGAGCTAGAGGATCGTTTCGGCGCGATACCCGAGGCCGCCCACGCGCTGCTTCAGCTGACCCGCCTCCGTCTCCTCGCCCGCGCCGCCGAAATGGAGAGGATCGACGCCGGCCCCGCCGCGATCGCGCTTACTCCCAAGGGCAAGCAGTCGTTGCCGGAGGTCGCCGGGCTGGCCGAGAAGAACGGCCGCTGGCTCCTGGCGGAACGCATCGAGGACGACCGCGCTCGCGTCGCGCGCGTGGCGGAACTGCTTGGTGAGCTGGTGGAGTGAGCGGGGACCGCTTCAAGGTCCCTTAACCCTTTTTCCCTATCCCGGCCGCATGATCCTACGGGGAAACAGGGGCCTCCACATGCGCGCGATCCATGCTCTACTGACGTTGCCGTTCCTGTCGCTCGCGGCGTGCGGCGGCTCGGGCAGCTCCGGCTCCGTCCTGTCGGCGGGCACGGCCGCACCGCCCGTGGGCGCGACGCCGACACCGGGAAACACGCCAGCTCCGACCCCAACCCCGACTCAGACACCGGCTCCCACACCGACGCCGACCCCCACGCCGACACCGGGGCCGCCCGGTCAGGCGCACCTGTTCGACGTGTCCGCCGCCACGGTCTTCGACGCGGTGGGTGCGGCTCAGTCTCTCAACGTCGATGAGAAAGGGCGGACGCTCTACCGGGGCAATGCCAGCACCGTCGCGACGCCGACCGGCACGATCACCTACAATCCGCGTGATGGCATCTTCACCGTCGCGCTCGCCGATCCTGCAGCCGGCGTTACCCGGAACCTGGGATTTCAGGACCCTGCGCACCGGCAAACAGTCGACCAGGCGCGCTCGGGCGAGTATCAGGTGCCACTGCTCCAGGGGTACAACTATCTCCAGGCGCTCGACGGCGACGCGCAGCTCACCTTTTTCTACCAGCGTCCCGCCGCCAGCGGTGACTTCGTGTCGATCGCAGGGGTCGAGCGCAGCTATCTGGAGCCGGAGACGCAGGAGTTCACTTCGGAACAGGCTGTCATGGTGTTCGGCTCGAAGACGCCGACGCTCCAGATGCCCGTCCGGGGCACGGGCCGTTTCGAGGGCGAGTTCCTGGCCACCATGGTTGGCCGTCAGGACGGTAGCTCCTCAGTGCTGCAATGGATCACGGGCACAAGCGGCGTCGATGTCGATTTTGCCAAGCGGACCGTCGGGCTGTCGCTATCGGGCCGGGTCAGCCCGGTCTTCTCCAAGAACATCGCCGCCAACAACGAGGCGCTCGCGATTTCAGCGGGGTCGATCTTCAGCGCGGTCGGGTCAGCCGGCTGGGCCAGGGCGGGCTCGGTCTTCACCGGCGCCTTCTCCTCGGCCGAGTTCCGGATGGGTGACGGGCAGGTCGTGCCCGTCGACTTCACGGCGGTCAACGGAGCCACCAGCGTCGCGGGCGCGAGCTCGATCGACGGCACCTTCTATGGTCCGGACGCCAAGAACATCGGCGGCAATTTCCGCATCGTCGGCGGCGTGCCGAACCGCCGCCTCGACATTCTGGGCGCGTTCGCCGGGGCGAAGAAGTAGGATCGGCGAGCGGATACCGGGCGGGGTGGGACGGTGATCGGGTTGGCGGCGCTCGCCGCGGCGACGACGCTCGCCGCTCCCGCCGCGGCGCAGATCGCGGCGGAGCGACCCGCCACGGCCGCCGGGTGCGACGGGACCGACTGCCGGATCACGCTGACCCCGGCGCAGCTTCTCGCCGCCGCCGACCGGCTCGTCGCGCAGGGGCGGTACGCGCAGGCCCGACCGCTGCTCCAGGCATTGGAGCTCGCGCCCGGCTACAAGCTCCAGACCCGCTTCTTGCTGGGCTACATCGCCTCCAAAACGGGCGATCTCGAAGGCGCGGCCGAGCGGTATCGCGCGATCCTGGCCGACGACCCGCGCCAGACGCGCGTGCGGCTGGAACTCGGCCGCGTGCTGCTTCAGCAGAACAAGACCGCCAGCGCCGATCGCCAGTTCAGCCTGGCGGCGCAGGACACCGAACTTCCGCAGGAGATCGCCCGGACGATCCGCACCGTGCGCGACACGATCCGCAGCTCGCGCACCTGGCGGCTCGACGTCAATCTCGGGGTCGCGCCCGACACCAACATCAACAACGCGACGTCGGCCCGGTCGGTGACGATCCTGCTCGGCGATACGGAGATACCCGTCGATCTGAACGACCAGGCCACGGCCCGCTCGGGCATCGGCGTCGTCGGCCAGCTATCCGCCGGCCTGCGCCTGCCCGTTAGCGCGCGCGTCTCGGCGCTGGCGGAATTCGACGCGATCGGCACCGAATACAAAAGGTCGATGTTCGACGACCACATCGTCCAGGGCGCGGCCGGCGCGGAATACCGATTTTCATCCGCGACCAGCGTCTCGCTCCAGGGGGTCGCCGCGCACCGCTGGTTCGGCGGCGAGGCCGTCAGCCGCCAGCTGGGCGCGCGCCTGGGCGGCCAGACGGTCGCGAACGCCAAGGACCGCTTCGGCTTCCAGCTCGACGTCCGCCACAGCCGCGCGCTGTTCGACCGCGCCTATGACGGCTGGCAGGGTGGGTTGTACGGCACCTACGAGCGCGCGGTCACGCCCACGATCGTCGCGTCGGTCGGGCCGTTCGTCCGACGCGACGCGCTGCGCGAGGAGCCGTTCTCGAACACGGAGGCCGGCGGGAATGTCGGGGTCGGCGGCGAGCTGCGCTACGGCGTCAATTTCGGCGCAAGCCTGGGCGTGTCGCGCGCGGTGTACGACGCGCCGCTAGAGATCTTCGATCTGGATGCCCGCCGGGACTGGCGCGTCGTCGCGCGCGCCACGCTCGGCTACCGCAAGATCCGGGTGCTCGGCTTCTCGCCGCAGCTGGTGTTCAACTATACGCGCATCAACTCGTCGCTCCGCTTCTACGACACCACCCGCAGCCGCTTCGAGTTCACGCTGGCGCGGTTTTTCTAAATAGCCTTCTCCCGCTTTCGCGGGAGAGGGACAGGCGCGCGTAGCGCGGCGAGGGTGAGGGACGGGCTTCTCCTGGCGAGGTCCGGCCCTCACCCTGGCGCTTCGCGCCTGTCCCTCTCCCGCGAAAGCGGGAGAGGGTTTGACGTTTTATTACTCCGCCGCCAGTGCCATTCCCTCGTCGACGTCCGGCTCGTCCTCGGCGGCGACGCCCTGTTCCAGCCGGGCCTCGTCCGCCGCCAACCGCCCCGCATCCTCGTCGGTGATCCCGAACCGCGCCGCCACGTCGGGGGCGAAGCGGAGCAGGTCGGGGCGCAAGCGGAGCAGCGACAGGTCCTTGGACTTGCCCTCCATCATCACGTCGAACGTGAGGCCGTCGGCCATCCGCATGAAGGTCGCGAACTCGAACGGGTTGGTGAAGTCGGAATGGCCCGTCCAGATCGGCGGTCGCAGCACCGTCTTGATCCGCGCGGTCGCCTTGACGGGCGCCTTCAACAGCTCGCCCTTCTTCGGTTTGGGCTTGCCCGCCTTTGCGGCTTCGCGCTGCTTGGGCGTGATCTTCTGCTTCAGCTCGCGCATCTCGGTGCGTGGGCTGGAGAAGTGGATCTTGGGCCGGCATCCGTCGGGCCAGCTCGCCACGAACCGCTCCAGCGCCTGGCGCATGTCGAGCCGTTCGGGGTTCAGGCACCAATGGTGCTGATAGTCGAAGATCAGCCGAACGCCCGTGCGCTCCTGGATCCAGAGCACGTCGCTGGCCGAAAAGCGGATATCGTCATTCTCAAGCACCAGCCGGCGGCGCACGTGATCGGGGCACGCTTCGTAGCCCGCGATCCACCGCGCGCGCGACGCCTCGCGGTCGTCATACACTCCGCCGACATGCGTCACCATCACCGCCTCGTCGTTGAGACCCATCCGGTCGAGCATCTCCGCCTGGCTCGACAGGTCCCAGATCGACTTGCGCGTCAGCTCGGGATCGGGCGAGTTGAGCAGCACGTATTGCGACGGGTGGAAGGACAGCCGGATGTCATATTCGCGCGCCTTGGCCCCGAACGCGCGCAGCTCCGCGTCGCTCTCGGCCACCATGCCGTGGAACTGCGGCATGTCCGGATGCGTCGCGTAGGGCGCGATGTCCGACGACATCCGGTACATGTCGAGGTCGTTCTTGCGCAGATAGTCGAGCACCGGATGCAGCAATTCCAGCGAGCATTTCAGGTGCGGGTCCTTCTGCCACCGCCGCGTGTCCTGCGTCTTCAGGTCGGGCCGCCCTATGACCTTCACGGGAAAGCCGAGGCGGAGCGGGCGCGTGCTGTCGGTCATGCGGGTACCTGTTGTTCGGGAAAGCCCAGACCGGACACGAACGCGTTCCAGTCGTCATAGCGAAGCGCGCCGCCGGTCGCCTGCTTGTGACCCGAGCCGTAGCGCGAGTCCGCGCCCGGAGGCCGGTGCTCGGCGAGGAACGCGACCAGGTCGCGACCCGTCGCCGACCGCGCGGCGAAATGCACCCAGCCCTCGCGGTAGCCGGTGTTGGCGGCGAGCACGATCTTGTCCTTCAACCGCCCGCGCCATTGCTGCGCGATCAGTGGGTGGATCTGCTGGCCGGCGTGGAAACGGATCAGCGCCACGTCGCCTACCACGCGCGGCGGCACGCGCTTGGCGGCGTCCATCGCCTCCGCCACTTCCGCCTTGGCCGCGACCAGCAGCTCGCGCTCGGCGCTCGGCTCCTTGCTGACCGCCTTCGGGCCGTCGCCCCGCATCAGGAGAGCCAGCGCGGGCGAGGCGTCCGCCGCCGCCGTCCGCCTGGGCGCGTTGACAAGCGAGGTCGCCATCTTGAGCGCGGTCTTGCCATACCGCGCCTGGGCCTCGGCCAGTTCGGGAAACGCGTCCTCCGGGGCCATGTCGCCGATCAGGCCGAGCGCGGCGAGCCAGCCGAGGCCGTCCGGGGCACCGAGCGCCCAATAAGCGAGCAACGCCGATCTCGGTTCGGGCACTAGCCCGTTGCCGCTGATCACGGTCGCCCTGTCGGGCGCGCCGGTCGGCACGTGATGGTCGATCACCACCGTCGGGCACCGCGCCAGCACGGGTTCCGCCCGGGTGCCGAGATCGGCGACGATCAGCCCGCCGGGCTTGCGCGCCTCCAGCTCCGCCCGGAATTCCGGCTCCCACGGGCTCTCGCCCTTGCCGGTGATCCGCACATCGACCGCATGGCCCTGCTCGCCCAGGCCCCGCGCCAGGATCGCCGCCGCCGCCAGCCCGTCCGCGTCGAAATGGCTGACCACGAGGATCGGCCGATCAGGCGCGAACGCCTGGGCGGCCTGCGAGAAAGCTTCGCGCGCATCGGTGCGCGCGTCCGAACCGTTGGAGAGGACGCCGATCATGGCCACGCAAACGACCCGGCTCGCGGCTGCGTTCCTGTTCGTTTAGAACGGCGGCGTGAAAGGTGATCCATGATGCGCCGGCTGCTCGTTTTTCTCATATTGTTGCTGGTCACGCCGGCCCATGCCCAGCCGCGCGGGCCGACGGTGCTCGCGGCCGCCAGCCTTCAGGAAGTCCTGACCGACGCCTCGGTCGTGTGGGCGCGACAAGGCCATCCGCGTCCGGTCCTCTCCTTCGCGGCCTCGTCCGCACTCGCACGCCAGGTCCGCGCCGGCGCGCCCGCCGACCTGTTCATTTCCGCCGACGAGGAGTGGATGGACGACCTCGCCCGCGCGGACCTGCTCGCGCCGGGCACCCGCGCGGTGCTGGCGGGCAATCGGCTGGTCGTGATCACCCCGCGCGCGAACCGGGTCCGCCTCACCATCCCGACGCTCGCCCGCACGCTGGCGGCAGGACCTCTCGCCATGGCCGATCCCGCCGCCGTGCCCGCCGGACGATACGGCCGCGCCGCGCTCGAGCGGCTCGGCGCATGGGACGCGGTACGGGGCAGGGTGGTGCGTGCCGAGAATGTCCGCGCCGCGCTGGCGCTTGTCGAGCGCGGCGTCGCACCCTACGGCATCGTCTATGCGACCGACGCGCGCGCCTCGGCCGGCGTCCGGGTCGCGGGCGTCTTCCCCGCATCGAGCCACCCGCCGATCCGCTATCCCGTCTCTCGCCTGCGCAACTCGCGACATCCGGATGCGGAAGGCTTCCGCCGCTTCCTGCTCTCCCCGCGCGGCCAGGCAATCTTTGCGCGCCACGGCTTCACCCGCCCGTGATCTCGCCGGATGAATGGGCGATCATACGGTTAACTTTGCTCGTGGGCGGCGTCGCGGTCGCCGTCACGCTCCCGCTCGCATTCGGGCTAGCGCTAATCCTCGCCCGGTCGCGCGTGCCCGGCAAGCTGCTGCTCGACGCGGTCGTCCATCTGCCGCTCGTCGTGCCGCCCGTCGTCACCGGATGGGTGCTCCTGCTCGCCTTCGCGCCTGGCGGCCCGCTCGGCAGCTTGCTCCAGGACTGGTTCGGCGCGAGCGTCCTGTTCCGCTGGACGGGCGCGGCGATCGCGGCCGGGGTGATGGCGCTGCCGCTGATGGTGCGCGCGATCCGGCTGTCGATCGAGGCGGTCGACCGCCGGCTGGAGCAGGCCGCGCGAACACTGGGCGCGAGCCGGACGCGCGTTTTCGCCACGATCACGCTGCCGCTCAGCCTGCCCGGCATCCTCGCCGCGACGACGCTCGGTTTCGCCCGGGCGATCGGCGAGTTCGGCGCGACGATCACCTTCGTCTCCTCCGTGCCGGGCGAGACGGAAACTCTGCCACTCGCCATCTACGCCGCGCAACAGCGTCCCGGTGGCGACGCGATGGTGTGGCGGCTGGCGGCGATCTCCATCGCGCTCGCGCTAGTCGCGCTGGTCGCGTCGGAGGCGCTGGCCCGGCGAGCAGGCAGGGGTGTCCATGTCCTTTGATGTCGCGGTCCAGCTGACGAGGGGCGACCGGCGGATCGGTGCGGCGTTCCGGACCGGGGCCGGCGTCACCGTGCTGTTCGGCCGTTCGGGCGTCGGCAAGACCAGTGTACTCGATATGATCGCCGGGCTACTGCGCCCGGACAAGGGGCATGCACGCGTCGCGGGCGAGTTCCTTTACGACCGGAACGCCGGCGTGAACCTGCCGCCCGAGCGCCGGCGCGTCGGCTACGTCTTCCAGGACCCGCGGCTCTTTCCGCACAAGCGCGTTCGCGCCAACCTCCTGTATGGCGCGCCGAACGCGGCCAAGCTCGCCGACACCGCCCGCATGCTCGATATCGCGCATCTTCTGGATCGCTGGCCGCGGACGCTGTCGGGCGGCGAGGCGCGCCGCGTCGCGATCGGTCGCGCGCTGCTGAGCGACCCCGCTTTCCTGCTCCTCGACGAGCCGCTCAGCTCGCTTGACGCCGCTCGCGCCGAGGAGGTGATGCGCGCCCTGGAGCGCCTGCGCGACGAGACCGGGTTGCCGATGCTCCTCGTCACCCATGACGAGGGGGAGGCTGAGCGACTGGGAAACCACCGCGTCGCGATGTACTGACCGCGCCCATTATGCCCGCACCGCACATCCTCCACCTCCATTCCGCCTTCGATCTCGGCGGGAAGGAGGCGCGCGCCGTCCGGCTGATGAACGTCTGGGGCGACCGGGCGCGGCACACGATCGTCTCGCGCGTCCCCACCGCGCTCGGCGCGCGCGCCGCCATCGCCAGGGGCGTGCGTTACGAGATCGCGCAGGACCCGCCGCCCTTGGCCGGCAAGCCGTCGGTCAAGCGATACGAGGCGATCGCGGGCTTTACGCGTCGCTTCGACCTGGTGCTGACCTATGATTGGGGCGCGATCGACGGCGTCATGGCCAGGCGCGTGTTCGGAAAGGGAATGCCGCCCGTCGTCCATCATGAGGACGGCTTCGACGAGGACGAGGCGACAGGCCTGAAGGTCGAGCGGAATATGTACCGCCGCCTCGCGCTTCCGGCCGCCCACGCGCTCGTCGTCCCCAGCCGCGCGCTCGACCGCATCGCAACCGAGACCTGGAAGCAGCCCCGCGCCCGCGTCCACCATATCGTCAACGGCGTCGCCACCGCCCTTTACACCGGCAAGCCCGATTCCAAGGCGATCCCAGGCTTCGTTCGCAACGAGCGCGAAGTCGTGATCGGCGCGCTTGCAGGCCTGCGCCCGGTCAAGGACCTGCCTCTGCTCGTCCGTGCTTGCGGCGGCCTGTCCGGCCGCTTCCGCCTCGTCATCGTCGGCGAAGGTCCCGAGCGCGGGGCGATCGCCCAAGCGGCGGAGGCGATGGGGATTTCGGATCGACTGGTGATGCCCGGCTTCCTCGACCGCCCGCACAGATACATCGGCCTGTTCGACCTGCTCGCCCTCTCGTCCCGCTCCGAGCAGTTTCCGATCCCGGTCGTCGAGGCGATGGCCGCCGGGCTGCCCGTCGCGAGCGTGCCCGTCGGCGACGTCCCCGCGATGCTCGCGCCGGAGAACGTCGCCCTGGTCGCGTCGCATATCGACGAGGTGCCGCTTCGCGACGTCCTCCAGAAGCTGCTGGACGCCCCCGACCTGCGCGCCCGCGTCGGCGCGGCCAACCGGGTCCGCGCCCGCGCGGATTATGACGAAGCGCAGATGATCCGCCGTTATTCCAGCCTTTACGCGGACGCGATGGGCAGGCCCGGCATACTAGGGTAACATGCGTCGGGGCGGGGGCTACCGTGTCCGCAACCTTCCGTTATATGGCCCGTAGCTGCTCCAGAAAGGTTCGCATCCGACCGTGTTCAAAGGCCTGACCCCCATCCAGTATAACGGCCGCGAGGTATGGCCGCTGATCGAGGGCGGGAAGGGCGTGGCCGCGACCAACCATGCCTCCGCCGGGGCATGGGCGGCGGCGGGCGGCGTCGGCACGGTGTCGGCGGTCAACGCCGACAGCTACGATCCGGACGGCAAGATCATTCCCCAGACATACAGCGCGCTGACCAGGCGGGAGCGGCATGAGGAACTGGTCCAATACGCGATCGACGGCGCGGTCGAGCAGGTGCGGCGCGCCTGGGACATCGCCGGGGGCAAGGGCGCGATCAACATCAACGTGCTGTGGGAGATGGGCGGCGCGCAGCGCGTGCTCCACGGCGTGCTGGAGCGCACCCACGGCCTCGTCGCCGGCGTCACCTGCGGCGCCGGGATGCCGTACAAGCTTTCGGAGATCGCCGCGTCCTACCGAGTCCATTACCTTCCCATCGTCAGTTCCGGCCGCGCCTTTCGCGCGCTGTGGAGGCGGGCGTACAGCAAGGCGGCGGAATGGCTCGCCGGGGTGGTGTACGAAGACCCGTGGCTCGCCGGCGGTCATAACGGCCTGTCCAACGCCGAGGATCCGCTGAAGCCCGAGGACCCGTACCCCCGCGTCAAGGCGCTGCGCGATACGATGCGCGAGGGCGGTATCCCCGACACCACACCCATCATCATGGCGGGCGGTGTCTGGTACCTGCGCGATTGGAATCATTGGATCGACAATCCCGAACTGGGTGCCATCGCCTTTCAATACGGCACCCGCCCGCTGCTGACGCGGGAGAGCCCGATCCCTGATGGCTGGAAGGATAAGCTGCTCGGTATCGATCATGGCGACATCTCGCTCCATCGATTCTCGCCGACCGGCTTCTATTCGTCGGCGGTCCGGAACCCGTTCCTGCGTTTCCTGGAGGCGCGGTCGGAGCGCCAGATCGCGTTCTCGACGCAAGAAGCGGGCGACCACGTCTTCCAGCTCGATGTCGGGGTGAAGGGCAAGAATTTCTGGGTAACGCGGGGCGACCTGCTCCGTGCGCGCGAATGGTTCGGCCAAGGCTTCACCGACGCGCTCAAGACGCCCGACAACACGCTCGTCTACGTCTCGCCGATCGAGAAGACGGACATTCGGAAGGACCAGGCCGACTGCATGGGTTGCCTGTCGCAATGCTCCTTTTCAAGCTGGGCGGACACGGAGACCAACTCGACCGGCCGCCTCGCCGATCCGCGATCCTTCTGCATCCAGAAGACGCTACAGGACATCGCGCATGGCGGCGACACCGACCGCAACCTGATGTTCGCCGGCCACTCCGCGTCGAACTTCAGGCGTGATCCGTTCTACTCGAACGGCTTCGTGCCGACGGTGAGGCAGCTTGTGGACCGGATCCTGACCGGGGATTAAGGGTTAGGCCCACCCCTCCAGTACCTGATCCGGCGGGCGGTGGCCGTCGGCCCACATGCGGATGTTGGCGATGACCTTTTCGCCCGTCGCGATCCGGCCCTCGTAGGTGGCCGAGCCCATATGCGGGGTCATGACGACGTTGGGCAGCGCGAGGAGGCGGGGGTCGATCTCCGGTTCGTGCCGCCAGACGTCCAGCCCCGCGCCGGCCAGCCGTTTGGCCTGGAGCGCGTCGACGAGCGCCTCCTCGTCGACGATCCCGCCGCGCGAGGTATTGATCAGGTGGACGTGGGGCCGCAGCAGGCCGATCCGCCGTCGGTCGATCAGGTTCTCGCTGTCGGCGTTGCGCGGGGTATGGATCGTCAGCACGTCGACCCCCGCCAGCATCGCGTCGAGATCGGCGTGCCAAGTCGCCCCCAGCTCCGCCTCGACCACGCCGGGCAGGCGGTGGCGGTTGTGGTAGTGGATGCCCAGGCCGAACGCGCGCGCGCGCCGCGCCACCGCTTGGCCGATCCGCCCCATGCCGACGATGCCCAGCGCCTTGCCGCCGATCCGGTGGCCCAGCATCCCACCCGGGCTCCATCCGGTCCACGCACCCGATCGCACCAGCTTTTCGCCCTCGGCCAGCCGCCTTGGCACCGATACGATCAGCGCCATCGTCAGGTCGGCGGTGTCCTCCGTCAGGACGCCCGGCGTGTTGGTGACGATGATGCCGCGCGCCCGCGCCGCGCGCAGGTCGATGTGGTTCACGCCCGCGCCGAAATTGGCGATCAGCTTGAGCCTAGGCCCTGCCGCGGCGATCAGTTCGGCATCGACCGCGTCGGTCACCGTCGGGATCAGCACGTCGCACTCGGCGGTGGCGCTCACCAGCTCCGCGTGCGTCATGGACCGGTCATCCCGGTTGTTCGTCGTGTCGAACAGCGCCTCCAGCCGGTCCATCACCGTGTCCGGCAGTTCGCGGGTCGCGACCACGCGCGGATTGGGGACGCGGGGCTCGGTACGGCGCTGGGCGTTCATGATCCGACGTTTGTGACGGGTGGCCGCCTACCGTCAAGCCGGTTGATACCGCCGGGCGACGCTTGATAAGGAGCGGCAACAGGAAAGCCCCACCGCATGCGTCTGCCACTTGCGCTCGCCGCTCTTTCGTTCGCCGTCACGGCCTCCGCGCAAGAGCGGCCCAAGCCCCCCTACTGGGCCTCGATCGCCGCCGGCAAGGCGCGGATGCGCACCGGTCCGGCGCGCACCTATCCGGCTTCCTGGCTGTATCAGCGCGCCGACCTGCCCGTGCGCGTGGTGGCCGTGTTCAAGGAGTGGCGGCGCGTCCAGGACCCCGGCGGAACGGAGGGGTGGATGCTGGGCGGGCTGATCTCGTCCGACCGAACCGCCATCGTCCGCTCGGCCGAGCCGGTGCCGATGCGCGAGGGGCCGAACGTGGCGGCGAAGCTACTGTGGCGCGCGTCGCCCGGCGTGGTGGGTCGCCTGAGCGAGTGCCGGGGTGGCTGGTGTCGGCTGGACGTGAAAGGGCAGGCGGGCTTCGTCGAGGTGACCGGCCTGTGGGGCGTCGAGGCGGGCGAACGGCTGCCCTAAGCTCCCTTCTTCCCGTCGGGGAGAGGACGGCTCTCTGTACGGCCCCTCTCCCCAACCCTCTCCCCGCAAGCGGGGAGAGGGAGATCAGATCATCTCCACCGCGATCGCGGTCGCTTCGCCGCCGCCGATGCACAGGGACGCGATCCCCCGCTTGCCGCCCGTGCGCTCGAGCGCCGCCAGCAACGTAGTGATGATCCGCGCGCCCGACGCGCCGATCGGATGGCCAAGCGCGGTCGCGCCGCCGTGGATGTTCACCTTGTCGTGCGGGACGCCCAGATCGTGCATCCACGCCATCGGTACGCAGGCGAATGCCTCGTTGATCTCGAACAGGTCGACTTCCGACGCGCTCCAGCCCGTCTTGGCGAGCAGCTTGCGCACCGCCTCGACCGGGGCGGTCGTGAATTTGGCGGGCTCCTGCGCGTGCGCCGCATGGGCGACAATCCGCGCGACCGGCTTCAGGCCCTTCGCATCCGCGACCGACTGGCGCGTGACGACCAGCGCCGCCGCGCCATCGGAGATGGACGAGGAAGAGGCCGCGGTGATCGTGCCGTCCTTGGCGAACGCCGGTTTGAGCGTGCGCAGCTTAGCCGGATCACCGCGCGCGGGAGCCTCGTCATCGGTCACTACCGTGTCGCCCTTGCGACCCTTCACGGTGACGCCGACGATCTCGCGCTCGAACGCGCCATCCTTCTGCGCCGCCAGCGCGCGGGAGAGCGACTCGACCGCGTAGTCGTCCTGCGCCTCGCGGGTGAACTGATAATCGCGCGAGGTCTCTTCGGCGAACGTGCCCATCGCGCGACCCGCCTCGTAGGCGTCCTCCAAACCGTCGAGCATCATGTGGTCATAGGCGGTGTCATGTCCGATCCGCGCGCCGGCGCGTAGCTTCTTGAGCAGGTAGGGCGCATTCGACATGCTCTCCATGCCGCCCGCGACCACCAGATCGGCCGAGCCCGCAGCGATCATGTCGTGCGCGAAGATCGCTGCCTGCATCCCCGATCCGCACACCTTGTTGACGGTCGTCGCCTCGACGGAGGTGGGCAGCCCCGCGCCGATCGCCGCCTGGCGCGCGGGCGCCTGGCCGAGCCCGGCGGGAAGCACGCAGCCCATGAAGATCTTTTCGATCGAGTCGGGCGATACGCCCGCGCGTTCCACCGCGCCGCGAACCGCGGTCGCGCCAAGCTCGATCGCGGTCGCGCCGGACAGCGCGCCCTGGAACGCGCCCATCGGCGTGCGGGCGTAGGAGAGGATGACGACGGGATCGCTGGCCATGATCGGTGCTCCGGAAAAGATGATGCGCCGTACGTAATGCTGCGACTGCGAAAAGGGAAATAGGCTAGACGGATCGGGTGTCCACCTCGCCCGTCATCCTGCTCCTCCTCGCCCCGCTCGGCGCGATATTGGGCAGCTTCCTAGCGACCCTGGTGGTTCGTTGGCCCGAAAATCGCTCCGTCCTGACCGGTCGCTCGGCTTGCGACGGTTGCGGTCGTACGCTCGCTTCGCGCGATCTGGTCCCGCTGCTCAGCGCGTTCGCTTCGCGCGGCCGTTGCCGTGAGTGTGGGGGGCGCATCGACCCGGTCCACTGGCGGGTCGAGCTCGCCTGCGCGCTGGTCGGGTTGGGCGCCGGACTGATCGCCATGGATTGGCGGGAGGCGGCGGCGGGCGCGATCTTCGGGTGGCTGCTCGTCACGCTGGCCGCGCTCGACTGGCGCGCTTTCTGGCTGCCCGACCGTCTTACCGGCACGCTCGCGCTCGCGGGAGTCGCGGCGCGCATGGCCGGTCTCGCGCCCGACCTCCCCGATCGACTGATCGGTGGCGCGGCCGGGTTCGCGAGCCTTTGGTCGATCGCGCGCGCTTACCGGCTGCTGCGCGGCCGGGACGGGATGGGCGGGGGCGATCCCAAGCTGTTCGGCGCGATCGGCCTATGGCTCGGCTGGCGGATGCTGCCGAGCGTGCTCCTGCTCGCTGGACTCGCCGGGATCGGGATAATCATGTTCCGTCGCCTGACCGGGCGACCCTTCGCGCGCGACGACGCGCTGCCGCTCGGCACGCTGCTCGCGGCGGCGGCTTACCCGGCTTGGCTCGCCATGGTAGGCTTCGCGGTATGATCGCCTTCACGCTCGCGCTGCTCGCTGCGGACCCGTCCGTTCTCGGCCCGATCGGTCGTCAGGCGCTCCCGACAAAGGGCTGCGCCGCCTATTTATGGGACAGCGCGCCCACGCGCCGTCTTGTCGCGATGGCGACCGCCGACCCGGCCCGGCTCCGCCTCCAGCTGGACGGAAAGACGATCGACGTCGCGCGTGGGGGGCAACAGGGGAGCGCGGGGTTCGGGTTCGCGGGCGTGACCGAATATCGCGGGGGCGACATCACCGCCGTGCTCGACATGGCGATCCAGACCCGGCCCGACCTGACCGGCGGCGCGGTGGTGCCGACCGGCACGCTGCGCATCGACCGGCCGGGCCGCGACACGCTGGTGATGCCGGTCGCCGGGCTCATCGGCTGCGTTTGAATGAGGAAGGCATGGACATAAACGAGGTCCTGGCGGCGCAGCGCGCGGCGTTCACGGCGGCGCTGCCCGAACCTCTGTCCGTCCACCGTGACCGGTTGAAGCACGCGGCCGCGATGATCCGCGACAATGCCGACCGGTTCTGCGACGCCGTGTCCGAGGATTTCGGGCATCGCAGCCGCGAGCAGTCGATGCTGACGGACATCGCGGGCTCGATCGCGCCGATCACGCATGCGCTCGCGAACCTTGAGCGGTGGGCGAAGCCGGAACGGCGCGCGGTCCGGTCACGGGTTGGACGGTTTCAGGACGTTCAGCCATACGCGCGCGGTGTTCAGGCAGTCGCGCCTGGACGTCGCGAAGCTCGCCGGGTTGAAGCCGCCATACGGCGTGGCGACGCGGAGATCGGCACTGCGGCAGATCGGCCACTAGCGTGACTTTTCGGAAAGCGGCGCTGCGGCAAGACGTTGCGGTGCGTCGCCACCGTCGATAACGCTTCGAGACGATAGCTTAAAAGGCGGAGTGGGAGTGGGTTTGGCAAGTCGGCGACATCGTTGGTTCGCCGTCGCGTTGACCGCCGCCGCGCCCGCCGGGGCGCAGTTGAACCAGCCCGGGACCGCGCCCGCGCAGGGTCCGGACACGCCGCGCGCCGAGGTCGAGCGCGCCGCCCCTCAAGCCGACGACGCGCCGATCGTTCCGGAGGCCGAGTTCGACGCCGCGCTGCCGCCGCTGTCGGACGACCTGAACGCGCCGCTCGAATCCATGCGCGACGCCGCGCCCGCGCCGCTGCCCCAGGCGGACACGACCGCGACCGGGCCGGCGGTCGGTGAAGCCATCGCGCCCGTCGGGCCGGAGGACCCGCAGCTCGCCCGACCGCTCGAGCCGCTCGGGTCGTTCAATAGCACGCCACTCCAGAGCGCGGTCGACGTCGCCGACGCGGACACGCTCGAGATACGGTACGACACGCAGATCGTCGGGCTCGACACGCTACAGCTGACCGACGAGTGGCGCGCGCTGTCGGCGCTGCGCGACGGCGACGGCAAGGCGGGCAATGCGCTCCAGGTCGCCGAGCGAGCGCGCGAGGATGAGCGGCTCGCCATCCGCCTCATGAAGTCGCTCGGCTACTATGACGCAACCGCGTCCTCCGCGATCGAGCAGGACCCGGCGCGCACCAAGGGACCTGGGCGGCTGCGCGCGGTCGTGACCGCCACTCCCGGCCGCCTATACACACTGGCTTCGGTCGAGGTTCGCGCGGATCCGACCACGCCGCCCGACCTCGTCCGGCGCGAGCTGCCGCTCCGGGTCGGCGACCCGATCGAGGCGGCGCGCATCCAGGGAGCGGAGGCGAACGTACGCCTGACGCTGCCGCAGCAGGGCTATCCTTTCGTCGAGATCGGCGAGCGCGACATCTTGCTGGAGGATGCCGCGCCCACCGGCGCCTATACGCTGCCCGTCGCGACCGGCCCGCGCTCATCCTTCGGGCGGATCACGACGACGGGCGATCCGGTGTTCGGCCTGGATCATCTGAACGTCTTTCCGCGCTTCAAGATGGGCGAGCTGTACGACGCGCGTCGCGTGGACGACCTGCGCGACGCGCTTGTCGCGACCAGCCTGTTCGGCACGGTCGCGGTCGAGCCGCAGCGCACGGGGAGGGCCGGGCCGGATGGGACCGAGGAAGTCGACCTGCTGGTCCGCCAGTCGAAGGGGCCACCGCGTACGCTGGCGGGGGAGGCGGGCTTTTCGACGGGGCAGGGCGCCCGCGTCGAGGCGAGCTACACGCATCGCAACCTGTTCAAGCCCGAGGGCGCGTTGATCGCGAGCGTCGTCGCGGGGACGCAGGAGCAGGGAGTGGCCGCGACGTTCCGGCGGTCCAACGCCGGGCGGCGCGACCGCACCGTCAGCTTCACCGCGTCGGCCAACCACTCGAGCTACGATGCGTTCGAAGCGTTCACCGGCACCCTGTCGGGGCGGATCAGCTATGACTCGACGCCGATCTGGCAGAAGCCGCTGACCTACGCCTACGGGTTCGAGCTGGTGGGGACGAACGAGCAGACGTACGACTTCGACTTCGAGTATTTCCTGGGCCGCGGCGCGCGGCGGCGGCGGACCTATTTCATCGCCGCGCTACCCGGCGTCGTGCAGTTCGACCGGTCCGACAGCTTGCTCAATCCGACGCGCGGCTTTCGCCTGACGCTCAACGTCAGTCCCGAGACGTCGGTCCAGGGCGGCGTCAGCCCGTATGTCCGCACGATGGCGGAGGGGACCTATTACCAACCGGTGAGCGACCGCCTCGTCATCGCAGGCCGCGCGCGCACCGGATCGATCCTGGGGATCGACCGCGACGAGATCGCGCCGTCCAGGCGATATTACGGCGGCGGCGGCGGGTCGGTGCGCGGCTACGGATTCCAGCGGCTGGGGCCGTTCGACCCGAACGGCGATCCAGTGGGTGGGCGTTCCTTGACCGAGTTCGCGCTGGAGGCGCGCTACCGCTTCGGCGATTACGGCATCGTGCCGTTCATCGACGCGGGCAACAGCTACGAGTCGATCCTGCCGAGCGCGTCGTCGTTGCGCTTCGGCGCGGGCATCGGCGGGCGCTTCTACACCAATTTCGGGCCACTGCGGGTCGATGTCGCCACCCCGCTCAACCCGCGCCCGGGCGACGGCAAGATCGCGCTGTACATCTCGATCGGGCAGGCGTTCTGATGGCCGACGACGCGCGGATCGAGGAGCCCGCGCCCGCGTCGTCGGACGTCGCGCGCCGGCCGGTGTGGCGGCGCTTGCTGAAGTGGCTCATCGGCGTGCTGCTAGTGCTACTCGCGCTTGTCGGGCTGGTGCTGCTCGGCATCGATACGGACCCCGGGCGCCGGTTCGTCGCCGACCAGATCGGCGGATACGAGACCGAGACGGGGGTGAAGATCACCGTCGGCCGCATCGACGGCTCGATCTACGGCCGCATGATCCTGTCGGACGTCCGCGTGGCGGACCCGCGCGGGGTGTTCCTGACCTCGCCCCGGCTGGAAGTCGATTGGCGACCCTTCGCGTTCGTCCGCAATCATGTCAACGTGCGCGAGCTGAGCACCCCGCTCGTCACGCTACTGCGTCGCCCGTCGCTGCGCCCGGCGATCGACCCGAACGCGCCGTTGCTGCCCGATCTGGATATCGACATCGACCGGCTGCGCATCGCGCGGTTCGCGATCGACCGGTCGATCACCGGACGCCCGCACGCGCTCGCCGTGAACGGCGCGGTCCATATCGCTGATCGCCGCGCGCAGGTGAACGCGGACGCGCTCGCGATCCGCGGGCCGGGGATCGCGGGGGGCGACCGGTTGCGCCTGCGCCTCGACGCGGTGCCCGACCGCGACCGGTTCGATCTCGACGTCAACCTGCAGGCGCCGGTCGGTGGCGTGGTGGCTTCGATGGCGTCGCTCCGCGCGCCGCTCGCGGTCAGCGTCGACGGGCGCGGCACCTGGGCGACGTGGCGGGGTCGGGCGGTCGCGACGCTCGGGGGCGGGGAGCTCGCGAACCTGAACGTCCGTGCGGACGCCGGCCGTTTCCGCGTCGCCGGTCGAACGCGTCCCGGGCTGTATCTGGCGGGGCCGGTCGAGCGGCTGACCGCGCCGTTCCTGAACATCGAGGCGGACGCGACGGTGGCCGAGCGCCGCGCCGATACCCGGATCAAACTGCGCTCGGACGCGCTGGTCGTCGATGCGGGCGGCGTGATCGACCTGGCGGCGAGCCGGTTCGGGAACTTCGCGGTCGATGCGCGGCTGCTCACCCCCGGCGCGATCCTGCCCAACCTTGCGGGGCGCGACGTGAGCGCGCGCGTGGTGCTCGACGGCGCGTTCGGAACGCCCACGGTCGATTACAAGCTGCGCGCGGCCGCGATCTCGTTCGGCGGCACCGGCGTCGAGCGGCTTTACGCCGAAGGTCTGGCGCGTGTGAATGCCGACCGCATCCTCGTACCCGTCCGCGCACGCGCCGCTCGGGTGACCGGGCTCAACGCGGCGACGGGCAAGCTCCTGACCAACGTTTCGGTGAATGGCGACCTCGCCATCTCCGGCACGAATATCCTGTCCGACAATCTGCGGGTCCGGTCCGACCGGGTCGACGCGACCGCCATCGTCGTCGCGAACTTGGCGACCGGACGCTATACCGGCGCGCTCAAGGGCCGCGTCAACGACTACCGGATCGAGAGCATCGGCATCTTGGACGTGACCACCGACGCCCGGCTGGTGACCGCGCCGGGCGGGGGGTTCGGGATCACCGGCCGCGTCGTCGCGCGGACCTCGCGCATCTTCAACGAGGGCGCGCGGACATTGCTGGGTGGCCAGGCGGTGGTCCGCGCCGATGTGGATTACGGGCCTACGGGACTCATCCGCTTTTCGGGCGTGCGGTTGAACGCGCCGCAATTCCGCATCACGCGCGGGTCGGGATCGTACAACTTGTCCGGCGCGATCGTGTTCGAGGCGGACGGCTACTCGAACCAGTACGGCCCAGTGTCGGCGCGAGTTACCGGCACTGCCGGAGCACCCGTCATCGCCATCCGCGCCGCCCGGCCCGGGCTGGGCGTGGGATTGGCGGGCGTGCAGGCGCGCATCGTCGGGCAGGTTGGCGCGTATGCCGTCACCGCGAGCGGCGGGACCACCTACGGCCCGTTCACCGCCGACCTGCTGGTGCGCCCCGGCGCGCAGCTCGCGATCGACGTTCGCCGCGTCGTACTCGCGGGGATCGGCTTCGCGGGCCGCGTGGTGCAGACCGCCGCCGGGCCGTTCACGGGAGCGCTCCGCTTCGCCGGGTCGGGACTGACGGGCGAACTCCAGCTCGCGAACCAAGGCGGCTACCAGCGCGCCGCCTTCAACGCGCGCGGGTCGAACGCGCAGATCCCTGGCCAAGTCGACTTCACGATCGGCCGCCTGATCGCGAACGGCACCGTCGTGCTCTACCCGGCCGCGCCGGAGGTGATCGCCGACGTGCAGCTCGCCGATGTGCGTTACAATACGCTCGTGCTCCAGGCCGGGCGGGGGCGCGTGAACTATCGCGGTGGGCGCGGGACCGCGCAGGCGCTGCTGACCGGATCGACCGGGGTACCGTTCCGCGTCGCCGCCAACGCCCGGTTGTCGCCGAACGATTATCTCGTCGCATTGCAGGGCCAGGCGAACAACGTGCCCTTCCGCACCGTTAACCCCGCGCGGATCACCGCCGCGAACGGGCAATACCGACTCGCCCAGACGCGGTTCAGCTTCGGCCAGGGCTCGGCGAGGGTCGCGGGGAGCTACGGCGCGGGGCTGTCGGTGCAAACGCGGCTCGACCGGCTCGACCTCGCCACTTTCAACGCGTTGGGAAATCTGGGGCTTGGCGGGCAGGTGACGGGCAGTCTCGATTTCGCGCAGGCGAACGGTTCGACGTTCCCGACGGCCGATGCGCGGATCATGGTCCGGAGCTTCACGCGGTCCAGCATCGCCGCCGTATCGAGCCCGGTCGACATCGTCTTCGCGGGTCGGCTGGTGCCGATGGGCGGCGAGGGGCGCGCGCTGGTGCGGCGCGGGAACACCGTGATCGGGCGAATGCTCGCGAACCTGACGCCGTTGCCGCCGGGCGCCGGGTCATGGACGACCCGCCTGCTCGCCGCGCCGCTGTCGGGCGGCATCCGGTATAACGGGCCGTCGGCGGTGCTGTTCAGCCTTGCGGGGTTGCGGAACCAGCAGCTGTCCGGGCCCGTCGCGGTCGCGGCGGACTTTTCGGGCCAGGTACGCTCGCCGCGGCTGAACGGGCTCGTTCGCGCGGACAACCTCACGTATCTGAACGAGACATACGGGACGCAACTGACGCGGATGCGGATCGCGGGGCGCTTCAACAACGACCGGCTCGATCTGACGGAGGTGAACGCGCGGGCGGGGAGGGGGACCGTCCAGGCACGAGGATCTATCGGGCTCGCGGCGGCGGAGGGCTTCCCAATCGATATCCGCGCGGTGCTCGACCGCGCGCAGCTGGCGCGTAGCGACGCGTTGAGCGCGACGACGACCGGGAACCTGCACATCACCAGCGGGCTGCGGGGCGGCCTTATCCAGGGCGAGCTTCGTGTTCCCGAGGCGCGTTACCAGATCATCCGCCAGGGTCAGGCCGAGGTGCCCGAGCTGACGGGGGTGCGTCGCCGGAGCGACATCCGCATCGCGCGGTCGACCGACCGGCCGGTTCCGCCGCCGATGGGGTTGTTCCGGCTCGACCTTCGCCTGCGCGCGAACAACGAATTGTTCGTGTCGGGGATGGGCCTGGAGTCCGAATGGGCCATGAACCTGCGCGTCGGGGGGACGAACCTGGCGCCGGTGGTCACGGGCGGGCTGAACCTGATCAAGGGCGAGTACAGCTTCGCCGGCAAGCGGTTCGAGGTGACGCGGGGCGCGATCGATTTTCGCGGGGGGGCGCTGATCGATCCGGTGATCGACATCACCGCCAGCACGACGACGAACGGCATCACCGCCAACATCGTCATCACCGGGACGGGCCAGCGGCCGCGAATCGCCTTTACCTCGACGCCCGTGCTGCCGCAGGACGAGGTGCTGAGCCGGCTGCTGTTCGGGTCGAGTCCGGCGAACCTGTCGGCGACCGAAGCGATTCAGCTGGCCGCCGCCTTGAACTCGCTGCGGGGGTCGGGTGGAGGGCTGAATCCGCTCGGCAAGCTGCGGTCGGCGACCGGGTTCGACCGGTTGCGTATCCTGGGATCGGATCAGGCGACGGGCCGGGGCACCGCGCTGGCGGCGGGCAAGTACCTGACCGACGATATCTATGTCGAAGTGGTCACCGACGCGCGCGGCTTCACCGCCACGCAGCTGGAGATCGCGCTGACACGCGCGCTCAGCGTGCTGTCCTCGACCGGGTCGTTCGGCGGGTCGAACGCATCGCTGCGGTATTCCCGAGACTATTGAGGCGGTTCGGGTTAGGTTCCGTTTCGAAACCGACGGAATGGTTGGGGGAGGGCGGTTTGACCGAGCATTTCGATATGGTGATCGTCGGCGCGGGGATCTCCGGCGTCGGGATGGCGTACCATCTGCGCAAGCGCTGCCCGGAGCGGACCTATGTCGTGCTGGAGGGGCGGGAGCGGACCGGGGGCACCTGGGACCTGTTCCGCTATCCGGGCATCCGTTCCGATTCGGACATGCACACGCTCGGTTTCTCGTTCCAGCCCTGGAACGAGGCCAAGGCGATCGCGGATGGGTCGAGCATCCGGTCCTATGTCGAGGACACCGCGCGCGAGCATGGGATCGTCGACCATATCCGCTTCCGCACGCGCGTCGTGCGGGCCTCCTGGTCCACCGTCGACGCGCTCTGGATGGTGGAGGCGACGGGGCCGGGGGGCGAAGCGGTCGCCTACACGTGCAACTTCCTGTCGATGTGCTCGGGCTATTATAACTACGCCAAAGGCTACACGCCCGATTTTCCGGGGGTCGGCGCGTTCGAGGGGCAGGTCGTCCACCCGCAATCCTGGCCGGAGGACCTCGACTATGTAGGCAAGCGTGTCGTCGTGATCGGCAGCGGCGCGACGGCGGTGACGCTGGTGCCCGAACTCGCCAAGCGGGCGGCGCATGTCGTCATGCTCCAGCGGTCGCCGACCTACGTGGTGTCGCGGTCCGCCGAGGACGCGGTCGCCAACTGGCTCCGCCGCCGGCTGCCGCGGAAGCTCGCCTATGGGACGACGCGGTGGAAGAACGTGCTGTTCGGGATGTATTTCTTCCGGATGGCGCGGCGCAAGCCCGCCAAGATCAAGGATCATCTGCTCGGCATGGTGCGCGAGCATTTGGGGCCGGATTATGACATCGCGACGCACTTCACGCCGCGCTATAATCCGTGGGACCAGCGGCTTTGCCTGGTGCCCGACGCGGACCTGTTCGGCGCGATCAAGGACGGGCGCGCATCGGTCGCGACCGACACGATCGAGCGTTTCACCGCGACCGGGATCAAGCTCGACTCGGGGAAGGAGCTGGAGGCCGATATCGTCGTCACCGCGACGGGGCTCGAGCTGCAGCTGCTGAGCGGGATTGAGTTCCGGATCGACGGGGAGGCGAGGAACCTGGCGAACACGCTCAACTACAAGGGGATGATGTTCTCCGACGTGCCGAACCTGGCATATTTCTTCGGCTACACCAACGCGTCCTGGACCTTGAAGGCGGACCTGACCGCGACGTATGTATGCCGGCTGCTGAACACGATGCGGAAGCGCGGGGTCGGCCAAGCGACGCCGCGCAACGACGATCCCAGCGTGACGGAGCATCCGTTCCTCGATTTCACCTCGGGCTACGTCCAACGCGCGCTGGAGCATCTGCCCAAGCAGGGGAGCAGGAAACCGTGGCGCGTGAACCAGAACTACGCGCTCGACATCATGGCGCTGAAGTTCGGGTCGGTGGACGAGGCGATGGAGTTCTCCAATCCGGTGGGCCGGGTCCGGGAGCGTGAGGCGGCCTGATGGACGACGCCGTCGCGATCCTGGCGGAGCTGGTCGCGTTCGATACGACTTCGCGCGAGTCGAACCTGCAACTTATCGGCTATGTCGAGGAGCGGCTGGCGCGACTCGGCGTGTCTTCGACGCGGGTGGCGAGTCCTGACCGGCGCAAGGCGAACCTGTATGCGACGCTGGGACCCATGGTCGCGGGCGGGGTGGTGCTGTCCGGGCATACGGACGTGGTGCCGGTCGATGGGCAGCCCTGGACGAGTGATCCTTGGACGCTGACGCGGCGCGGCGATCGGCTGTATGGGCGCGGCGCTTGCGACATGAAGGGGTTCCTGGCGCTGGCGCTCGCCGCCGCGCCGGAGGCGGCGTCGGGACGTCTCGCGCGGCCGGTCCATCTCGCCTTTTCATACGACGAGGAGGTGGGATGCCTGGGCGCGCCCGCGATGATCGCCGAGTTGGCGCGGCACCTGCCGGAGCCCGCGGCGGTCATCGTCGGCGAGCCGACGGGGATGGAGGTGGTCGGCGGGCATAAGGGGATCACCAGCTACGAGATCGTGGTGCGCGGGCACGAGGCGCATTCGTCGCTGACGCATCTGGGCGTGTCGGCGAACATGGAAGCGGTCGGGCTGATGCGCGAGCTGACCAAGCTCGCGGCGCGGCTGGAGGGGGAGGGCGATCCCGAGTCGCCGTTTCATCCGCCGCATGCGACGCTGACGATCGGGCAGATCGCGGGCGGGACGGCGGTTAACATCCTGGCGCGGGAGTGCCGATTCGTTTTCGACCTGCGGTGCCCGCCGGGTCAGGACGCGGACGCGATCATCGCGCCGTTTCTGTCGCGGTGCGCGGCGGTGGACCGATCGTTGGGCGCGCGATTCGCGGAGGCGGGGGTAACGGCGACCCGCCGTTCATCGACGCCGTCCTTCGCGGCGGAGGCGGACGGGCCGGCCGAGCGGCTTGCGCGGGGACTGGCGGGGGATAACGGCCCGCGGCGCGCGGTCGTCTATGCGGCGGAGGCGGGGCAGTTCCAGGAGGCCGGATTCGCGGCGGTAATTTGCGGCCCGGGATCGATCGAGCAGGCGCACCAGCCGGACGAGTATATCGAGATCGCGCAGATGGAGCGCGGGGCGGCGTTCATGCGCCGCATGCTGGACGCGCTGGCGACGTAGTGATGTTGCCGGGTAGTATCGGCCCGAAACATTATACAGCGCCCGGTAAAACCTGACGACATGTCGCGTTCGGGCCGAAATATTGATCAGCAGGGACGGATGTGGCCGCCCCAAATCAGCGACAAGATCAATGCCACCATGTTTTTTCTCCCTTGTTCGCATCTGCGTTGGATGCATAACTTTCCTAACAAAACCTGAAGAAAGTTACAACTACACTCTTGTGACGTTAACTACGAAAGCGAAAGCTTGATTTAAGAGTATGTTCGTATCCCCACCCTAGATCCGGCGTCATGAGCGACCCCACGCTTCCCCATGTCCGGCGAGAGATCGACCGATCCGCCCGGCCGATCGGCCGCATCGGCCCGCCGCGTTGGCGAATGCTGGCGCAGTTGCGCATCGCCAATTTCTCGCTGCTCCGCCGCCACGTCGGACGGGCCAGGGCGGACCGGCTGACGGACGATCTGGCACCGCTGATTAGATCGTTGGTTCCAGACGTACGCGTCGTCGCGATCGCGCGCGACCTTGTCGAGATCGCTTTAGAGACGGACGCGCACGAGCTGATCGAAAAGACGCTTGCGCAGCTTGGTACACACTTTGCGTCGCCGATCGAGATTGACGGCGAGTCCCATGACTTGGACATATTGTTCGGTGCGGCGGTGGCGGACGGGTCGCCCGTGGACGATGTCCGCATGGTCGAGCAAGCCGAGCAGGCGCTGCGGCAGGCCGACGGCGACCGGCGCGCGGTGGTTTGCCATGTCGACGATGCCGCGAACGCGGTCGATCGCATCGCGCTGGCTCGCGATCTCGACCGGGCGATCGTCCAGGATGAGCTGTTCCTGCAGTATCAGCCCAAGATGCATGTGCGGCGGCAGGAGATCACGAGCGTCGAGGCGCTGGTTCGCTGGCAGCATCCGATCCATGGCTTGGTGCTGCCCGGCGAGTTCATCGCGTTGGCGGAGCAGACGCGGGCGATCACCGCATTGACACTATGGACGATCCGGCAGGCGCTCACCGATCAAGCGATTCTGACGCGGGAAGGGCATCCCCTACGTGTCTACGTCAACATCTCAGGATTTGTGCTGAGCGACGCGCGATTCGTCGCGGAGGCTTGCGCACTGTTGGCGGGTCAGGCCGGTCGGATCGGGTTCGAGGTGACCGAGACATCGGTGATCCGCGATCCGGAGATCGCGATCGCCAATCTCGAGAGTTTCGCGGCCGTCGGCGTCGAGATCGCGATCGACGATTATGGCGCCGGGCTGTCCTCGCTTGCCTACCTGAAGCGGTTGCCTGCGCGCGAACTGAAGATCGACAAACTGTTCGTGACCCAGCTCTCGAACTCCAACCGCGATCCGCTCATCGTTCGTTCGACAATCGATCTTGCGCATGCACTGGAGATGGAAGTCGTTGCCGAGGGAGTCGAGACGCAGGCCGCGCTGGCGTTATTGTCCGTTATGGGATGCGATATGATCCAAGGCTTCCTCATTTGTCGCCCGATCGGATTAAACGCGCTGATCGCGTTTCTTGAGAATGGGAGCCATTCACAGGCAATTGAGAACAGCAGAGCAACATTTAATAGGCTGGCTGCGACCTGGAAATATGGTTGACCGTGAACCGGTCCGGTACCTTCCTCAGGACTATCTACATCTTGATCGCTTTTAGTACACTAATTGCGGCGAGACTACCAAAAAGAGATATCGCAACTTTTCGAGAAATTGAAGTAGCTGAGATTTGGTCACTTATGATGGCTCAACCTCGAATAGCACTAGCTAAAGCCCTAGAGGCAGAAAAAGAAGCAAGTCTAATTGTTCTCCAGCATGAAAGAAAGACCGCGATCGCAACTGCTCTGCTGCTTCAAGGTGAAGCATTGTTACGACTTGGCGATAATAAAAAGGCAGCAGTTGTTGTAGATCAAGCATATACAAAAGCCTTAGAGGCAAAGAACAGAGCCAGTCTTCTTGCTGACATTTTGTTACTGCGGGGCGGAATCAATGGAGAAGGAGGCGATCCGACGTCGGCCCTTCAGGACTATCAAAAAGCTGTGCAGATATTTCAAATACTAAAAGATAAACGAAATGAGGCAATCGGATTGATAGATATATCAATACTATATACATACGCGAAAGACCATCAAGCGGCAATTCGTTATCTTAAGCAAGCTGTGGATACATATAATAAGGATTCTAGAGTTTTATTATCAATTCATAATAACCTTGGTATTGAGCTTGCGGCTTTAAATAGAAACGAGGAAGCCCTGAGACAATTCTCAAGTGCTCTTACGCTTGCGAGAAGTATGAAGAGCTCGCTTTCAGAGTCTCAGATATTGCGTAATAAAGTGTACGCGCATCTTGCCGATCACAATTTGATTGCAGCTGCGAATGCAATGCCTGAGGCGCTTGCGGCTGCAAATCGCGTAGGTGGACAAGAGGAGCCAGCGACAAGGAGCGCCGCCGCGCAGCTTGCGCTTCAGCGCGGGCAAATGGCGGAGGCACGTGCATTAATCGAGCAAAGTTTCGCTGGCGTTGACCTGACCAAATCGTCGATGCCGATGCGCGAAGGGCATCTGACCGCGTATCGCGTCTACCGCGCGGTCGGGAACACTAAGGCGGCACTCGGACATCTGGAAGCGTTGAAGCGGCTCGACGACGAATCGACTAAGCTTGCGACGCAGACAAGCACCGCGTTGATGGGGGCGCGGTTCGATTTCGCGAATCAGGAACTCCGCATCGCGCGGCTCAAGGCGGAGGAGCTGCGGCGGAGCGTCGCGTTCGAGCAGGACAAGGCACGCACGGAGCGGATGATCTTCGCGGGCGCGGCGGCGGCGGCGGCGATCGTATTGGGGTTGCTGCTGCTCGGACTGTTCACCATCCGTCGCAGCCGCGACGCGGTCCGCGTGGCCAATGGCGACCTGGAGGCCACCAACGGCGCGCTCGGCAAGGCGTTGGCGGCCAGGACCGAGTTCCTGGCGACGACCAGCCACGAGATCAGGACGCCGCTTAACAGCATCCTGGGCATGACGGAGGTGATGCTGACCGACGACGCGTTGCCCGATGCCGCGCGCGACCGCATCCGCCTGGTCCATGGGGCGGGCGAGACCATGCGCGCGCTGGTCGACGACATCCTCGACGCCGCGAAGATCGAGACGGGCCGTTTGTCGCTCGAATCGGAGCCGTTCGATCTGGCGGGCGTACTGCACGATGCCGCGCTGCTGTGGGAGGATCAGGTGCGCGCCAAGGGCGTGGCGTTTGCGGTCGATATCGACCTGCCGCCGGCGCGCGTGCTGGGCGACGCCGCGCGGGTGCGGCAGGTGGTGTGTAATCTACTGTCAAATGCCGCCAAGTTCACCGAAGCGGGCGCGATCGGGCTTAGCGCGATTCGGTGCGGCGACGCGGTCGCTATTTCCGTGCGCGACAGCGGGATGGGCATCGCGCCGGACAAGCTGGAGCTGATCTTCGAGTCCTTCTCCCAGGCCGACGCCAGCACGACGCGGCGGTTCGGCGGGACGGGCCTGGGCCTGTCGATCAGCCGCGACCTGGCGCGGGCGATGGGTGGCGACCTGGTCGTCGCCAGCGCCCAGGGGCAGGGATCGATCTTCACGTTCGATCTGCCCGTCACCGACCACATCGAGCATGTTCCCGCAGCCGACACGGCAAGCGGAAGCGACGTCCTGGTGATCGTCGACTGCAATCCGATCATGCGCGCGATGTTCGGCAGCCTGCTGGCGCCGCGCGTCGGGCAAGTCGTGCTCGTCGGATCGACGACCGACGCGATCGCGGCGATTGAGGCGCATGCGCCGCGCGCGGTGCTGGTCGACGACGCCGCGCTCGGCGACGGAGCCGACCGGATGGCGGCCGCGGCGGACAGGTGCGGGGCACGCGTGACGGTGCTGCGTAGGCCGGGCGACTCGGCGGAACTTCCGTCGTCGTTCCGAGTAATCGCCAAGCCGATCGCCGGGTCCGAGCTGATCCTCCTGATGTTTCCGGCGCCGGACCATGAGCATCATGCGCTCCCGCTTGTATCTCGGGCGGCTTGAGGCGATAACCTTAATGATGACCTGCATCACACATTTTGGTAACTTACGGCGTGGAACCATGCGGTGAAGGTCCTCTTCATCGAGGACGACCGTATGAACCGTCGCGTCGTCAAGGACATGCTCGACGTGGCGGGCGCGGAGATGGTTGAGGCCGAAACCGCGGAACAGGGACTTATGCTCCTCGACGAGCGGCAGTTCGACATCCTGCTCGTCGACCTGCGAATGCCGGGCATGGACGGCATGACGGCCATTGGGCACATTCGCGGGCGGAACGACGACAACGCGCGCGCGCCGATCATCGTGGTGACCGCCGACATGGCGGACGATCTGCGCGAGCGGTGTCTGGATGCGGGTGCCGACGAGGTGTTGTTCAAGCCGGTGGCGATGGAGCCGTTATTTACCGCGATGGGGCGCGTCCTCGCCGCCCGCGCAGGCGCGGGCGGGTTGATCGTCTAGTCGGGCTTCGCGAACCGTTCGAGGGCGGTCGCGAGCGACATGCGCCCGCTGCCGCGTGCAGCGGGCCTGGGCTGCGTCGGCGAGGGCGACCAGGCGGTGAGGAAAATCAGATCGAACCGCTCGGCGGTGCGGCCGTCGGGACCGGCGGCCTTGGTGAAGGCGGCGGCGGCGCGCGCGACCTCGCCGCGCGTCATCGGCGTGCGGCCGGTCAAGAGGTTGGAAGCGCCCATGCCGCGCAGATCCTCGAACAGGCGGCCGACGCCTGCATAGCGGACGGTGAGCGTCTCGACGTCGGCGACGGGCAGCGTCAATCCGGCGCGCGCGAGTAGATCGCCCGCCGAACGGAGGTCGATCGCGGGATGGAGTCGGGCGGCCGGACGATCCGCCTGCGCCGAGCGGAGCGCGGCGCGCAGCTTGGGAAGGCTCGATCCGCCAATGAACGCCCCCAGGAACAGGCCGTCGGGGCGGAGCACGCGGCGGATTAGCGTGAGGGCACCCGGTAGGTCGTTGATCTGGTCGAGAACGCCTGCGCTGACGACCAGATCGAAGCTTTCGTCGGAGAAGGGCAGGCGATCCTCGTCCGCCTGGACGCCGCCGGCCGCGCGGGCAAAGGCGGCCCCGGCGTCGCAGCGTGCGATCCTGGCGCCAGGGCGCGGGACGAAACCCGCATCGAAGCAACCGAGATCGAGGATGTCGGTGAATTCGCGCGAGACGCCGGCGAGGCGTTCGGCCAGGCCATCGACCATCGCCTCGCGCAGGAAGGCGTGGTCGGGATAGCCCCCCACGATACGGTCGCGGCGACGGCGTCGCGCGGCGCGGTCAAAGATTTCGGGAACGGTCACCACGCCGGCTTGTGCCCGCGAGGCGGCCGACCGACAAGGGGTGTGTGGCCGGACCGTTTCGATCGTTGAACATGCTCGGCCGGCTGGCGTTGCCGCCGCGTTGTCCGGGATGCGGGACAATCGTGGAGGACGATCACCGGTTCTGCGGGACGTGCTGGGGCGGGATGCGGTTCCTCGGGAGGCCCTCGTGCGCGGGGTGCCGCGCGCCGTTCGAGTATGACAGGGGCGCCGACGCGCGGTGCGCCGCCTGCCTCGCCGATCCGCCGCGCCATGCGGGCGTGTTCGCGGCTGTCGCCTATGACGAGCTGTCGCGGCGGTTGGCGTTGAACCTGAAATACGGGCGGCGGGTCGGGATCGGCGAGACGATGGCGCGGTATATGGGGCGGGTCGTGCCGGACGACGTCGATCTGCTCGTGCCGGTGCCGCTCCACCGCTGGCGGTTGTGGTCGCGCGGCTTCAACCAGTCGGTCGTGATCGGCGCGGCGCTCGCGCGGGTGAGGGCCCTGCCGCTCGATGCGCACGCGCTGGTGCGGACACGGGCGACGCCCTCGATGCGCGGGCGGGGACAAGCGGCGCGGGCCAGGGCGGTGCGCGGGGCGTTCGCGGCTCCCGATCGCGCGCGGGTCGCGGGGCGTCGGGTCGGGTTGGTCGACGATATTCATACGACCGGGGCGACGGCGCAGGCGGCGACGGCCGCGCTGCTGCGGGCCGGAGCGGCGTCGGTGAGCATCCTGTGCTGGGCGCGCGTGCTGGGCGACGAGGACTGGAACGTGGCCGATTGACAACCGGGAGGAAGGCCCACATTTCAACCGCATGGCTCATATCGAGATCTACACCAAGGCGTTCTGCCCCTATTGCACGCGCGCGATGCGGCTGCTCGCGTCGAAGGGCGTCGAGCCCGAGGAGTACGACATCACCATGGGCGGCCCGCGCCGCGCCGAGATGATCGAGCGCGCGGGCGGGGGCATGACGGTGCCGCAAGTCTTCATCGACGGGCGGCATGTCGGCGGATCGGACGATCTCGCCGCGCTCGACCGCAAGGGCGGGCTCGACCCCCTACTCGGCTGATGCGCCTCGCGCTGCTGCAGATGACGGGCGGGATCGACCCCGCCGACAATGCGCGCGTGCTGATCGATGCGGTCGGTGAAGCGCGGACGTCCAGTGCGTCCATGCTGTTCACGCCCGAGATGTCCGGACTGCTCGACCGCGACCGGGAGCGGGCGGCGCGGGCGATCGCTTCCGAGGCGGAGGACGCCGTGCTGGCGGCGGTGCGGGAGGCTGCGGCGACGCAGCGCGTCTGGGTCCATCTGGGTTCGCTGGCGGTCCGGCGAGAGGACGGCCGGCTCGCCAATCGCGGGTTCGTCATCGACGACCGGGGAGTTGTCCGCGCGCGGTACGACAAGCTGCATCTGTTCGACGTCGACCTGCCGACCGGCGAGCGGTGGCGCGAGTCGGCGGCCTATGCGCCAGGCGAGGAGGCGGTCGCGGTCGAGACGCCGGCCGGATTGCTGGGGCTATCCATCTGTTACGATCTGCGTTTTCCCGCGCTGTATCAGGCGTTGAGCGGCGCGGGGGCGACGCTGCTCGCGATCCCGTCGGCCTTCACGCGCCCCACGGGCGAGGCGCACTGGCACCTGCTGATGCGCGCGCGGGCGGTCGAATGCGCCGCATTCGTGATCGCAGCCGCGCAGACGGGCGTCCATGCGGACGGGCGCGAGACATTCGGGCGTTCGCTCGTCGTGGACCCCTGGGGCGAGGTGCTGCTCGACATGGGCGATGCGCCGGGGCTCGGCGTGGTCGATATCGATCCGGATCGGGTGGCGGAAATACGCGGGCGATTGCCCGTCAACGAACACCGGCGCTTGATCCCGTCGGTCGGGATCGCCTCGTGATCGTGTTCGACCTGCGATGCGGTGGCGATCACGTGTTCGAAGCGTGGTTCGCGTCGGGTGAGGCCTATGCCGTGCAGTCGAAGGCCGGGCAGGTCCGTTGCCCGTTATGCGACAGCGCGGAGGTGACGAAGGCCGCGATGGCGCCGAATGTCGGCGCGAAGAGCAATCGCGCGGCGGACCCGACTCGGACCGGCCCCAAGGACGTATTGCGCGCGCTCGCGGCCGCTCAGGCCAGGATGCTCGAGAAGTCCGAATGGGTCGGCCGATCCTTCGCGACCCGCGCGCGTGCGATGCGTGCGGGCGAAGAGGATCATGTCACGATCCACGGTCACGCGACGGTCGCGGAGGCAAGGTCGCTGGCCGACGACGGTGTGCCGATCGCGCCTTTACCGCTGCCGGTGCCGCCGCCCGAGACGCTCAACTGATTGACCGGTCCACGCCGCAGGCTTAACGATGGTGGGTGCTTCAGTGCCCCCGTAGCTCAGCCGGATAGAGCGACGGTTTCCTAAACCGCAGGTCGGAGGTTCGAGTCCTCTCGGGGGCACCAGTAGCGCTTACGCGACCGGCGCCCCGCATCAGAATTCAAGCCGCCTTGAGGTGCGCCGAGATGTGCTTGTTCATCTCGAACATCGTGCATTTATCCTTGCCGAAGATCACCTTCAGCTTATCGTCGGCCAGGATCTCGCGCTTGTCCTCCGGGTTCTGGAGGTCATGCTTCTTGATGTATTCCCACACCTTGCTGATCACCTCGCTACGCGGCAGCGCGTCGTCGCCGACGATCTCGCCCAGCTCCTTCGAGGGCTGCACCGGCGCGTGGATGCCGGTGCCTGCCTTGGTCTGCTTGACGGCCGCTTTCTTCGCACCCGATTCCTGCTTGGCGGTGACCATGATCGTTCCTCCCTTTTAAGCGCCGCCTGGTGACGGCCGATTACGTTACGCCTTCTTGAGCGCGTCGGGCTTGTGCGCCGCTTCGCCGCCCTTGTCACTCTTGACGAGATATTGCGGCTCGTCCTTCGATGCGCGTACCTGGTGGCTCTTGATCTTAGTGTCGCTCGTCAGCTTTTTCTCGACCTCGCCATGCGCGGTGCCGCCGTGCGAACTCCATTCGACCTTGTCGCCCTTGTTCAGTTCCTTGCTCATTCCAGCCTCCTGATCGCCGGAACCAATCGCGTGAACCCGGGGATAGGTTGCACCAGCGCAACCTCCATGGATCGGACGGTCAGAACTTGAAGCCCGCGGCGACCCCGTAACGGCGCGGCTCCAGCGTGAAGATGTTGGTGAATAGTCCGCTCGCGGCGTCGGTCACTTGCTGCCCGGTGATCGAGCTGTCGTTTGTGACATTCTGGACGAAGCCGCGCAGGAAGAAGCGATCCTCGGGCGCGGTCAACTGGATTTGAGCGTTGACCTGCACATAGCCCTCCACCCGGTCGATCGGCAAATTGAAGATGTTGGACGTGAATTCCGCCGTATAGGCGAGGTCGACCCGCGGAACGAGACGGTAGCCGCCGCTCAGATCGGCGGTGTATTGAGCCCCGGCCGAAAATTTGTACACCGGTGCCTGGGGTATCTCGTTGCCCCGGATGTTGACCAGCACGCCCCCGCTATCGACGGTTATCCCTCCGAGCGCCGCCGCCGCTGGTGTCGCGGATTGCGCGGTCAGCACCGAGCAAAGGCTGAACGCTCCGTTCGCCGTCAGACCCGAGTCGGCCGGAAAGGCCGTCGGTGGGCGCAACCCGAGCGCCGCGTTGACCGCCCCGACGAAGCCGTTGGCCGCCGCGGCACTGCCCGTGTTGGATCGGACGGCGCAATTCGCGCCGTTGGTGATGTCCTTGATGATCACCGCGTCCGCCCGGCCGCCCGACGGATCGCGCGGATTGGCCAGCAGCTTGTTCGACGTGACCTTGGTATGAAGGTAGCTCGCGCCCAAATTGACTTGAAAGTTGCGAGCAGGACGTATTACCGCCTCCGCTTCGACGCCGTAAATGTCCGCGTCGATGTTATCGTTGACCGAGGTGCGGGCGACGAGACGGCTAAGTTGCAAGGCCTTATACTGATAGTAGAAGGCGGTAAGGTTGAGCGTCAGCGCGCCGAAGGTGTTCTTGGATCCGATCTCGAAAGCGTTGATGAACTCGGGCTCAAAATTCTCGGCCACCTCGAAAACCGGCGATAACGGCGGATTGATACCGCCCGATTTGTAGCCTCGCGAGTATGACGCATATAGCAGATTGTCGGGCGTCACCTGATAGTCGATGACGGCGCGGCCCGTGAACTCGCTGAAGGTCGTCCGTCGGTCTTGGAAGATCTGGTTGCCGAGCGTGCCGGGATCGGCGTCGAAGCCCGTCGCGACATAGGGCGAGTCGAAGGCGTCGGCGGCGCCGTGCGGGACCAGGAAGCTCGCGATCGTGTTCCGCGCGCGAACCGTCTTCTGGTCGTGATTGTACCGGAGCCCGAGCGTCACTTTCAGCTCGTCATTGAACCTGAGGTAGCCCTCGCCGAAGATCCCATAGGAACTTAAACGGAATAAGTCGTTGTTGCTGTGGCTGAAGGGCGAGCCGAGATACGCAGGTGGCAATCCGGCCCCCAACGCGGTGAACGCGCCCAGGATGCCCGACAGGTAATCGATGCCGAACGTATTGACGTAATAGTCCCCGTCGCGAACCGTGTTCTGGGCGTAGATGCCGCCCAGCAGGAAGTCGAACGATCCGTCGAAGTCGCTCGTTACGATGCCCTCGACCGAAAACGCCTCGTTCTTCTGCGACGAGCGATCGAATTGCAGGGGTGTGTCGGCGCAGACGCTATGGCCGCCATAGACGCCCGTGTTCGTGCGCTCCGGCTCCGACGTGCAGAGCACGCCGGCGGGACCGTTCGGAATGAGCGCGTTGGCCACCGGCCGGAAGTAGGCGGCCGGCAGTCCGGGGATGAGGCCGGCCGCGGCGGCGGCAAGCGTATCGAGGGCGGGCTGGATCAGCGCGCGGTTCTGGATCGCGCCGAAATAGTTCTGTCGCGCGTCGACCGTGACGTTCTGGTAGGTGCCCGACAGCGACAGGTCGAATTTGCCGATCCGTTGGCGCAACTTGACCTGCGCCTGATATTCCTCGGCGAAATAGGTGGGATCAAAGTCGGTGTTCACGACGCGGACGTCGGCGGGATTGACGTAACCGGATAGAAGGTTGGGCCCGTACAGGCTGGTCAGCGCGAAGGCTTCCGGAATGCCCTGAATGCGGAAGAACTCCCGGCTGTTCAGGCCGCCGGTGAAGTTGCCGTTACCGTTGGTGACGCCGAAGTCGAGCCGTCCCGACAGGCAGGCCATGACGCCTGTGGGATCGCTTTGGCACAGATGTTTCTGGATGCGGGTACGGTCGTCCTTTTCGCGGAAGTACGAGCCGATCAAGTCGATGGTGGTGTCAGCGCTGGGCTCGAAGCGGAGCGTGCCACGTAGGTTATATAGCTTGCGCCCGTCGATGCGGCTGTCGTTGAATTGGTTGAACGTGTAACCGTCGCGGTTGAGATAATAGCCTGCCAGACGAACGCCGATCGTGTCGCCGATCGGCACGTTTATCATGCCGCGGAGCTTGTACGAGTCGAAATTGCCGTACTCGGCCTCGCCGGACGCCGCGAAGCGGGTGAGGTCGGGCTTGGCGGTGACCAGGTTGACGACGCCGGCCGTCGCGTTGCGGCCGAATAGCGTCCCTTGCGGACCGCGCAGCACCTCGATCCGCTCGATATCGAAATATTCGGTCTCGAATATGCGCGTGTTGAACAGGGGCTCGTCATTAAGGTGGATCGCCGTCGCCTGGTCGCAGGCAAAGCCGGTGCACAGGTCGCCGATGCCGCGGATCGTGAAGCTGGACGAGGTGAAATTGGTCTTGGTGAATTGGACGTTGGGAAGCGTCAGCTGCAGGTCGTTGGCGTTGTTGATCTGTTGCGCCGCGAGTGCCGCTCCCGAAAAGGCCGACACCGCGATCGGCACGTCCTGCAGCCGTTGGGATTGGCGTTGGGCGGTGACGATGACGTCTCCGGCGGCTCCGGCGCTGGGACCGGTCGGTAGCTGCGTTGTCTCGTCCGCAGTCGTCGCCTGTCCAACGGCTTCCGCCGACTCGACCGTTTGACCGGATGCGGGCGAGGCGGCGGCCATCGCCAGCACCGACGCGGCGAGCAGGTGCGAAGTCTTGATCACTGGCATCCCCTCCTGAGACGGCACCCGATCTGTTGTCGGTTACGCCTGTTCGTGTTCTCGGTATGGAAGGTAGCGTCCTGAAAGAGCGCGCGTCAACGTATTCGGGTATGGCCCGGTGAACGGGTGCGGGCATTGTTGCCGTAATGAAACAGTTGCATTCCCGGACCGAATGCGATGTCGAACGGGCTGGGAGGGAAACGGGCGATGGTCGGGGGTGAAAAAGATGCGGCGGAAAAGGATATGACCGGCCTGGAACCGACGCCGATCGTGCCGGCGGAGGTGATGGACGCGATCCGCACGCTGATCCGGTGGACGGGCGACGATCCGGACCGGGAGGGCCTGCTGGACACGCCGCGTCGCGTGGCCAAGGCGTGGACGGAATATTGCGCGGGGTACGGCGACGACCCGGCTTTCCATCTCGCGCGCGTGTTCGAGGAGGTGGGCGGCTATGACGAGATCGTGCTGCTGCGCGACATCCCGTTCCAGTCGCATTGCGAGCATCATATGGCACCGATCATCGGGCGGGCGCATATCGCGTACCTGCCGCGCGACCATGTGGTCGGCATCTCGAAGCTCGCGCGCGTGCTTCACGGTTATGCCCGGCGGTTGCAGGTGCAGGAGCGGCTGACGGCGGAGGTCGCCGATTGCATCTGGGACAATCTAAGACCGCTCGGCGTCGCCGTCGTGATCGAGGCGAGTCACGCCTGCATGACCGCGCGCGGGGTGCGGACGCCGGGGGTGACCATGACGACCAGCCGGATGATGGGCGTGTTCAAGGAGGATATGCGATCGCGGCGCGAGGTCCTGGCGTTGATGGGCTGCTGACCGGGTGGATGCGCGAGCCGTCCTGGTCACCGGTGGCGCCAAGCGGCTGGGCGCGCGGATCGCGCGGCGCCTGGCCGCGGGCGGCTGGCGGGTCGTGGTCCATCATCACCGATCGGGCGACGAGGCCCATGCGATGGCGGCCGAGTTGGGCGGCGTCTCGGTCGCGGCCGACCTAGCCGACGACGAGGCGGTGGGCGGCGTGATCGAAGACGCGCGCCAGGCGGTCGGAGGGGCGATCCACGCGCTCGTCAACAGCGCGTCGTTGTTCGAATACGACCGGCCGCCGGACGTGTCGGGCGAGATGCTGGGTCGACTCGCCCGGGTGAACTACGCCGCGCCGGTGCGGCTCGCCTGCGAACTGGCCGGGCAGGCGGATCTGGGCGAAGGGGCGGTGGTGAACCTGCTCGACCAGAAGGTCGCCAACCTCAATCCCGACTTCTTCTCCTACACCAGCGGCAAGTTGGCGCTGGAGGGAGCGACGCGAATGCTGGCGCAGGCGCTCGGGCCCGCCGTGCGCGTGAACGCGGTGTCGCCGGGACTGACGCTGCCGAGCGGCGACCAGAGCGCGGGCGAGTTCGCGGCGGCATCGGTCAAGAACCTGCTGCGCCGGCCGGTCGGCGCGGGCGCAGTCGCCGACGCGGTCGCCTTCCTGCTGGAGGCGCGCGGGGTGACGGGGCAGAACCTGTTCGTGGATTGCGGGCAGCGCTTCCTACCGCGCGGGGGCGACGTGATGTTCGAGGATCGGGAAAAGGTCGGTGGTTGAGGTTCGCTACGTCACGCTGCTCGACGGGCTGGAGGTGCCGATCCGGCTGGGGATCCATCCGCATGAACTGGCGGGGCCGCAGCGGGTGCGGCTGTCGGTGTGGATGACGGTGGCCTACCCGCGGGCCGTGGCGAACGACCGGATCGAGGAGGTGCTCGATTATGATTTCGTGCGCGAAGGCGTGCATGCGATGGCGCGGACCCGCGTCTTCGCGCTGCAGGAGACGCTGTGCGACGCGGTCGCCGCCCTATGCCTGAGCGACGGGCGGGTGGTCGAGGTGAAGGTGCGATCGACCAAGCCGGACGTGTATCCGGACGCGAGCGTCGGGTGCGAGGTGACGCGCCTTGGAGACGACCGACCGCGCTCGGCGCCAGGCGGGGCTGTCGAGCGGGAACCTTGATCGAGATCATTCGACGTTTTACGCGTTTTTCAGGATTGGCGGGGCATTGAGCGGCGGTACGGAACGGAAGACCCGCCATGCTTCAACTCGTCTATATCAGCACCGCACGCGGCCCCGTTACGGCGTCGGACCTACAGCGGATCCTGGGAGCGTCCAGGCGCAATAACGGGCGGGACGGGATATCGGGCCTGTTGTTCTTCGACGGGGTGCGATTCTTGCAGGCGCTCGAGGGCGAGGAAGCGGCGGTGACGACCGCGTTCGAGCGCATCCATGCCGATCCGCGGCATTCGGGCATCGTCGTGCTCTCGCGACGCGAAGTGGCGACGCGCGAGTTCGGGCGATGGGCGATGGCGAGCCGCACCGCGCTGGAAGGGGAGAGCGCGATGCTGGAGCGCGTGGCCGCGTTGGTGGCCGACGCGTCGCCGATGGTGCAGGCCACCTTCACCAGCTTCGCCGAGGTCCGGCGGAAGGCGGCTTAGGCCGCCCCGTCACACGGCCTCGAACGCGGCGTTGATCTGGAGGTCGACCCGGTCGGACACGGCGGGCGCGGCCATGCCGAGGCCGAAGTCGCTGCGGTTGATAGTCCCCGTGGCCCGGAAGCCGACATTGGTCTTCTTGCTGCGCGGGTTCACGCCCGCGCCGACGAAGCTGGCGGCGAGCGTTACGGGCTTGGTGATCCCCTTGATCGTCAGGTCGCCGGTGATCGTGCCACCGCCCCCGCGCAACGCGACGGTCCGCGACACGAAACGCGCGGTCGGATGCTTGGCGGTGTCGAAGAAGTCGGGGCTTTTCAGGTGGCCGGCGAAGGCGGCGCTGGTGACGGAGAGCTGGTCGGTCGCGAAGGTCACGTCGATACGGGTCGCGGCGGGGCGCGCGGGGTCGATCACCGCGCTGCCGCCCGACGCGCCGAACTGGCCCTGGAGCATCGAGAAGCCGAGATGGTTCACCGACCACGTCACCTGCGTGTGCGCGGTGTCGACGGCGTAAGTACCCGCGGTGACGAGGCGCGGGTCGGCGCGGCCGGGCACCTGCGCGATGGCCGGGACGGCGAGAAGGAATGCGAGGACGGGAACGAGACGGCGCATGGGATGATCTCCGAGTCGGACGGCTGTCGGTTAGGCCGAAGGTAACGAAGGTAACGCGTATTCGGTGTTTTTCACGACGAGCCGATCGCGATCGAGGGTCGAACGGTTAAGCGAGTCATAGGGCCCGGCGGACATCGCGACACGTTGCACGAGCCGAGGGTTGTAGGACAGGGCGAATCGGGAAACATTTTGTTGCTCTCCCTCACCTCGTCATTCCAGCGAAGACTGGGATCTTTCGCCGGGGTGGGCTCCCTCCAAACAGCGAGATCCCAGCCTTCGCCGGGGTGACGTTCAAGGGGCAAGCGCGCTAATTCCGCTCGCGGTCGACAAGTTTGTTCGCGCCGATCCAAGGCATCATCGCGCGGAGTTCGGCGCCGACCTTCTCGATCGGGTGCGCCGCCGCCTGCTTGCGCGCGGCCTTGAGTTCGGGGCTGCCGGCGCGGGTGTCGTTCACGAACTTGGAGACGAAACGACCGCCCTGGATGTCGGCCAGAACACGCTTCATCTCGCGCTTGGTCTCGTCGGTGATGATGCGCGGGCCTGTCGTGATGTCGCCGTACTCGGCGGTGTTCGAGATCGAATAGCGCATGTTGGCGATCCCGCCCTCATAGAGGAGGTCGACGATCAGCTTCACCTCATGGAGGCATTCGAAATAGGCCATTTCCGGCGCGTAGCCCGCCTCGGTCAGCGTCTCGAAGCCGGCCTGAATCAGATGGGTGAGGCCGCCGCACAGCACCGCCTGCTCGCCGAACAGGTCGGTCTCGCATTCCTCGCGGAAGGTCGTCTCGATAATGCCCGAGCGGCCGCCGCCGATCGCCGACGCATAGGCGATCGCCAGCGCCTGGGCGTAGCCGTTGCCGCGCCCGCCGCCCGAGCCCTCCCCCGACCCTTCCTGGGCGACCGCGATCAGGCACGGGACGCCGCGACCGGCGGCGTATTCGGCGCGGACGGTGTGGCCGGGGCCCTTGGGTGCGATCATGATGACGTCAAGGTCGGGGCGCGGTTCGATCAGGCCGAAATGGATGTTAAGGCCGTGCGCGAAGGCGAGCGCCGCGCCGGGCTTCATGGCGGCGGCGAGGTCGTCGGCGTAGATCGCGGCTTGGTGCTCGTCGGGGGCCAGGATCATGACGATGTCGGCCCAGGCGGCGGCCTCCGCGTTAGTCATGACGGTGAAGCCCGCTCCTTCCGCCTTGGCGGCGGTGGCGGAGCCGGGGCGGAGCGCGACCGCGACCTCGCCGACGCCCGAGTCGCGTAGGTTCTGGGCGTGAGCGTGACCCTGGGAGCCGTAGCCGACGACGGCAATCTTCTTGGCGGCCAGCAGGCTTCGGTCGGCGTCCTGGTCGTGATATACGCGCATTAGTGTTCTTCCTTTTACCCCTCTCCCTCGGGGAGAGGATACGAAGACTTGGCGGCGTGCCGCCTAGTCGGAGTTGGTGAGGGTGATCGGGGCCGAAAGGGCATCACCCTCACCCTCCCACCGCTTCGCGGCGGGCCCCTCCCTCTCCCGGTGGGAGAGGGGTGTTAGACGGCTTCCCGTCCCCGTGCGATGGCGGCGATGCCGGTCCGGGCGATCTCGACCAGGCCGATCTCGCCCATAAGCGCGACGAAACTGTCGATCTTGTCGCGGCCGCCCGTCAGCTCGAAGATGAAGGACGAGGTGGTCGCGTCGACGACGCGCGCGCGGTAGACCTCGCCTAGGCGGAGCGCCTCGATCCGGTGCTCGCCGACGCCCGCCACCTTCACCAGCGCGAGTTCGCGTTCGACGTGCGGACCGAGCGTGGTCAGGTCGGTGACGGAATGGACGGGAACGAGGCGGTCGAGCTGCGCCAGGATCTGCTCCATCGTCGTCGCGCTCGCGGCGGTGACGATCGTGATGCGGCTGACCGCATGGTCGGCGGAAACGTCGGAGACAGTGAGCGACTCGATGTTGTAGCCGCGCGCGGTGAACAGCCCGGCGATGCGGGCGAGGATGCCGGGTTCGTTGTCGACGAGGATGGATAGGGTGTGGCGTTCGGCCACCTCCGTACGCATCAACACTAGACCAGTGCTCGCGCTTCGTCGGTCATCTCGCCGGAGACCTCGTTCGCCCACAGGATCATCTCGTCGTGCGCCGCGCCCGAGGGGATCATGGGGAAGCAGTTGGCGAGCTTGGAGACGCGGCAGTCGACCATGACGGGACCGTCATGGTCCAGCATCGCGGTGATCCCGTCCTCGAGGTCTGCGCGATGCTCGATGCGGATGCCTTTCCAGCCATACGCTTCGGCGAGCCTGACGAAGTCGGGAAGGCTGTCGCTGTAGCTCTCGGCGTAGCGGGATCCGTAATTGAGCTCCTGCCACTGGCGGACCATGCCCATATATTCGTTGTTGAGGATGAACACCTTGACGGGCAGGCGGTACTGCGTCGCGGTCGCCAGTTCCTGGATGTTCATCTGGATCGACGCCTCGCCCGCTATGTCGATGACGAGCGCGCCCCGGTCGCCGAGCTGCGCGCCGATCGCGGCCGGGAGGCCGTAGCCCATCGTGCCGAGCCCGCCCGAGGTCAGCCACTTGTTGGGAAGCTCGAAGCCGAAATGCTGGGCGGCCCACATCTGGTGCTGGCCGACCTCGGTGGTGATGATCGGCTGGCGATGCGCGGTGGCCGCGTGGAGCGCCTGGACGGCGCGCTGCGGCATAATCGCGTCCCCCGTCTCGTCGAAATCCAGGCAGTTGCCCGCGCGCCAGCCGGCGATGCGCCGCCACCAGTCGGACAGCTCGGGCTTGGGCGTCTGCCGCGACTTCCAGAGATGGACCATGTCCTCGAGCACGTGGCCCGCGTCGCCGATGACGGCCAGGTCGACGCGGACGTTCTTGTTCACGCTCGACCGGTCGATGTCGATGTGGATCTTGCGGCTGGTCGGGCTGAAGGCGTCGAGGCGGCCGGTGACGCGGTCGTCGAAGCGGCTGCCGACCGCGACGAGCAGATCGGCCTTGTTCATCGCCATGTTCGCCTCGACGGTCCCGTGCATGCCGAGCATGCCGAGCCAAGCGTCGTGGCTGGCCGGGAACGCACCCAGGCCCATCAGCGTCGAGGTGACGGGCGCGCCCGACAGGCGCTGGAGCTCGCGCAGGAGTTGCGATGCGCCGGGGCCGGCGTTGATGACGCCGCCGCCGGTATAGAATACCGGGCGCTCGGCCGCCGCGAGCATCTCGACCGCGGCCTCGACATCGGCGCGAGGGGCCTTCAACTGCGGGCGGTAGGTCTTGTGGCGGATCGGACCAGGCCTGGTGTAGCGCGCGGTCGCGACCTGGACGTCCTTGGGGATGTCGATGACGACGGGGCCGGGGCGGCCGGTGGTGGCGATGTGGAACGCCTCGTGGATGACGTCGCCCAGGCGCGCGGGATCCTTCACCAGGTAGTTGTGCTTGGTGCAGTGACGGGTGATGCCGACCGTGTCCGCCTCCTGGAAGGCGTCGGTGCCGATCAGCGAGGTGGGCACCTGGCCGGTGACGACGACCATCGGGATCGAATCCATCAGCGCGTCGGTGATGCCCGTGACCGCGTTGGTCGCGCCGGGGCCGCTGGTCACGAGCACGACGCCGGGCTTGCCGGTCGAGCGGGCATAGCCCTCGGCGGCATGGGTCGCGGCCTGTTCGTGGCGGACGAGGATGTGGCGGATCCGGCCGCCGGCGGCGTTGTGATGGAACAGCGCGTCGTAGATCGGCAGCACCGCGCCGCCGGGATAGCCGAAGATGAACTCGACCCCGAGGTCGGCCAGCGCCTGGACCAGGATGTCGGCTCCGCTACGTTCGGTCATGGTCGCATATCCGTCGATCCTGAAGAACCATACATATGTGAGCGCGCCTAAATGTAACAACTATTCACGTCAACCCGGTTTCACGCAACTTTGTTATAAGATGCTTGGAAGCCTCGCCAGCGTCGGCGAGGCGCGTCCAATTGGCGGGCGACTGGTTGCGGAACCAGGTGCCCTGGCGCTTGGCGTAACGGCGTGTGTCCAGTTGGGCACGGGCAAGTGCTTCGGCCCGGGTACAAGCGCCTGAGACATGGGCGGAAACAGGCGAGACACCGATCGCGCGCAGGATCGGGCGGTCGGCGGGAAGCGCGCGCGCGCGCAGGGCCTCCACCTCCTCGACCGCGCCCGTGTCGAACATGATGGCCAGGCGGGCGTCGGCGGCGATGGCGAGCGCGTCGCGGTCGGGAAGAATGACGCAACCCACCACGTGGTACGCGTCGGCGATCCCGCCCCGGCGCTCGGCCTGCCATGCGGCGAGCGGACGGCCGGTGGCGCGGACGACCTCCAGCGCGCGGGCGACGCGGGTGGTGTCGGCGGGAGCAAGGCGGGCGGCGGCTTCCGGATCGGCTTGGGCGAGGAGCCGATACGCGTCCGCGACGGGCAACGATCGGACTTCGGCGCGGATGCCCGGGTCGATCGCGGGGACGGGGGCGATGCCGTCCAACAGCGTCCGCAGATATAGGCCGGTGCCGCCGACAAGGATGGGGAGCGCGCCCGTCGCGGTCGCCTGCGCCACGGCGGCGCGCGCGTCGGCGGCCCAGCGCGCGGCGGAGCAGGCCTCCGCGCCGTCCAGATACCCGAACAACCGGTGTGGGGCGCGCGCCTCGTCCTGGGGCGAGGGGCGGGCGGAGAGGATGCGGAGGTCGCGGTAGACCTGGGCGGAATCGGCGTTGATCACGACCCCGCCGGTCGCCTCGGCGAGCGCGACGGCGGCGGTGGACTTGCCGCTCGCCGTCGGGCCTGCGATCACGACGATCGGCGGCAGTCGGGGGAAAGGACGATCAATGTTCACGGCGACGCTGATAGCAGCCGACCGGCTGGCGGCGGGCGATATTTCGGCGGGGCTCGATCGGCTGCGCGCGGCGGCGTGCGCGCCCTCTGCCGGAAGCTGGATCGAGGAGGGGGTCGCGGTGGACCTGTTCTTCGAAACAGCCCCGGACGCGGCGCGGGCGGCGCTGGAGGCGGCGTTCGCGCGAGTGGACGTGGTGGTGCAGCCGGTCGCGACACGGACGAAGCGCGTGCTCGTCGCCGACATGGACTCGACGATGATCACCGTCGAATGCATTGACGAACTGGCCGACTATGCCGGGATCAAGCCCGAGATCGCCGCGATCACGGAAGCGGCGATGCGCGGCGAGCTGGATTTCGAGGCGGCGCTGGACGCGCGCGTGGCGCTGCTGGCGGGGTTGGGTGAGGATGTGATCGAGCGGTGCCTGGCGGAGCGGGTGCGGATCACGCCGGGCGCGGAGGTGCTGGTGCGAACGATGCGCGCGCGGGGCGCGACATGCGTGCTGGTGTCGGGCGGCTTCACGCGCTTCGCCGACCCGGTGGCGGCGGCGATCGGCTTCACCCGCGCGGTCGCGAACGTGTTGGAGGTGGCCGACGGGCGGCTGACGGGGCGCGTGGCGCGGCCGATCGTCGGCGCAGCGACCAAGGAGCGCGAGCTTCGCCGAGCGGCGACGGCGGCGGGCGTGGGCATGGATGCGTGCCTGGCCGTCGGCGACGGCGCGAACGACCTGCCGATGATCCGGGCGGCGGGGTTGGGCGTGGCGTACCGCGCCAAGCCGGTGGTCGCGGCGGCGGCGGGGGCCAGGATCGAACATGCCGACCTGAGCGCGCTGCTGTATGCGCAAGGCTTGGCGCAGGCGGCGTGGGTGTCGGGCTAAGGCTCTGTGGTCCGCTGAGATGCGCCTATCAGGCGGCGAGTTTCCGCGTCGATGCCCGCCGGAACCCGATCGCGGATGGTGTCCGACCATCACGCGGCGGTGAAGCCCCGTCCGGCGGTCGCGGTCCGAACGCTCCGTATCGCCGGCCTTCACCCTTTCTTATCGACCGGCGTGGCAGGCCGTGTCTCGAACCGGGGGAGTTAGGAGGAACCATGCGCGTTCTCGCGATGGCGTCGCAAAAAGGCGGTTCGGGCAAGACGACCTTGTCCGGGCACTTGGCCGTGCAGGCGCAACTGGCGGGCCACGGCCCCGTCGTCCTGATCGACATCGACCCGCAAGGAAGCCTGGCCGACTGGTGGAACGAGCGCGAGGCGGAGCTGCCCGCCTTCGCGCAGACCACGGTGGCAAGGCTGGCGGCCGACCTGGAGTCGCTGCGCCAGCAGGGCTTCAAGCTGGCGATGATCGACACGCCGCCCGCCATCACCATGGCGATCCAGAGCGTGATCCAGGTCGCCGAGCTGATCGTGGTGCCGACGCGCCCCAGCCCGCACGATCTGCGCGCGGTGGGCGCGACGGTCGATCTGTGCGACCGAGCGGGCAAGCCGCTGGTCTTCGTGGTGAACGCCGCGACCCCCAAGGCGCGGATCACGTCGGAGGCTGCAGTGGCGCTGTCCCAGCACGGGACGGTCGCGCCGATCACGGTCCATCAACGCACCGATTTCGCCGCGTCGATGATCGACGGGCGCACCGTGATGGAGACCGATCCCAAGGGCAAGTCGGCCGCCGAGGTCGCCGCGCTGTGGAACTATGTCGCCGACAGGCTGGAAAAGAATTTCCGCCGCACGGTGTTCGCGGTGCCGACGGCCGTCTCGCCGCGTCCGGGCGCGGGCGGGTTCGGCCGGCGGGTGGCGGGGTGAGCGCGATGTTCGGCGTCAAACCGCTGGCGAGCCTGTCGTCGCAGCTGCTCGCGCGCAAGGGCCAGGCCTCGCCTGCCATGCGGCGGCAGGGTTATGGCGGTTTTTCGGCGGGTGGGGTGACCGCCGACGATCTCGGCTGGAATGACATGGGGCACCCGTCCGAGCCCGAGCCGCCCAAGCCCGCGCCCGCGCCCGTGCCCATGCCGCCGGTGCTGGCGATGCGCGGGGCGTTGGCCGAGAGGATCGAGGCGGTCGAAGCGGAGCCGGTCGCGCGGGCTGAGGGCCCCAAGCCGATCTCGCTGGCGACCGCGACGCGGATCGGCCGCGACTCGGCCAAGCAGACCAAGGCGGGCAAGGCCGCGTTCACGCTGCGGCTGGACGCCGACCGCCATTTGCGGCTGCGCATCGCCAGCGCGATCGGCAACCGGTCGGCGCAGGCGATCGTCGCCGAGGCGCTCGACCGGCTGATCGACGCCAGCCCGGAGGTGGACACGCTGATCGCGCAGCTGCCCGCTCCCAAAACCCGGAAGTGATCGGAGCCGCCATGAACATGCGCACCCTGGTGAACATGACGCTGCCCGTGCTGATGCTGGCAGGAGGGTCGGTCGCCGTCGCGTCCGCGCGCAATGCGGCGGGTGGTGCTAAGGCGGCGGCGTCGATCGCGAACAAGGCGGCCAAGGCGCTGGGCAAGCGCGACGCCGCCCGTGCGGTGACGCTGGCGGAGGAAGCCGTCAGGTTGGCGCCACGCGACGCCGCGCACCGGGCGCTGCTGGGCCGGAGCTACCTGCAGGCGGGGCGCTTCGCCTCCGCGCGGGCGACGTTGGAGGAGGCGGTCGGGCTCGACCCGGGGGCCGGACGCGCGGCGCTGGGCCTGGCGCTGGCGCAGATCGCCATGGGTGATTGGTCGACCGCGCGGCGGACGCTGGACGCGCATGCCGGGGTGATTCCGGACGCCGATCGGGGGCTGGCGATGGCGCTGGCGGGCGATCCCGCGGGCGCGGTCGCGTTCCTGACGCAGGTCGCGCGACAGCCGGGCGCCGTGGCCAAGACGCGCCAGAACCTGGCCTTGTCGCTGGCGATGGCGGGCCGGTGGGGGATGGCCAAGGCCGTCGCCGAGGCCGACCTGTCGCCGGGCGACGTCGATGCGCGCATGATGCAATGGGCCGCGTTCGCGCAGCCGCGCGCCGCGTCGGACCAGGTCGCGCACCTGTTGGGCGTGACGGCGGTCGCCGATGTCGGGCGGCCGGTGGCGCTGGCGCTGAACGCGCCGGCCGTCGTCGCGCCGTCGCCGGTGCTGACGGCCGCGGCCGACCCGGTCGCGCCGCCGTCCGTCGTCGCCACGATCGCCCCGACTATGGCCCCGACGACGCCACGGCCCGCGCGGATCGTGTTCGCCGATCGCCGGGAGGTCGTGCAGGCGCTGCCCGTCGCGACGATCCGGCCATCGTCGGACGCGATCAAGGTCGCGGTTCCGGCCAAACCGCAAACGCCGCCGGTTATCGCTACGCGTCCCGGCACCGCACCGGCCACGGGTGCCTTCTACGTTCAGCTCGGCGCTTTCGAGTCGGTCGGGGTGGCGCGCGACGCATGGGGTCGCGCGACGCGGCGCTTCGCCCCGTTCCAGGGACGGACGCCGACGGGGGCCATGTTCCGGACGGGTGACCGGGTGTTCTACCGGCTGTCGATCGGCGGTTTCACGCGCGCCGACGCGGCGTCGACTTGCCGCCGGTACCAGGCGGCGGGTGGCGCATGCTTCGTACGCGTGGGCGCGGGCGACCGGACGGCGCAGTGGCTGCGCCGACCCGGTGTGCAGACGGCGTCGCGTTAGGGAATTTCGCGCCCGCCCTTCCACAGGCGGAGCGCGCGGCCCTGGACGGGCAGGCCGTCGAAGGGCGTGTTGCCGGCCAGACCCTCATACAGTTCGGCGTCGATACGCCACGGCGCGTCGGGATCGAACAGCAGCAGATCGGCCGGCGCCCCGACCTCGAGCGTCCCGGCGTCGAGTCCGAGCACCCGCGCCGGGTTCCGCGCGAGCATCGCGAACAAACCGTCGAGCGCCAGCCGGCCGTCGCGCACCAGGCCCATGCACAGCGCGAGCAACGTCTCCGCCCCGGCCATGCCCGCCTCCGAATCGGCGAAGGGCAGGCGTTTCGCCTCCGGTCCGTGCGGCTGGTGGCCCGAGCACAGCACGTCGATCGTCCCGTCCGCCACGGCCACGAGGCAGGCCCGGCGGTCGGCCTCGTCGCGTAAAGGGGGCGATAGGTGGGCGAAGGTGCGGAAGTCGCTGACCGCGATGTCGGACAGGAACAGATGCGCAGGGGTGATGCCGCAAGTGACGAGGACGCCCCGGCGCTTGGCCGCGCGGACGAGGTCGAGCGCGGCGGCGGTGGTCACCTGGCGCAGATGGAGCCGCGCGCCGGTCTCCTCCGCGAGCAGGAGGTCGCGGGCGACCGCGAGCGCCTCGGCGAGCGCGGGGGCGGCGGGGAGGCCCAGGCGGGTCGCGGTCTCGCCCTCCGTCGCGACCGCGCCGCCCGTGAGCCCGGCGTCCTCGCTGTGCGCGATCACCGCCAGGTCGAGATCGCGGGCGTAGTGGAGCAGGCGGCGCATCACGCCCGCATCGGCGATCCAGCGCGCGCCCGTGCCCGCCGCGCGCGCGCCGCCCGCCCGGCAGAATGCGAGCTCGGCCAGCTCCCCGCCCTTCAACCCGCGCGTGGCGGCGGCGATGGGGTGGATCCATAGATCGGGCTTGCCGATCAGACTGGCGCGCTGGACGATGCCGGGGTCGTCGAGCGGGGGCGACTGGTCGGGCATGAGCGCGACGCGGACGATCCCGCCGGCGCGAAAGGCGCGGCGGTCGATCGCGAAAACGCCCAGATCGACGATGCCGGGGGCGAGAGGGAGGCCGCCGCAATCGACCACCGCCGCGCCCTCCGGCACGTCGACCGTGCCGACCGCCGCTATCGCGCCGTCCTGAACCAGCAACCCGCCCCGACGGACGCCCACGACCGGGCATACCAGTTCGGCGTTGACGAACGCGGTCATGCTCACGACCACCCCTCCACGCCGCGCGCGCGACGGGTAAGGACGTCGAGGCAGGCCATGCGGACCGCGACGCCCATCGCCACCTGCTCGGTGATCGCCGACTGCGGGCAGTCCGCGACGCTCGAATCGATCTCGACGCCGCGGTTCATGGGGCCGGGGTGCATGACGAGCGCGCCGGGCGCGCGCGCGAGCCGTTCGGGCGTGAGGCCGTAGCGGAGCCGGTATTCGCGCGGGGAAGGGACGTAGGCGCCGTCCATCCGCTCGGTCTGGAGGCGGAGCATCATGACCACGTCCGCGCCCTCGATCGCGCGGTCGAAATCGGTGAAGGGCGTGACCCCCATACGCTCGATCGCGGCGGGCATCAGTGTCGCGGGCGCGCAGACGCGCACCTCTGCGGCGAGCGCGGTCAGCGCCAGGATGTTCGACCGGGCGACGCGGCTGTGGAGGAGGTCGCCGCAAATGACCACGCGCTGGTTGGCGATGCTTCCCCGCCGCCGTCGGATGGTGAGCGCGTCGAGCAACCCTTGCGTCGGATGCTCGTGCCGCCCGTCGCCCGCATTCAGGACGGGGCAGTCGACCTTGTCCGCGATCAACCGGACCGCGCCCGAGCTCATGTGGCGGATGACGAGCACGTCGGCGCGCATCGCGTTCAGCGTCTGGGCGGTGTCGATCAGCGTCTCGCCTTTCTTCACCGACGATTGCGCGGCGTGCATGTTGACCACGTCCGCCCCCAGTCGCTTGCCCGCGATTTCGAAAGACAGGAGCGTGCGGGTGGAGTTCTCGAAGAAGGCGTTGATCTGGGTAAGGCCGGCGAGGCGGCGATCGGGTTCGGGGCGGGGCTCGATCCACTTCTCGGCCTCGTCGAGCAGGAAGGCGATCTCGTGCGGCTGGAGGCCGTCGATGCCGGTGAGGTGGCGATGCGGGAACACCGCGCCGCCCTGGATCATGGCGGAGGGGCGGTGATCGGAGCGGGGCATCGAGTGCGCGGGGTAGCGGGGGTGCGGGGTGGCGGCAAGCGGGGGTTATCGCTTCGGATCCATAAGCGCGCCGTTTAACGAGACGAACAGATGAAGCAAGGTGTCGATTCTCACGGCACCGCGAACACGCTCGACTCACGCCGCGCGCCGAGCATGTCCACCCGCTCGACGCCGACATGATCATGCCTTCTTAACCGATTGCCGCGATCATGGCCGTCACGCTGGACTCCTTGCCGCCTGATAGTTGGATCAGGTGACGGCCGGGCGTCAGGCGGAAGTCGACGGTCTTGCGGATGCCGCCGCATGGCGGGCCGTGGCGGTGGGTCGTGGAGGGAACTGCGCGACCGTCACGCACGAGGTCGATCCACATGCCCGCGCCGAGCGCGACGCGGTAGGTGCCGGGGCGGGCGATGGTGAAGGCGACGAGGCCGGCGTGGGTGTCGGGCGCGGCGGGCCTTTCGGGGCGGAGCGCGAAGCGGACCGCCGGGGTCGGGGAGAGGCGGAGTTGGGCGGCCTTGCCGACGGTCAGGGTGGCCCGAGTTGCGGCCGGAGCGGTGGTCGCCGCCGTAAGGGGGGTGCGGTCTAGCCAGCCGGCGAACTCGGGCGGGAGCGCGGGAGTGGTGGCGACGCATTTCGGTTCGGGAGACTTGGTCTGGGCGGGAGCGGTCGCGGTCAGCGACAAGGCGAGCGTGGTGGTCAGGAGGCGCATGGTCGTGTCCTTCGCGGAACGGCCGGACGTGGTCGGCTGGTGAGGGAACGCCCGGGGCTTCCTCGGTGGGCAGCGACGCGGCAAAGCCACGCCGTTGGTCCTTGCTATAGCAAGGCCGTCCGACAGCGGTTGTACGGCGGGGCTTCGCCCGCCGCACCGGTCATTAGCTGCGCTACTGACCTCAACCGCTGCCGACCTCAACCGCTATAGTACATGTCATATTCAACCGGGCTCGGCGTCATCTCCCACCGATGCACATCCTCGAACTTGAGCGCGATGTAAGCCTCGACCTGATCCTTGGTGAATACGTCGCCTTTCAGCAGGAACTCGTGATCGGCGGCCAGGCAGTCGAGCGCCTCGCGTAAGGAAGCGCTGACGGTCGGGATGTCGGCGAGTTCGGCGGGGGGCAGGTCGTACAGGTTCTTGTCCATCGGCTCGCCGGGGTGGATGCGGTTCTGGATGCCATCCATCCCCGCCATCATCAGCGCGGCGTAGGCGAGATAGGGATTGGCGAGCGCGTCGGGGAAGCGGACCTCGACCCGCTTGGACTTGGCTCCCGTGCCGTAGGGGATGCGGCACGAGGCCGAGCGGTTGCGCGCCGAATAGGCGAGCAGCACGGGGGCCTCGTAGCCGGGCACCAGCCGCTTGTAGCTGTTGGTCGACGGGTTGGTGAAGGCGTTCAGCGCCTTGGCGTGCTTGATGATGCCGCCGATGAAGAACAGGCACATCTCGGACAGGCCGGCATAGCCGTTGCCTGCGAAGCTCGGCTGGCCGCCCGACCAGATCGAGAAATGCGTATGCATCCCCGACCCGTTATCCTCCTTGATCGGCTTGGGCATGAAGGTCGCGGTTTTGCCGTAGGCGTGGGCGACCTGATGTACGACGTATTTATAGATCTGCATCCGGTCCGCGGTCGTGGTAAGCGTACCGAAGGTCAGCCCCAGCTCGTGCTGGCCTGCGGCGACCTCGTGATGATGCTTGTCGCAGGGCAGGCCCATCTCGAGCATGGTCGAGACCATCTCGCCCCGGATGTCGACCGCCGAGTCGACGGGGGCGACTGGGAAATATCCACCCTTGGCGCGCGGGCGATGCGCGAGGTTGCCGCCCTCATATTCGCGGCCGGTGTTGGTCGGCAGCTCGATATCGTCAATCTTGTAATAGCTCGTCGCGTAGCTGTTCTCGAACCGGACATCGTCGAACATGAAGAACTCGGCTTCGGGCCCGACATAGACGGTGTCGCCGACGCCCGTGGCGAGCAGGTACGCCTCCGCCTTCTTGGCGGTCGAGCGCGGGTCGCGCGAATAGCTTTCGCCGCTGCCGGGCTCGACCACGTCGCAGAACACGATCAGCATCGGCGTGGCGGAGAAGGGGTCGGTATAGACCGCGTCCAGATCGGGCTTGAGCGTCATGTCGGACTCGTTGATCGCCTTCCAGCCCTCGATCGAGGAGCCGTCGAACATCAGCCCGTCCTCGAATTCGTCCTCGCCCAGGATCGAGGCGACCATCGTCAGGTGCTGCCACTTGCCCTTGGGGTCGGTGAAGCGGAGGTCGACCCATTCGATCTCTTCTTCCTTGATGCGGGCGAGGACTTCCTGTGCGGTGGCCATGTTCTTCGTTCCTCTTACTTCTTGCTCCCCTCCCGCTTGCGGGAGGGGCTGGGGGAGGGGCTGTTCAATCAAAGGATGGGTGCGTGCCGATAGGCCCTCCCCCGACCCCTCCCGCAAGGCGGGAGGAGAGTTAAGGTCAGATCGCGTCCTCGTCGCGCTCGCCGGTGCGGATGCGGAGCGCGGACTCGACGGGGATGACGAAGATCTTGCCGTCGCCGATCCGGCCCGTCTGCGCGGCCGCGGCGATCGCTTCGACGACGCGCGAGGCGAGGGGATCGGTGACGACCACCTCCAGCTTCACCTTGGGCAAGAAATCGACGACGTACTCCGCCCCGCGGTACAATTCGGTGTGGCCCTTCTGCCGGCCGAAGCCCTTGGCCTCGGTGACGGTGATGCCGGACACGCCCAGTTCGTGCAGCGCATCCTTCACCTCGTCGAGCTTGAAGGGTTTGATGATCGCCTCGATCTTCTTCACGTATGCGCCCGCCCCGGTTGCCGATGTCCGCCCATAACCGATGTTGCACCGATCGTGCCAGCCGGGAAGCGCACGGGCGACCGCGAAAAACGATCCAGGAAGATGGATCGCGCTGCCCGCGAAAGAGGCATCATCGGATGCGTTGCCCGATCGCGCGCCACCTCGCCCCGACGCATCGTCATGCGCTGTTCCTTTGTAAGCGTCGCGATCTTCCCTCGAGCAGCCACCCGGAGGCTTACCTCTCCTCCGCCAGCCACTCCTCTAGCCACTTGATCGTGTACTCGCCACGCTGGAATTCCGGATCCTCGATCAGCGCGCGATGCAGGGGGATGGTGGTCTTCATGCCCTCGATCACGAACTCCTCCAGCGCGCGGCGGAGGCGAGCGATGCAGCGTTCACGGGTGGTGCCGTAGACGATCAGCTTGGCGATCATGCTGTCGTAATAGGGGGGGACCTTATAGCCGGCATAGAGGCCGGAATCGACGCGGACATGCATGCCGCCGGGCGCGTGGAACTGCGCCACCTTGCCCGGCGATGGAGCGAAGGTGCGGGGGTCCTCCGCGTTGATGCGGCATTCGATCGCGTGGCCGGTGAAACGGACATCCTCTTGGCGGACCGACAACGGGCAGCCCTCGGCGACGCGGATCTGCTCGCGGACGAGGTCGATGCCCGTGATCATCTCGGTCACCGGATGCTCCACCTGAAGGCGGGTGTTCATCTCGATGAAGTAGAAGTCGCCCGCCTCCCACAGGAACTCGATCGTGCCAGCGCCGCGATAGCCCATGTCGGCCATCGCCTTGGCGACGACGCCGCCCATGCGGTCGCGCTCGGCGGCGGGCAGGATGGGGGAGGGGGCCTCCTCCAGCACTTTCTGGTGACGGCGCTGGAGCGAGCAGTCGCGCTCGCCCAGATGGATCGCGTGGCCGTTTCCGTCACCGAAAACCTGGAACTCGATATGGCGCGGATTGCCGAGGTACTTCTCCATATAGACGGTCGCGTCGCCGAACGCGTTCCTCGCCTCGGAGCCCGCCTGCGCCATCAGAGTCTCGAGCTGGTCCTCGTTTGGCACCACCTTCATGCCCCGCCCGCCGCCGCCCGACGCCGCCTTGATCAGGACGGGGTAGCCGATCTCGGCGGCGACGCACTTGGCCTCGTCCAGATTGGCGATCGCGCCCGCCGAGCCGGGGACGAGCGGCAGGCCGAGCGCGCCCGCCGTGCGCTTGGCCTCGACCTTGTCGCCCATGGTGCGGATGTGTTCGGGCTTGGGGCCGACGAACAGGATGCCGTGGAGCTCGACGATCTCGGCGAACTGCGCGTTTTCCGACAGGAAGCCGTAGCCCGGGTGGATCGCGTCCGCGCCGCTGATCTCGGCGGCCGAGATGATGTTGGCGACGTTCAGGTAGCTGTCGGTCGCCGACGGCGGGCCGATGCAGATCGCCTCGTCCGCCAGGCGGACGTGCATGGCGTCGGCGTCGGCGGTGGAATGGACCGCGACCGTCTTGATGCCCATCTCGTGGCAGGCGCGGTGGATGCGCAGCGCGATCTCGCCGCGGTTGGCGATCAGCAGCTTCTTGATGGGCCGCATTAGGCGACGACGATCAGCGGCTGGTCGAACTCGACGGGCTGGCCGTTCACCACCAACACGGCGGTGACGCTGCCCGCGGCGGGGGCGAGGATGGGATTCATGACCTTCATCGCTTCGACGATCAGCAGCGTGTCGCCCGCCTCGACCCGCTCTCCGACGGCGGCGAAGGGCTTGGACGCGGGATCGGCGGCGAGATAGACGGTGCCGACCATCGGCGAGCGGACGGCGTTCGCTTCCGGCGCGGGGGTGGGCGCGCCGATCTCGGTCGCGGCCGGCACGGCCGGGGGGAGCGGCGCGGCAAGTTGGGGCGGGGCGTAGTGGACCGGCGCGGGCGCGGCCTGGGGTCCGGCCTTGCGCGCCACGCGGATGCGGCGTGGGCCGTCCTCGACCTCGATCTCGGTCAGCTGCGTCGCGTCCAGGATGCCCGCGAGCTGGCGGACCAGGTCGACATCGACCTCCATCGGTCCGGCCGGGATCGCCGTTTGTATCGGTTCCGTCATGGACCCGCTACTGTCAGATGCGCGCGGCGGCTTCAAGCGCGAGGAGATAGGAGAGCGCCCCGAACCCCGCGATCGTTCCCCGCGCCGCCTGGCCGACGAGCGACACGTGCCGAAACGCCTCGCGCCGGTGCGGGTTGGACAGGTGGACCTCGATCACCGGGGTCGAGACCGCCTTGATCGCATCGTGGATCGCGACGGAGGTGTGCGTGAAGCCGCCCGCGTTGAGCAGCACCGCGCGCGCGCTCGTCGCCTGCGCCTCGTGAAGCCAATCGACGAGATGGCCCTCGTGATTGGACTGGCGCAGGTCGACAGCCAGCCCGAGCTCGCGGGCGCGGTTCTCCAGCATCCCTGCGATGTCGTCGAGCGTGTCGTCGCCGTAGATCTCCGGCTCGCGGACACCCAGTAGGTTCAAGTTGGGGCCGTTCAGGACGAGGACGGTGTCGGGCATAATTTCGGCGTAGCGCGTCCGGCGCGCGGCCGCCATCGCGCTTGAGCGGGGCGAGGCGGACGACTACATTCGCCACCATGCCTGTTCCCCGTCCCGCCACGCTCCATGCCCTGCTGGTCGCCTGGCAAGCCGGAGAGGTCGGATATCGTGAAGCGTTGCGCCGCGCGCGGATCGAAACGCTGGGCGAGCTGTACGAGGCGGCCGAGCTGAGCGGAGTGCCGCTCTCGACCGACTTGTGGCCTGAGGAACGGGAGCAGGCGCGGGTGGTCGGCATGTTGCTGCGGGAGAGCGCCGGAGCGGGAACGTGACGCGATCCGTCGACCTGATCCTGCCTGACGCCGGGCCGTTGATCAGCCTGGCGCACGCGGATCGACTAGATCTCCTGGCGCTGTTCGGTCGGCTGGTCGTGGTGCTGGATGTCGTGCGGTTGGAGTGCCTGCGCAAACCGGACGCGTCCGACCACCCGCGGCTCGCCGCGTGGTTTGGTGGCGATAACTCTCGGATAGGCATGGCTGATACGCCGATCGGGCCGGTGTACCGCGATGCGCTGGAACGCGAACGGAGCGGAGTGGACCCGGTCGCCACTCGCGGGCTGGGCGACGCCGCCCTGAGCTGGGCGCTCGGCAATATCGACCGGCTGACGCGGCCCGATGCGGTGCCGCTGGTGCTGGTCGAGGATCGGCGACTGGCAATCCGGTTGCAGGGTCTGGGGGCGGGGCACATCCTGTGGACGCGGTCGTGGCTGGCGGCGCTGGCGGAGGCCGGGCTGGTCGATTTCGATGCGGTGGTCGCAGCCATGGGCCGGCGTGGGCGCGGTCTGTCGACGTTGGCGGTGGACGCACCGATGGAAGGCGGAAGCCGATGGCTCGGATCCGATGAGGTGCCCGACCGCAAGCCGAACTGACCCAGGCGCTTTGCTATTTGAACCGGGCCGCAGCACCGCCTAGATCACCCGCATGAACCAGCACACCGACGGCACCGTCTCCATTACCGTCAACGGCGAGCATAAGCGCGTCGCCGCCGGGCTGACGATCGCGCAGCTTGCGACCGAGCTCGGACTCGTCGCGGAGAAGGTGGCGGTCGAGCGCAATCTGGAGGTGGTGCCGCGATCCACACTGGCGCAGGTGTGCGTGGAGGACGGGGACGACATCGAAATCGTGCATTTCGTGGGAGGAGGCGACCACCAGCCGGCCATCGACGCCGACCTGTGGACGGTCGCGGGCCGCAGCTTCCGGTCGCGGCTGATCGTCGGCACGGGCAAGTACAAGGACTTCGCGCAGAACGCGGCCGCTTTGGAGGCGTCGGGCGCGGAGATCGTCACGGTGGCGGTGCGGCGCGTCAACGTCACCGACCGGCAAGCGCCGATGCTGACCGACTTCATCGATCCCAAGCGATTCACCTACCTGCCCAACACCGCCGGCTGCTTCACGGGCGACGAGGCGATCCGCACGCTCCGCCTGGCGCGCGAGGCGGGGGGATGGGACCTCGTGAAGCTTGAGGTATTGGGCGAGGCGAAGACGCTTTATCCAGATATGGTGGAGACGCTCCGCGCGACGGAGGTGCTCGCGAAGGATGGCTTCCTGCCGATGGTCTATTGCGTCGACGATCCGATCGCGGCCAAGCGGCTGGAGAACGCCGGCGCGGTCGCGATCATGCCGCTGGGCGCGCCGATCGGGTCGGGGCTGGGCATCCAGAACCGCGTCACCATCCGGCTGATCGTCGAGGGCGCGGGCGTGCCCGTGCTGGTCGATGCGGGGGTCGGCACGGCGTCGGACGCGGCCGTCGCGATGGAGCTGGGCTGCGACGGCGTGCTGATGAACACCGCGATCGCCGAGGCCAAGGATCCGGTCATGATGGCCGCGGCGATGCGGATGGCGGTGGAGAGCGGGCGGCTCGCCTACCGCGCGGGGCGGATGGGTCAGCGGCGCTATGCCGATCCGTCCAGTCCGCTGGCGGGCCTGATCTGAGGCCGGGGTTGACGCGCGGGCGGCGATGATCGACCGCGCCGTCAAAGGCCCGCGTACGCCGGGCCGCAATGGAGAGCGGGCTTGAACGACTTCGATTTCGCGTTGGGCGAGAACGCGGACATGATCCGCGACACCACGCGCCGGTTCTCGACCGAACGGATCGCGCCGCTGGCCGCGCGGATCGACGCGGAGGATTGGTTCCCGCGCGACGAGCTTTGGCCGGCGATGGGCGAGTTGGGGCTGCATGGGCTGACGGTGGCGGAGCAGGATGGCGGGCTCGGGCTCGGTTATCTGGAGCATGTGGTCGCTTGCGAGGAGGTCAGCCGCGCGTCCGCCTCTATCGGCTTGTCCTACGGCGCGCATTCCAACCTGTGCGTCAACCAGATCGCGCGTTGGGCGAGCCCCGAACAGAAGGCCAAGTACCTGCCCAAGCTGATCTCGGGCGAGCATATCGGCTCGCTGGCCATGTCGGAGGCCGGCGCGGGGTCCGATGTCGTCTCGATGAAGCTTCGCGCCGATGCGGTGCAAGGCGGGTACGTGCTGAACGGCACCAAGTTCTGGATAACCAACGCGGCCTATGCCGACACGCTGGTCGTCTATGCCAAGACGGGCGAGGGCTCGCGCGGGATCACCGCGTTCCTGATCGAGCGCGACATGCCCGGCTTCTCGATCGGGCAGAAGATCGACAAGATGGGGATGCGCGGGTCGCCCACCGCCGAGCTCGTGTTTGACGAGTGCGAGGTGTCGGACGCGCAGGTCATGGGACCGGTCAACGGCGGGGTCGGCGTGCTGATGAGCGGGCTCGATTACGAGCGCGCGGTACTGGCGGGGATCCAGCTGGGCATCATGCAGGCATGCCTCGACGTGGTGCTGCCCTACCTCCGCGAGCGGAAGCAGTTCGGGCAGGCGATCGGCGGGTTCCAGCTGATGCAGGCCAAGGTCGCCGACATGTACGTCGCGCTGAATTCGGCGCGGGCGTATGTCTATGCGGTGGCGCGGAGCTGCGACGCGGGGCGGACGACGCGGTTCGACGCGGCGGGCGCGATCCTGCTGGCGTCGGAGAATGCGGTGAAGGTCGCGCTGGAAGCGATCCAGGCGCTGGGCGGGGCGGGGTATACCAAGGACTGGCCGGTCGAGCGGTTCCTGCGCGACGCCAAGCTCCTCGATATCGGCGCGGGGACGAACGAGATCAGGCGGATGCTGATCGGGCGCGAGCTGATCGGGGCCGACGCACCGGTAGCGCAGTGAGCGCGCCGGTCCTCGACACAAAGCTCTCGGTCGAGAGCGAGACGTTCCGCGCCAACACCGCGCATAATCGCGGGTTGGTCGACACCTTGCGCGCGGACGTCGCCCGTTTCGCGCTGGGCGGGAACGAGAAGTCGCGGGAGCGGCATACGTCACGCGGCAAGCTGCTCCCCCGCGAGCGGGTGGAGCGGCTGCTCGACCCGGGATCGCCGTTTTTAGAAATCGGGCAGCTCGCCGCGAATGGGCTGTATGACGACGAGGTGCCCGGCGCGGGGATGATCGTGGGCATCGGCCGCGTGTCTGGGCGGCAGGTGATGATCGTGTGCAACGACGCGACCGTGAAGGGCGGCACTTACTACCCGCTCACCGTCAAGAAGCACCTGCGCGCGCAGGAGATCGCCGAGCAGAACCGGCTGCCGTGCGTGTACCTGGTCGACAGCGGCGGCGCGAACCTGCCGCATCAGGCGGAGGTATTTCCCGACCGCGACCATTTCGGGCGCATCTTCTTCAACCAGGCCAACATGAGCGCGCTCGGCATCCCGCAGATCGCGTGCGTGATGGGGTCGTGCACGGCGGGCGGCGCGTATGTCCCCGCTATGTCGGACGAGACGGTGATCGTCCGGGGGCAGGGGACGATCTTCCTCGCAGGGCCGCCGCTGGTCAAGGCGGCGACCGGCGAGGTGATATCGGCCGAGGAACTGGGCGGTGCGGACACGCACGGGCGACGGTCGGGCGTGGTCGACCATGTTGCCGAGAATGACGAGCACGCGCTGACGATTGTGCGCGACATCGTCTCGACTCTCGCATCCCAGACTCAGGCCGACGTAAACCTGCGCGAGCCGCGCCCGCCCAAATACGATGCGACCGATCTGTACGGCATCGTGCCGAGCGACGTCCGCGCGCCCTACGACGTGCACGAGATCATCGCGCGGCTGGTCGACGGGTCCGAGTTCCACGAGTTCAAGGCGCTATACGGCGCGTCGCTGGTGTGCGGCTTCGCGCATATCTGGGGCATGCCCGTGGCAATCCTGGCGAACAACGGCGTGTTGTTCTCCGAGTCGGCCCAGAAGGGCGCGCATTTCATCGAACTCGCCTGCCAACGGCGCGTGCCGCTGCTGTTCCTCCAGAACATATCGGGCTTCATGGTCGGCGGGCGATACGAGGCGGAGGGGATCGCCAAGCACGGGGCCAAGCTCGTCACCGCCGTCGCGACCGCGTCGGTGCCCAAGATCACCGTGCTGATCGGCGGGAGCTTCGGGGCGGGCAATTACGGCATGTGCGGGCGGGCATACTCGCCCCGGTTCCTGTTCACCTGGCCCAACAGCCGCATCAGCGTCATGGGCGGCGAGCAGGCGGCGAGCGTGCTGGCGACCGTCCACCGCGACGCGGATAAGTGGACGGACGCCGAAGCGGAGGCGTTCAAGGCTCCCGTCCGGCGGAAGTACGAGGACGAGGGCAATCCGTATTACGCCACCGCAAGGCTGTGGGACGACGGCGTGATCGACCCGGCGCAGACGCGCGACGTGCTGGGGCTTGCGTTCGCCGCGACGCTCAACGCGCCAATCCCGAAGGCTCCCCGCTTCGGGGTGTTCCGGATGTGAGGGAGAGCAGGTCATGATGGGCGACTGGATGGAGCGTAAAGCCGCCAAGTTGGATTGGTGGTTGCTCGACAACTATCTTCTACATCATATCGAGGTTCTTACCGCCACCCAAAAAAACGAAGTTAAAGGGGAGTTCGGCATTACCGTCACGATCGGGTTGCTGCTTGCACCGGCTATGATGCAGATGCTGATGATAGTGGATCCGGGAGTCGGGTCCGCGATGCTGTGCGGTTTGACCGTCATCTTCGTCGCCCTCGCCCGTCGGCGTCAGCGCCTGCTCGCGCGATATCTGCCGTTATCGTCTGACGTTACATGCCGTAACCGCCCATGATCGCGTCCCTTCTGATCGCCAACCGGGGCGAGATTGCCTGCCGGGTGATCCGGACGGCGCGGCGGCTCGGTATTCGGACGGTCGCGGTCTACTCCGACGCCGACGCGACCGCGCTGCACGTACGCCAAGCGGACGAGGCGGTGTATATCGGGGCGAGTCCGGCGCGCGAGAGCTATCTAGTGGGGGAGCGGATCGTCGCCGCCGCGCTGGCGACGGGAGCGGAGGCGATCCATCCGGGGTATGGGTTCCTGTCGGAGAACGCCGACTTCGCGCAGAGCGTGATCGATGCGCGGCTGGTGTGGGTCGGGCCGAAGCCGGACAGCATCCGCGCGATGGGCCTGAAGGACGCGGCCAAGGCGCGGATGATCGCGGCGGGGGTGCCCGTCACGCCGGGCTATCTGGGCGAGGACCAGGCGCCGGAGCGGCTTCAGGCGGAGGCGGACGCGATCGGTTATCCGGTGCTGATCAAGGCGGTCGCGGGCGGTGGGGGCAAGGGGATGCGGCGTGTCGAGGATGCGGCCGGGTTCCTCGACGCGCTCGGCTCGTGCAAGCGTGAGGCGGCGTCCAGCTTCGGCGACGACCGGGTGCTGATCGAGAAATACATCCTGTCGCCCCGGCATATCGAGGTGCAGGTGTTCGGCGACGCGCACGGGAACGTTGTCCATCTGTTCGAGCGCGACTGCTCGCTCCAGCGCCGCTACCAGAAGGTGATCGAGGAAGCGCCCGCGCCCGGCATGGACGCGGCCACGCGCGAGCAGGTCTGCGCCGCCGCCGTGCGCGCGGCCAAGGCGGTCGACTATCGGAGTGCGGGGACGATCGAGTTCATCGCCGACGCCAGCGAGGGGCTTCGGGCGGACCGTATCTTCTTCATGGAGATGAACACGCGGCTGCAGGTCGAGCATCCGGTGACGGAGGAGATCACCGGGCAGGACCTGGTCGAATGGCAACTGCGGGTGGCGAGCGGAGAGCGGTTGCCCAAGCGGCAGGAGGAGCTGAGCATCAACGGCTGGGCGATGGAGGCGCGGCTGTATGCCGAAAATCCGGCGACGGGGTTTCTACCCTCGACCGGTCGCCTTGAACATCTGATCCTGCCGGACTCCGTCCGTGTCGATACGGGCGTGGAGAAAGGGGGTGAGGTCACGGGCTTCTACGATCCCATGATCGCCAAGATCATCGTTCACGAGAAGACGCGTCGTCGCGCCATAGATGAGCTCTGGGAAGCGCTGACCGACGTCGAGGTTTGGCCGGTACGCACGAACGCCGGCTTTTTGGCGAAGCTTTGTCTGAATAAGGAGTTCAGGGCCGGTGTGGCCGATACCGGCCTGATCCTGCGTGAGGGCGACGAATTGATGCCGCCCGCGCTACCTGGCGAAGATAAGCTTGCGGACGCGGCTGATGTATTGGTCGGCGATCAACCGCTTTTCGGGTTCCGGCTGAATGCGATCGCGGTCGACGAGGTGCGGGCGTCGGTGGACGGACAGCCCGTCCTGCTTCCCCGGCGAAGGCCGGGGCCCAGCCGCGGTGGGGATCGAGGAGCGTCGCCGCCGACCGCCGTGGCTGGGCCCCGGCCTTCGCCGAGGAGGGTGCTGATCGCCGAAGCCGGGCAGACTTGGTCGATCGAACCGTTCCGAGCGTCCGGTATTACCGCCGGCACCGCCGCCGACGGCGCGATCCTGTCGCCGATGCCCGGCCGGATCATCGCGGTCGATGTGAGCGTGGGCGATGCGGTCGTCACCGGCCAGAAGCTCGTCACGCTGGAGGCGATGAAGATGGAGCATGGCCTGACCGCGCCGTTCGACGGGACGGTCGCCGAGCTGTCGGCGGAGGCGGGCGGGCAGGTGAGCGAGGGGACGCTGCTCGTCCGGGTGGAGCGGGACCCCTCCTAGCCGCGCCCGCCCCGGTCAGCCGTGCGCGAGGGCGGCGTCGGCGACCGCCGAACCCTTGGCGCTCGAATAGAACGCGTCGATCATGTCGCCTTGCCCGCGCACCACAAGCCCACGTTGGTTCGAGAACTCGCGAAAGCCCTCCATGCCGTGATGGCGGCCCATGCCGCTCATCCCCGATCCGCCGAAGCCCATCGACGGCAGCGAGCTCTGCACGGCGCAGGTGTTGACCGCGGCCCCGCCCGAATGCGTCGCGTCCAGCACCCGGTCGGTGACCGCCTCGTCATCGCCGAACACATAAAGCCCGAGCGGCCGGTCGCCCGCGTTGATCCCCGCCACCGCCGCTTCCAAATCGTCATAGGGGACGACGGGCAGAATGGGGCCGAATATCTCCTCGCGCATCACGCGCAGGTCGGCGGGCGGGTCGACAACGAGCGAGATGGGCATGCGGCGCGTCTCCGGGTCGACGTCGTCGCGTCCGTCGAGCGACACCACGCGGACCTGGCGGCCGCGCGCTTCGCCCAGCATGTCGGACAACCGCGCCAGATGCCGCTCCGACACGACGCCCGTGCAGTCGTCGGACCGCGAATAGTCCGGCGACGCGCCTGCCATGAACGCACGCGCCCCGTCGACGAACGCCTCCATCTCGGCGCGCGGCACGAGCGCGTAGTCGACCGATACGCACATCTGGCCGTTCTTGATGATCTTGGTGCCGATCACCGACTCGATATTCCGCGCCGTGACCGATCCCGGCGTCAGGATCGCTGGACATTTGCCGCCGAGCTCGAGCGTGACGGGCGTGAGGTTCGCCGCCGCGGCCGCCATCACCTGCCGCCCGACGCCCGGGCTGCCGGTGTAGAGCAGATGATCCCACGCCACCGACGAGAAAGCGCGCGCCAGTTCCAGCCCGCCGACCGCGACCGTGACCAGGTCGGGGTCGAACGTCGCCGCGACCATCTCCGCGAGCAGGTCGGCGCAGGCGGGGGTGTATTCGGACGGCTTGACGATCACGCGGTTGCCCGCCGCCAGCATCTCGACCATCGGCCCGACCGACAGGTCGAACGGAAAGTTCCAGGGGACCATGTTGCCGATCACGCCCTTGGGCTGAAGCCGCATCTCGGCACGCGCGGAACCGAACACCGCGCTGTCGATGTGCCGCGGGTCGGGGCGCATCCACGCTTCCAGGTTCTCCAGCACGTGCGCGGCGCGGCCGATCACCCCCAGCACCTCGATCAGGTCGGACTGGCCCGCCGGGTGCGCGCCGAAGTCGTCCGCGACCGCGCGCGCGATCCGCTCGCGGTTCGACGTCATCATTCCCATCAGTATCTGAAGCCGCTCGCGCCGGACCTCGATCGGGGGGGAGCGATCGACGTCGAACGCGGCCTTTTGCACCGCGAACGCCGCATGGAGCGCCTCGATCGCGGCATCGTCCTCGTTCGCGGGCGTCACGGGCGCGTTGTCCAATATCGACATGGTCGAGTCCTCTCGGGGGAAATTCAGCTGGCCGCGGTCATCATCGCGAGCAGCGCGGTCCGCTCCTCGCGCACGACCTCCGGCTCCGCGACCACCTGCGCATGGAACTCGCGCAGTTCGGCGGGCACGTACCAATGCAGGACATCCTCATGGTACGCGCGCCAGACATGCTCGGCCACCTCGCGCGGCTTGACCAGCCGCCACATGCCTTCGGTGGGAGCCAGCTCGCGCATCCGGTCCGACATCAGCGGCGTGTCGATCAGGCCGGGCAGCAGGTCGGCCGCGCGCACGCCGTAGCGCTTGAACTCGATCGAGATCGCCTCCGTCAACCCGCGCACGGCGTGCTTGGTGGCCGAATAGACGCTGATCCCCGCCGTTCCCCAGATCGCCGAGGAGGAGGAGGTGATCAGGTTCAGCGAGCCTGGAGTGGCGCGCAGCAGCGGCACAGCCGCACGCGTCCCGATCATCACGCCCATGAAGTTGATGTTCACGACGCGGGCGATCTCGTCCCACGGCTGCTCGTCGAACATACCCCCGCCGATGATGCCCGCGTTGGAATGCATCAGGTCGAGCGTGCCGCCCGTCCGTTCGCCGAACGCAATCATCGTGGCCGAGAAAGCGTCGGCGTCGGTCACGTCCAGCTGCGCGAACAGACCGTCATCGGCCCCGATCTCGCCCTCCAATGCCTCCAGCCCGGCGGCATTGACGTCGTAGCCGCCGACGAACCAGCCCTTTTGCGCGAACAGCAGCGCGGTCTCGCGGCCGATGCCCGACGCCGCGCCGGTGATGAAGATCGACTTACGTGTCCCGGCGCCGCTCACGATGCGTTCTCCTTGACCGTGCGGGCGTTCTCGCCGTCCAGTTCCAGCCCGGCCAGGTCGCCGCCCTCGCGCCATAGCCGTAGCAGCTTGGCGAACTCGATCGGACCCGCGCCGAACACGCCACTCTTGGCGGCGTTGGCCGAGTCGCGGCCCTCATTGTTGTAGTAGCCCGGGGTGCAATCCTCCAACTGCTTGCGCCGAGCGATCACCCCGGCGACGATCGTGTCGACCCAGGCCGACTCCGCTTCTTCGGTCGGCTCGACCGCGCCGATGCCCTTGTCCATGCAATGGTCGACGATGTGCGCGATGTGCGCCGCCTGTTCGGAGATCATGTGCGGGAAATTGGGCGACATGCCCGCTTGGCTCTGGCTGATCACGAAGCAGTTGGGGAAGCCGCGCGTGTGCATCCCGTGCAGCGTCGACAGACCGTTCTCCCATTTTCGATTGAGCGACAGCCCGCCCACGCCGCTGATCGTCATCCCGCCCGACCGCTTGGCGTAGGACGACGACGTGTCGAAGCCGGTGGCGAAGATCAGGCAATCGAGCGGATGCTCGACGCCGTTCACGACCGCGCCCGTCGGGGTGATCGCCTCCACGCCCGCGCGGCCGGTCTCGACCAATGAGACATTGGGACGGTTGAAGGCTTGGAGGTATAGGTCGGAGAAGCAGGGGCGCTTGCAATAGACGCTGTACCAGGGTTTCAGCGCCTCGGCGGTGGCCGGGTCCGTCACGACCGCGTCGACCCGGTCGCGCGTTCCCTGCATCTTCTCGAAATCGGCCAGGTCGTGGAGCGCGGCGTAGTCAGCCCCCGGACCGGCCGTCGCGACCTTGTCGCGCATCGCGCGGGCGAGGACGGTCCAGCCGTCGCGCACCAGGTCGGTCGGCGGAAGCGCCTGGGTGAACTGGGCCGAGAAGTTCTCGGTACGCTCCTTTTGCCAGCCGGACGGCAGGCCGGCCCACCATTCCGGGTCGGTCATGCTGTTGTCGCGCGGGTCGACGCCCGACGGCGTGCGCTGGAAGACGGTGAGGTGCTTGGCGTCGCGCGCGAGCGGCGGGACGCACTGGATGGAGGTCGCGCCCGTGCCGATTATGCCGACGCGCTTGTCCGCGAGATTGGCCATCGGTTCGGTCGCCGAGCCGCCGGTGTAGGCATAATCCCAGCGGCTGGTGTGAAAGGCGTGGCCCGCGAACTGGTCTATGCCGGGAATGTCGGGGAGCTTGGGGCGGTTGAGCGGGCCGGTGGTCAGGACCACGAACCGCGCGCGGAGCACGTCGCCCTTGTCGGTGGTCACCGTCCAGCGCGCGGCGGGGCCGTCCCATTCCAGCCCTTTCACCTGGGTCGAGAAGAGCGCGTCGCGATAGAGGTCGTATCGTTCGGCGATGCGGCGGCAATGCGCGCGGATCTCGTCGGCCTTGGAATAGCGTTCGACCGGCATGTAGCCGGTCTCCTCGAGCAGCGGGAAGTAGATGTAGCTCTCGATGTCGCAAGCCGCGCCGGGATAGCGGTTCCAGTACCAGGTGCCGCCAAAGTCGGACCCCGCGTCGGCGATGCGGATGCGCTTCACGCCCGCCTCGCGCAGGCGCGCGCCCGTCAGCAGGCCGCCAAAGCCGCCGCCGACGACGAACACGTCCACGTCCTCCTTCACCGGCGCGCGCGGCGGCGCGGTACCGTACGGGTCGTCGAGCAGGTGAGCGAACCCCTGCTCCACGTCGCGGTACTGGCGCTGCGAGTCGTCGGTGGCGATGCGCAGGTCGCGCTCGCGGGCGTAGCGGTCGCGCAGTGCGTCGAGATCGAGGGGGCTGGTGGACATGGCGTCGTTCCTGTCGATGGTCAGATGGGCGCGAGCGGCGGGGCGGCGGCCCTCGCCTCGGCAAGCTTGCGGAGGTTGTCCTCGTGGTCGTCCCGACCCAGCCGGTAGCTGCTGAGCACCGCGATCATCGATAGCCAGAGCGCGAGGCTGGTGGGGACGTACCAGGCCCCGAGCCGCCACAGCGTGTCGGCGGGCACCTCGCCCGCCTTGGCACCGACGGGGAACGCCGATAGCGTCAGCACGAAGGAGGCGGCGATGAGGCCAAGGCCCAGCACCGTCTTCTTGACGAAGGTGATCGCGGCGAAGAACACGCCCTCCGACCGGCGGCCGGTGCGGAGTTCCGCCCGGTCGACCAGATCGGCGATCATGGCGGCGGTCAGCACCTGGAAACAGATGATCAGCGCGGTGTCGAGCGTGGTGGTCGCGAGCACCAGCCAGAACACGGACGGATCGCCATTGGGCGGCAATAGCCCGGCGAGCCGCAGGACGATCGGCAAGGGCGCGCCGATGAACGCGACCAGCCCGACGATCATCGCGCCGCGTTTCTTCCCGATCCGCCGCGAGACGATTGGGGCGAGCGCCGCCCCGAGCAGCGCCGACACGAAGACGCCCAGGACGATGATGCCGATCTGGCCGGAGTCGA
>NZ_CAXSHH010000004.1:0-84144 GCF_964237155.1 uncultured Sphingomonas sp. | reverse complement strand
GCAGCCTTGAATCAACAAGCGATCACGCCGTCAACCTTTGTCCACGAGGCCTAGTGGGTAGAAGCCGTCGGCGGCGAACGTCAGATCGGGCTGACGTGGCTTCCCCAATAGCTTGGATAGTAGTCCCATTCCGCTCTCCTTCAAGTGAGACGCCTTACGGAGGTCGAAGGATCGTCGGGTTAGCGATGGGCAGGAAGTCGCTCCTGACGCTAGCAACGGTTCCTATTGACCCTTACCCCTAAGGGGTGACGACTCCGCAGCTTACCCCTACATGCCCGCCTCCATGCCAGTCCCCGACACCCGTCTAAATATGCGTACAGCCGCCCGTACCAAGGCGCGCGCCGCCGCGCGGCTCGCGGCGGTGCAGGCGCTCTACCAGCACGAGATGGAGGGCACCGCCACCACCGCGCTGCTCCACGAGTTCCACCAACACCGCATCGGCGCGACGATCGAGGAGGTCGAATATGCCGAGGCCGACATCGACTTCTTCGACGACCTCGTCCGCGGCGCCCGCGCGCGCGCCGACGAGATCGACGAACTAGTCGCCCGCCACCTATCGAAGGGCTGGACGCTGCCCCGCCTCGACAAGCCGATGAAGGCCATCCTGCGCGCCGGGACCTACGAACTCCTCGCCCGCGCCGATGTGCCCGTGGGCGTCGCGATCAGCGAGTATGTCGACGTCGCCCACGCATTCTATGACCGGCGCGAGGCGGGCTTCGTCAACGGCCTGCTCGACGCGATCGCCAAGGAAGTACGGAAATAGCAATGGCCGAGGTCGTCAACCTCCGCCGCGCCAGGAAGGCGATCGGCCGCACCGCCGCCGAGGCCCAGGCCGCCGCGAACCGCGCCGCCCACGGCCGCACCCGTGCCCAGAAGCAGGCGGACAGCGCCGTGATCGCCCGCCGCGACCACGGGCTCGACGGGGCCAAACGCGACCGCTGATCGGGGCTGACCTGACGAGGGCACCGGGTACTCCTGGCGGGGGGGGCACGAAACCTTTGCCAGCATACACGCTTTTTTCACGCTTGCCGTGCTTTGGAAGGCCCGCTAATCCCACGACTGTTTCAAAAAGGGAATTTCTGAAATGAAGATCGCCAAATATCTGCTCGCGGCCGCCGCGTCCTGCATGACCGTCGCGCCCGCGATGGCGGCTTCCGCCAACCCGGCGGCGAGCCTGTCGGTCTCGAAGTCGGTGCGCGCCGGTTCCTCGACCGCCAAGGACAGCAAGGCCGCCGGCGGCACGGGCGGCATCTTCGCCCTGCTCATCGCGGCCGGCGTCGCGGCCATCGTGGTCATCGCCGCCATCCAGAACGACGACGACTCCGACAGCAACTAAGAATTCGACGACGCAATCGGCATAGGATGCGACCGCGTCTCATGCCGATTTCGTGTGTACGAGATATTTCGTGTGTACGAGATTCAGGGCTGACCTTCCCGACGACCTGTCGGACGCGGTCGCCAGCAAGTTGAGATGTCGATCGCAGGCGTGACGCATGCCTGGACCGCACCGACAATACCGACATGAACACTGTCGCCAAGACCTTGTTGCCGCTCCGCGGCTGGCCGGTCGTCGCTCTCCGAACTGGATCCGGTCCGAACCCGGTGTTAACCAGCGGACGTTATACCGGGTCCAGATGCTACCCGGAGGCTCCATGACCGTCGCGACGAAGATCGATCCTACAAAACTGTTGGAAACCGCGTCGAAGGCTGTTTCCGCGTTGAAGCAGGCGACCGAGGGCCACGAAGCGGAGGAGACGACGGCAGCGACGATCGGCACCCTTCTGTCGATCACTCGGCTCATCGCCGACCTGAGCGCGCAGGTCACGAGCCTGCGCGGCGCGACGACGGCGCGCGAGGCGGCGCTGCGGCGGATCGCCAATCTGGAGGTCCGCAGCGCGTCCGAGCTGATCGAGGCGAGCCGTTGGAAGGAAGTAACGGCCGAACTCCAGTCCCTCGCCGAAAGCGCGTTGGAGGGCGAGCGCAAGCGTCCCTCGCGCGAGATCGCCACCTAACCGCTCGGACAACGTCCCAATCCAAAACCGGCGACCTTCCGCTGCGCCCGCGCTATGGATGGCGCGGTGAACGAGTCCGACCTCCTCTCGCTCCTTCGCACGCTGCCGCTTCACCCCGGCGGGCGCGGCTTGCGGGACGATGCCGCCATCGTGAACGGCCTCGTCCTAACGACCGACACATTGGTCGAGGGCGTCCATTTCCTCCCGACCGATCCGCCCGGCGACGTCGCGTGGAAGCTGTTGGCGGTGAACCTGTCCGACCTCGCCGCCAAGGGCGCGACGCCCGAGGGCGTGCTCCTCAACTATCCCTTGAGCGATCCCGACTGGGACCGCGCCTTTTTCGACGGCCTCGACATCGCCCTGCGCGAGCATGCCTGCCCCGTGATCGGCGGCGATACCGTCACCCTGCCGCGCGGAGCTCTCCGCATCCTGACCCTCACCGCGCTCGGCCGCGATGCCGCCGCGCCCTCGCGGACCGGGGCGCAAGCGGGAGACCTGCTGTGGGTCACCGGCCCGATCGGCGACGCGGGGGCGGGGCTCGCCATCGCACGCGGGGAAACGGGCCCACCCGAACTCCTTCGGGCCTATCGCCGCTCGACGCCCCGTCTCGTCGAGGGTCGCGCCCTCGGCGGACATGTCCATGCGATGAGCGACGTGTCCGACGGCCTCCTGCTCGACGCGGCCCGCATGGCGGACGCGAGCGGCCTGGCCGTCACGCTCGACCTCGCCGCCGTCCCCCTCTCCCCCGCCTACATCGCCCACCGCAGCGACGCGCGCGCCGCCCGCCTGTTCGCCTCGACCGCGGGCGACGACTACCAGCTCCTTTTCGCCGCGCCGCCCGGCTATGTTCCCCCCGTGCCCGCCGCTCGGATCGGCGATTTCGCTCCGGGGCGCGGCCTGGCGCTCCACGACGCGGGCGAGCCGCTGCCCCTCCCCGGGATGCTCGGCTACGAGCACTCGCCTCTTGCGCCCGTCCGCCCGGCACCATAGCCTCCCCGCATTGGCGCGACCCCATGCAAAAGCGGGGCGTGGGTAGGGAAGGAAGACCGAAGGCATGACCATCGTCTACATCGCCATGGCGTGCGGCGTCCTCGCCGTGCTCTACGGCGTCGTCACCAGCCGTCAGATCCTGGCGCTCTCGCCCGGCAACGAGCGGATGCAGGACATCGCGAGCGCCATACAGGAGGGCGCGCAGGCCTACCTCGCGCGCCAATACACCGCGATCGCGGTGGTCGGCGCGGCGGTGGCGGTGGTCCTGTTCCTGACGCTCGGCACGCTGTCGACGGTGGGCTTCCTGATCGGCGCGGTGCTGTCGGCGGCGGCGGGTTATGTGGGCATGAACATCTCGGTGCGCGCCAACGTCCGCACCGCCGAGGCCGCGCGCACCTCGCTCCAGGGCGGGCTGACGGCGGCGTTCCGGTCGGGCGCGGTGACGGGGATGCTGGTGGCGGGCCTCGGCCTCCTCTCCATCGCCGGCATCTTCTGGTACCTGGTCGAGGTGCAGGGTCACGCCCCCGCCGACCGCGAGGTGATCGAGGCGTTGACCGCGCTCGCCTTCGGCGCGTCACTCATCTCCATCTTCGCGCGCCTGGGCGGCGGCATCTTCACCAAGGCGGCCGACGTCGGCGCTGACCTGGTCGGCAAGGTCGAGGCGGGCATCCCCGAGGACGACCCCCGCAACCCCGCCGTCATCGCGGACAATGTGGGCGACAATGTCGGCGACTGCGCGGGCATGGCCGCCGACCTGTTCGAAACGTATGTGGTCACCATCGGCCTGACGATGGTCTCGATCGCGCTCCTCGTCCCCAACGCCGAGCGGTTGTTCGAGCTGATGGCGCTCCCGCTCCTCGTCGGCGGCGTCTGCATCATCACCTCGATCATCGGTACCTACACCGTCCGGCTCGGCAAGGGTTCGATCATGGGCGCGCTCTATAAGGGGTTCTGGACCACCACGCTCCTCGCCGTCCCCGCCATCTACCTCGCCACCACCTACGTGCTGGGTGACCTCGCCCAAATCGTGTCGTCGGCCGCGACCTCGACCCTCGACGCCTCGGGCGGAGTCGGCTCCGAAACGGGCGCGGCCCGCGACGCCGGGCTGACCTTCACCGGCTGGGACCTGTTCTGGTCGATGATGATCGGGCTCGCCGTCACCGGGCTGCTCGTCTGGATCACCGAATATTACACCGGCACCGACCACCGCCCCGTCCGCTCCGTCGCCAAGGCGTCGGAAACCGGCCACGGCACCAACGTCATCCAGGGGCTGGCGATCAGCCTGGAATCGACCGCGCTCCCGACCCTCGTCATCGTCGTCGCGGTGATCGCGGCGTTCCAGCTGGCGGGGATCATCGGCGTCGCTTTCGCCGCCACCTCGCTCCTCGCGCTCGCGGGCATGGTCGTCGCGCTCGACGCGTACGGCCCCGTCACCGACAACGCCGGCGGCATCGCCGAGATGGCCGGGCTGCCCGACGACGTCCGCCACCGCACCGACGCGCTCGACGCGGTCGGCAACACGACCAAGGCGGTGACCAAGGGGTACGCGATCGGCTCGGCCGCGCTCGCCGCGCTCGTGCTGTTCGGGGCCTACACGACCGATCTCGACCGCTTCAAGGTCGAGCTGGGACTGACCGCGCCCGTCAATTTCTCGCTCAACAATCCGTACATCATCGTCGGGCTGCTCTTGGGCGCGTTGCTTCCGTACCTGTTCGGCGCGTTCGGCATGACCGCGGTCGGCCGCGCGGCGGGGCATGTCGTCGAGGATGTCCGCCGCCAGTTCCGCGAGGATCCGGGCATCATGGCGGGCACCAGCCGCCCCAACTACGCCCACACCGTCGACATCGTGACGAAGGCCGCGATCAAGGAGATGATCGTCCCCTCCCTCCTTCCCGTCCTCTCCCCGATCGCGGTCTATTTCATCATCGCCGCGGTCGCCGGCCGCGAACAGGGGTTCGCGGCGCTCGGCGCGATGCTGCTCGGCGTGATCGTGTCGGGGCTGTTCGTCGCTATCTCGATGACGTCGGGCGGCGGCGCGTGGGACAACGCCAAGAAGTACATCGAGGACGGCCATCACGGCGGCAAGGGTTCCGAAGCGCACAAGGCGGCGGTGACGGGGGACACGGTGGGCGATCCGTACAAGGATACGGCGGGTCCAGCGGTGAACCCGATGATCAAGATCACCAACATCGTGGCGCTGCTGCTGGTCGCAGCCCTTGCTGCGAGCGGCTCTTGAAGCAGCGCCCGGCCGAGGGGCACCCCGCAAAGTATTACTTTGCGGGGTGCCCCGGCGACCGCGCGGGATCGTTCCCGCACATGTCGACCGACGGCACCGCTTTGCCGCGACGCCCCTCCTCCCCTCCTTTGACAACCCACCCCCGCCGCCATAGCTTCCGCTCATGATCCATGTCGCCCTCTCCATCCCGGAAGCCGAACTCGGCTGGGCCCGTTCGCAGGTCGAGGCCGGCAAGGCCCCAAGCGTAGACGCCTACTTCGCCGACCTCGCCCGCCGCGATCAGGAGGAGGCCGAGGAGATTACCCGGATCCAGGCGCTGCTCGATGAGGGAGACGCGTCCGGTGTCGATCCGCGGCCGGGCGAGCAGATCATGGCCGAGGTGAGAGCGAAGTATTTCGGCGCGAATGCCTAAACTGGCGCTGGCGTTCAATCGCCTGGCCGTCGCGGACTATCGCGACATCATCAATTCAGCGCGGAGCACTTTGGCCGGGAAGTCGCTGATACGTACCTTGCGGGCTTGGATGCCGCGGTCGAGCGCTTGCGCGAGTTCCCCGAGATGGCGCCGGTCGATACTCGCTACACGCCGCCCACGCGCCGTCTCCATCACCGCGGCCAACACATCTTCTACCGTGTCGAGTCCGATCACGTCCTGATCGTCCGCATCCTCCACCACGCCCGCGCCACCCCCACCGCGATTTAAGCTAAAGTTATAGTCGGCATTCCGCGCTTGATTTCATTTTAGACCCCAGCCAGCATCAGCGCAGAACAAAAGGGGGAGCACGTACATGGACCTAGCCACCCGTCTCGTCGAACTCGAAAAGCGCACCGCCTAGCACCGCGAGCTGCTGTTAACGGAAGAGGCTGCTAAGACCGCGCTCGTCCTCCCCTTCTTTCAGGCGCTCGGTTACGACGTGTTCAACCCGTCGGAGGTAATCCCCGAATTCACGGCGGACACTCACGGCCGCAAGGCGGAGAAGGTCGACTACGCGCTCTGCGCTGACGGCCGCGTCAACATCCTCGTTGAATGCAAGCCGTCCTCCGTCGATCTTGACCTGAAGCACGCCGGTCAGCTCTTTCGCTATTTCCAAGTCACGAACGCGCGCGTGGCGATCCTGACCAACGGCGTCGTGTACCAGTTCTATTCGGACACCGAACAGCCTAACAAAATGGACGAGAAGCCGTTCTTCATCTTCTCACTCGACACCATTAAGCGTTCGGACCCCGCGACGCTGGAGCGTTTCACCCGCGCGCAGTTCGACATAGGCGCCATCATTGCGGAGGCTGGCCGCCTTAAACTCGAAAGTCAGGTCCGGATTGAGCTCGACCGCGAGTTCGCGCAGCCCTCGGAGGAGTTCGTCAAACTTATCGCCCGGCGCGTCACCTCTAACCAACTCACTGCCGCCGTGCGCGAGCAGTTCTCGGGACTCATCACCGTTTCCATCGCCCAACTGGTGCGCGACCGCGTCAACGACCGCCTCACCTCCGCTCTCCACGTCGCCAATCCCGAGCCCGCCGTGCTTGATGAGGGACAATCGGACGATATGTCGGACGCAGGCGACGGCGTAATTACCACCGAAGACGAGATTGCGGGCTTCCGCATCATCCAAGCGATCGCTGCGCGTCACGTCGACCCCAAGCGCATCGTGATCCGCGACTCAAAATCATACTGCGCGATTCTTCTCGACGATAATAATCGCAAGGCGCTGGCCCGGCTGCACTTCAACAGCCCGACCACGCGCTATGTCGGCGTGTTCGAGGGCAAGACGGAGACGCGGCATGCGATTCAGGAGATGACCGAGCTTTATAAGCTGGAGCCGCGGATCACGGCGCGGTTGGCGGAACTAAGCGGGGGCTGAGTCTGGCGTATACAGTCGCATATGTCCGGCGATGGAGCTGCGTTGCCGTGATACCGCCAAGCCGACCTTCTAATCCACTGCGAGCCGCGGGCTCGGTCAACGCCCGATCTGTCCCTCGCCTCCGTTCCCGTCCCGCATTAGCTTTGCCGGGAGTGCCGAGTTCGCCGAAGGCTCCGGGCGGGCGCTCTCCCCCCGGCATCCACCCCAACCAGTTCCTCGGGCTCGAGCTCAACCCGCGCGCGGCGGTGATCGCAGAGCTGGTGCTGTGGATCGGCTGGCTCCGCCATCGCCTCGCCAACCACCCGGACGCGATCGGCGATCCGGTGCTGCCGACGCTCAGCAACATCAACGGCGGCGCGCATGGCGGCTATGACGCGGTGCTGGTCCGTCGCGCGGACGGCTCGCCCGACACCGAGAACCCCCGCCGCCCCGACTGGCCCGAGGCGGACTTCATCGTCGGCAACCCGCCCTTCATCGGCGGCAAGGACCTGCGCGCCCGGCTCGGGGCCGAGTATCCCGGCTATGCCGAGGCGCTGTGGGCGGCCAACCCCGACGTGCCCCCGTCCGCCGATCTCGTGATGCACTGGTGGAACCGCGCCGCTGACATCCTGACCCGGCCCGGCACCCGGCTCCGGCGATTTGGCTTCGTCACCACCAACAGCATAACCCAGGTCTTCAGCCGCCGCGTAATAGAGAGGCACCTGGGGAAAGCAGGAAGCACTCCTTCTTCTCCCTCTCCCCCTCGGGGAGAGGGCCGGGGAGAGGGGCTGTCCAATGCACCGGCCCCACCGACGGTGAACCCGGCAACCCCGGCAAACATCGCGCCCGGAACAGCCCCTCTCCCCGACCCTCTCCCCAACGGGGAGAGGGAGAAGAACCCCCTTTCCCTCGTCTTCGCCGTCCCCGACCACCCCTGGATCACCCAGCCCCGCACGGACGGTCGCCGCCGCCCGCGCGCCGAGAAGGGCCCCGCCGCCGTCCGCATCGCCATGACCGTGGCGCAGGTGGGCGAACATGAGGGGCGATTGGTGGAGATCACCCACGAGGACGCGCTCGACACCGACCTGCCCCGGCTTGCGACGCAGGAAGTGCGCGGCCGGATAAACGCCGACCTGACCATCGGGACTGACGTTACCGCCGTAGTGCCGCTACGGGCGAACGAGGGCGTCTGTTCGCCGGGCGTGAAACTGCACGGCGACGGCTTCATCGTTACCCCCCGCCGAGGCCGAGGCGCTCGGGCTCGGCAGGCGCCCGGGGCTGGAGGCGCATATCCGTCCCTACCTCAACGGCCGCGACCTCCTCCAACGCCCGCGCGGCGTCATGGTCATCGACCTGTTCGGGCTGGCGGAAAAGGAAGTCCGTGACCGCTTTCCCGAGGTCTATCAGCATCTGCTACCGACGGTGCGCGAAGGTCGCTCGGCACAGGTGGAGCGATCGGCCACTGCCGACGCGAAGGCGTACCTCGCCGCATGGTGGCAATTCGGGAAGTCGCGTCCCGAACTACGCGCGGTGCTCGCGACGGTGCCGCGCTACATCGCTACGACCGAAACGTCGAAGCATCGCATCTTTCATTTTCTGGACTCGTCGATCTTGTCCGACAACATGATCGTAGCGCTCGCCTCCGATGACGCTTTCCACCTTGGAGTGCTCTCGTCGGACATCCACGCCGACTGGAGCATGCTTCAGGGCGGCACGCTTGAAGACCGCTCCCGTCATTCAAAGTCGCTGGTCTTTGACCCGTTCCCCTTTCCTGATCCTACACCTATTCAACGCGCGGCCATTGCCGACGTCGCTGGGGAGCTGGACTAGGTCCGTCGCGATGCGCTCGCCGAAGACGCCAGCTTGACCATGACCGGCCTCTACAACCTCGTCGCCGCCGTTCGCGACGACACGCTCCCGCCCGCCCGGGACGCCGCCGCGGTCCGCGCCCGCGCGCGGATCGTGGCCAAGCTCCATGACGATCTCGACCGGGCGGTCGCCGACGCCTATGGCTGGGGCGACGAATGGCGCGCCGCCCCGCTCCCGCCCGCCGAGATCGTCGCGCGCCTCGTCGCCCTCAACGCCCAGCGCGCGTCCGAGGAGGCGCAAGGGCAGGTCAGATGGTTACGGCCGGAGTATCAGGCGCAGCGCGGCTTGCGCGGCCCCGCGCGCATGACTCGCGCAAGCCCGGCCGGCGGGGCCCAAGCCCCGACCGACGGCGCGGCTCAGCCGCGACGCCCCTCCGTCGGAAACAGCCACCCTCCCCCTTGCAATGTTGGAAATCGCAAGTCACCGTCCCACCCGACTTGGCTTCCAGGCCACGCTCTTTGATATTGCCGGACAGCCTTCGCCCTCCCATGTTCAGCCGGACACGGTCGCGAAACAATATATCAGGGGTGCGCAACACTCTTACCGAACTGGCGTGACCTTCGTTACCTTCGGGTGACGTGACCCCCGCCCAACCCGCCCGCGTTGGCGTGAACTTTAGTGAACTTCCATTTTCCGCCCCCGTCCGCTAGGGCGCGGCCGAACTCCGATCCGAAAGATAGCTTGCTTGGCGAAAGAAGAACTCCTCGAAATGCGCGGCCGCGTGGTCGAGCTCCTCCCCAACGCGATGTTCCGCGTCCAGCTCGAGAACGACCACGAGGTCCTCGGCCACACCGCGGGCAAGATGCGCAAGAACCGCATCCGCGTGCTCGTCGGCGACGAGGTGCTGTGCGAACTCACCCCGTACGACCTGACCAAGGGCCGGATCACCTACCGGTTTAAATGATTTCCCCGTCACCCCGGACTTGATCCGGGGTCCCGCTTCTTCTTTCAGGCAGCGGGACGAAGCGGGACCCCGGGTCGAGCCCGGGGTGACGTAGATGAGTGACGGAACAGCATGAACTTCGTCCTCGCCTCCACCTCGCCCCGCCGCCTGGACCTCGTCCGCCGCCTCGGGATCGACCCGCACCGCGTCGTCGCGCCCGCGATCGACGAGGCCCCGCGCCCGCGCGAGCTCCCTCGCGACTATGCGCTCCGCGTCGCGGTCGAAAAGGCGCACGCCGTCGATCGCGCCCCGGACGAGGTCGTCCTCGCGGGCGACACGACGGTCGCGCTCGGCCGCCGCATCCTGCCTCCAGCCGACACCGCCGACATCCAGCGCGACCTGCTCGGGCGCTTGTCCGGCCGCCGCCACCGCTGCCTGTCGGCCGTCTGCGTCATCGCGCCCGACGGCACCGTCCGCACCCGCCTCGCCGACACGATCGTCGCCTTCAAGCCGCTATCCATGCAGGAGGTCGACGCCTACATCGATTGCGGCGAGGGCCTGGGCAAGGCTGGCGGCTATGCGATCCAGGGCCGCGCGGAGGCGTTCGTCCGCTTCATCCACGGCTCGCATTCCGGCGTGATGGGCCTCCCCCTCTTCGAGACCCGCGCCCTCCTCCGCGCGAGCGGGCTGCCGCTTGCCTGAATGGCTTTTCGAGGCCGGCATCGGCGAGCACCGCGCCGCGCTGGTCGAGGACGGCGTCATCACGGAGGCCGCGATCGAGCTGCCCGGCACTCTCCGCCTCGGCACGGTGGCCCGCGCCCGTCTGCTGGAGGCGCGCCCCGGCCGCGTGCTGCTCGACGGCGGCGGAGAGGCGACGCTCCACCCCGTTCCCCTCGCCCTGACGCAAGGCGCGGCGCTTACCGTCCGCATCGTCCGCGAGGTCATCCCCGAACCCGGCCGCCCCAAGCTCCCCCGCGCCGCGCCGACCGACGAGGTTGCCGCCCCCGGCCCAACTCTCCGCGACCGCATCGCCGCCGGCGCCCACCCCGTCCGCGACCTCCTGCCCCACCATCCCGACGCGCTGGAGGAGGCGGGCTGGTCCGAACTGCTCGACGAGGCGACCACCGGCGAGATCGCCTTTCCCGGCGGTGCGCTCCGCATGTCGCCCACCCCCGCCATGACGTTGTTCGACATCGACGGCGACCCGCCGCTCGGCACCCTGGCGTTGGCCGGGGCGAGCGCCGCCGCCGCCGCGATCCGGCGAATGGCGATAGGCGGCTCGATCGGCATCGACTTCCCGACCCTGTCCGGGAAGGCCGAGCGTCAGGCCGTCGCCGCCGCGATCGACGCCGCGCTGCCCCCGCCCTTTGAACGCACGACCGTGAACGGCTTCGGCTTCCTCCAGATCATCCGCCCCCGCCCCCGCGCCTCGCTCCCCGAACTGCTCCGCGCCGACCCCGTCGGGGCCGCCGCCCGCGCCGCGCTTCGCCGGATCGAGCGCGAGCCGCCGACCGCTCCCACCCGCCACCGCCTGCCCGCCGCGGCCCTGGCTCGCATCGAGGCGGAGGGCTGGACCGCCGAACTGGTGCGCCGCACGGGCCGCGCGCCTATATGGGACCGGCCATGACCTGCCCTTTGTGCAAGAAGCCCGCCCACCCCGACTACCGCCCCTTCTGCGGCCGCGCGCACCGTGACCGCGACCTGCTGCGATGGCTCGGCGAAGGCTATCGCATCCCCGGCCGCCCCCTGGTGGACGAGGACGAGGCGAACGGCGGGGCGGGACTGGACAGCCCGACGGAGCGTGACTAAAGCCGCCGCTCCGATCGTTGGAACGGTTCGGGCCCGGGTAGCTCAGGGGTAGAGCAGACGACTGAAAATCGTCGTGTCGGTGGTTCAAATCCGCCCCTGGGCACCTTCCAGCCGGCCATGGCGTCACTAGGCCGCTTCGGCGGCCTGCATATGCGACGCGCTTCATCGTCGCGTCGAACGGACGTTGCTCCCGGCCTTCTAATTCTGGCGTGGTGGTCCGGCAGGCGCTAGCAGACAAGATTATTAACCATTAGCGCCGCAAAGACGAGCATGTCGAAAGGGGAACTGGTGGCGTCGATCCCGGGAGTTTCATCGCGAACGGAGCTGCACGCGGCGGTGGCGCGCTATCGCACCGCGTTCATCACGGTCGCGGTGCTGAGCGCCGTGCTGAACGTGCTGCTGCTGGGCGGATCCATCTATATGATGCTCGTCTACGACTCGGTGCTGCCGAGCCACAGCCTGCCGACCCTGTACGGCCTGCTGGCGATGATCGTCGTGGTCTACGCGTTCCAGGGACTGTTCGACACCATGCGCCAGCGCATCCTGTCCGACGTCGCCTCCGGGCTCGATCGTCAGCTGTCGCGGCGTGTCCAGCTCGCCATCTCGGAGGCTTCGTTGCGCGGCGGACGGATGCCCGGCGACGGGCTGACCGCGATGCGCGACCTCGATCAGGTACGCGGCTTCCTGGGCGGACCGGGTCCATCGGCGTTGATCGACCTGCCCTGGATCCTGTTCTTCCTCGCGATCCTGTTCCTTCTGCATGTCTGGCTCGGCGTCACCGCGCTGGTCGGCGCGCTGATCCTCATCACGCTGACCTGGATCACCGACCGCCGCACGCGCGAGCCGATGGGCCAAGTCTCGCAGGTCGCGGCGATGCGTAACGGCATGGCCGACAGCAACCTGCGCCATGTCGAACTCCTGACCGCGCTGGGCATGCGCAGCCGGATGCAGGAACGCTGGAGCGAGGTGAACAACCTATATCTCGGCGCGAACGACCGCATGGCGCGCACCGTCGGCGTGCTCGGCGGCACCAGCAAGATCTTTCGGCTGCTGCTCCAGTCGCTGATCCTGACGGTCGGCGCGATCCTGGTGATCGACGGCAGGGCGAGCGGCGGCGTGATCTTCGCCTCGTCGATCCTGGCCGGCCGCGCGCTCGCCCCCGTCGATTCCGCCATCGCCAACTGGCGCGGCTTCACCGCGGCGCGGATCGGCTGGAAGCGGATCAGCGACCTACTGGACCGCATCCCCGGCGAGCAGGCGGTCATGACGATCCTGCCCCGCCCCAAGGCCGAGCTCGCCGTCCAGGGCCTCGTCGTCGTGCCGCCCGGCACGCAGCGGGTCACCGTCCAGAACGCCGATTTCAAGCTGTCCGCGGGCGACGCGCTCGGCGTCGTCGGCGCGAGCGCGGCGGGCAAGACCTCGCTCGGCCGCGCGCTGATCGGCGTGTGGCGGCCGGCGCGCGGCGCGGTCAGGCTCGACGGCGCGACGCTCGACCAATGGCACCCGGACGCGTTGGGGGAGTTCATCGGCTATCTGCCGCAGACGGTCGAGCTGCTCGACGGGACCGTCGCCGAGAATATCGCGCGCTTCGATCCCGAGCCCGACTCGGCGGCGGTCATCGCCGCGTCGGAGGTCGCGGGCGTCCACGAGATGATCGTGCAACTGCCGCAAGGGTACGATACCTCCGTCGGCTCCGACGGGTCCCAGCTGTCCGCCGGCCAGCGCCAGCGGATCGGCCTCGCCCGCGCGCTCTACAAGGACCCGTTCCTGGTGCTCCTCGACGAGCCCAACTCCAACCTCGACGCGGCGGGCGAGGTCGCGCTCGAGGGCGCGGTGCGCGCCATCCGCGACCGCGGCGGGATCGCGGTGCTGATCGCGCATCGCCCCTCGGCCCTCGCCCAGGTCAGCCATGTGTGCTTCATGCGCGACGGCCGGATCGAGGCGTTCGGCCCCCGCGACGAGGTGCTCGAGAAGATCACGTCCAAGCCCGTCCCGTTACGCAACCCCAACCGGCCCCAGGCGGCCGGCGACGCGGCTGCGGCGTAGATTAAGGTACCCCCCATGGCCACCAACCTTCCCGCGTTGCTCGGCGACCGATCCCGCTACGGCATCGCGCCCTACGACCCCGACCACAACATCAAGTCCAAGCTGCGCCTGTCCCTCATCGCCATCGCGATCCTGGTGTTCGGCCTGGGTGCCGCGGCGGCGTTCGTGCCGATGGGCGGCGCGGTGGTTGGCAGCGGCCAGGTCGGCGTCGAGTCGCGCGTGAAGCGCATCGCGCACCCTACGGGCGGCATCATCTCGGCCATCTACGTCAAGAACGGCGATCGGGTCAGGAAAGGCGACATACTGATGCGCCTGGACGACACCGTAACGGGCGCGGACGCGCAGCTGTCGGGCCTGTCGGTCGACCAGCTGCTCGCGCAACGCGCGCGGCTGGAGGCGGAACGGCTGGGCGTGGCCGGCATGGCCTTGCCGCCGGAATTGCGGGCGAACACCGACGAGGGCGCGCGAAAAGCGATCGCCGACGAGCAGAAGCTGTTCGCGCTCCGCCGTGTCGAGCAGGCGGGGATGCGCGCGCAGCTCGACGCGCGCGTCCGCCAATACGGCCAGCAGATCGCGGGCTACCGCTCGCAGATCGACGCGCTGCAGAAGCAGACCGCCTTGATCGAACCCGAGCGAAAGGGGGTCAAGGAGTTGTGGGACAAGGACCTGGTCACGATCAGCCGCCTCAATCAGCTCGAGCGCACCCAGGTCGATTTCCAGGGCAACATCGGCGCGCTCCGGGCCCAGATCGCGCAGACGGAAGCGCGGATCACCGAGGCGCGCGAGCAGATGCTCCAGCTGAGCGACACGCGCCGGTCGGAGGCTGGTACGCAGCTCGCCCAGGTCAACGCGACCCTGAACCAGCAGCAGGTTCGCTCGGTCTCGGCGGGCGATACGTTCGATCGCTCGGTCATCCGCGCGCCCTATTCGGGGGCGGTCGACAAGGTCGCCTTCGCGACGATCGGCGACGTGATCCGCCCGGCGGAGACGATCATGGAGATCGTGCCGGACGGCGACCGCATGGTGGTCGAGACGTCGGTCAGCCCGGCCGACATCGACCAGATTCAGTCGGGCCAGCGCGCGCGCATCCGCTTCACGGCCTTCAGCTCGACCGCGACGCCCGAGATCGAGGGCAGCGTCGCGGTCGTGGCGCCCGAGCGCACGACGCAGCAGGAGACGCAAGCGAGCTTCTATGCGGTGCGCGTCCGGATCGACGAGCGGGCGCTGTCGCGCGAGAAACAGATGAAGCTTGTCGCCGGAATGCCGGCCGAGGTATATATCGAGACGGGCGACCGATCGATGCTGAGCTACATCACCAAGCCGTTGCGCGACCAGTTCGCGCGATCGTTCAACGACGGCTGAAGATCGAGACAGGGTTAAGGGGGGATGGAGTGATCGGGTCGATTTCGCGCCGGGCGGCGCTGGCGGCGTCATGCGCCATGTTGATGATGACCGGGCTGGCGGCGCAGGAAGCGCCGACTCCCGTTCCCCCTGCGCCGCCGGGCCGCGACGCGCGCCTGCCCGCCTATAAGCCGAGCTTTCCCTACGGCGCCGATGCCGCCGTCACGGCGCGCCCGCCCGCCCAGGCTGTGACCACGCTACGCGACGCGATCGCGGTCGCCTATTGGTCGAACCCGCAGCTGCTGGCGGAACGCGCCAATCTGCGCTCCACCGACAACCAGCTGCCGATCGCCCGCTCCGCCTACGGCCCGACGCTCGACCTCCAGGTGAACCAGGGTTATCAGCGCGACCGCGCGGAACTGGTGCCGAACCGCTTTCGCGGCAACCAGGGCTTTTCCAACACCGCCGCGCTGATCCTCAACCAGCCGCTCTACACCTTCGGACGCAATCGAGCGCGCGAGAACGGCGCGCGCGCGCAGATCCTGCTCGGCCGCGATTCGCTCCGGCTTACGGAGGCGCAGGTGCTGCTCGATGTCGTCAGCGCGTTCGTCTCGGTCCAGCGCGATATGCTTTCCGTCCAGATCTCCCAGGAGAACCTGGACCTCCTCGTCCGTCAGTATACCGACAGCGCCGAGCGTTTCCGCGTCCGCGAGATCACCTCCTCCGACCTCCAGCAGATCGAGACGCGCGTCGAGCTCGGCCGCGCGCAGCTGCTTCAGGCGCGAGGGCAGCTCGGCATCACGCGCGGCCAGTTCCTGAGCTCGGTCGGCGCGCCCGCCGGAACCACGCTTGCCGAACCCGCGCCGCTCCCGATCGCCTCGCCCGATATCGCTGGGGCTTATGCCTATGCCGAGGTGAACAGCCCGCTGGTCCGCGCGGCCCAGGCGCGCGAGAAGATCTCGCGCGCGGGCATCGAGGCCGCGCGCGCCGAGATGGGGCCTCGGGTCGATCTGCGCGGAACGGCCGCATACGGCAGCGTGTCGCCTTATTCGGATAATCTGCGCACCACCAACCTGGGCGCCGGCGTCACGCTGACCCAGCCGCTGATCGACTCCAACCTGCGCGACTCGCAGCTGCGCGCGGCCAAGGAGGCAAACGACGCCGACTGGCGTCTGATCGACCAGGCGCACCGCGACACGCGCGAGGCGGTATCGTCCAGCTGGAACCAGCTCACCGCGTCGCGGGCGTCGCTCGAGCACTACGCCCGCGCGAGCGAGGCGGCCAGACGGGCCTTTGAGGGCGCACTGGAGCAGGAGCGCGCCGGCGCGCGCACCACGCTCGACGTGCTCGACCTCGCGCGCGACCTTTTGAACGTCCGCTCCAACTTCATCGCCGCGGAGGCCAACGAATATGTGGCGCGCGCGCAGCTACTCGCCACGATCGGCCGGCTGGAGGCCCCGCTGCTCGTCCCCGATATCCGGTCCTACGATCCGATCGGCAATTTCGAGCGGGTGGCGCGGAGTGGCGACATTCCGCTGCTGACGCCCGCGCTGGCGGGGCTCGACGGCCTGACCTCGCGCGACGTGACGACCGACCGGCCGATCAGGGATCCGTCCGGTCCGCTGTCGAATGACGGGGCGGTCCCGCTGACCCGGCAACCCCCGCCCCGCCCCATATTCACGCCGCCGGCCTTTCCGGCGCGCTCGCCCTCGCGTTGAAGGATCGGCGTACGTCCGCCAATCACGGGCGATAAAAGTCTTGGTACCATTCCACGAAGCGCGTGATCCCTTCCTCGAGCATCACTCGAGGCCGGTAACCGGTCAGCGCTTTGAGGCGGGACACGTCGGCGAAGGTCGCGGTTACGTCGCCCGGCTGCATCGGCCGCATGATCTTGTCTGCCTCGCGACCCAGCGCGCGCTCGAGGGACCGGATCATGTCCATTAACCCGACCGGGTGGCTGTTGCCGATGTTGAGCACCCGGTGCCCGCCATCCCCGGGCGGACGGTACAGCGCCCCTATAACCCCGTCGACGACGTCGTCGATATAGGTGAAGTCGCGCGCCATCCGGCCCCCGCCATATACTTCGATCGGCTGGCCGGAGAGGATCTTCCGCGTGAAGTCGAAAATCGCCATATCGGGCCGCCCCCACGGGCCATAGACGGTGAAGAAGCGCAGTCCTGTTTGCGGAAACCGGTACAGGTGGGAATAGCTGTGGCTCATCAGCTCGCCCGACCGCTTGGTCGCGGCATAGAGCGACGCCGGAGAGGACGCCGCCTCGTCCTCGCCGAGGCCCTCGCCCCCCATCGGCTTGTCGCCATAGACCGAGCTCGAGGAGGCGTAGACCAGGTGCTCGAAACCCACCGCGTGACGGCTCGCCTCCAGCATCGACAGGTGCCCCTGCAGGTTCGACCGCTGGTAGGCGAACGGGTTCTCCAGGCTGTACCGCACCCCCGCCTGGGCCGCGAGGTGGACGATGCGCTTCACCCCGGCCTGCTTGACGATCTGCGCTATCCGGGCGGCATCGGCGATGTCGGCGCGCTCGAACGTGAACCCGGCGCGATTGCTCAACATCGACAGCCGCGCCTCTTTGAGCGCCGGATCATAATAATCGTTGACGATATCGACGCCGATCACCCGTTCGCCGCGCTCCAGCAACCGGTGCGCGACGGCATGGCCGATGAACCCGGCCGCGCCAGTGACCAGCACGGGGTCGGCGCGCCCGCCTACCGCCATCGTCAGCGCCCGACGCCCGTGTAGCTGAAGCCCGCCGCCTCGACCTCCGCCCGGTTGTAGATATTGCGAAGGTCGACCAGCACCGGTGATTTCAGGAGCGACTTCACGCGCGTGAAGTCGAGCGCGCGGAACGCGTCCCACTCGGTCACGATGGCGAGCGCGTCCGCGCCCTCGATCGTTTGGTAGGGCCCGTCACAATATATGACGGCCGGAAGCATCGACCTGGCCTGCTCCTGCCCCTGGGGATCGTACGCCTTCACGGTCGCGCCCGCATCCTGGAGCGTCTGGATCACCGCGATCGCGGGCGAGTCGCGCATGTCGTCGGTGTTCGGCTTGAATGTCAGCCCCAGTACGGCGACCGTCTTGCCGCGCACGTCGCCGCCCATGGCGGCGATGATCTTGCGGCCCATCGCGCGCTTGCGGTTGTCGTTGACCGCGACCACCGCCTCGACGATCCGTTGCGGCGCGTTGTAATCCTGGCTGGTCTTCAACAGCGCCAGCGTGTCCTTGGGGAAGCATGATCCGCCATAGCCGGGACCAGCATGGAGGAACTTCCTACCGATGCGGTTGTCGAGCCCGATCCCGCGCGACACGTCCTGGACATCCGCGCCAACCTTTTCGCACAGGTCGGCCATCTCGTTGATGAAGGTGATCTTGGTCGCCAGGAACGCGTTGCCCGCGTACTTGATCAGCTCGGCGGTCCGGCGGCCCGTGACTAGGATCGGCGCGGCGTTCAGCGACAACGGGCGATAGACCCGGCGCATGACCTCCGTCGCGCGCGTGTCCCCCGACCCAATGACGATGCGGTCGGGTCGCTTGAAATCCTCGATCGCTGCGCCCTCGCGCAGGAACTCCGGGTTAGACACGACACCGAACTCGGCCGTCGGATTGGCCTCGCGAATGATGCGCTCCACCTCATCGCCCGTGCCGACCGGCACCGTCGATTTCGTCACCACCACCGTGTAACCGGAGATCGCCTCGCCGATCTCCTTGGCGGCGGTGTGAACGTAGGACAGGTCGGCGTGCCCGTCCCCACGCCTGGACGGCGTCCCCACCGCGATGAAGATCGCGTCCGCGCCATCCACGCCGTCGCGAAGGTCGGTCGTGAAGCGCAGCCGTTCGGCGGCGACGTTGCGCCCGACCAGCTCCTCCAACCCCGGCTCGTAGATCGGCATCTTGCCGGAGAGCAGCCGGTCGATCTTCGATGCGTCCTTGTCGACGCAGCAGACCTGATGGCCGAAATCGGCGAAACACGCCCCCGAAACCAGCCCTACATAGCCCGATCCGATCATGGTGATGCGCACTTTGAAGTTTCCTTGATCGGCCGACGTTCTGGACCCGCGACTAAGCGGGCGGAGCCGAAGTTGGCAAGCGATCAGCGAACACGCTTTCGGCATGATGCTCGGCGTCATGTCCGGAACGGAATAAGAACGGCGGAGGTGAAAGCTTGGGTGGAGCAGCCGTCACGGGTCGCGGTACGCCGCCGCTTTGTGACCTGTCCTAACCCGACATCGTGCGATGGCGATCGCGATCCAACGACTCATCACAATGAATGGGCATGGCTCGCCCCGAGCAAATGATCCCGCCACCATCTCGTATTACCCGATACGCTACCCTTTTTAGACATGGCCGGACCCGAGTCCGTCATCCTTGCAAAGAACGACCGGCTTAGCCGTCCATACCTTCCGCTATCCGCATCCGCTGTTCCGCGCCGGCACCGGTGATTTCCGCGCCAAGTCGGCCATGGTTTCGTGTTATGGATCGACCGATTGTCAGGGAGAGGGATGTTGATGAAGTCCGCACACATTGTGATTGGTGGTATCCTCGCCTTCATGTCGGTGCCCGTGCAGGCGCAATCCACCGATGACGATGTTCGCTGTTTCCTGCTGAGTACCGGCTTTGCCCGAGCCGCCAAGGCGGAGAACTCCCGTCGTGCGTCCGCGCTCACGGGTGCCTTCTACCTTGGGCGTCTCGATGGCCGGATCGCGCGGCCCGCTTTGATCGCCGCCATACGACGCTACGGCAGCGGTATGCCTACCTCGCAAGCCGCTCCGATCATGCGTGCCTGCGCGGCGCGGGCAGGAGTGGCGGAAGGGCAAATGGAGGCGGCCGCCAAGCAGGCCAAATAACCTCGAGCCGACTCGAACGCTTTCGCAATATCTTCGTTCGAGCGGCGTCAGGCTCATCCCTTCATTGCCACGGCAACCGGAATATCGAGGTTGCCCGACGAAGCCGTGGCGGTCCGCCGCGGGTCGCTTCGCCTAAAAGGCGTTGCGGTGCACGATGACCTTAAACGTGGATAGAAGGATGTTAACGTCGCGCCAGATCGACCATTGCTCGAAATAATCCAGATCCGATTGAAGACGGTGAATCAGATCGTCCCGCTCAAGCGTCGCACCTCGGAAGCCGCGAACCTGGGCCAATCCGGTGATACCCGGCTTTAAAGCGTGACGGTGCCAATAGCGCTGGTCGACGTCCCAGAACAGCTCGAGACCGGCGAGTGAGCCCAGGGCGTGCGGGCGGGGTCCGACGAGACTCATATCGCCCGACAGGACGTTGAACAGTTGGGGCAGCTCGTCGATGCTCGTCGCGCGAATGAACCGGCCCACGCGCGTCACGCGGACGTCACCGCGCCGGGTAGACGTGCCGCCATGCGCATCGCGGTCGCGATCGTGCATGGATCGAAACTTGTAGAGCTCGAACAACCGGTTGCCGCGACCTAGCCGCTCTTGGCGAAACAGTATGGGACCGCGCGTATCCAGTTTGATCGCCAGCGCGACCACCAGCAGCAGCGGCGTCAGCACGATGATCGCCGGCACGGTCACCGCCAAGTCCAATATGCGCTTTTGAAAGCGTTCCCGCAGGTCCAGCACGCCGGTCGACACCTGCATGGTCGCGTGTCCGTGGAAACGCCCGACCGTCGTTCCGCCGAGCGAATCGAATTCCGGGATCAGCACATGCGACGCGACGTCCGTGCCTTTCAGCAGGTGCGCCCAGCCGGTGCGATCCTCCACCCGGCAACAGACGAGGACGAAATCGGCACCGCGAACCACCAGCCCTAATCGATTGAGCATCATCGGGTCCCGAGGATCGGGCCGCAAGCCGGCGAGGTCCGCATCCACCACTTGCACGCCGTCGGGCATCTGCACCGAGCAGCGGTCGATGATGACCAAGTTGGTAAGCAGACCATGCCGCCACCTGCGCGTGCGGCGATGCAGCATCCAACGATTGAACGTCAAAGTAATCGGCGTCAGTGCCAGTCCGACACCGATCACCAATCGCGAGAACTGTTCCGACGATTGCACCGTGAAGGCGACCACGAGCACCAGGACCAACGACTGAACGGACGCCACCACGATCCGGCCGAGGCCGTAACGCCAGTCGGCCAGCGCCTTGTAGCTGTATGATCCGTTATTCAACGCAAGAAGGAGAGTCACGGGCATCAGCAGAAGGCCCAGCGTGAACCCGCTTCCGACGGTGCCCGTCGTTCTGAAAAGGCCGGCTACGGCGAACGAGAAGAAGAGCGCCGCGGCATCGGCCACTACCAGCCCGGCATGATATCGGTAGCGGACCGCTTGACGAGAGGAAGGCGACGCGATCGCCGGTGTCGCACCCAAGTGATTGGCATCGGACGATACGGACACGCGACTCATCCCCGGTCCCCCGATCGCCGCAAACGGACCAATCGTTTTGCATTGCCACATTCGTGCCGCCCTGTCAGGCGCGAAATCACCGCCCGAACACCCGCATTCGCGATGGAGTTACCTTATGGGCGGTGGCGCGGATGCCCCGCCCCGATCGACCGCTGTAGGGACGGCCTTCACACGTAGCGAAGAACGAGGGTAGCCACGGCGATGTATCCCGTCGTCAGCAATGTATAACCTCCGGCGACGGAGAGGAACCGCACGGTTCGCTCCATCGGCAGGATCGAAGGGTCGATGAGATTTCGCGGAAGACCGTCGCTCGACAACCGTCGGGCGAGGTCCGCCTGCAGCTGGGCGATCTCCCCTCCCGCAGCGTAGCCGTGATCACCGAACGCGCGCGGCGAGGACGTATCGGTGCCGATGTCGGCTCTGACGCGCTTGGCTTGGGACATGATGCAGGAACCCCTTTGAAAGAGGCTCATGCCCTCGACTTCTTGCAAAAACCTTAACGCCGACGGGCGATCTCGCACCTGAGCCGACCTCGGTGCCCGTGGTTGCGTCGGGTTCGATCGCGTCGGCCGACGCAGGCGATCCATACAGCGCCTTAGCGCGGCTGCGCCCCCTTCACACGATCGCCTCGAGGATCGCGCGGCCATAGGCGGTCTTGCTGAACATCTCGCCTCTTCGGCGAGCATCGTCCGCCGAAATGAAGCCCTGCAAATAGGCGATCTCCTCCAGACAAGCGATCTGGATGCCTTGGCGATGCTGTAGCGTACGGACGAACTCGGACGCTTCAAGCAGGCTGTCGTGCGTACCCGTGTCCAGCCAGGCGTAGCCGCGCCCCATCTGCTCGACGTGAAGATTGCCTGCCTCCATATAGACGCGGTTGAGGTCGGTGATCTCCAGCTCGCCGCGCGGTGACGGTTTCAGATCGCGCGCGTACGCGACGACGTTATTGTCGTAGAAATACAGACCGGTGACGGCGTTGTTCGATTTGGGTCTGCCGGGCTTCTCCTCCAGAGACAGCGCGCGCCCATCAGGTGCGAGCTCGACGACACCGTAGCGCTCGGGATCGTCCACCCGGTAACTGAATACCGTCGCGCCGTGCGTGCGCCGGACGGCGTTGCCGAGCAGCTCGGTCAAATGGGCGCCGAAGAAGATGTTGTCGCCGAGCACCAGAGCGACGTTGTCGCCGCCGATAAAGTCCGCGCCGATGGTGAACGCCTGCGCGAGCCCCTCCGGCCGCGGCTGCTCGGCGTAAGCCACCCGGAGGCCGAAGGCCGAGCCGTCGCCGAACAGGCGACGATAATTGTCGAGATACTCGGGTGAGGTGATGATGAGCACCTCGCGGATGCCGGCGAGCATCAGTACCGACATTGGATAATAGATCATCGGCTTGTCGTAGACCGGCAGCAGCTGCTTGTTCACGGCGAGCGTCGCGGGATGCAGGCGGGTGCCTGACCCGCCGGCCAATATAATGCCTTTCACGTCCTAGTCTCCACGATAGGGGTGCCGACGAGCTCGTCGAGGATGTCGGACAGCGCGTCCTGCCATGGACGCGGCGTTATGCCGTACGCTTGTCCGATCGCGGTATGGCTCAGAAGCGAATTCGCGGGTCTTCGCGCCGGCGTCGGATAATCGGCGGTGACGATCGGCTCGACCTGGGCCAACGGACCGCCACGCAGGGCCGATTGTCGGAAGATCTCGGCGGCGAAACCCGCCCAGCTCACCGCGCCAGCGTTGCTGAAGTGAACCGTGCCGTTCACCATGTCCGCATGATCGGCCAGCCGAACAGCGATCGTCGCCAGCGCGGCGGCCAGATCGGCCGCACCGGTCGGACTGCCGCTCTGGTCGTCGACGACGCGCAGCGTATCGCGCTCGGCACCGACGCGAAGCATCGTCTTGATGAAATTGCCGCCATGCGCAGAGACCACCCAGGCCGTGCGCACGATGACGTAGCGCGCGCCCGAGGTCCTCACGGCGAGTTCGCCGCCCAGCTTGGACGCGCCGTAAACGCCGAGCGGCGAAACCGGATCGTCGATTTCCCACGCGCCCTCCCGGTCGCCTGGAAAGACGTAGTCGGTCGATAGCTGGATCAGCGGGACACCCGCGCGGGCGCAGCCTTGCGCGAATGCGGCTGGCGCTAACGCGTTGACCATCCACGCCGTCACCACGTCGCTCTCGGCCCGATCGACCGCTGTGTACGCCGCCGAGTTGATGACTGCGGCCCAGGGGCGCTCCGCCACCTTGGCCGCGATCGCGGCGGTGTCGGCGAGGTCGAGGTCGCCCCGATCGACCGCGACGACCTCCCAGCCATCCGGCCAGGCGCAGCGCCGGAGCTCGGTTCCGAGTTGCCCGCCCGCACCCGTCACGAGGACCTGTCTCACGCGACGCCCCGCCGCTCGGTCGCTTTGGCGGCTACCAACGGGCGCCACCAATCCTCATGGTCTAGATACCAGCGCACCGTCTTCTCGACCCCGGTCTCGAAAGTCTCCCGCGGCTCCCAGCCGAGCTCGTCGCGTATGCGCGTCGCATCGATCGCATAACGCTTGTCGTGGCCTGGACGGTCGGCGACCGAGATGATCTGATCCGCGTAGCTACCGCCGTCCGTGCGCGGCCGAACCCGGTCGAGGATGGCGCAAATCGTGTGGACGACCGTGATGTTCTGCTTCTCGTTGTTCCCGCCGACATTGTAGGTCCGCCCGGGTCGGCCACGCTCGAATACCGCTTGCAGCGCGCGGACGTGATCCTCGACATACAGCCAATCGCGGACCTGATCGCCCTTTCCGTAAACAGGCAGGGGATCACCGGCGAGCGCCTTGGCGATCATTAACGGGATCAGCTTCTCGGGAAAGTGGTAGGGCCCGTAATTGTTCGAACAGTTGGTGACGAGCACCGGGAGGCCATAGGTATGCCCCCACGCGCTGACGAGATGGTCGGACCCCGCCTTGCTCGCCGAATAGGGCGACCGCGGATCGTAGGGGGTATCCTCCGTGAACAGCCCCGTGTCACCCAGCGAACCGTATACTTCGTCGGTCGAGATGTGATGGAAGCGGAACGCCTGGCGTTCCGAGTCGGCGATGCCCTGCCAGTAGGCGCGCGCCTCGGCGAGCATGGTGTAGGTGCCAACGACGTTGGTCTGTACAAACGCGCCGGGACCGTCGATCGATCGGTCGACATGGCTCTCGGCCGCGAGATGGGTGACGATGTCGGGACGGAACCCGGCGATCGCCGCGTGCACCGCATCGGCGTCGCAGATGTCGCCCTGAACGAATCGGTACCGGTCGCTGCCCGCGACCGCCTCGACGGTGGTAAGCGTGCCGGCATAGGTCAGCTTGTCGAAGTTCAGGACCTCGTGGCCGGTGTTCTCGATCAAGTGCCTGACGAGCGCCGAGCCGATGAAGCCGGCGCCGCCGGTGACGAAGATACGCATGGATTGATCCTTCAGGCGAGCGGCGCCAGCGGGCGCCCGTCATAAGCGAAGGGACTATAGAAATCGGCGAGCAGCGGCTGCGCCGCGTCCTTGCCGCTGAGTTCGGGCGTCAGCCCGGACGAAATCGGCCAGTCGATGCCGATGGCGGGATCGTTCCAACGGACGCCGCCGTCCTGCTCGGGTGCATAGGTGTCCGAGCATTTATAGGTCACCTCGCAATCCGGTTCCAATGTCACGAAGCCATGTGCGAAGCCAACCGGTACGAACAACTGATATCCGTTTTCCGAGGAGAGCTCGGCGCCCACCCAACGACCATAGGTCGGCGAACCTTTTCGAAGGTCGACCGCGACGTCGAAGATGCGACCCCGGACGCAACGCACCAGCTTGTCCTGACCACGTGGCGGCGTCTGGAAGTGGAGCCCGCGGACCGTATGGGCGGGTCCGGACAACGAGTGGTTGTCCTGAACGAAGACGCAGTCGATCCCGCGATCGGCAAAGGCCGGGACCGAATACACCTCGGTGAACCATCCGCGCGCGTCGCCATGGCGCTTGGGGCGGATCAACTGGACTGGATTGGTCAAGGATGCCTCGTTCGACGACTATAGTCCGGTGCGAACAGGCGTTACGAGGCCGTTCCGCCGAATGCCAGCCTTATGAACGATTGTCGGTCCCGCTGCGGACCATACATCCATCCGGACCACCGCTACACGCGTGCGCCGCGCAAAGCCCGATCGATCTGGATTGACTGGACTCGCGCCGACAAAGCATCCAGTTCGGAACGATGTCCTCGCTGGTCGTCATATCGCACTACAACGCGTGGCCGACCGATCGGCTTGTGGCCTTGCTCGACCAGATCGCGGCGATTTCGGCGGGAGCATCGTTCGACGTTTGCGTCGTGGTCAATCAGGCCGTGCCCGAAGCCGTACGCTTGCCGGAACGCCACGCGGGAATATCGGTGCTCTACCGGGAGAATACCGGTTACAACATCGGTGCCTGGGAGCATGGCCGGCGACGAAATCCCGATCACGACTGCTACCTGTTCCTGCAAGAGGAGTGCGTGATCCTCCGGGCGGGTTGGCTGCAGGCCTTTCGCCGCTTGGCATTAAGGCCGAATGTGGGGCTTGTCGGCGAAAGCCTGCATTGGGCGGGGCTCGGGTGGGACAAGTTGGCCGAAAAATATCGCCACCATCCCTTCGCAGCGCTGATCGAAGGGCGGTCCGTGCCGATTCCGGTCGGGATACAGGCCGGACTACGCCGCCTCGGTATCGTTGAAGGTCCGACCGGCGCTCACCTTCAGTCGCTCGTCCTATGCGCCCGACGCGAGGTTCTGGAGGCGATCGACGGTTTCGGGCTCGGCCTGACGTATGGAGACGCCACCGTCATGGAAGTGGCCACCTCCAAGAAGGTCGCGTCCCTCGGTCTGAAGGTGCGCGAGGTCGGCCCCGGATCGTTTCGATACATCCTTCACCCACAATGGCGGGAACGACAAGGCGTGCTGCGAATGCTCGGTCGCACGGCCGCAAGGTGGATACCCGTTAGGGTGCAACGATGGATCAGGCGCCATCCCTAATCACCGATGCGCATCTCACACCCGATACGGACTCAGCGTAGCAACAGCACGACCAGTCCGGTCAAGGCGAGCCAGAGACCGAGCGTGAAGATGATCCCATTGATCAAGCCCCACGCCACTCCCAAACCGGCGCGTCGTGCACGCGACGCCCGCGCATAGGGCAAAGACTGCCTCACCGTTACTACCTCTCCTATCCTGACGACCCCTGCTACGTTGATAGCCGACATCGCGATTAGGACGGATGTAACAGATGCCGGGTAGAAAAACAAAAAAAGGGAGCGGTTTTAAACCGCTCCCTTTTATCTTGAATCAACTCAGGGCTGATCCAGCCGTTTAGGCCAGCTTGAACTGAACCGAAGGCTTGCGACGCAGGACGCCGCCGACCAGGCCGAAGCCGAGGATCATCATACCCCAAGCTGCCGGCTCAGGAACCGCCGTCGCCAGATTGTCGAACTCGAACGAGTTGCCCGACGCCGAGAAGGTCGCGCCGGTGATCAGAGCGCCCGAGGTCACCCGATAAGTGACGACGCCGTTGGTCTCCGGGCTGGTCTGATTGCCGCTGTCGATGAAGTTGTCCGCGGTGATCTGGCCACCCGAGCGAATCTCGGAGGTGCCGTCGGCGAATCGCAAGGTCAGCGTATTGTAGGTGTCAAGCGAACCCAGCACGAACGAGAAGAGGCTCGACGGGCCGAAATTAACGCTGTAGCTACCGCCGGTCGTTACCACGCCGAAATTGCCGGTGCTGCCGAAATTGGGCCGCTCGGCAACGCCTACGGTGTCCATGTTGGTCACGAACGCGTTCGCTCCGATCGACGCCCCAGGAGCCAGCGCATCGAAAGTCTGGAACACGACCGTGCCCGGAGCCGGCGTGCCGCTGCCACCGTTATACTCAACCACCGTCACAGCCTGAGCCGCACCGGCCCAGCAACCAAAGGCGAGAACGCTCGCCGTCAACAGCTTCTTCATATCGTAACCCCTATCCTGAACTTCGCCATGTGAAGCATCGCTACAAGCACTCAAAACGCTTGCCTCGAGCGAACCTTCAACACTTCTTTAGCACTTTTGCTGCATGACGGAAAGTTTTTTTATTATAACGACGGCAAGCTTTGTTGTCGCAGTTTGGGACATATACTCCCGATCACGCGGTCACCGTCGTTTATACATCCAGATCAATTTCGTTGATCGCGATGTGAAGCTCGACTGAACAAGTCGCGCGGGGTACCAAAGATAGCTCCCTCGGCTCGATCAGCTAGACGCGGCACCGATCAGCGGGCGAAGGGCTTCAACACAAGCCACACATAGACCGGAATGGTCGCAATCACGAGCAAGGCCAAGATGGGATGACCGTTGTTGCCCAGGTAGTTACCTAGCGCGCATCCGAGCGCGGGCGGAAGATATTGGATCATGCTGTCCACCTGCACCTCGGCCGTCGAGCGCTGCAGGAACAGCACGATCAGACCGGCAAAGATCGCGACAGTGATCCAATCGTAAACCGTTTCCACCCGATCATCCCCCAATGCAGCGCGGGCGCGGGCCTACAGCCATCCTACTCCGGAGGCAATCGGACGCGTCGGCCACCGACGATCGTGCAAAAGGCGTTCTATGGCTTTCCCGCCCGCATCGCTTCACGGACCGCACGCAGCTTGGGCGCCTCCGCCGGGGTCTCATCCTCCCATTCGGCCAGCCCCCATGAGCCCCATGAGGTGGGCCGGTAAACGCTGTTGAACAGGCATAGGACGTCGCCCGAGTCCCGCCGCCAGGCCGCGAGATACTCCCGATACAGGTCATACATCTCGGGGGCGTGCTGGAGCTGGTTGGACAGGGGGACCTGCGCGGGCAAGACCAGCCCTTGGCCGGCTTCATATCCGATATACCGCTTGCCGTAGCCCAGGGCGATGCGCCGGTTGTCGGCCGCCATCTTCAGCGTGTTCGCCAACTCGACGCGCAGTTGCTTAAGGCTGCTCTCGCGCGTGTTGCCGGTCCCGCCCAGAACGGTGCCGAAATAGGGCGCGGTCGCCAGCGCATCGACATGGCTCGCGGTATCTCGGAAGGACAGGGCGGTCTCCGCCGTCGCCGGCCAGACATGCTGAGCCGCAAGGACGCGGACGAGCCCGCGCCGGCCCGCGAAGGCCGCCTCCCACAGGCGCATCACCTCGGTCGTGCGTTCGGCGTAGCGACGCATCCCCGCCTCCATGTCGTTTGCGCCGAGCTTGCGCTCCAACCCCTCCTTGACCGCCTGCTTCGCCACAGCGAAGCCGCCGTTCCAGACTTCGTTGCCGACCTCGACATAGGCCGACCGCCCGGCGGGAAGGCCCTCGCGGACCATCCGCGCGAACTGGGTCATGTACTCGTCGTCCGCGTTCCACGGCATCACGAACCACGGGTCGGCGCCCAGCTCGCGCGTCAATGCCAGCATGTCCTCGATCGCCACGCCGTCCCGGTCGAGACGGGTGCTCGCCGTCGTGTGCCGATCGCGCCACGGCACGGCCTCGTTGGCGTTGGCGTTCTGCCAATCCATGAAACGAATGACGCGGTACCCGCGCAACGTGGCAATGAACTCGGGCCGGAACCGGACGGAACGATCCAGGCGAGCGTCCCGGCAATCGAGGTCGCGGAACGGCCGCTTGGGATCGACATCCTTCAGGATCAGCCAGGGATTAGTTTGCTTCCCGCGTTCGTTCACCATGCGAAAGCGCAGCGTGTTCGGTCCCGACTCGACCGGCCCCGGCATGCCCGAAGCCGTCAGTGTACCCGAACCGGCGAAGGTGCAGCGCACCTCGAACCCCTCGGGCCCGGTCGGCGGAAAGAGCAGGAACCGAGTCGCGACGCCGTCGGCGGGGAGCGAGCGGATGTCGCCGTCCAGGGTCTGGTGCTCCTCGGCGATCCGCTGCCAGCGCGAGTCGTTCCAGTCGGAACCGATCGCCAGGTTGGCGAACGGCGCGGTAGAGCTGTAATACCGCACCTCGGCCAGGTTCATGCCGATCTGGGTAGGCGGCGGCGGCGAGGCCTGGGACACCGCCGCGCCCGCAGGCGCGAACCAGCCCAGTGCGGCGACAGCGACTCGTTTCAGGATCCCGGCGGGCATGGCATTCACCTTCGTTGCAAGGTCCGGCACGGTGGTGCGCGACACGGAAAATCCGGCGAGGCCCGCCGCAAATACGATCGTTAGTATGACCGGCACGATCACGTGGAAAGGCCAGCGCCCGATCCTACTCAGACGCTCGATCCTGTTTCCAGGTCCCTATCAAGCTTCAGGATGGCTCTGGCGCGGGCTCGAATCTCCGCTCGCCGTTCACGCGCGACCGCGAAATAGTGAGTGGTGCGACGTGGGTACATATGAGAGTCCAAAAAGGTGTCGTGCGACAATCCAACGTCATAATGCGCAAGCCGGTTGGGGATCAGTATCGCATATTCCGCCGCGTCCAACCAAGCCCACATCGCCGACTTGCTGTGACCGCCCAACTCCTCTGGACCGCTCTCGAAACTGATCGTCGGCCGAGAGCGCTTCATCAACGAGCCTGCCCCACGCAGAACGCCGAGCTCGGCACCTTCCACGTCGATCTTTATCAGATCGACATCCTTGTCGTCGATGAGATCGTCCAAACGTCGAACCGGAACCGAAATCTCCTGAAATTGCCCCCCCCTTGTTCCGTCCTGAAACAAGGATGAGTATCCAGGGTTTTTCACATCGACGAAGAATGGCAGCAGGCCGTCAGCATCGCCGACGGCGCAACCGTGAACCTCCACGTCGGGAAACTTCGATCGAAGCGCCTCCGCCTTGGCCGGCACCGCTTCGAACGCTATGATTTTACCCGGTCGACTATGCCGCCGTACGCCGTCGATGACCGAACCGACATGGGCCCCGACATCGATAAAAGTCGCCCCGGACCGGCACAGGCGCTCCAACAGCATGTCCGTCATCATATTGTTCGCGAAGTTGCCAAGCTCTTCGGGCGAGCGCAGCGCGAGGCTCGTCAACATGCGCAGTTCGCGCGCGCGCTGGGCGATCACGCCGAGTCGCGTGCCCACAAAAAACGACAGGTCCATTACACCCCCAATACGCCAAACAGAATTGCGTAACGCGGCGCACAGCGCTCCATATCGCCCTCACGCCCTTCGATCCAATTAAGAAGCGTCCGCGACGCTCAAACAGTTTTTGGTAACCGGTGGATATTACAAGCCCATCCGGTTTCCAAGTCTGCGCAGAGCCGGAGGTCAAGACGTTTTATGAATACGAAGTCTCAGGGTGCGACTCCGGCATGATCGCACCGTCCCTCGCTAAACTTTCATTCGGCTATCCGGCGAACCTACGTAGTCGACCGTCGTCCGGTCGGTCGCGCGAAGAGGGTCCGGACATCGCCTTCCGACCCCGCGAGCACTTAGCGTATCTGGACGGGTTGCGCGGCGTCGCAATCCTCGCCGTGCTCGCCGTCCACGCCAGCCAGCTCGTCGCGAGCCTGTCGCAACCGGTCCGCGACCTCGCCTTTTACGGCGTGCGGGGCGTCCAGCTCTTCTTCATCGTCAGCGGCTTCACCCTCGTTTTCGCTCATGCCGGGCGTCCGCTGGACCCATTCAGCTTCGCGGCGCGGCGTTTTTTTCGCATCGCGCCGATGTTCTATGCGGGCATGGTGCTGTATTTGGTGCTCAGCCGCGTCACGACCATGCCCCTATCGACGCGCGACGCGACAGGCCTCGACATCGCCGCCACGCTGCTGTTCGTCCATGGCTGGATGCCGAGCGCGATCAACACGGTCGTGCCCGGAGGCTGGAGCATCGCGGCGGAGGCGATGTTCTACCTGGTTTTCCCGGCGATCCTGGCGCTCGTGCCTCGGCCTCGGATCCTGATCGCGGCCGTGTTCCTGAGCTATGTGGTCGCAGGCCTGACCAACATCGCGCTTCGCAAGCTGTTGGGCGGCGCGGCGGGGGAAGCCTTGGCGTTTCCGTTTTGGCTGGTCCAACTTCCTGCCTTCATCGGCGGGTGCTGGTTGGCCACCCTGCCCCACCCCGTTCCGCTCGCTCGGCGGATCGCACCGTGGTCGTTCGGTCTGGCCGCGCTCGGGATGCTGGTCGACAGCCAGCTGCGGGAGAGTTCCAACCTTTTGGTGGCCGTCGCGCTGTTGACGGTTTTCGCCTGGAGCGCGAGCGTGGTCAGGCCGCGCTGGCTTCAGGCCCGCCCGTTGGTCTTCCTGGGCCGGATCAGCTTCAGCTTCTACATCGTCCATTTCGCCGTGCTGGGCTGCATCCGCCCGCTCGTGCCGGCGATGGAAGCGGCGGTGGGCGGCGACCTCGCCATGCTGACGGTAGCGTCGCTGACCCTGGCGATCGCGAGCTGCATCGCGGCGGGCACGTTCCGGTGGATCGAATTACCGATCATCGCGGCGACTCGGCGGGTCGGGCAACGTGGGGTGCCAGCCGGGGCCTAGCCGATCCTAATTTGAGGTCACTTATTTCAGGCAGCCCCACACGGGCCCGCCCCCCACGCCGGGGGCGACCTGACGCCCGCTCAGATCCAGAGGAAGGGGAGCAGACGCCGCGACGCCGCGCGCACCCAGAATTTCAGCCGCGCCCGTCCTAGCGCATAATGACGGTTGTCCCAGCCGCGCACGCCGTCGACCAGCGGCTCGGTCCGGTAACGCCGCACCACGGCGGCGTCCTTCAATCCGGTGACGTAGCGGTGCATGACGGGCTCGCGCGGGTCGGTGCCGAGGCGGTCGGCGATGCCGCTCAGCAGCCGGTCGTACCCGCCTTTCGTCCACGCCATGAAGCGCAGGTCCAGCCAGGCGATCGGCCGGTTGCGCACGTCGCAATACAGGTCGAAGCGGCGCGGCGCCGTCCTCACCATCCGAGCCAGATTGCGCACCCGGTAGCGGCCCGTGATCTTCCAGATGACCGCCCGGTCGTCCGCCGCCGCGATCAGGCGCGATGTCGCCATCGCATGGTCGAGCAGGCGCGTCTCGCCATAGGACCGATCCCGACCGGGGTAGCTGTGCTTGCCGTAGTTGGCGATGAACTCGACCCGGTCGTCGACCCCCTCGGCCTTGGCCAACGCGACCAGCGACGAGACATCGCTGTCCGAGTTCTCGACGAACACGATCCCGTCGATCGACGAGCCGAGCCGGCCGATATAAAAGAGTAGCGCCTGCCGGTAATCGTCCAGCCGCAACGCCGGATCGGTGCGCGCCAGCTCGGGCGAGTTGTCGGGCGTGATCGTCGCCGTCATCAACAGTATATCGGCGCGATTGCCCTCGTCGGCAGCCCCGGCCATGCTCAGACCTCAACCCAGGCCATAGGCCGCCTGCCACTCATCGGCTACGTTGTCCCAGCCGAACCGTCGCTCGGCGATACCCCGCGCGCGCGCGACCAGGCGATTGGCGCGGTCGGGATCGACCGCTAGCGCGTCCATCGCCGCCGCGATCGCGCGAACCGTCTGCTCCGGCGACCCCGGCTCGATCAGGACCGCCGAGTCGCCGTCGGCGAGCATCGTCGGGCCGCCCCATTTCAGGCAAATCACCGGCAGGCCCACCATCATCGCCTCTTGCACCACGATCCCGTTCGCCTCGGCGAGGCTTGGGACAAGGTAGCCGCGATACTCGGCCATACGCGCGATCAGTGCGTCGTGGCTTTCCATCCATCCCATGAAACGAACCTTGTCGCCCACCCCCAGGCGCCGGACCAGATCTTCCAGCGCCGCGCGGTAGGCGCCGTCCCCATAGATGTCGAATCGGATCGGCTCCGTCACGTACCGGAGCGCCTCGATGCTGAGCTGCACGCCCTTATGAGGAACCAGCCTGCCGCTGGTCATGAACCTATGGTTCGTTCCCTCGTGACGGATTGGCGGATGCCGGTCGAATTCGTCCGATATGCCCGAATCGACGACGTCGCGCATCTGGGCCCCGGCCGCTCCCGCCCAAGCGAGGGACCGGCGGGTCCGGTCGCCGCCCGAAACGAGGATGCGGCTGAAATGCCGCTTGTCCCGAAAAACGGCTCCAGCGGCGCGCTGCGCGACATAGTGGAATAGCCGGCCGAGCTTGAGCTTGAGCGGTTCCTCGCCGCGGAAGGTCGGCGGGTAATAGATGTTGCCGGTCAGCGGTCCGAGCATGTTCGTCGCCTCCGGCAAGGGAAAACGCGGCATGATCGGCGACACCGGGCATAGATAGTGGAACACCGCGTCCGGCCGCTCGGCCAGGATCCGCCGAAGGATGGACCGGGCACGACGGAAGAAGAAGATATCGACGAATTGGCGCAACGGTGCCGCGCGCCAGGCCAAAAGTTGACCAATTGAGTCCTCGACGATGAACACGGGCACCCGCGGAAAGTCGCGCTGTAATACCGGGGCGGAGCGACGATGCGTCACCACGGCCACATCGTGACCGCCCGCGACTAGATGACGCAGGAACTGATAGGCCTTGATCGCCTCGCCGCCCATCTGCTCGGAAATGTTTGGGGTGACCAGCACCAACCGGCGGCTAGAAGTCATACGTCGCCCTCCGGTGGCTCACCGGCGAGCCGATGCCCCGAACCGCCCGCCCTGTCGACCGATTTCCGCAGTGCAACATGGCCGCTCAGGCCTCCTTGTCGGTAGATCGAGTGCTTTTGGCCGGTATACCCCACACCGTCGCCCCTGGAGATACGTCGTCCAACACGACCGCGTTGGCGCCGACGCGCGCGCCCGCGCCGAGACGCACGCGTCCCAGGATCACCGCTCCGGCCCCGAGCTCGACCCCGTCCTCGAGCACCGGCGCGGCCGTAAGGTCGTCGAGCCGGCGAAGGCCGAGCGTGCAGCCCTGGCGGATGATGCACCGATCCCCGATCACGCATCCGCCATGGACGACGATGGCGCCCTGATGCTCGATGACGACGCCTCGGCCCAGCTTGACCGTGAACGGCAATTCGATGCCGTACCGGTTACGGCAGTGCCGGAACAGCGCGCGGTACAGGATGCTGACCGGCGCGCGCAGCAGCTTGGGGCGGACCGTCATGCGCCAGACGCCGAACCGGTGGACCGCCACCGCCCGGAAACCGGGCTTGGTCCAGTCCCGGTCGTGCGCGCGCCAGTCGTCCGCGATCTGCCGCCACAACGACTCGGTCACGCGGCGCGCGCCTTATATTCGATCAGCGGCGTCCGCCGGCCGCGCAGACGCGACAGCCAGTAGCGCAGGATCCCGATCGCGTGCGGCGGCTTGTCGAGCAGCAGGAACAAGGACCAGGTGAGTGCGTCGCGGGTCGGCCGCGCCCGGCGCTCGCGCACCGCGACGCGGACGAACTGCGCGACCGGCAAGAACGCTATCGCCAAGGTCGCCAGCAGCACGACACCGGACCCGGTCCATGCCGCCGCGGCCAGCGCAAGCAGCGCGGCCCCCGGCACCGCCGCTCCCCAGAACAGCGCGGCCCGCACACGTCGCCGATACTCGCCGGGGTGCCGGGTCTCCAGTTCGGCATAGGCATGACCCGACCGCTCCGCGCGACGCCACCACTGCCCGAAACGCGTCATCGCGGCGTCGTGAAGCGTCATCTCCTCGGCCAGGCAAGCGATTCTCCAGCCGCACGCGCCGAGCCGCATCGACAAGTCAGGTTCCTCGCCCGCGATCATCTCGTCAGGATAGCCGCCCGCCTGATCGAGCGCGCTGGTGCGCAGCATCGCGTCGCCGCCGAACTGGCGAGCGGGGCCAGGCGGCACCGCCCATTCGATGTCGCACAGCCAATTGTACGTGCTGGCGTCCGGCGCGACCTCGCGCCGCCGCCCGAACACGGCCGCGAGCCCCGGATCGGCGGCCAGCGCGGCGCGCCCGCGATCGAGCCAGCCCGGCCGCACCGTGCAGTCGCCGTCGATGAACTGGACCAGCCGCACCGTCGAATCGAGCGCCGCACGACCGGCGTTCCGCGCGCGAGCGGCGGTGAAGGGTGTCGACAGGTCAAGGTTCACCACCCGCGCCCCCGCGGCGGCCGCGGCGGCGACGCTGCCATCGGTCGATCCCGAATCGACATACACCACCGGCGCTCCCGGGCCGATCGAAGCGAGGCAGCGCACCAGCCGATCGCCTTCGTTGCGACCGATCACCACGATGCCGAGACCGTCGCCAAGCTCGCTCATCGCCCGGTCGTCCGCATGGACAGCCAAGCCGGTTGCTCACCCCCCGGCGCCTCCAACGGCTTGACCGCCGCCGTCGTGTCGAAGCGGGTAGGCCATAGCCCATGTCCAATCAGGTCGCGGATCTCCCGCTTCGGCCCGACGCGCGGGCCCGGCACCACCGACTGGCGCAACTGCCACCAGCACAGCCCGGCCAGCCATGCCAACCCCGCCGCCAGTCCGTACGCCCGGCCGTGGACAAGGGTGAAATAGCGTCGCCGAGCCTGGTACCAATAGGCCGGCATCGGACTCGCGCGCGGCATTCCCGTCTCCGGATCGCGAATCTGGGTCGCCGCCCCGCCCTCATGGATTACCAAAGCCGCAGGCTCGTGCCAGACCGTCCAGCCATGATCACGCAAACGGCGCATCAGCTCCGTTTCCTCGAAATACAGGAAGAAGCCTTCATCGAACAGGCCGACATCGGCGAGCGCTTCGGTGCGCAGCATCACGGCCGCGCCCGTCACCCAGGGCACTTCGATCGCCACGTCGCTGTCGATGCTGGTCGGCCGCACGCGCAGCAATCGGTCAATCACGCCCGTCGCCGCGCCGCGGCTGAGCTCACTGCGGATCGAGGGGAAGCGGAACGCCGAGGATTGCGGTCGTCCATCCTCATGGATCAGCAATGCTCCCACCGCGCCCGCGCGAGGCTCGCGGTCCAGCAACGCCGCCATTCGTTCAAGCGCGCCGGGCCGCACCCGCGCATCGGGGTTGACCAGCGCGATCACGGGCGGCAACGGCCCGGTCGCCATCAGGGCGGCCACCGCGCGATTGTTGGCGAAGGCGAACCCGCCGTTAACGGTCAACGGCAGCACGGTGACCCAACTTCCCCAGCCCCGCGCCGCCACCCCGTCGGCGATACGTTTGTCGGAGCCGTCCGCCGAGCCGCCATCGACGACCAGCACCCGCATGGCCGGGAAGACGGCCCGCGCCGGAACCAGCGACTCGACGCAGTCCAGCGTCAGGTCGGGTGTTCGGTAATTGACGACGGCGACGGCGATGTCCTGCACGCGCCAGCCTTTCGCGCGAGGACGGGGGCGATGTCCAGCCGCTTATATGGTGAACCGATCGACGCGCGTGATCATCGCGACCTTGTCTGTCTCCGTAATGGTCGCCAGAGCCTGTCCGCTGGTCAACCGACAATCGGAGCTCGACATGCGGACGCCCAGGATCCTGATCCCCGCTTTTTCGGTCGATGCGCGACTTGCGAGCCACAGGCGCGCGACCGCATGACGGAGCGCGCTGAATTCCTCGATCTCTACTTCGACACTTGGGCGATCGACCGGGTGAGAAGCTGGCTGGCGGAACGCGATGCCGACAGCCCATACGCCTATGTCGTCACGCCGAATGTCGATCACATGGTCCGGCTGGCGAACGCCCCCGCCGAGGTTCGACGCGCCTACGCCGAGGCCGACCTGCGGCTGTGCGACAGCCGGGTGCTCGCGAGACTCGCCGCCTTCGCCGGCGTACGGCTTAGCGTCGTGCCGGGCAGCGACCTGACGGCGGACCTGTTCCAAACGCTGCTGCGTCCCGAAGATACGGTTTGCCTGATCGGCGGCGACGACGGCGACGGCGACCGGCTCATGGCGCTGTACCCTGCCTTGACCATCATGCAGCATCGTCCCCCGATGGGCCTTCGCCGCGATCCCGTCGCGCGCGGCCGCGCGGTCGACGTCGCAGTGGCGGCGGGAGCGCGAGTCGTCCTGTTCGCGGTCGGCTCGCCACAGCAGGAGCTGCTCGCGCGCGAAATGGCCGATCGGCCGGACGCTCGGGGAACCGCGATGTGCATTGGCGCATCCATTGACTTCCTTTTGGGAACGCAGACGCGCGCTCCCGAGATCGTGCGACGGCTGAGCATGGAATGGGCCTGGCGATTGCTCACCGACCCGCGTCGGCTGGCGCGCCGTTACCTGATGGAGGGACCCGCGATCTTCCCGATGGTCTGGCGCTGGCGGCGGGCGCGGAGGCGGTCTTCCATCGCCGGGTGACATCGGGAACACGCCGACGATATCGCCGACACCGTCAGCTGCGGTCGGTACGGACCCACCGGGTCTCGGCCCGCCGGACCAGCTTGAGATAGATCGGTAGCTTCCAGAGCAGGTAGATCGGCGCGCGGGCGAGCGCGCCGCCGCTCACCTGGTCGCGGCCGTGACGCCCCCATGCGACGAATACGCCCAATAGAACCAGCCCGACGAGCGTCAGGCCGATGAGCAGCGGCACGATCGACGCGCCGAACGCCCACGCGATCGTGGACGCCAGTAGCGCGGCGCCGTCGATCCCGAGCAGCAACGCGAGCGGCGGCACCGCGACATGCAATCCGAGCCACGCGAGCCCGGGACGCCCGCGGCGCAGTCCCTCGGCGACCAGCGGCAGCGCGACGCGCCGCGCGGTCCGGGCGAAGCCATGCTCCCAACGGGTGCGTTGACCCAACGTGCCGCCGCTCCCGGCCGGCGCCGTCCAGATCCGCGCGGCGGGATCGAAACGCGGAGGCGATCCGGCACGCGCAAGCGCGATGCCGATCGCCAGGTCCTCGACGATATCGTCCGTGGCGAGCGGGGCGACGGCGAAATAGCTCCATGGAAACGCCATGCCCGACCCGGTCAGCACCGCGGGCGCGCCGATCCGGGCCAATCCCGCTTGCCGGACCAGGTTCTTCACGAGAAAGGCGAAGCCGGAAATCTGGATCATCGGCGAGGCCGAAGGACGCGGTTCGAGCAGGTAGGTCGCCTGCACCGTCCGGCCGGTCGCGGCGGCGCTCCACGCCAGCCGCTCCAGCGCTCCCGGCTCCGGTACGCAGTCCGCATCGAGCACGATCACTACCGCCGGCGGTCGATCGGCGAGGTGGGCTCGGCCATGGGCCAGCGCATGGCCCTTGCCGCGTCGCGTCGGATCGTGCCGTTCGGTCACGTCGACCCCCGCGGCCCGCACCAGCGCCGCCGTATCGTCGGAACAATTGTCGGCCACCACCAGAAGGCGCATCCCCGAAGGCAGCAGCATGAGTACCCGGTCCAGCACCGCCGCGATCCCCGCCGCCTCGTCATGCGCGGGCATCAGCACCACCGTGTCAGGCGACGCGCCCTCGGATCGCGGCAGCGCGCGCGGGCGAATGCCGGCCAGCAGCTCGACCGCGATCACCACATTTGGCACCATGATTGCAAGCAGCGAAAACCAGGCGGCGAGCGTCAGCATGCAAGTTGCCGCGTGATCAGGTCGACGAGCGTGCGGGCGTTGCGGGACGAGTTGTGCCGCTCGGCGACGCGCCTTCGACCCTCACGCCCCATCACAGCGATCGTCTCGTCGGACGCATCGATTGCCGCCTCCATCGCGTCGGCGACCGCCTCGGCCGAACCGGGCGGGATCAGCCAACCACAGCCGGCATCGATCAGCTCGGGCGTGCCGGCGATGGCGCTGGCGATGACCGGCCGGCCCAGCGCTAGCGACTCCATGAGGACGACGGGCAGGCCTTCGGCGAAGCTCGGGAGTACGAAGACGCGCGCCTCCTCAATCAACCGGCGCACGCCCGCGCCATCGACCGGTCCAAGCATCCGCACGCTTCCCGTCAGCTCCGCCTCCGCTATGCGCCGATCGAGAGCCCCTCGAAGCTCGCCGTCGCCGGCGATGTCTAGGCGGAACTCGCGCCCGCGCGCCTTCAGCAGCGCCGCCGCCTCGATCAGCAGCGGAAGCCCCTTTTGCGCGTTCAGCCTCGCCACCGCCACGAAGCGCGGGGCCGAGGGCGCGGGGATCGGGGTTTCACCGAGGAAGCGGGCGTCCACGCCGCACCGAACCACGGCCAGCTTAGTCCAATCGGTCGGGTCGCTCCAGCGCATCAGCTGACTGCGCCCAAAGGACGATATCGCGATCGTCAGGCGCGAGTCGGCCACCTTACCCTTGAGGTCGAGCGCCTCGGGTCGGTCGAACTCGTCGGGTCCGTGCGCGGTGAAGCTGTAGGGCGGACCGCCCAGCCGGCGCGCCAGCCGCGCGACGGTGGCCGGGTTCGTGCCGAAATGCGCGTGGAGGTGATCGACCGGGTGCGCGCGGAACCGTCGGACCAGCCACGCCGCCTCGCCAAGGTAGGCCATGCTCCGAACCAGAGCCGCGGGCGACCAGCCGGCGCCCCGCAGCGCAAGCCAGGCCGCGCTCGCCGTTCGGCGCGGGCTGCGGACCGCCGCCGCCAGCAGCGCGCCCATCAATCTGATCGTGCCGGCGGCGAGTATAGCGGTAGTCCGCCCCGCCTCCGCCCGGTCATCCTCGTCCAGGAGCGTGCCCGGCGCGCGTACGGTGTAGCGGTCGACCGGATGCCCGGCGGCCTCGACGCCCGCGATCTCGCGCCGGACGAAACTGTGGCTGACGGCCGGATAGCGGTTGCACAGGTAGGCGATTCTCACACCCGCTCTCCCGCACGCATCCTTCGTCGAGGCCCGATCGCTACGATGGACGCCGATCAGTTGTAATAGGCGTCATAATTGCCCTTGCCCCAATATCCAAAGCCGTAATCGTCGCCGCCGATCACGCCGTTATAGCGGTTGAGCACGGTTCCGATGCAGGGCGACGGCTTGAGCAATTCGATGGCATCGCGCACCTGCCGCGCGGTGGTCCTGCCCTCCTCAACCACAAGCAGGTAGGCATCGAGTTGCTCGAGAATGATCGCGGCGTCGTCATTGGCGAAGGCCGGCGGCAAATCGCAGATGCACAGATAGTCGTCCGACAACCCGCGCATGGCTTCGACCAAGGTCCTCATCCGGCCGCCCGCCAGAAGCTCCGCCGAGGACTCTTCCACGCGGAAACTGGGATATATGGTCAGATTGCTCCCCATCACGCGCCTGGCGACCGACGTCAGCGAGTCGATGGTCCCGTTCAGGTAGGCGTCGATGCCCGGCTGGTCGCTCAGGTCGTACTGGGTCGCGACCGAACCTCGCCGGAGATCTAGGTCGAACAGGAGCGTCTGTCGATCCGGGACGCGCGACATCGAGGCGGCGAGATTGTTGGCGATAAATGTCTTGCCGACGGCGGGCGTCGCCGAAGTGATACCGATCATCTTCCAACCGCGCGCGTTCATGATCTTGGTCACCTGCGAGCGAAGCAGGTTGAACGGACGCGAGCGCCGGTCGCGGCTGTTGAACCCGAACACGCCGCGCTTGACGACGTCGATAAGTTGAACCTCCGTCACCGGACCGGCGAGCGGTCCGGAGGCGATAGCGGCCGAAGAACCGATAGGATGGAAGGAGTTGTGCAAGATAAGGACCCTTCTATCCGGCCTCAGGCGGCCGGTGCGGCATGATCGCGGCGCGCTGGTACGGTCCGCCGTTGCGACAGGCGGGCGAACAGACCGGGTTTCGCGTTCAGGACCGGTACGACGCCCAGCGGCGGCTCGCCCATCAGGTGAGCGAGCTGCGCGGCGCTGCGGATCGGGCGCTGGATGAGTTCGATCAAGAACACCAGGGCCAGTCCCGCCGCAAGGCCGCCCAGGATTCCGCCGACGATAAGCAGCGGTCGGTTGGGAGAAGTGGGCTGGTCGGGCGTCACCGGCGGCTCAATGAGCGTCAGGCGTTCGCCGCGCTGCTCGTCGGTCAGCTTGGACAGCGACCGCGCATTGAGAAGGCTGGTCGACACGCGCGCGAGATTGGTCCTGATCAGGTCGGCGCGCGCCGAAAGCTGCTGCACCTCCTGCATCACCGCCGGCCCGCGCGCCTGCGCTCCCGCCATTGTCTGAACTCTGGACTCCTCGGAGCCGCGCTGACGGCCTAGTTGCGCGATCGCGGCGTTGTTGGTGGCGATCTGCTGGCGAACGGCGATCGACACATTGCGGCCCGAGATGTTCTGGGCGCTGACCCGCGCGATCTCCAGCCGTTTGCGGGCCAGTTGCACATCGGGGTGGTTATCGGAATAGGTCGACTGGGCGGCGGTGAACGCGGCTTCGGCCGCGACCACGTTCGGATCGCGATCGACCGTGGTGGTGGCCTGGTTGCTTAGCTGCGTGTTCTCCCGCTGCAGGGCCGCGATCTGCCCGGCATAGTCTATCCCCATGCCGCCAGTCATCATCGTGGCGCCTGCGGAGGACAGCGCCGCGCCGTTGGCGCCCGCGATTTGCCTTATCCGGCTCTCGATCTGGGCGACCTGCTGCTGCAAGCCCGATTCCTGATCCTCCAGATAGTTCACGGTGCCACGCGCATCGGCCTGCGTCTGCGTGGCATCGAGTTTCAACAACCGGTCGACGAAGGTCTGGGCGACGATCTGTGCCGGCTCGGGAGTCGGGTAATCGAACGTCAGGGAGAAAGCGATCGACCCTTTGTCGCCGCCCGCCGGCGCGCGCTCGATGTTGGCATCGACGGCGCTGATGGCCGTGGCGTTCCGCATTCGATCGACCAACACCGACAACGGTTCGGCACGCTTGGACGCATCATAAAGGTCATTCGCCTGGATCAGCTCCACGAGGTCTGGACGGCTCAGGATCTGCTGACGGATCCGCGCGATGCGGCGATCGATCGGGTTGCCCCTGGTGCCCGTTTCATTCGGCAGGTCTTGCGACTCGACCAGCAGCAAGGCGCGCGCCTGGTAGCTTCGGGGAAGCAGGAACGCCGCCGCGAGCGCCGCGACCGCGATCAACAACGCCGGCACGATCAATAGCCATTTGCGCTGCCATAGGATGGTGGGAAGACTGGCGATGATACCAGGCGGCTGGACGTCACCGTCGGCTTGGCCATCGCGAAATTGATCGGTCACTGAGGGTCTCCGATACGGTACGAGATACCCAATTGTCCCCCGAAATCCTCCGGTCGACCCTCATTGTCGCCGAAGAGCCGACGATAATTGACAGAGGCCACGAACCGCAACCGCCGGTTGATCTGGCGATCATAGCCCGCGACCGCCTGAGCGTACTCGGTCTGCAGCGCCAAATCGCCTGGAAGCCGCCTCGAGTCGCCGCTGCCCACATTGCTGTAGTTGCCGTTCAGCGAGACGTTCTCACGCTCGTCCAACCGCCTCGACCAGTTCGCGCCGACGGTGGTGACATATTGCGACCCCACCAGACCCGTGGGGGTAACCTGCCGCGCGCCTTGGATGCACAGCGTCGACAACTCGCCCCGGCGGCAGAGATTGGCGCTGCCCGACAAGGAGGTTTGCCGCGTGGAGCGGACGCCGCCGCTGTCCACGAAAGTCACGCCGACGGCGCCATCGGCCGTCCAGATCTCGCTCAGCCGCGCCGAGCCCGTCGCCTCCACCGAGAACACGCGCGAGTCGGAGTCGTCCAGCTTGTAATTGAAGTTCGAGACCGATCCCCGCAGGCCCGCGGTGAGTCGCTCGGAAAGTCGACGCGAATAGCCCAACGTGGCACCATACGCCTCGTAATCGCCGAGTTCCGGCAAGCGGCTATATCGCGCGATCTCGCCATACCCGCTGACGGACAACGAGTCCTGCGCCGACATGCCGATCGACGTATCGCCGCCCAGCCGCGCCGACCGTCGCCGATTGCGCAACCCGAACAGCCCGATGTCGGTGAACGGCGTCAAGGGAACGACCGTCGCGTTCGCGCCGGGCGCGATGTCCCCGGCGCTCGCGCCCGTGCCCGCGCCGATCCCCGGACCAGCCTGTCCCGCACCGACGATGCTCGGCAGGAAATTGTTGTTCGCGCCGATCACGGCGCTCACCAGGTCCAGTCGCGTGTGCGCCGTCACCTGCTCGCTCGCGCGAAGGGAATAATCCGCCGCGACGGAATAGCTCTCGTTGTTGGAATAACGGCGAAGATACCGCTGGAAGCTCGCCGCACCGGAGAGGGTCAGCGCGGACCGTTCGGTGAGGCGTTGGTAGCGCGGCAATAAGTCGACGCTGACCAGGGCGCTTTCGGTGTCGTCGCCAACGAGCGTGAAAGGATTGTTGGAGTAACCGGCCGACGCGACCACGTCGGCGCTGAACCGATCGTTCTCTTGCGCCCGAACCGCCCCCGGCACCGCCGCCAACACGGCGGTGAACACCCCCGAAAGGAAACGCACCCGATTCAAGGGACGATGACCGTGTCGCCGCTCTCGATCTGCGGCAGTCCCTCCAGATCGCGATCGCTGGGGTTGCCCTTCAACACGTCAGACAGGCGGACCCGAAGGACGGACAGCCCTCCGCCCGACTTGCGCAGGATGCGGACGTTGCTCATGTCGGCGAACTCGGCGGGCCCTCCGGCCAGGGCCAGCGCCTCCAGGACGTTGACGTAACGACCGGTCGTGAACGCCCCGGGCGTGCGCACCTTGCCGACAATCGAGAACTGCATGCCGACCGCGTTCTTCACTGACACGGTGACCTGGGGCACCGTCTCGCGATATTGCGACTTCAGGCCGTTGAAGATCGTCTGCTCCACTTCGCGGGGAAGCTTGTTGAGCGCGTTCACCTGCCCGACGAGCGGAAAAGATATGGTGCCGTCCGGCAGCACCTTGATGTCGCGCCGCAGACGATCCTCGCCCCATACATAGATTTCCAGCTCGTCGCCGGGATTGATCCGGTAGGCGCGAGGTTGCGAGGCCTGACCCGCAGCCTGCGCAAACGCGACCTGTGAAGACGCGACCGGCACCGTGACGGCGCAAGCCGCCGCCGTCAGCAAGATTTTACGCAACATCGATCCCGGCCCCCTGAACGCGTCGTTGGCACGCCATACCGCCAAGCGCATCCGCTCGCTAGGCACAAAGAGAGTAAACGCCGCCCCTCGCTTCCGACGGAGGGTTTCCATCGACCGTCCAAGCCGATAGCGGAGCCATCGGCTGGCCGGTGATCGCGTCGTCTCGGCTTTTGGAATTGGGTTCCATGATCGGTCGGCTGTTCATTTCGGGGGTCATCCTTCCGCCCGCGCTATTGCTGGCGTCGGCCTGCACGTCGCCCGACGAGAAGGCCGGTACGGCCGCGGCCATGGCCGCCGACGCCCTGCAGCAAGGACGGATCGCGACCGCCCGCGAGCGGATCGGCGTCGCGCTGGCGGCTCGCGACGATGTCGGCGAGTATTGGCTCCTTTCCGCCCACATCGCCATGGCGGAGCAGAATTACGGTGGGGCCTTCGACGCTTACGAAAGTGTGCTCCTGTTCGATCGGGGCAACCTGGAAGCCCTGACGCGCTTGTGCCAGATCGCGCTGAGCGCCGATCAGCCGCAGCGGGCGGAGCGCTATGCGGATCAGCTCGCGACCCTGCGGCCGGGCGATAAGGCGGCACTCACGGTCAAGGCGGCCTTGGCCTTGAGCCGGTCCGACGAGAAGACGGCGGCTCGGCTGCTGGACCAGGTGCTGGCGGCCGATCCGTCCGATGCGTTGGCGCTGATCGTCAAGAGCAGGCTCCTCGTGTTGAATGACGACTATGTCGGTGCCGCCCGCGCGGCCGAGGCGTCCCTGGCGGCGCCTGGGGACCCGGCCGGCCGCCTGAACGTCCTAAAGGGCATATATCTCGAAGCGAGGAACGGCCCCGCCTATGCCCGCACGATCACCCGCTTGGCCCGTGCGTACCCCGAATCGACCTCCGCCCAACTCGAATACGCCGCCGGCCTTTATGACGCGGGCGACGCCGCGAGCGGCTTCGCCGTCTCCAGGCGCGTGCTGCTCCTTCGACCCGGCGATGTCGGTGTCGCGAGCGCCGTCCTGAACCTGTGGATCGCCCAGGGCACGGCCGCCATGCCCGCGAACGCGGTGGTCGCGAGCGCGGCCGACGGCCCTCTGGAGACCAAGGCCACCTACGCGCAATATGCCAACGCGACCGGTCGCCCGGCTTCGGCCATCGGGATCCTGGGCGAGATCGCGGCGCGGGCTCCGGCCGATACGGCCACCGCGAACGCGAAGGCCGCGCGCGCCCATGCGCGCATGCTGCTGGGGGCGGAACAGGCCGCCGCCGCGGAAGTCGCGGAGGTGCTCGTCGCCGACGCCGACCACCCCCGGGCGCTCGTCGTACGGGCGCTGCTTCGCGCGAAGGCCGCCAACCGGCGCGGCGCGATCGAGGACCTGCGGCACGCCCTGACCGGCGACCCGGCCAATGCCTCCGCGCGACTGACGCTTTCGGAACTCCAGTCGGAGGAGGGGGACGACATCCTGGCCGCGGCGACGTTGCGCGAGGGGTTGAGGGACCGGGGCGCGGATCCACGGCTCGCGACCAGGCTCGCAAGGTCGCTGCGAGCCCAGGGGCAGGCCTCCGCAGCCTCGGACGTGCTGGAGGCCTACGCTCGCCTCAACCCCTTCGGCCGGCGCCCGTCGGTCTGACCGTCGCCGGTCGCCCGTCGCCCTCGATCGCGGAGCCGGCTCAGGAAGTCGCGGCGGCCTTGCCGGCCTTGGGCGGTGCGAAAGCGGGGTCGTACTCGATCTTGGCGCTGGCCCGCGCCTGATCGGCCTGCTTGCGCATGGCCTGCTCGACCGCCTGGCGACGAAGCAATTCGACCGCGGCGGGCTGCGCCTGCTGCGCCGCCACGGGGGCCGCCTCGATCCTGCGGATGACGCTGACGATCATCTGACCGTTCTGCGGCACCAGGAAGGGCTCTCCCGGCGGCAGGGCCGCGATGCGGGTCGCGACGTCGGGCGCCAGCGACCCCGTGTCCAACTGCGCGGCTCCGCGCTGGAAAGGAATGCCCTCGGCCTTCAGCACCGCCTCGACTTCCGGTAGCGTCCTGGCGGGTTTCAACTTGGCACCCAGCGCCGGATCGTTGGCCGCGCGAAAGGCGAGCTGGTCGAGCTCGTATCGCTTGCGGCCCGCGAACAAGGTCGGGTTTCCTTCGATGAAGCGACCGGCGGCCGCGGCGTCCGGGACCGGCATTCCCTTGGCGACCTTGCCCACCAGCAGGTCGACGAGGACCGCGTCCTGGGCGCGCTGGATCTGCGCCAAATAGATCGGCGACTTGTCCAGGCCCTGTTCCTTGGCCTGCGCGACCAGCAGCTTGCGGTCCACGATCCGCTGCAGCAGCTGCGTCATCACAGCCTTGCGATCGGCGCCCTGCGGAAGGGCGGCCCCGCCGAGCTCGGCGTTCAGCTCCTGCTGCGTTACCTCCTCGCCATTGACCACGGCCACCACTTGGCCGCCGACCTTCTTCTCGCAGCCGCCGAGCAACAACATCGATGCCGCACCCACCGCCAAAACCGCCTTGTTCACGCACATTCCCCCTTCAGACATCGATGATCAACCCGCCGCCGGACCACCGAGCGTCGGACCGAGCAATACGCGGCGCATGCGCGGACCAACCGCGCCGTACAGATCGCGCGCGAACTCGTCCAAGACGGGCGTCGTGGCCCCGTCGCCGGAGGTCGAGAGCCTCACCAGCACGCCGTCGGGGATGATGCCCGCGAAATTCTCGGCGATCACCGCCGTCCGCTGTTCGGACCAGCGCGTCGGGAAATGACTCCCCTGCCGCGTCCAGTATATCAGGCGCTCGCGCCGAACGTCGGTCTCGGCGAGGATGTCGCGCGACGGAAGCGCGATGCCCGGTGCCAGCGTCACCGTATGAGGCTCGTTTTGCGTCAGCCGGTACCCGGACGCGGGATAGCAGACCTCGGGCCGATGCACCTGGAGCGTGCCGTCCTGCGACCCGCTATAGGCGATCAGCATCATGAGGGGCGGCCGATCGTCGCGCACATAGACGCGCGTCAGCAACTGACTGTAGATCTGATCGCGCAGCTGGTCCGCAGGCGGCAGCACCAGCCCGCTCGCCGTGTTGAACCGCCAGCCGCCGAATTGCTTGGGAACCAGATCCTCCAGCTTGGCGGAACCGAGCATGTTCTGCGCGCGCCGGGGCTTCAGGACCAGGCCGGCCGTCGCGGCGACCAGGAACGAGCCGCCGATCAGCATCTGGCGCCGCGACAGGCGTGACCGATCCCCGGCGACCCGCGAGCCCCAGCTCTCGTCGTTCATGACGTCGCCGCCGCCGGCCCGACCGGCCGCGCGTTCGCGAAACGCCGGCGGAGCGGGGTCGTCAGGCTGTCGACCAGGAAGATGCCCAGCAGCGCCGTCACGAACATCGACAGCCCGGCGAGCTCATGGAAGAAACCCTGACCCGCGGCCTCGCCGAAATGATAGGTGATGAGCAGCAGCAGCAGAACGCGCACCAGGTTGGCGACGATCGCGACCGGGATGATGCACATGAGCAGGAACGCCATGTAGCGCCAGTTGGAGCTGTGCCGGATGTAGGTGTAGAACAGCCCGAGCGCGGTCAGGCTTATCAACGAATTCAATCCAGCGCAGGCGGCCGCCACCAGCATCTGGTATTGGCCGATCTGGATGGTCACGCCCGACCCGGCGACGGGGTAACCGAAGACATACAGCAGCGACACCGCCCATTCGGATATGGCGATTTTCAAGGGTTGCGTCAGCATCGCGAACAGCGTGTCGGGCGGCGGGAACGCGAACAGCAGGAAGAACAACGGGAACCATGCCCGCCGCAGGGTCGCGCCGCCCCACAGAGCGTAGCCCGTGGCGAGGAGCAGCGCGTACATGGCCGCACCCTCGATCTCGATGATGCTGGTCACGCGCGCGAAGACATAAAGCGGCAGGAGGATCGCGAACGCCGCCGCGGCGAGTACGCCGGATCCCGGCCGCGCGAGCTGCCGCGCGGCGGGCCACTCGCGGCTGAACAGCCACACGCCGATCGCCAGGACCAGCGGGCCGTGCGCCCCCTGCTCGGTGGTCCAGCTATGCCGCGCGACGTCCACCATCGTCGGACCCACGATCGCGCAGGCGCCGATCACCAGCAACGGCGAGATCGGCCACCGCCACGACCACGGCCGCGCCGCGCCTTGCCAAGACAATAGTTCGACCGAAATACCACACCTCCGCCCGGGCCATCAGCCGATTGGCCGCCGCCTCCGTCACCAAGTCTACCGGTAAGGCGTTCGGCCCGCAAGCGCGCGGGCCCGCATACATCGCGCCGTTCCCGCTTCGGCACGTTCACCTTGTCTGTTCAGGCTCGTATACGCCCATAGATAAGCGGGTCGGCTATGGATGCGCTACGATGAAAGTGCTTCCATAGGTCATGCCGCACGCCCGACAGGCGACCGTCAACCGATGCCGGACCGCAATCGCTCGGCAAGACGGGGCGGCAGGTTGCGCAGCACGACACGCCCGATCGCCCTTTTCACGCCTCCGCGGTCGGCCCATTGCGGGTGGACGATGTACCGGAACGACCCCGGACCGACCTCGCGCGCTTTCAGATCGAGCGCTTCCACCTGTTTGGTCAGCAGCACCTCGGCGACCACCGCCTCCCCGTAGGTCCGGCCGACCCGGAACCCGCCGATCGCCTCCAGAACGGATCGCCGCATGCACAGCACGAGCGATTGCAGATGCGCACCGGTCCGACCCTCGGCGAGTCCGGCGGCCTTCAGCCCCGCCCTGATGCCGTCCGGATACGGGACGCTCGAACCATCGACCTTCTGCGTGAAGGGCGCGTCGCGATATTCGATATGCAGGCGCTCCCAGCTGCGGCCGGCCCAGTGCATGCTCTCGCCGACCACGCCGATCGCCGGCTGCATCGCGAGTCGATAATGCGCCGAGAGCCAGTTCGATCTGGCGATCCTGCACTCCTCCTGCAGGAATAGGTAACATTCGTATCCCGGATTATGCCGCCAGCCATGATCCCAGGCACCGATGTTGTAACCGGTGTTCTCCCGATAGAGGATCGGGATATGCCCATGCCGTTCCGGCAGCACCAGAGAGTGCGGCGTCTCTTGATTGACGACGATGCACACGTCGAACGCGACGCCGGCCGGGATGGTCGCGACTTGATCGAGCAACGCCACCAGCTGGTCGGTCGGCCAAGCATTGTAGTGGGATATGATGATGAGAGGCGGCATGTGAACGACACCATTGTTACCACGATGGGACCTGCCATCTGTGATGGGCCATGTCCACCGGCATCGGGAGTCGTTGGGACAAAGGGTCGAACCCGATCGGTCACCTATCGCGCGGGCACCTTCGAGGGGTGAATCGCACGATGGCGACCGCGCGCTCCGGCGCGACTTGACTTTACGACCGTTGCCGACATTGCGGCGCGGATGCCGGACGGAACAAGCAATCACCGCTCGGGCGCGAACGCCCGATCCGGCGCGGGTCGCCCATCGTTGAAAACGCGGGCCGCGACGACCTGGGCCGGCGCGCTGCGCAATCCGTCGGCGATGATCATCGCCAACACGGGGATGCAGAGCGTATTGCGGATGGGAAGCAACATCGTGCTTGCCCGGCTGCTCGCGCCCGACGCGTTCGCGCTGATCGCGATCACCTCGCTGATACTCACGGGCCTTCAGATGGTCTCGGATGTCGGCATCGCCGTCATCGCGTTGCGCGAGGGCGAGATGAGCAGGGAGAACGAGCACAAGCTCTGGACGATGCAGCTCCTCCGCGGCTTTTTCGTCGGCCTGCTCATGCTGGCGGCGGCGGTGCCGATCGGCTGGCTCTATGAGGACGCGAATCTGCGGGACGCGCTGATCGCGTTGGCGCTGATGCCGGTCCTACAGGGCGCGCAAAGCCTTTATCCGGTGCTGGCGCTCGGTCATCGGCGACTGCTTCCATCCACGCTGCTGGAGATCGGCTCGCGGATGGCCGGCATCGTGGCGTCGATCCTGATCGCCGCCTTCATCAGCCCGACCGTCTGGTCGCTGGTGATCGGCACCCTGGCCGGCACCGCCTTCTCCACGATCGGCAGCCACTTTCTCGCGGGCTACCGGCCGCGTTTCGTGATCGATCGCCGCTACATCGCGAATCAATGGCGGTATGCGCGTTGGATCCAGGTCTCGTCGACGTTGTACTTCCTGGGCGGACAGGTCGACAAACCGCTGTTCCCATTCCTGTTCGGCATGACGACGCTGGGAATATACGGGATCGGGGCCGCGCTGGCCGCCATGCCGGCGCAAATCACCCAGCGCTGGAGCGCCAGCGTCTTCTATCCGCTCACGGTGCAGCTGCTTCGCGGGAACGATGCCGCGCGCGCCCAATTGCTCCGCGTCCGCACGACCATGCTCCTCTACACCGCCGTGATGACGTTGACGGTGGTGGCGATCTCGCCGACCTTCTTCATGCTTTTGTACGAACCACGATACCACGCGGCGGCGCAATTCACCCAGATCCTGGCGATCGGCATCTTCTTCGATACCGCCGAATCGAGCTTGCGGCATATGCCGCTGGTCGAAGGCGTTCCGCAATTCGAGGTATGGGCCGTGGTCGTCAAACTGGTCGCGTTCGTAATCGCGGCGGCGGTCGTGGTCGCGCTTGGCGGGGATGCGTTCAGCTATACCCTGGCGGTCGCGTTCGGCGCGGTCGTCGGGCATCTCTTCATGCTTTCGGTCTGCGTGCGACGCGGGTATCTTCGGGCGGGGCTGGACCTTCTTCTCATGTCCGGCCTCATCCTAGCGGCCGCGCTGCTGTATTTCGCCCCCTTGCCCCGAACGAGCACCCTGGCGTTGTTGGCCGAAGGAGCGACGGTCGTGATCTTGGCCGGCACGGCGATGATGCTCGTGTTCCGTCGTCGCGGCCTGCCCTCGCTGCCGGCCGAGCCCGCGCCGAGCACGCTGCGCGAAGTCGCGGAGGAGGAGCTCGGCACGTCCCGGCATGGGCCCGAGCCCACGGCGACGCACTAGCGCCCTCCCCCGCCCCTGTTACGCCATCTCGGGCGCGACCAGTCCGGCGATCGCGTCGTACCCCGCGTCGGTCAGGTGTATGCCGTCGCTGAAATAGGGGCCATACGGCGCGGTCGCCGGGCACGCGCCCTCCAGGCCGATCCGGCCATCGGCATGAAGCGGCACGTACGCGTCGGCGTAGGTCCGCCATTCGGCGTCGAAGAAAGCGTCATATGCCGCCCGCTTGGCCAGCATGTCCGCGTTCTCGACGCCGTCCGTGGCGTCGGTGCTGGTGGCCAGGACCAATCTGGAGACGCCCGCCGCCCGTCGCGCCCGGAAGTAGCCGATCGTCGCGTCCTGCGGATCGGATGCCCCACGCTGATTGAACCATTCCCAGGCGGCGAGGTGAAGCGGCGTCGATCCCAGGAGCGGCACCATCGGGTCGATATCGACGAGCGCCTCCACCTGCAGCCCGGCCATGCTCTGCCCGCCATGGCCGAGGTTGGTCCAGCTGCCGATCGGCCAACCGTTCAGCGCCGCCACCCGCGCCGGATAGGATCTCAGCGCGCCGGTGCTGTCGGTGCCGTTGGTCAAGCTGTCGCCGTGGAACACGCGGAACGCCCCGCCCGCCCACGAATAAGCCGCTCCGTATTTGTCGCGCAGGCTCCGTTCCGCCTGCATCACCTCGGCCGCGGTCAGCGCGCGATCCCAGACGATCACCTCGTAGATCTCGGCCTTGGCGCCGACGAAGCCCAGCGCCGGGCTGCCGCCAATCGCGACGCGGTCGCCCGGCGCGCCGTTCACCTTGCCCTCCGCCCGGAGGCAGGTGCCGTTGATGTACGCCCGACCAAGCGACGCGTCGGGTGCCCCGGCGCTATAGCACAGGGTGGTCAGCCCCATGCCCGAATAGGGCGCGCGCTGGAGCCCCTGCCCGAAGAACCCGGCCTCCGAGCCATTATGAAACAGGTTGTAGCCGGTGCTCGGCGTCGCGGTGAACAGGAAGCCGAAACCGGTCGGGCGCACGTTCCGGCAGACCACCAGCACCGTGCTCGATCCGCTCCGGCAGGCGGCGGCGACCGCGTTGTCCGCGCCCGCGTCGAGCAACTGGTCGCCGTCGAACAGGACGAACGGCTTTCCGCCCGCGCCGCCCGTCCGGTATCCAGGCCGCGCCGCCGCGGTCGCCTGCACCGCCGCGATGCCCCGCACCGAGTCGGTCCAGGTCGTCAGCGGCGTATCGTCGGCCTGCGCCGGGATCGTATCGGCCGACCAGCGGGCCACGATGAAAGCGGTCGCGGGCAGGCCGACGACCGTCGCGCCCGGCGGACCGCCGCGACGCATGCGTCGCGCGGCCGACCGCAGCTGGAACCCGAACGCCATCAACCGAGCGCCACGATGTCGGCGGCGGTCGTCCCGGTCGCGCGTACGTGGCTGGCGCGCACGTCCAGTATCTGGCCCGCGGCGCAGTTGCGGAACACGACATCGGCGCTCGCCGCGACGCCGCGCAACGTCACGTCGCCCGCCGTCCCGACATACAGGGCCTTGGGCAGGATCGGCAGGGGGTCGACGTCGTGCGGTGCGACGGCGAACGGCGCGCGCGACGGACCGGCGGGATGATCCGCGCTGAATTCGAAGCTGTCGATGGGCATGGCTGCTTGTCCTCCGGCCGGTCGGCCACCACGGCCGACTCGGTGGATGTTTCACCTATGTTCCGATATTCTTGTAGGACAGCGGTATTTTCGCGGCTCATTTCGGTTATCGGCCTGCCACCGTATACGATGTCCGTGTGCGGTGCGGGGCTTTCGGGCCGACCGCTTACCCCAACTCATCGAGTCGTTGACTTACATGTTGAACATCATGATCGGACGATCACCGCGCGCGCCCGCCTGAGCATGTCGTCATATTCCGAGTAACCTTCCCCCGCTGCACTTTCGGAACGAAGCTCGGCGTCTTAAGCAAGCACCGAGCCCAAATACGTGCTTCGGCTCCCTTCTGGGTCGCAGCCCGCCGGCCGAACTGAAAGCCCGACGCCGATCATGATCGCATAGATGTCCTTGTTCAGCGGTCTATCCATCATGCGAAGCATGGTTATCGTGGCATTGAGCTTGCCGCTCGCTGCTTGTTCGCAGGATAAGGCAAGCCGTAATCCAACTGGTCCGCCCGCCGGTCGGCTCGCGCGCACGCTCGACATCGTCCGCACCGCCACCCCGTCCGACCCTAAAGTGCTGAAACTTCTTTTTTACGGGCAGTCGATTACCTCGACCAAATGGACGGATCGCGCGGTCGCGCACCTCGCAAGGAGATATCCCGACACACGCTTCGTCGCCCGCAACATGGCCATAGGCGGGTTCTCCGCCAAACTGCTCGAGCGGACCGCAGGGCGCGACGTAGCGGAATTCTATCCCGATCTGATCGTCTTTCATGCTTACGGCAACGACAAAGCATATGAACGGATCGTCCGCCTGATGCGGTCGATCACGGCGGCCGAGATCATCGTCGAGACGGATCATATCGTCCTTCCGGCCGAACCGATCTGTCGCGAAGGGCTGCATCTGACACTGACGCCGCCCCCCGGCTGCAAGGGCCGGCTCTGGTATCGTCAACGGAACTGGGAGGATCATATGTCCGGCGTCGTCATCCCGGCGCTGGCCCGCAAGTACGGCTTGGCGATCGAACCGCGGCGTCGCTGGTGGGGCGCGTATCTCCGACGCACGCGTTTGCCGCCCAAGGCGCTATTGGAAGACGACATCCACCCCAACGACGCGGGCTGGCGTCTGGCCGCCGCCATTTTCACGAGATGGTTCGACGCGCAAGCAGCTTCCTGGCGCGGCGAAGGCACGAACATGGTGCGAACGCTCGCCGCCCCACCTGCGGGTCGGACACGACGATACACCTTCACGGGCAACCGCGTCGAGTTGATCGCCGCGGCGGCGTTGGGAACCGGGGTGGCGGCGACCATCGACGGCAAGAACCCCGCCGATATCGACGGCTGTTGGCAGACCAGCCGGACAACGGTTCTGCCGGGCGTGCCGACCTGGCCCGCTATTCGCCAGGTCCGCATTGATCCCGGCCTGCACCGCGCGGAACGCTGGACCGCGACGCTCACCGGGATCAGCCCAAGACAGGATCGTTTTCATTTCAACTTAGCGGGTGCGGCGACCGGGCCTGACGGCGACGGCGACTCGGATCGGGACTTCGTCTCGCCTTCCGGGCGCGTCCGCATCGACGCTTCGGACTGGGTCGTGCCCGCTGCATTCGAATTTAAGGGCGTACGCACGCCCGAGAACTTCAAGGTGGGATGGGAGCGACGCTTCGTTTGCTTCGAGCAACGGCCGGTGCCGCTCGCTCGGGGCAGGGAAGAGGTGCGCTTCGTGGTTGCGACCGGCTTGGTGAACGGGCGACACACGCTCGACCTGCGCTTGAGTCCGGCGGCGGCCGCCGCAACGCGCGAACTCCGCGTTTATCGGCCTCCCTTAAACGCCGACGGACGCTAACTGTCGGGTGGCCGTGCGACATTCTGCCGGTCGATGTCGGGGATGGCTGGTGGACCACGTCCATCATCGACCCCCGTGCTCTGGGCGCTCAGGCGGTCATCACAGCTTCTTGCGGACGAATGACCGATCCGGACGCGATCGACGTTTGCGGCGCGCCTTTCGGAACGGCTCGCTTGCGGGTCAAGGCCACGCACGGCCCGGCAAGGCCCAGCGCGATTGTCGGCCAAATCAGGTTTCGGTCTATAATGGACGTGGCGACGAGCGCTACCATGACCGGCACGATGATCGCCGCCGGTGCCTCCATCAGATCACCGCCATTGAATCGTCGCGATCGTCGACGCCACGCCTCCACGACGGGACCCAGCCAGATATAACACCAGACGAGAAAGAGCGGCACGCCGGCCGTCATCGCGACATACAGGTGCGCGTTCACGAAATCGACGATGTGCTGACCCTGAACCAGGTCGGGAAGGTTGCCGATCAGGTGATCGGGTGATTGGCCCAGCAACGGATTGGCCCGGACTTGATCCATACCCTGCGACAGCAGCTGCTGCCGGTACGTCGCGGTTCCGCTCGCTTCCCCCGTCGTTCCCACCATTGAGGCGAGCCTCCCGGACGGGGCGACCAGCGTGACCGCCGCTCCCGCAACCGCCACGGTACCAGCAAGAAGCGCGGCCCGTCCCCAGAGACCACGATATGCCGCGACGAACAGCAGGCCGACGACGGCCGCGACCCACGCACCGCGCGATTGAGTGGCGAACAGGCCCCCGGCCAGGACCGCCGTCACGGCCCAGAAACCGACGGTTCGGAAATGGATCCGCAACATCGGCATCAATGCCAGGATGCTGGCGAAAAACAGCCCGGCCGAGCTGTAATCCAGCATGGACCCGCCGGTACGCAGGAAACCCGCGCGCATCGCGACGTTCCAGCTGAGGAACGGGAAGGGTACATTCAACGTCTGATAGTAGGCCTCGAACACGGTCCAATGCTTGACGGCCTGGAAACAGGCGGTGACAGCTGTCACGACTGCGCCGAGCGCAAGTCGTAACAGCAAACGCACGACGTCCTCCCGCGCTTCCAAACCGCGCGAAACGAGCAGGTACGGCCCAGCGAAGCCGATCACGTTCACCGCCAATCCGCGAAGCACGGCTGTGACGCTCGTATCGCGGTTATAAATGAAGACGAACAAACCGATAAGCAGCAGCATAGCAACGTCGAAACGCGGCTGCGCCAGCGACTTGCGGCCGCGGGTTACGGCAAACCCCATCAGCGCGCCCAAACCCATGCCGGCGACGGCCGAGACCCCGATGAGGTAGAAGCCCGCGAAACCCACCTCGACCGACAGGATGGGCGTTAAAGGCAACAGGAATGCATAGGTGGCGGCCAACTCCGCTCGCGACCGCGAATTCAATGCGACAGTGGCTGCAAGGTAGGCGCAGAAAATAAATACGTTGCCGCAAAACAGCGCGACTAGCGGCGTTAGGAAGGCCAGCACGGCCAGCTTCCCCGTCACAATGCCGCGATATCCGGGCGCGAGTGCATAGCGGAACAACACGAGGCCGGTCGCCATCAACGCCACGATAGTAAATAGCGTCTTCAGCAGGAACAGCATCGGCGACCTCTACAGGCGCGAGACCCGCCCTCACGCGTCATAGGCGCACTCGACCGATCAGGTCCACCGGACAAAGTGCGACTCCGTTACTCATTCGTTCGGAGTCGACAGGAGCGACAGGCGGCGCTGCCCCGCAATTTGGTCGTGAGCCACGTCAAGATCATGGGTCGTGGAATACGCCCGATTATTTGAACTTATTGTGCCATATGGAACATGAACCGCCGATCAACCGGATCGGCGGTTCATTATCCGATCGCCATTCAGGATCAGGCGAAGCTCACCTTGCCCGCCGCCTTTCCCTTGCCGCGGCGCAAGGCGGTTCCGACCGCGCCGAAACCGATGATCATCATGGCCCAGGAAGCGGGCTCCGGAACCGCACCCTGCAGGCCGATGGCGATGCCGAACAGGTCGTCCGTCGTGCGGCCCAGCGACGTCAGGCCGCCTGTCTCCAGGTCGGCGCGGTACAGCGTCCGATTGTTGAAAACGAACGCGTCGGGTCCGACGATATCGAAGCTGGTCCGCGGGCCGACATCGACCCCCAGCGAGCCGACCGTCGTTAGTGTACCGAGATTGTTCGCCTGGTTGACCAAAGTGTCCGCAGCCGTGTCGATCGCGAATTGCGTCGTCGATCCGCTGACATACGCGTTGGCCGTAATATCGGGGTCCTGCATCGACCCGGAATAGAAGACGTTGGTGTCCGTCCCGAGCAGCGCACCCGTGTTCGGGCTCGCGCGGTAATTCTGGTTGGTGTTGCTGACGATGCGGATCGCATCGGCGACCGGGTTAAAATCGAACCCGAACAGCGTCCCCTCGATCGCGAGCGGACCGCCCAGCGCGGTCGCCGCGCCGTTCGCCGTGTTGATCGTGTAGATCACCCGGTCGCCGCCAAGCGCGTACAGGACGCCGTTGAGCGGCCGGAAATCGATCCCCTGGACGCTGTCGGCGATCCCAGTGATCCTCACCGACGACGTGAACGTCGACGGCGCCGCGCTGTCGAAGGTGACGAGGTTGTTCAGGCCATCGACGCCGAAGATGGTCGCGGCCTGTCCGGACGAGGCCGCCGTGACCCCAACCATCGCGGCGAACAGCATTACCTTTTTCTTCATTTCGTGTCTCCCGATCCTGAACCGTGGCGAGTATGTCCCGCATCGATGATACGGTGTGCCGGGCCCTTTGGCTTCGCGAGACACGGAATTATTATTAAGGTTTCGTATAGTTGAACGGTCACTGATCGGGCACGGCTTTCAAAGTCGCCACTTTACATACCGTTATAGCATTTACCTGATCTAAGTAGCCGTCCCGCTGCGAGACAAAAATGCCAAGATATCACCCGGCAAACAATCAGCACGCGTCCGGCGATGCGCTCTCGAGCCCATTGTTTCCGCTAGGTCGCCGGTTCGACGTCGGGGCATCCACACGACGCGGTGAAGCGGCGACTTCCGTCCGGAGCGCGACGCCGGTGGTGGATGGTAGTCCGTTCGGGTGGCGGAACGACAAGCGGCGCGAAGCACTCCAACGCCTGACGCCGCCGACCTATCGGCGGCGGCGGCAGCGCGGATCAGGCCGGAGGAGCGAGGCTCCCCCGGCCGCCCTGCATTAAAGCAGGAAGTCGGCGGCGATCAGCGCGCCGGCGCCCTTCGACACGTTGATCGTGAAGTCGGCGATGCCGTCGCCGTTCAGGTCGCCCGACACCACCTGGTAGGTGCCGCTGGTGTCGATACGCAGTTCCCCCGCGCGGTTGCTGAAAGCCGCCGAGCCGATGAAGGAGAAGGCGTCCAGCTCGCCGGTCCTGCTGTTGGCGTCGAAGGCCGAGACATCGATCTTGTCGTTCTCCAGGCGGGAGAAGTCGAGGATCCGATCGGTCTTGGACGGATCGGCCTCCAGATCGCCCGGCCCGAAGACGAAGCGGTCGGCGCCCGCGTTTCCGGTCAGCATATCCGCGCCCGCGCCCCCGACCAGCACGTCGTCGCCCGCGCCACCGACCAGCACGTCGTTCGACGCCCCGCCGCGCAACGTGTCCTCACCGTCGTCGCCGACCATCGTGTCGTCGCCGTCACCGCCCTCGAGCAGGTCGTTGCCGCCGCCTCCGACAAGATTGTCGTTGCCGCCGCCGCCGATCAGCCGGTTGGCCCCGCCGTTGCCGACCAGTTTGTTGGCGAGGTCGTTGCCCGTCCCGTCGATCGCGCGACCGCCGGACAGGAGCAGGTTCTCGACGTTGGCCGATAGGGTGTAGCTCGCCGTGCTGTATACCGTGTCGAGCCCGGCATTCCCGACTTCGACCACGACGTCGTCGGCCCCATCGACGAAGTAGACGTCGTTGCCGCCGCCGCCCGCCATGCGGTCCGCGCCCATGCCGCCGTCCAGAGTGTCCGCCAGGTCGCCGCCGATCAGCTGGTCCTTGCCCGCGCCGCCCAGCAACCGGTTCTGTCCGGACCCGCCGACCAGGATGTTGTCCAGCGCATTGCCCATGCCTTGAAAACCGCCCGTCCCGACGAAGGTGAGATTCTCGACCTCGCCGGACAGGACGAACGTGCTCAGCGTGGTCCGGATCTCGTCCGTGCCGCCGCCCCGCTCCTCGATGACCGCATCGCGGTGGCCGTCGACGACATAGACGTCGTCCCCGCCGCCGCCGACCATGCGATCGACGCCCGCGCCGCCATCGAGATGGTCGCCGCCGCCGCCGCCGTTCAGCAGGTCGGCACCCTCGCCGCCGAGCAACCGGTTCGCGCCCGAACCGCCCGTGAGGACGTTGTCGGACTTGTTGCCCGTTCCGGTGAACGCACCGGTGCCGGTATGGGTCAGCTTCTCCAGGTCGTCGCTCAGGGTATAGGCGGCGGCCGTCGTCCGAACCTCGTCCGTGCCCTGGCCCGCCGATTCGACGATGCGGTCGGCGGTCGAGTCGACCACATACACGTCGTCGCCCAGGCCGCCGGTCATCACGTCGTCGCCCACGCCGCCGTCGAGCAGGTCGTCGCCGGCCCCGCCTTCGATCCGGTCGTCGCCGCCGCGGCCGAAGATTCGGTCCGATCCGGCACCGCCGATGATCGCGTTCGCCTGGTCGTTGCCCGTCCCCGAAAAGGCGCCGGCACCGGTATAGGCGAGCTTCTCGACGTGATCGGAGAGCGTATGGCTCGCAAGCGCGGTGCGGACCTCGTCCATGCCGCCGCCCACGGCCTCGATCACCCGATCGCCCGCCGAGTCGACGACGTAGACGTCGTCTCCCGCGCCGCCCGCCGCGACATCGTCGCCGATGCCGCCGTCGAGCAGGTCGGCCCCGCCGCCGCCGTTCAGCCGGTCGTCGCCCGCGCCGCCGGAGAGGCGAGCGCCGCCGTCACCGCCGGTCAGCACGTTGGCCGCCGCGTTGCCGGTGCCGGTGAACGCCGCCGCGCCGGTATAGGTGAGGTTCTCGATATCGGCGTCCAGCGTGTAGGCCGTCAGCGTCGTGCGCACCTCGTCGGCGCCGCCGTTCGCCTTCTCCACCACCACGTCGCCCGCGTTCTCGACGACGTAGACGTCGTCCCCGTCGCCGCCGATCAATGTGTCGATGCCGACGCCGCCATCGAGCCGGTCCGCTCCGGCACCGCCGATCAGGACATCCGACCCCGCCTCGCCGCGCAGGCTGCTGCCCGCGTCGCCTGCGAAGATCGTATTGTCCAGCGCGTTGCCGACGGCGGTGAACGCGTCGCTCCCGACATAGGCCACGGCGCGCTCGCCGTCGGCCATGGCATAGCTTTCCTCATCGGTCAGGCCGGTGGGCAGCGACATCGGCGGGACTTCCGGCGCGTCCGGCGCGGGATCGCCGGGCAACACCGGCGGGATATCCGGTCCGGCCACGGGTATGTCGGGCGCGGGGACGGGCGGCACCGGTGCCGGGGGCGCGCTCGCCTCGGCCACCTTTTGCGCCGCGACCAGCGCGTCCCACGCCGGGCTGCCCGTGTCGTAGATGGACTTCAGTGAGCCATACATGTTCTGACCCGAGTCGGGGTGCGCATCGATGAACGCGTTGGCGAGCTCGCCGCCCGCGGCACCGAAATCGTCGACCATCTGCTTGTACAGCTCACCCATTCGCGGGTCGGCCTGCAAGCGCTTGAAGAACGCCAGCGCTTCCTGCTGATCGGCGTGGGATCCGTAGCCGCTCGCCAACAGGTCCACCCCGCCCTCATAGGCGACGAGGTCGAGCCCGTGCTTGGCCGCGACCGCCGCCTGATAGGCGTACAGCGATCTGGAACCGGCAAGCGATCCGCCGCCGGAAAGGCCGGTCCCGTCCTTCAACGCCGCGAACGCCGCGGCCATGCCCGCGTCGCCCGAACGCGCCCAGGCGAGAACGGTCTTGCGATCGACATCGTCGCCATTGCTGAAGTTGCCGCCGAAATAGGTCGTGACCGCGTAATCGTCGAAGAGCGCCGAGGCGGTGCCGAGGTTGGCGCGGGCGACACCGGCGAATATGTAGTTTTCGATGCCCAGATAGCCGGTCTGCGTGCCAAGGACATTGTTGACGCGGCCGGCGTCGTCACCAAAGATCTGGTTGGCGATGTTGGCGATCTGAGCGGCGCGGTACCCGTAGAACTCGACCCACCCGCTGCCGAGCTGCTCGGCGGGGTCGGTCGGGTTGACGACGCCGTCGCCGTTCGCGTCCTTGCCCCACAGCTTGGCCGCTTCCTGGTGAGCATACTGTGATTGCTGGAAACCCCAATTCCAGACTTCGTTGGAGTATTCCAGGCTGACGGACAGCGACGGGTCCAGATTGTCGCGCACATACCCCATCATCTGGCGGACATAGTCGTCGGTCGCCATGGTGGGCACGTTCAGCCACATGTTGGTCATGGTCTGGTTGGCGAGCGCGACCATTACCTCGATGGGCATGCTCCCCTGGTTGGCCGACCACGACAAGTCGGTCGTCTCCGTCCGGTCGGACCAGTCCTTGACCGTGGTGGCATTGGTGTTGATCCAGTCCATGTAACGAAGGGTATCGAACAAACCGAGCTTCTCGATGAGCGCGGGATTGAAGATTTCCCCCGCGGCGAACAGTTCCTGCTGGTCGCCCCGGACGATGTGGAGGGCGCTCAGGGGAGAGCCGGCGTCGAGGCCGCTCACCTTCAACGGCATCATGTTGCTGTCGCTGACATATTCGAAGGTGATCTTGCCCGGCTCGCGGGACAGCACCCTGCCGCCGAGCATCTCGAAATTCGCCTTGCCGGTATAGGTCAGGACATAAACCTTGCTGGTGCCCGCCGACGCGGTATCCATGCCGACCATCGTGTATATGTGGTCGGCTCCCGCCGGGATGCCCGTCGGGTACCCGTTCTTGTCCACCTTGATTAACGATCCGTCGACGCCAAGCGCCATCCACGATCCGGCGCTTTTCATTCGGTCGATGAACGGAAACTGCGTACTGTAATACGTGTTGCCGGCCAGATTCATACCCACAAGGCTAGTACCAGTCATTGAGATTCCCCCTTATTCCCTGAGGCATCAATACGCAGCCGACGCTTTCAGCGGTCGTCACAAGCATGGTTAATGTGGTGTCCAGTGTTTTGCGCCGTGACGATGAACGCTGGCGGCGAGTGCATCGTCGGAGCTGTCGTCGGGGGCGAATGGCACCGGAGATTTCCTCGATAGCGAAGGTTCCAGCTGGCGATCGCGGCCCCCATCATGCCCGATAGCGCCTTGTTCGTTCGCTTGGAGCTCGAACCCGATCAGCGTCTTGTGACGGGCTTTGTTTTCTGGTTCAGAAACGCGCGGCGGGTTTGGTCGAGCCAGGCAATGGCGCTGCTCAGGTCATCGGACGAGGCGTGGGTGGTCGTTCAATCGAATCCGCGCAAGAGTCAGCCGGGGTGAGGTGTTATTGTGAATAACGCCCCAACACACCAAGCTGTCACCGCCGGACGGGATACGATCAATGAAAACGCTCGCATATCTTCTCTATGGCAATCGCCGCGAATATCAGCTCGAATTAACACTGAGTATCGCGTCTCTACTGCGACACCTTCAAAAACAACCCAGTAAAGTTCAGATCGTTCTAATTTGTGATCGCGAAAGCGTACGATCAGACCTTCCCATTGAATGTAGAATTATCGAGCCGTCGCAATTCGCCAATTGGACGAGGCGCGGCAGCTACAATCATGCTGCTAAAGTAGGCGCGTTGACGATGATGCTCGAGAACTCCGACGGGCCGGTCGCGCTCATCGATACCGATACCATCTTCATGAAGCATCCTGACGAATTGTTTGAGCGCGTAAAGCCTGGCTGTTCCGTGATGCAGGCCGATGATCGACCCATTGGAGAACTGGATTTTTGGAGCTCGTTGCTGAATACGTGTCCACCGGATTTGTTGGACTTTGAAATCAATCCGAACTCGCCTATGAAAAACTCCGGCGTGATTGGAGTCGATCAAGCTGACGCTTATGCCATTAAAGAGGCGAGCGATTTGATGTTCGCCATGCATGACATCGAACCCGTATTCAACATCGAGCAATTCGCTGTGACTTGTGCATTGGCCAAGAACACAATACTTACCGTAGTTCCCGATTTGGTCCATCATTATTGGCCGGTACATGAAAGGCTATTCATGCACGCCATGATCGACGAAATGTGTCCACAATTTACGGAAGAAAATCTGAGTCGGTTAGTTGAAACACCGATCAAGATCGGACTACCGCCGAAACGCGTCATTGATAAAATCAACGCCGCCGTCCGAAGTCGATTGTTTGGCTGGGACGGAGATTACCGCTTCGCGTTCATCGCATACAGAACGGCGTTGGCGACTGAAAACCCTACACATGCGAATATCTGGCGGGAGATAGCGAGATTACAACTTGCGCGCGGAACTCATGATAGCAGGCGATTGAAAAGAGACTTTCCTGGATTGACAATCAATCTATAAGGCGATGAGATTGAGACCTATTCAGCGAATTAAGATAATCTATCTCTTCAGAAATGTTGAGATGTGTTACTTTGCAAAGGTCGTTTTAATAGCCTTTTACTATGACGGCCGGGTAAGTTGTGTATGATCATCGGATGATCGAGGGGCGACCTGCCTTCCCGAATTGCAGGGCGACCCTGCTATGATGAACTCGGCCGCCCCGACCCAGGCCAGCGGATAGTGCGTTTCTTCGTCGGCCGGCCGCCTGTGGCGTAGGGATCGGCGTTCTACCATGACGAGATACGCCGTCACTCCAGCCCGCGACCGGTGCGCGCGATGCGGGGATTGATCCTTGGACGTCCGCTCATCTAAGGTTCGGCAACCAACCTGATCTCAGAATCGTGAAGCCGTCAAAATCATGCATGACGTCGAGCATATTCCCGCGAACGTGAGGGTTCTGCACCCATATACGCCTCCGCGATACTCATTCTCGGTCTGTACGTTGATGACGCGGCCTGACCAATATGCGCGCATGGTACGGTCCTATCGGGACGCGGGCTTCGGCGACGATTGCGAATTCCTGTGCATCGATAATTCACGCGGCAACATCTATGATGCGTTCAGTGGTTACAACGCGTTTCTGGTGGAGGCGCGGGGCGAGCACATCGTCCTGACGCATCAGGACGTCGAGCTGTGCTTCGATGATCGCCGCGCTCTGGAGGACCGGCTGAAAGGGTTGGATGCGCTCGACCCCGCCTGGGCGGCGTGCGGCAACGCCGGCGGGGTGATGATCGGCGACACCGTCATGCGGATGTCGGATCCCCACGGGGACGACCGCACGATCGGCAACCTGCCGCAGCGCGTGTACGCGCTGGACGAGAACTTCATCGTCGTCCGGCGCAGCGCCAACCTTTGCCTCTCGCGCGATCTGACGGGCTACCACATGTATGGATCAGACATATGCGTCATGGCCGATGTGATGGGCCATCGTTGCTATGTGATCGACTTCCACCTGCGCCATCTCAGCGGCGGTACAATCGATGCCGATTTCCGGACAGGTGCCGACGCGTTCGCGCGCAAATACGCCCGGGCGTTTCGATCGCGCTGGATACAGACCACGGCCACAGAGGTGTTCCTGTCCGGAGCTAGCCTGGTGCGCGCCGCCGCGACCTCGCGGATTGGCTGGATGCTCCGAGTCGCGCAGAAATGGCGCTGACGGCCTGCCCCGTCGTTGACACGGTGCGATTTTCGACGCGAGTAGCTCCCCCAAGATTGTGGCCGCAGCGCAACACCTTTTGAACATATTAACCATCTTCCCTTTTTAGGACAGAGTTCCGTCCCGAAACCGGACATGTCGCGCTTGACTGGTCGACCTAGACGAGACTGACTGTTCGTCAGGCGTTTGGCGGGACCGCGGCGACCAACAACGGCGCGCCAGTCCGCCTGGTCCAAACGGGGAGATTTATATGCGACGTTCCTGGAAAACCAGTTTGCTGCTCGCGCTCGGCGCGGGCACGGCGATCACGGCGGCTCCCGCGCAGGCGCTGACGTTCAACCTCATCGATACCGGCGGCACGGCGCAGGGCACGATCGCGCGTCACGGGTTCGAGGCCGCCGCCTTCTATTGGTCGTCGGTGCTGACGAACAACGTCACCGTCAATCTGAACATCGGCTTCAGCGCGTTGGCCCCCAACGTCCTCGGCTCGACGGGCAGCGCGACGACGCTGCAGTTCAACTCGGCCTATTATATGTCGCTATTCAACAACATGACGTCGAGCGCCGACCTGACGGCGGTGACCAACCTCCGCCCGCTCAGCGTATCGGCGCAGTTCGGCCTCAACGCCGTCACGGCGCAGGCCAACGCGCTGAACGACGCGGGCACCGGCTATGTCGATACCGCGCTGCGCACCGACAATGACGGCTCGCAGAACAACTCGGTCGTTTCGATTAACAAGTCGACCAGCAAGGCGCTCGGCATGGTCACCGACGCGAACGGAGCCGTGATCAACGGCTCGACCCCGGACGGCACGGTGCTGTTCAGCTCGAGCTTCGGCTTCGATTTCGAGCCGCGCAACGGCATCACGTCGACCGATTTCGACTTTATTGGCGTCGCCATCCACGAGATCGGCCACGCGCTCGGCTTCCGTAGCGGCGTCGACACCTACGACGCCTTCACCGCGCCCGGCAACGGCACGCCGACCAACTCGCGGGCGGGCGCGCTGGAGAACGTGACGGTCGCCACGGGTCTCGACATGTTCCGCTATTCCGCGCCCGGGGTGCTCGACTGGTCGACGCAGGGGACGCCGTATTTCTCGATCGACGGCGGGCAGACCCAGGTATTCGGCAGCTCGCTGGTGTCGACCGGCGTGCGCAACGGCGACGGCCGCCAGGCGTCGCACTTCAAGGACTCCCCGGCGGGCGCTCCGCAGCTGGGCATCCTCGACCCGACCTCGGGCCGCGGCCAGATGCAGGAGATCACCGCGCTCGACCTGACGGCGTTCGACGTGATCGGCTGGCGGACGGCGTTCGACCCGCTACGGAACGCCAGCTACCGGATCGATACCGCGACCGTGTATCAGCAGTATCTCAACGCGCTGCCCGAGCCGGGAACCTGGATGACGATGATCCTGGGATTCGGCTTCGCCGGCGCGGCTGTGCGCCGTAAGTGGACGGTGCGCGTCGCCTTCGCGGCCTGAAACCGCGACGGGTCGGCGTCGCCCACCGGGCGACGCCGACCCGTCGGATTTCCGGGGCCCGGGCGGCCCCGGCACGCATCACCGGGCGGCGGCGACCGTGCCGACGACCGACATGCGGTTGCCGCTATCCGGGTCGGCCGCCAGGATCTCGAACGCCGCCGCCGCTTCCGTGTCGCCAAAAAACCAGCCGCTGAACGACGAGAACAGGCTGACGCGGTCGCTGCCGTCGAGCTGGCCTGAGAACTGGCTGCGAACGGCGTTAACCGTCCCGCTACCGGTGAAGGTGCCCAGGTCGGTGGTCGCCGATGCGATGCCGCTCGACGTCTGCAGGTTGCCGATCAATCGCATACGCACGACCACCGCGTTGGACGCGGCGTCGTAGCCGACCGTCCCGGTGCTGGCCTCCAACGAATAGGTCCGCATGACGCCGTTTCCATCGGCGACATAGGCGGTGCCGTTCACGCCCACCCTGCCATAGCCGATCGACGCCGTCGGACGATCGGCCGGCCTCGTCGGCACACCAAACACGCAGGAATAAAGGGTCGCGCCCGCCGATCGGTCGGCCCGCAGGGCAAGGCTGCGCGCGAAATCGAGCGTGCCGCCAGCCGCGACGGGATCGGTGATCGTGAGACGCTGAACCGATCCTGCGACCATCCGCTCGAAGCTGCGCTGGCCCGTGGACGCCGCGACCGCGTCGCTCGCGCCGAACGACAAGGCCAGGCCCTCCCCGCCGATCGCCCAGCCGCCGGCCGATCCGGTATGGTCGAGCGTCAGCCCGTCCCCGAACGGCGTCGCCGGCTGAGGCGTCGGCGGGTTGGCGTCGAGGACCAGCGATGCGCACGCGGTCTGGAATGTCCTGCTTCCGACAAGATCGACGAATCGCGAATAGGAGGGCGAAGGCGTGGGTGTCGGCGCGGGTGTTGGTGTTGGCGCGGGCGCGGGCGCGGGCGCGGGCGCGGGCGCGGGTGCCGCAGGCGCGATCGGCGCACCGGATACCACCGTCACGGTGTCGGAGCCGCCCGATCCGCCGCCGCATGCCGACATCATCACGCCGCTACCGGCAATCGCCAACCATTTGCGCATTTTCAATCCTTTGCGACCTTTCCGAAGCAAATACCGGAGAACGGTAAAGATTAACTTAAGTGAAACTGGTCAAAATGGCACAATTAACCAAGTTGACTCGACCACGTTATTGTCGCCACGTCGTGATAGAACGGATTTTGGGAGGCGATCATGGTTAAGCGCGGCTTGGCGACCTTGTCGCTGTTCATGGCCTCGGCGGCGCAGGCCGCCGTGGTCATCAATCCGGTGCCGGCGCCGATCGCGCTCGGCGCGCGCGTGGGCCTGAACTTCATCGGGCAAGTCCCGGCGAGCGGGGATCCCGTGATCGACGGTTACCGATCCCGGCTTCAATCGCTGCGAACGGTTCAGGACGATTCGGGGCGTTTGTTCGCGCACGATACCCGCGGCACGATCACCGTGATCGGCCGGAACGGCGGAGCGCCCCAAACCTGGTTCGACATCCGGACCGCCGTGGCGGGCTTCAGCAACGCCAGCAGTCCCGGACAGACCGGTTTGATGAGTTTCGCGTTCCATCCGAACTTCGCAGGCGATGCGAACCTGCCGGGCTACGGCGTCTTCTACACGATCGATACGAGCAGGCCGTCGGGTCGCGCCACGCTGTCCGGCCGCGGCCCGGGCGTCGATCACGACAACGTGCTTCACGAGTTCCGCGTCGCCGACCCGAGGGCCGCGACCGCGTCCATCCTCACGCAGCGCGAGGTGCTGCGTGTCGCGCAGCCGCTGAGCGACCACGGCGCCGGCACCATCGCCTTCAACACCACCGCGACGCCCGGCAGCGCGGATTACGGCAAGCTTTATATCGGTTTCGGCGACGGCGGGGGGGTCGGCGACCCGTACGGCAACGCGCAGGACCCCGGCAGCCCGTTCGGCAAGATCCTCCGCATCGATCCCGCCGCCGGTCCGCAGGGGCAGGCGTACACGATCCCGACGGACAACCCCCGGGCCGCGTCGCCGGACGCGCTCGGCGAGGTCTGGGCGTCGGGCCTGCGCAATCCCCAGCATTTCAGTTGGGACGCGGATACCGGCCGCATGCTGATCGCCGATATCGGGCAATCGCGGCTGGAGGAGATCAACGTCGGCCTGGCCGGACGCAATTACGGCTGGCCCGCGCGCGAAGGCACCTTCGCCTGCGGCGGCGACGGCGACCCGAACGTCTATGACACGCCGTCCAACGACGGTGCGTTCACCGATCCGGTCGCGCAGTACGACCATGAGGAGATCCAGCGCTCCGGCGCGTTCGGGTTCGCCGCCGTCAGCGGCGTGTTCGCCTATACGGGCAGCGCCATGCCGGAACTGAGCGGGATGACCGTCCTGTCCGATCTCGTATCGGGTCGCCTGTTCTATTTCGATCCGCTCTCGGCGGGGAGCGCCGAGCCCGGCCTATTGCGCGAGCTTGGGCTGAGCTTCGGCGGCGTGGACACCACGCTGGCCCAGCTGGACGGCAATCCCTATTCCGGCGGACGCGTCGATCTCCGCCTTGGCAGCGACGGCGACGGCGAACTCTACCTCCTGAGCAAGACGTTCGGGAACATCTACCGGCTGGACTCGCTGATCGCGGTACCGGAACCGGCGAGCTGGATGATGCTGATCGTCGGCTTCGGCTTGGTCGGCGGCACCCTGCGGCGGCGGCGGATCCCGATCGCCTGCGCCGGATGATCACGGACCGGAATGGGCCGCCCAAGTCGGTGAACACCTCGAACGCCGCGCCGTCGGACTGATCGCTCCCGGCGACCCGGGCCGCGATATCGGTCGTTCGGCAAGCTTTCCGGGTCCGTTACGCGTTCACCGCGATTATACGACCCACCGCCCCTCCTGCGATGGCGGAGCGGCCCGACCCCGAGACGCCGAAGAGTTGGGTGCGACCGCTTCAGGCCGGGCGAAGCACCCGGACCTGACGGCGGCGCATCGCGCCGCCGACCATGCCGACGCCAGCGATCAGCATGGCCCAGCTCGCGGGCTCGGGCACCGCGCCCGGCGTGACGTCGGTGACGGTCAGGCGATAATTGACCTGAAGCGGATCGGTGATGCGCTGGCGCTGGATGTCCGATAGCAGGAACACGCCCGTCAACATCGTCGGGCTCGAGGTCGAACCGGAGAAAAGCTCCGGCCCGAACACCTGGACGCGGTTGTTGTTGTTGGGCGCGCCCTCGAGGAAGCCCGCGAACAGGCCGCCCTGGTTGTTCAGGACCTGAAAGGTCACGCCGTCGAACTGGCCGTTCTCGGTGATCGGCGTGGTGCTTCCGGGCAACGTGTAGGTGAGCGCGACGCCGTTATAGCGCAAGCCTTGCGAAGTGCTGGTGCTGGGCGCGCGCGTCGTGTCGAGCTCGAACCGGAGCGTGAACTTGTTCGGGACGGTACCCTGGAGGTCGTAGCGGAGGATGGCGGCGTCGGCCGAGGCGGCGAACACGGTCGCGGCGGCGACCGCCGCGAGCAGCTTGAACTTCATCGGTGAGCATCCTTACTTTGGTATCGGCGTCGTCTGTCTGCGCCGTCTGCTGGTTGTTTAGGACAGTCGTGTGACGAGGCCTTTACGGATTTGTTAAGTCCTGTGTCATGACGGGACTTACGGCCTGCGTCACCAAGCCGGAGCGAGCGGGCCGAGTCACCGTCATCGCCGATTCTGGCTTGGTCAGCATAGCGCCCGAGCGGCCGCGCAAGGCGTCGCGAGCCGAACGTCGGCCTAGTCCGACAATGTGCCCAAAGTGCGTGGCACGCGTTCGCTCCGGGCGATGACCGCGCTTCCACTCGCGACGCCGAGGTTGCCGGGCGACATCGACGGGGCGATTGACCTCGCTTGCAACGGACTTATGGTTGCCATCATGCAGCGGAGCGATGATGAGGATCTGCGCGACGTGGGCATTCGATCGCTCCAGCGGTCGACGCTCCTGCTCGTGCTACCGCTTCCGGTCTATGGGTCAGGCGAAAATGGACTGATTGATCGGCAAGCTCACAACGGTATTCATCGATGGCTGGACAACTTCAATAGTCTGATCATTTGCATGCCGGCATTGGGCGTCGAGGTTGCGCCAGCCGATGTCGTGGCGCTTCGCGAAAGTGATTTCGATGGACGCGTTCGAGTTATTCGCCTGCCGAACAGCCGAGCGCCGCTGAGCTTTGCGCGATCGTTGCGCGGCGTGTCGGCCATCCTGGACGAACTCGTGGATCAAAGCACCCACCTGTCTTTCGCGATCGGCGGGCTGTTCGGTGATTGGGCGGCGATCGCGGCGCTACGCGCGCATCGCAAAGGACGTACATTCAGTATCTGGACCGATCGGGTGGAGTCGGAGGTCACCCGATTTCACGCATCCACATCGCGAGGAGTACGCAGGATCTACTGGTCCGCCATCGCTTTTGCGATGAAGCGGTATGAACGGTTGATCGTACGGCGCGCGACCATTGGTTTGTTTCATGGCGCGGATTGCTACGCGGCCTATGCAAGGTTCAGCCGCGCGCCGCACTTGGTCCACGATATCCACTTGGGGGAGTCCGACCGCATCGCTCCGGCGGAACTGGATGCCAAGATAGCTCGCCCAAATGGACCGCTCCGAATAATTTACGCCGGCCGCGCCCATGCCGAAAAAGGCATATTCGACTGGATAGAAACGCTCTCGACGATCGCACGGCGCGGCGTCGAGTTCACCGCTCATTGGTATGGGGACGGGCCCGCGCTGGAGGCCGCGCGCGTGGCGGTCTCATCGGCGGGGCTTGATCAGTCGATCTTCTTGCCCGGCGCGATCTACGATCGCGAGCTGTTGCTGCGCAAGATCAGGGAGGCGGATATTTTCCTGTTCTGCCACAAGACCCCGGAGTCGCCTCGCTGTCTCGTCGAGGCGCTGATCTCGGGGACGCCGATCGTCGGCTACGACTCGGCCTACCCGCGCGACCTCATCAAGCGACATCAAGGCGGGATGCTGACCGAGGGGGAACCGCAGCGGCTCGCCGATGTGATCGAACGACTGGCGATCGACCGATCGATGCTGGCGAGCCTGATCCGTACCGCCGGCGCCGACGGTCATCCTTTCAACGACACCGAGGTGTTCCGACACCGCTCCGATTTGATCAAGGCCGCGACCTAGGGCCTCGCCGTTCTGATGCGATATCACCTTCGCCTATCAACCATCGCTGCCGCGAGGCCATTCCACCCCGTCGATCAACCACGGCCGCGGAAGGCTGGCTGAGGTGCCCGCGGAGCCGGTTGCTCCTTGATATCCGACCAATACGAACAGCCGCGTGTCGTATATGACGCGTTCGCCAGGGGGTTGCTGGTGCTCGTCAGCGCGACGACCGACAATCGCCAGATCATCACCCACGGCCGGAATGGCCCGCTGTACGAACCGAACAACGCCGAGGCACTGGCCGCCGTCCTGGTCGAAGCGGCCGCGATCCGGCTCGGCTGCACGGAATGGGGGGACGGCGCGGGCAGGCAGGTCGACCCGAACGCATACGGCCATGCATGCGACCTGGGCCCGGATGATCCTCGAAAGGCTCGACCGAAACGGGCGCGGCTCCTGCGGTCTCGGCGATCGGTAGGCCGGTATGGGTCGGCCATGATCGCCGCCGGACGGCGGTCCCGTCGACCGCTCGCCGGTGAACGATATTCGGCCAACTCACGATAGTTAAATTAACTGTCATGTGTCCCCGTTTCGGGCGGTGAGAATTCTCGAGCGCCGGAGGTGGGGTCGACGCATTTACGCCGTGCCGAGTGCATGATAGTTTCATAGATCAAGTAATTCACGGTCGGGGGCGACGCGGATCCGTAATCCGCGGCCGACCGTTTCAACAGGGCGTTCAGTGATGCGTAACCTCTCGAAACTTGGCGGGCTCAAAGGAACTATCGCGTCGTTCCGCACCTGGGTGGGCGCGGCGTCGTCGATCCTGGTCGATCGCGGGTCGCGGCGCGGTAAGATGCGGTCGCACGGCGCGACTCGCCGGACGGCGGACCGATCGAGCACGGCGACCTTGGCTGCGACGACGTTGGCGATCTTCGCCGGCCTGATGGCGGCCGCCTTCTTTCCGGGTCCGCAAGCGGGAAGCGCGCTGGCCGCCGCCCTGCGCGATCCCATGTCGATATTCGCCGCCCGGTCACCGGGGCAGCGACCCGAGGGGGCCCTGGCGCGAACCAAGAAACGTCTCGCCTCGAAAAGCGCCGTCCCGCCCCCGGGCGCCGCGTCGCCGACGGAAAGGGTGCTCTCCGCCGGCCGGACGCGGCCGGTCCCCGTCGCCGCGGGCGATCGGCTGCTCGCGGGAAATGGTCCGGTGGTCGCGCTCGGTGACGGAGCGCCCCTCGACGGCGATGCGGGTCCGGTCGTCGGCGCGGGCGCGTTCGGGCCCGCGTTGCCGGCTTTCGGCTCACCCGGGTCGATCGGGATCGGTTCGCCCGGAGGCGTGGGCGGCGGCGGTGGCGTAGGCGGGGGCGGTGGCGTAGGCGGGGGCGGTGGCGTAGGCGGGGGCGGTTCGACGGTCGGAACGCCGGGCTCCGGCATGTCGACCCCGGTTTCCGAGGTCACGACCCCGGTTCCCGAGCCGACGACCTGGCTGTCGATGATCGTCGGAATGGCGATGATCGGAGTCGGGCTGCGCCGTCGTATCGTCCGCGCGTCCCGCGACCAAGCCGTCCCGTCCACCTCCGGCGCAGGCTCGCGCGACGCGGCTTGAGCGGAACATGCCGACCGCCATCAGGTGGATCGTCCTGGCCGGGATCGTCGGGGCCGGCGCGCTCGCGTTGTTCGACGTGCGATCCGCCGTCCGCCGATCACCGGCGGTCGCCGCCGTCGACGACGTAGGTTTCGCACCCGGGGCGAGGATCGTCTATCCGGCGGGACGGCGTCCGTCGCTGGCGCTGCCCGACGGCGAAACCCGGGCGGTCATCAGCCTGTTGAACATCGTCCGGCCGCTGAAGTTCGGCGATTACGTGTGGAACGACCGGGACGTGCCGCCCGGGCCGGTTTGGATGCGCGTGGACCTGTCCCGGCAACTCATCTCCGTATTCCGCGGCGGGCACGAGATCGGCTCCTCGGTCATCCTGTATGGGGCGGATGACAAGCCGACGCCGGCCGGGGTCTACCCGGTGCTGGAACGGGCCCGGACGCACCGTTCTTCGATCTACGACGCCGACATGCCCTACATGCTTCGACTGACCGGCGACGGCGTGGCGGTGCATGCGAGCGATGTCCGCGCCTATGCCGCGACCCACGGCTGCATCGGCATCCCGATCGCTTTCGCGAGCCGCGTGTTCGATCAGGTCAAACGGGGTGATCTCGTCCACATCGTGGCGGCCGGATCGGACTCCATCCACGCCGAGCACGATACCCGGGACGCGCGCGGTCGCGGCTCGGGCCTGAAAATGGTGACCGAACAAGTAACCGACACCGTCAAGGGCCAGGTGACCACCGGCACCTAATCCTTCCCCGATCAACGGGGGCGATCGGCGATGGCGTTACGTGATGCGAAGGTTCTGGCGAGTAGCTTGGCCCTGCTGGCGGCGACGCCCGTGTTGACCGGCGCGACCGACCTGACGGGCAACCTCGAAGCCAGGGTGCTGGCGTCGCACAACCGCGAGCGTCATGCCGTGGGGGTTCCCGCGATGCGCTGGAACACCGACCTCGCCACGTCCGCGCGGGTTTGGGCCAATCACTTGGCGGCCACGGGCAAGTTCGAACATGCTCCCGAGGGGCGCGCCGATCACGAGGGCGAGAACCTGTGGGCCGGAACCCGGGACCGCTTCTCGGCCGAGGCGATGGTCGACGGCTGGGTTCGGGAAAAGCGCAACTTTCGATCGGGGCGATTTCCCGACAATAGCGTCACGGGCCGGGTCGCCGATGTCGGACATTATACCCAACTGGTGTGGCGCAGAACGCTCCAGGTCGGATGCGCAAAGGCCACCGGCGGTGGCGAGGACATCCTCGTCTGCCGATACAGCGAAGCCGGAAACTACATCGGCGAGTCGCCATTCTAGGCTTTGGTCCCGACCGACCGATCCCTCGACGGATACGGCTCGATCGAAGCCGGGGCCTCGATCGAGCGCGCGTTCAAAGGATGAAAGCGAGTTCAAACCGCATGAGGCCCAGATAGGCAGTCTCGGCGAGCGGATCGAGTGATGTCCGGTCGCCGAAAAGCTCGTCCGGCGATGCGGACCGGGCCACCGATTGGTGAGCGAACTCGACATCCGATGCGTCCGGAAACTCCGCGGCTCCACGCCGATGAACCCCATCCACTCGACCGCCCGACATCGACGGATCGTCGTGGGACGCCATGCGGGTCTCCGCGATGCCCGGGTCGGCGAACATGGCGGTCCCATCGCTCGCGCCGAACGTGAAGGTGTCGACCGCGCCGCCGAAGAACACGATGTCGTCGGCCGCGTCCGTTTGCACGGTCGCCGCATCGGTGCGCATGCCCGGCCTGGACGTCACGCGGAGGATCGCCAGTTGCGGATCGTGGTCGGTCCCGCGCTCGCCCGCGAACTCGGCGTTGATATGGACCGCATCGAACCGCGCACCGCCGACCAGTCCGCCGGAGACCAGGATGTTGTCGAGCGCTTGCGAATTGCCGTCAAACACGAACGAGTAGCGCTCCTCCTCCGGCAGGAGCGAGTTCAGGTTGGTGAGCACGCCGCCCCGGGCGGGATCGGTCAGCTGGGTCTGCTCCGGCTCGAAATAGAAGCCGTTGAAATCGCCCAGCACGACAACGTTGAACGCCGGGTCGGTGGCGATACGATCGTTGATGAACGCCTTCACGCCGGCGGCCTGGGCGACGCGCGCGGCCTCGCCGGCGTTGGCCGCGGGCTGCGTGTCGCCCTGGAGCGGATCGCTGCCAAGGCGCGAGGTGAGGTGGACGTTGATCGCGGTCACCACCTCGCCCGCGAAGGCGAACTGCGCGACGAGCGGCTTGCGGGTGCCGTTATAAGCCTGACCCGTGATGAGCTGGGCGCTACCGTCGATATAGGCGACCCGGTCGAGATTGTAGAGATAGCCGTTGCGGATGTTGCCGTTCGGCTCGCCGCCGGTCGAATTGGGAGCGTCGGGCGCGACCTCGACATAGGCGTACCGCGGACCACCGGCGTTCTGGATGGCGGTGATGAGCAGCTGCGCGGTCGCCAGCCCCGATAGGTCGGAGCCGGTGCCCACGCCGTCCGCGTCCTGGATCTCCTGCACCGCGATGATATCCGGCGCGTTCAGGCTATAGACGATGTCGCCCGCCAGCAGGTCGAACTTGCCGTCGGTGGGATCGAGATTCTCGAGGTTGTAGGTGGCGATTGAGAGCTCGTCGGCGCCGCCCCGCAGGTCGGTCGACTCGCGGAACAGCATCTGGTCGGTCGTGACGGCGACCGCCTCGGTGACGACCAGTTCGTAATTGTCGAACGCGTAATTGACGATGCCGGTCACGCTGCCCAGCTGGTCGCCGATCGTGAAGTCGGGGAGGAACCCCGCGAACACGCCCGCATCGTCGTCGATCTGGATCTTTTCCGGGTTGAAATCGCCGAACCGGTTGGCGTTGGTCGGCGACACGGTGATGCCGCCGCGCGCGTTGATCCCGCTCGCGCCCGCGCCGAACGACGCCACGACGTCGGTCTCGCCGAACCCGTTGGTGTTCGACACCGCCATCGGCCGGTCGATCGTGACGCGCATCCCTTCCAGCGACTCGAAAAAGTCGAGCCCGTCAGTCGCGGGGTCAAAGCTCGTCAGCCCGTCGTCGTCGAGCGTCTCGGTGGGGGGCCGACGCCCGCCCTCGCCGATCAGGACGGCGAGGGGCAAGAAGTTGTCGACGCTGCCGACCGTCACGACGGACGAGGCGATCTGCGTGACGGACAGCCCGGCGGGCCCGCCCTGGAATTCGCCCACCACCCCGCGCACCGTCACGCCGTCGCCGACCCGCACGCCCGGCGCGGTTCGGGTGAACACGAACACGCCGTCCGACGTGGCGTCTTCGCCGTCGCCGACCGCCGACTGGAGATAGAAGCCGTTGGTGTCGACCGCGGTCACGATGCCGTCGGTCTCCACCGTCTGTCCGACGAAGGCGGAGCTGTGCGAGCGCCCCTGGACCTCGGCGATCGCGAGCCGGAGTGGGTCGTCATTGACGATCACGCCCGTCGCGGCGCCGTCGGTCACCACCACGTTCCCGGTGGTCGCGCCCAGCGTGACGAACAGCGTCTCGTTGCGCTCGCCAACCGTGTCGCCGGCGACGTCCACCGTGATCGTGCGGCTCGCCTCACCGGCCACGAAGGAGACGGTACCGCTCAGCGCCGCGCCGGGCGCGAGGTCGGCGGCGTCCGCGGTGCCGAAAGTAACTTGGTAGCCGACGGTCGCCGCGGTCGCGGTGCCGCCCGCGCGGTTGACGGTGAAGGTGAGCGCGCGCGTGCCCGCATCGCCCTCGGTCACCTGCGCGTCGCGGACGGCGAGTTCGCCCGTGCCGGTCGGCGACAGGAAGGTCTGGCCCTCGTTCACCTGGCCGAAGCTGTCGTCGGACGCGGCGGTCCAGGTGAAATCGGCCGCGCTCGACCCACGTCCCTTCAGCTGCAGCGAGAAGCCGACGCCCGGCGCTGGTTCCTCGGCGACGCCGATGTCGGTGCTGGTCATCCCGGCGGCCGGGCCGCTCGTGGCGGTGAACGCCCCTTCGTAGGACAGGAATTGGATCACGCGGCCGGCGGCATCGACGAGCGCGACGCCGTCGGGCGCACCGTTCTGCAGGCCGGGCGCGGCGACGGACGTCGTGCCGAAACCGTTCCGCTGATCCGCGAGCACACCGCCGAGCGACAAGGTGCCGTACGCCGCGCCGCCGTTGCCGTTATAGAGCACCAGCGTCCAACCCGTAAGATTGGTGCCGGCCGTCCCGGCGACCTCGATCGCCTCGCCGACATCGCCGCCGACATTGTCGTAATGGATCTCGTTGATGAAGACGTTGGCCGGACCGGCGGGGGGTGCCGCGTCGTCGTTGACGATCGTGCCGGTCGCGACTGCATCGCCCAGCGCCGCGCCGCCCTGCGGAGCCGACAGCTCGACGGTGAACGCCTCGTCGGCCTCGAACGCCGTGTCGCCCGCGACGGGCAGGCGGACGGTCGCGATGGTCTGGCCGGCGACGAACGAGACGGTGCCGGTCGCCGCGAAGCCCGGTGCGAAGTCGGCGGCGGACGCCTGCCCCGCGCCCATGCCGAACGCGACCGAATAGCTCGCCGAGACCGCGCCGTCGCTGCCGTCGGCCCGCGTCACGGTGAAGACGATGTCGGTCGCGCCGCCATTCCCCTCGACGATCGATGCGTCGCCGATCGACAGCGTACCGTTGGCCGCAGCGGGTCCGGCGAACGCCTGGCCGGCATTGACCGCGCCGAAGCTGCCGGCCGTAGGCGCCGACCAGCGGAAATCGGCAGCCTGCGACCCCGACCCCTTCAGCTGCAGGCTGAGCCCGGCCGCCTCCGTCCCGGCCTCGGCCACCCCGATATCGACGCTGGTGAGTCCCGATGCGGGACCGTTGGTCGCGGTCATCACGCCTTCGTAGGATAGGAACTGGACCACGATGCCCGCGGCGTCGACCAGAGCGATCCCGTCGGGCGCGCCGTTCTGGATGTTCGGGCGCAGGAAGGAGAGCGTGCCGAAGCCGTTCTGCGCGTTGGGGATGACGCCCGCCAGCGCGACCTGGTCGTAGAACGCCCCGCCGCTGCCGTTGTAAAGGAATACGCGCCACCCGGTCAGGTCGGTGCCCGCGGCCCCCGCGAGCTCGAAACCCTCACCGGTGTCCGTGCCAGCGTTGTCGTAATGGAGCTCGTTGAAGAAGACGTTGGCGGCCATGGTTGAATCTCCGGAAGCGACGTTGTTGCGGAGCGTCCGCCGTCGATCCGGCTCCGGTAGCGTCGATTTGTGACAGTGCCGCGTTGGCTCGCGTCGCTCGTCGCCGGCCGACGGCATGGCGCGTCGGGTGCGGTGCCCCAGGCCCGCAGCCGGGGATACGAGGTCACCCGCGCCATGGCGGCGACCCCGGATGACGCGGCAGGTCGTGGTCGACGCCCTGCCGGACGAATGCGGGAAGGGGTCCACCAGGATCAGCGGCGAGGAGAAGGAGGCCCGTGTGCCATTCTAACACAAATCCGGCATGCCGGGGCCGGCCCATGTCGACCTGCCCGCGTTCGGATCGGGCATAAGATGAAGCGGTTGGCCATGTACTCGCCTCATCGGATCGAGGCCGGCGGCGCACCGAACGCGCCCGCCAGCCGGCGATAACCGATGGAGGCCAAGCAGCCCCTTCCCGCCACACCAAGCGGATGGTACGATCTTGGATGCTTTATTGGTACGCTCGTTCGCCGCGACCGGCGCGGGGAAGGTGGAATTGCGATGCCGACTGATCCGACGGCGGGCGACGTCACCGCCGACATGGAGCGGATCTTCAAGCCGCTGGCCGGACGTGCGCTCGTTCCCGCGTTCCACCATGACGTCCGACATCGGCGCGGGCGGGTCGGCCGCGGCTGGCGACAGGTCGCGCTCATCGCGCCCGCGGCCGTACTCGTCGTCGTCGCCACCCTGGCCATCGGCTATGGACGTGCCAACGGCCCCACCGCACGCATGTCGGAAGCAACGGTCACCACGCTGCTCCCGCCCGCTTCCGTCCGGTCGCCCATCGTATCGTCGTACCCTCCGGCGCCTATTCCGTCGATTACCGCGCCGACATCGCTCGTCGACTTCAGCGCGGTCGCCTCCCGCCCGACGACCGATCCTCGTCCCATGGCCGATCCTCGTCCCGTGGCCGATCCCATCCCTTCGCCCAGCCCGGCATCGCTCGGCGTGCCATCGGGCGGCGCGCGGGCGCGGCCGTCCGGGCTCGCCCCGAAACCACGCCCGATCGAGGCGGCGCGGCCATCGCGGCCCGCATCCGGCCCGCGATCGGCCAGGGCGGACACCGTCGCCTCGGTCGCGTTCCGCCGCCGCGAACGCGCGGGATCTTCGATCGCGATGGCGCGCTGCGCGCCCGGCAGCCTGGAAGATCGCTGCATCTACCAGGACGTCCTGAACGCCGATGCCAGGCTGCGCGTGGCCTACGATGCGGCCAAGCGGGACGGCGTGTCGAAATTATGGCTTTCCGCCGTCAGCAGGCGTTGGAACCAGGCATGGAAGAAGTCGGAGGACGATCCCGATGGAACGATCAGCCGCTACCGACAGCTCGCGGACGCGCTCGACGAAGAGCGCCGCGAAGTCGCCAGGTGACGACCGCCGTCGCGGGTCGTCCGCATGACATCCAGGTGGTCCGGCGCGCGCCCGTTCCGTCCTCGCCCCGCGCGCGTTCCACCGACGGTCGGACCGTCTATGCGGTCGGCGACATCCATGGCTGCTATGCCCTGCTGACCGCGCTGCTGGAGGCGATCGTCGCGGACATGGAAGGGCTCGCCGGCGACAGGCCTCCATTGCTGATATTCTGCGGCGACTATGTAGATCGCGGCCCGCGATCGTCCGACGTGCTGACCACGCTCGTCTGGCTGTCCCGCCACGCCGCGATCGAGGTGGCGTTCCTGCGCGGCAACCACGAAGCGATGCTGCTCGACTTCCTGGATCGGCCGGATCGAAGCTTGCCCTGGCTGCGACGGGACGGCGGCCCGACGCTGCGCGCTTACGGCGTCCACGCGCCCGACAGCGACATGGACCTCGCGGACGTCGATTGTCGGCGACTGCGCGACGAGTTGATGGACCGCATGCCCGCGTCGCACCTCGACTTCCTGCGCGCGCTGCCGATCCGGACGACGTGCGGCGATTACGCCTTCGTCCATGCCGGTTTCCGGCCGGGCGTACCGCTCGCGCGACAGGACGACGAGGATTGCCTTTGGATCCGCGAGGAGTTCCTCGAACCCGACCACCGCTTCGAGAAGGTCGTCGTTCACGGTCACAGCTGGAGTTCGGACGCGCCGGAGATCACGCCGAACCGGGTCGGGATCGATACGGGCGCTTACTCGACGGGCGTGTTGACGGCCGTTCGCCTGGAGGGTGCGGGCATCGATTTCATTCAGGCGCGGATCGGCGCAGCGGGGCCGCCCCGGTCGGGAATGTTCCCGCCCGGCGACGGTCCAGGGGGATTATAATGGTACGGCTTCGCATCTTCGCCTCGATCTTGGCGATCCTGTCGCTCGCCGTCGCGGTTTGGGCGTGGGTGGGGGAGGTCGCCGCGGGGATCCCCGTCGCGCTGTTCGTCGCGGCGGCATGCCTGGCGATCGTCACGCCTTTCGACGCGCCGAACCCGGCGCGACGGACGCGCGTGCTGATCGCATGCTTCGCCCATGTCGCGGCGCTCGCGGCGGCGATGGCGCTGGCGTATTTCAGCGCCGCCCCCGGCGCGTTGATGACCGCGCTGCTCCTGCTCACCGAGCTTGGTCTCGGGCTCACCGGTTGGGCGATCGCCACCCGCAATCGCCGCCGTATGTCCGGCTCCCGGCGATACTTCGACAATTGAGCGGCCTTTAAAAGATCGACCGCAAGGAAGATCAGCCGAAGGCGATGGCCGCCGTCCGCGCGTCCGGACGGCGGCGGCGGAGCGAGCCGCCGATCATGCCCAGCCCCACGATCATCATGGCCCAGGTCGCCGGCTCCGGCACGAAGGACGCCAAGAGGAAGTCGCGATGGATGTAGGTCGGCACATAGCCGCTGAATTCACCCCAGCTGCTGTTCAGGTCCTCGTCGATGTCCCCGAAATCGGCGCCGAACGACAGGCCGTACGAGGTCACCGCCGCGAGCCGCCCGTCGATGAATTGCGGACCGCCCGAGTCGCCCCCGGCGACGTTGACCTCCAGCGCCCCGACGCCGAGGTTGCAGTATTTCGCCCCGCCCAGCCCGAACGCACCGGCCAGCAGGCACGACGCGTCGTTGGACGACCTGCCGGGATCGAAATCCGACAGGAACGAGAAGTCGACATCGGCGGTGCCGAAGAATCGCTCGCCGTTCGCGTCGGCATCGGTAAAGAACCCGTCAAAGTCGCCGTCGCCCAACCGGAAATCGAATCGGTTGTCGCCCTGGCGCTTGCGTCCCGTGCCGAGATTGGCACCAACGAGGCCGCCGACATCGGAGCGTTGGCCGATGCCCGCCACGTTGAAGCGGTCGCCCGTCAGGTCGCCTTCGTCGAACAGGTCGTAGCTCGTCGCGAAGTCCGGGGCGAACTGCGACAGCGTGAGCACCGCGATGTCGTTCTGGTCGATGACCTCGCCGGTGTAGTTCGGGTTAACGATATAGCGGTCGACGCTCACGGCGGTGGCGAGCGGACTTTGGAACAGGACCACATCGGGGTCCGGGCCGCCATAGAAGAACGCGGTCGTCGATAACGGGTTGGCTGTTCCCGCGCCGCCGCTGACGCAATGCGCGGCGGTGACGATGGAGCGGCGGTCGGACGCGAGGCTGCCCGAGCAGACGAAGCGGCCGACGTTGGGGCCATAATCCATGAGCAACGCCACCGTTCCGCTATAACGCGGGCCCGTCGCGAAGTTGAGGGGGCTTCCGCCCGCCGCGAGCGTGGCGGTCGAGGTCTGGCCGACGATGCGGCTGGCCGCCTTGTAGGAAAACTGCCCCGATGTGCCCGATATGGTCTTGCCGGGCGCGGCGTCCGCCGAGACCGCGACGGTAGACAAGCCTACGGCCAGTACGCCGAGCCGGATGATTTGTTGAACAGGCGACTTCATCTACTTGCCCCCTACTGCGACGCCCACCCCTTGCAGGCCGTTAACGAAGAGTTAATCATCCAGCGTCGTTCGCGTCAAGAAGCTTGATCACGATCCGGATCGTCGTCACTTCGGTTTGCGATGAGAGGTCGTTAGGCGGTCGGAATGGCGGGCGATCTCGCCCGCGTCCCGGCGCCGACTATCCCCGCCCTTTCGCCTCCCGCCGGAACCGATGCAGCAACGGCTCGGTATATCCGCTCGGCTGCCCGACCCCCTCGAACACCAGCGCCCGCGCCGCGCGGTAGGCCAGCCCGTCCCCGCTCAGCGGCAGGTACAGGGGATCGCCCGCGTTCTGCGTATCGACCTTCGCCGCCATCGCCCGGAACGCCGCGTCCACCTCCGCCTCGGTGCAGACCCCGTGCAGCAGCCAGTTGGCGATCGCCTGCGACGAAATCCGCAGTGTCGCTCGGTCCTCCATTAATCCCACGTCGTGGATGTCGGGCACCTTGGAGCATCCCACCCCCTGGTCGATCCAGCGTACCACATAGCCCAGAATCCCTTGCGCATTGTTCTCCAGCTCCGCGCGCACCTCGTCCGGCCGCCAGTTCCGCCCGCCCGCCAGCGGCACGGCGAGCAGCCGGTCCAGCCCGGGCACCGCCTCCCCCGCGATCTCGCCGCGCCGCGCGAACACGTCGACCTGGTGGTAATGGAGCGCGTGGAGCGTGGCGGCGGTCGGGCTCGGCACCCAGGCGGTGTTCGCGCCCGAACGGGGGTGCGCGACCTTCTGGTCCAGCATGTCGGCCATCCGATCGGGTGCCGCCCACATGCCCTTGCCGATCTGCGCGCGACCCGACAGGCCGCAGGCGAGGCCGATCCGCACGTTGCGGTCCTCATACGCCGCGATCCAGCCCGACGTCTTCATCTCGCCCTTGGGGATCATCGGCCCGGCGCGCATCGCGGTGTGGATCTCGTTGCCCGTGCGGTCGAGGAACCCCGTGTTGATGAACACGATCCGGTCGCGGACCTCCCCGATGCATGCCGCCAGGTTGGCCGAGGTGCGGCGTTCCTCGTCCATAACGCCGACCTTGACCGTATGACGGTCGAGCCCGAGCAGATCCTCCACCGCGTCGAACAGCCGGTTCGTGAAGGCGCATTCGTCCGGCCCGTGCATCTTGGGCTTGACGATGTAGATCGACCCAGCGCGACTATTGCGCGGCGTTCCCGGGACCTTGAGATCGTGCATCCCGATCAGCGAGGTCATCACCGCGTCCAGGATGCCTTCGGGCGCTTCCGACCCGTCCGGGAGGGTCACGGCGGGCGTGGTCATCAGGTGGCCGACGTTGCGCACGAACAGCAGGCTGCGGCCGGGCAGCGTCAGCGCCGACCCGTCGGGCGCGGCGTAGTCGCGGTCGGGCGCGAGCCGCCGCGTCACCATGCGCCCGCCCTTCTGGAAACTCTCCTCCAGGTCGCCGCGCATCAGCCCGAGCCAGTTGGCGTAGGCCGCGACCTTGTCCTCGGCATCGACCGCGGCGACCGAGTCCTCCAGATCGACGATGGTGGTCAGCGCCGACTCGAGCACGACGTCCGCGATGCCGGCGGGGTCGGTGCGCCCAATCGGGTGGGCCCGGTCGATCACCACCTCGATATGCAGGCCGTGGTGCCGGAACAGCATGTTCTCGCCCGCGCGACCGACAAGCCGGGCCGGATCGCGCAAGACCGGATCGCCGCCCACGAAGTCGGTCCAGCTTCCCTCGGCGAGCGGGACGGCCTCGTCGAGGAACGCCTTGGCGCGAGCGATCACCTGCGCGCCGCGCTCCGGATCGTACCCGCCGGGCTTGGCTTCGCCCGGCAGCGCGTCGGTGCCGTATAGCGCGTCATACAGGCTGCCCCACCGCGCGTTGGCGGCATTCAGGACGAAGCGGGCGTTGAGCGAAGGGACGACAAGCTGCGGCCCGGCCATGAGCGCGATCTCCGCGTCCACCCGCTCGGTCCCGATCGTGAACGGCCCGGGCTCGGGCACGAGATAGCCGATCCCGCGCAGGAACGCCTCGTCGACCGGCTCGCCCGCGACGTACCGCGCATCGATCGCCGCCTGCAAGTCCTCGCGCCGGGCAAGCAGCGCACGGTTGTCCGGCGTGAAACGCGCGAAGATCGCCGCCGTGCCCGCCCAGAAGACGGCCGGGTCGACGCCCGTCCCCGGCAGCGCCTGCTCCTCGACGAAGCGCGCGAGCACGCCCGCCACCCGCAGCCCGTTACGATCCAGCATGTCGGTCACGTCATCCTCCACCCGGCGCAAGTCGAGCCATCATCACCTGGGGAGGGCATGGGTCGCCTGCCCCAGCCCGCCCGCGCGCGCAAGCCTTTAGCCGGGATCGTCCAGCGCCAGCGTCACCGCGTCGATGCGGCGGAGCATGGCCATGAACGCCTCCACCTCCGCGCGGCCGAAGCCGGCGAAGATACGCCGCTCCAGCTCGAGCGCCTTGGGCGCGACCGCGGCGTGGAGCTCCCGTCCGGCGGGGGTAAGCGTCAGCAGGTGCGACCGCCGGTCACCCGGATTGTCGCCGCGCTGGAGCAGGCAGCGATCGACCAGGGCGATGGCGGCGCGGCTGACGGTCACCTTGTCCATGCGGGTGCGCGCGCCGATCGCGTTCTGGCTCGTCCCGCCCGTCTCCGCGACCACCGCGACCAGCCGCCATTCGGGGATCGAAAGCCCGAACAGCG
>NZ_CAXSHH010000003.1:0-105305 GCF_964237155.1 uncultured Sphingomonas sp. | reverse complement strand
CCGTGTTCAGCCGACCGGATCACGCGTCGTCGTTCGAGCTGATCGAACTCGCGCCCGAGGTGAGCGCCGAAGAGGTGGCGGCAAAGACCACGGCGCGGTACGAGGGCTGATGTCGGTTACCCGGAGAAGGCAGCGGTTCGAGAGTTACCGCCGCGCGCTAACACTTCTGCGCGAGGCCGTCTTCGCTTTATGCGCAGGACAGCCATCCATGCTGGAGCGCGAAGGCCTGATCCAGCGTTTCGAGTATACCTGGGAGCAAGGTTGAAAGGTCATGCGCGATTACCTGATTGATGCCGCTTATGGCTTAAAGATCATGGTTCCGGCGGACGTGATACGGGCCGCCAATGAGGCCAGGTTGATCAAGGATGGCGACCGATGGATCAAGGCGCAACGATCGCGTAACTAGCTCGGACCCGTATGTCGTCGAGCGTCGCGACGATGAAAGCCGCCACCTCCATGTCGACCGCGCTCTCGCCTTGGAGGTCACCAGCCCGCGGTCCTCCGGGGCCGGGCGGTCGCGAGCTCCCGCTGTCATTCGCGATGGCGGCGAACGCTCGCACCGGGTACGGGATCCGAAGGGGAGAAGAACATGAAGCGTGCGTTGGCGGCGTTGGTATTGGGATGTCTGGGCAGCGGAGTGGCCGCGTTCGCTGCGGGTGGGAAGGATCCGCCCGTCCGGGTCACGCTCACCCGCCTCGATTGCGGCGCGACCAAGCAGCCGCGCGACATCGCGATCTTTTCGGATACACGCGCCTATGAGGGCGTGAAGAAGTCGCTCGTCGCCAGCTGCTACCTGATCCGTCACGGTGACGAGCTGATGCTGTGGGACACCGGCTATCCCGTCGCGACCAAGACCGATCCGCAGTCGCCAATCGCGCTGAACGCGACGGTCGTCGAGCAGCTCCGCGCATTGAACATCATTCCCGCGCAGGTAACCCGCGTCGGGGTAAGCCACCATCACGGCGACCATACCGGCCAAGCGCGCGACTTTCCCGGCGCGACGTTGCTGATCGGGCGAGGCGACTGGGCCGCGCTGACGGCCGCGCCCGCCTCGACCGGGTTCGGCGCGCCCGATCCCGCGCCGGTCGCACACTGGATCTCGGGTGGCGGCAAGGTCGAGCAGGTCCGGGGCGACCTGGACGTGTTCGGCGACGGCAGCGTCGTCATGCTGGACATGCCGGGCCATACGCCGGGCCATCACTCGCTCCTGGTGAAGCTGAAAGCAAAGGGCCCCATCCTGCTGACCGGCGACCTCGCGCATTTCCAAGAGAATTACGATACGGGCGGCGTTCCGGGCTTCAACACCGATCGCGCCGATACGATCGCGTCGCTCGACCGATTCAAGGCCATGGCGCGCAATATGAAGGCGACGGTGGTCATCCAGCACGATCCGCGCGATGTCGGCAAGCTGCCCGCGTTCCCGGCCGCCGCCGACTGACGCTGTCTGTCGTCGGCGTCGGGGGTCGCGCCGACACCGACGGCGCGGCCGATATGGACCTGGGCCGGCCCGACCCGTTCCGCCGTCGCTGGTTCGAAAGACTGGACGAGATCGGCCTGACGCTGGCAAGGTAGGGAAGGATAACAAGGTTCCGGGGATGGTCGCCGAGCATCGCCCCTGGCCGACGGGAGTGGGTGAACATGCGGGCGTTGCTGTCGAAGGCGGTCGGTGGACCTGACACGTTGGAGCTGACCGAGCTTCCCGATCCCACCGCCGGGCCCGGCCAGGTGGTCGTCGTGGTCAAGGCGTGCGCGATCAACTACCCGGATGTCCTGATCATCGAGGACAAATACCAATTCAAGCCGCCGCGCCCGTTCGCTCCCGGCGGCGAGATCGCGGGGTTGGTCGAGAGCGTCGGGGAAGGCGTGACCGGTTGGGGCGTTGGCGACCGGATCATGGGCACGATCGGCAATGGCGGCCTCGCGGAACGGATCGCGATCGACCCCAGCCGAATGTTCCGCGTGCCCGAGGGTCGCAGCTTCGCCGAGGGCGCATCGCTGGTCCTGACATACGGCACCACCATTCACGCGCTCCTCGACCGCGGTCACCTCAAGGACGGGCAGACGCTCCTCGTGCTCGGCGCGGCGGGCGGCGTCGGGCTAGCCGCGATCGAGCTCGGCAAGGCGTTCGGCGCGCGCGTGGTCGCCGCCGTGTCGTCCGAGGAGAAGGCGAAGGCCGCGAAGCGGGCCGGAGCGGACGACACGATCGTCTATGCTCGCGCGCCGTTCGACAAGGACCAGTCCAAGGCGCTTGCCGAACGGTTCAAGGCCGCCGTCGGCAAGAACGGCGCGGACGTCATCTACGATCCGGTCGGCGGCGATTACGCCGAGCCGGCACTCCGCTCGATCGCCTGGGAGGGCCGCTACTTGGTGGTCGGCTTCCCGGCCGGCATCCCCAAACTCCCGCTCAACCTGACCCTGCTCAAGAGTTGCGACGTCTGCGGCGTCTTCTGGGGCGCGTTCGCCGCGCGCGACCCGGCCGCCAACCAAGCCCACATCGACCATCTGTTCCGCCTGTGGGAGCAGGACCGCATAAGTCCCCGAGTGACCGAGACGTTCCCGCTGGAACGCGGCGGAGACGCCATCGCGAAGATGGCCGCGCGCGGCGCGATCGGAAAGTTGGTGGTGGAGATGTGAGACGAGCGGTGGGGCCGTTGCCTCCCTCCCGCCCCCGGCCTATCTCGAACGTGAGCAACAAGGGAGCGCGCGCATGACCATCTTCGACGAACGCGAGCGTGCGCACGAGGCGGAGTTCACGCGCGACGGCGAGATGGCGTTCCGTATCGCGGCCCGCCGCAACAAGCTGGTCGGGCAGTGGGCGGCCGGGTTGATGCAGCTTACCCCCGCCGAGGCGGACAGCTACGCCAAGTCCGTCGTCCAGGCCGATTTCGAGGAAGCGGGCGATGACGACGTGGCGCGCAAGCTGATCGGCGATCTGGCGGCCGCGGGTGTGGAGGTGGACGACGCCGCCGTCCGCCGGGCGCTCGACGAGCAACTGGTCGAGGCGCGCCGCCAGTTGTTGGAGGCGCGCTGACGTCATGCCGATGGCCGCAACCGACATCGAAGCCATGATCCGCGCCGCCATCCCCGATGCGCAGGTCGAGATCACCGACCTTGCCGGCGACGGCGACCATTACGCCGCGCGGGTCGTCGCGGCGAGCTTCGTGGGGCTCAGCCGCGTACAGCAGACCCGCGCCGTCTATGCGGCCCTTGGCGATCGCATGGGCACGACCCTACATGCGCTTCAACTGACCACTTCCGTCCCCAAGGACCGATACTCATGACCGACCCCGACCAGACCCGCATCGACGCGCTCGTGAAGGCGAAGCCCGTCGTGTTGTTCATGAAGGGCACCGCGCTCTTCCCCCAATGCGGCTTTTCCAGCCGGGCGATCGCGATTCTCCAGCATCTCAACGTCGATTTCGAGACCGTCGACGTGCTGCAGGACCAAGGTGTCCGCCAAGGCATCAAGGCGTATAGCGACTGGCCGACGATCCCTCAGCTTTATGTCGGCGGCGAGTTCGTCGGCGGGTCGGACATCATGATGGAGATGTACGAGTCGGGCGAACTGAAGGAGTTGTTCGAGAAGCAGGTGATACCCTTGGCCTGATGGCCGGATCAGGGTGGCTTTACACGCGACCGGATACGCTGCCGATCTATCCTGGTGAGGCTCTAGGGCCTTCAGCTGACGATGCTCACGTATTCGACGTGCCGGTGGGCGAAATGCGTGTGCTCCTATCGTTCGACCGTTGAGATCGCGCACCCGGTCTTCTGGAACGTAAACGCGACCGACAGGTGCCATCGCGCTTGACTACACATGTGATCGATGTTAACTACGCTTGTAGTCAGTTAAGGAGCGAGTAGGTGGCCGAACGGATCAGCGACGCCGAGCATGCGGTCATGGAGGTGCTCTGGGTCCGGTCGCCATTGACCGCGCAGGAGGTGGTCGAGCGCGTCGACCCCGCGCGCGGATGGAGTGGCAACACGGTCAAGACCCTGCTCGGCCGACTGTTGGCCAAGACCGCGATCTCTGCCGAGGAGGACGGCCGTCGTTATCTATATCGCCCCGCGATCGAACGCGGCGACTACGTCGCGGGCGAATCCAAGCGGCTCATGGATCGGCTTTTCGGCGGCAGGCTCATCCCGCTCGTCGCGCACCTAGCCGAACGCGACCAGCTCAGCGACGCCGACATCGCCGAGATCGAGGCGCTTCTCCGAGACCTGAAAAAATGATCGGCTGGTTGGTCGAGGCGGCGCTTGGCTCCACACTTCTGATCGGAGTGGTGCTTCTTCTCCGCGAACCCACACGCCGCCTGTTCGGCCCCACCGTCGCCTATGCGCTTTGGGCGCTGCCCGCGCTCCGTCTCGTGCTTCCGCCGATGCCCGAATGGCGGCGCGACATCGCGACCACCCCGATCAGTCGGGTCGGCGAACTCGTGATCCATTTCCTCGATACGGCCGTCACCGCCGAGGAAGTCGCCGCCGCGAACGTTGTCCTGCTGCTCTGGCTTATCGGCGGGGCGGCTTTTCTGGGCTGGCACTTGGTCCGCTACGCCCTGTTTCGCGCCCGCATCCTGCGCGGTCATGACGATCTGGCCCGCATCGGTCGTGTCCGGGTGGTGCGAAGCGCCGTCGCGCCCGGCCCGCTCGCCTTCGGGGTATTGCGTCCGCACGTCGCCATGCCCACCGATTTGGATCGCGTCTACGACGCGGACGAGCGGGCGCTCGCCATCGCGCATGAACTCGGCCACCATGCGCGCGGAGACCTTCTCGCCAACTGGGTCGCGCTGCTCGTGCTCGCGGTCCATTGGTGGAACCCGCTCGCCTGGATCGCGCACCGCGCGTTCCGCACCGATCAGGAGTTGGCCAACGATGCGCATGTCCTCGCCGAGTGCGGGTCCGACGCCGTCCACGCCTACGCGCGTGCGATCGTCAAGGCGGCGAGCGGGTACGGTCACGCCGCAGCCTGTCACCTCCGCTCCGTTTCCGACCTGAAAGGACGCATCCGTATGTTGAAAGCCGATCCGCCTTCGCCGCGCCGTCTGCGCACCGGCATCGCCGGCGTCGCGCTGTTCGCCGTTCCGACGCTGGCGCTTACCGCATCCGGAAGCGGTGCCGCCGCTACCATGAGGGAGGGCGTCGGCGCGACGATCGGGTTGGACTTGACGACCGCCAAACTCGACTGGAGCCCGATCGACGTACCGAGCGCGCCGGTGCCGCCGATCGTTCCGGCTCAAGTCGAAGCGCCCGTCGCGTTCGTTCCGCGGTCCCTAGCTGCGATCCCGCCGGTGCCACCCACTCCTCCGCTGCCCTCGGTTCCGCCCGCGCCGCCCGTTCCACCCGTGCCGGCAGTCGATGGGACGCGCCAGGTCACGGTGATCCGGACCCGCGATGGACAGGCCGTCTATCGTATCGTCCGCACCCGCAACGGCCGCGAATTCGACCTGTCGTCGATATCGGAGGTTTTGGAGCAAAGCTGCGGCCGAGGTGATCGCCCGCTGGTCCGCCGCGAAATGCGGGACGGCAAGCCGGTCACGATCATCTGCATCGACCGGATCGGGCGTGTCGCCGACCAGGCCTCCCGTGCCGCGACCGAGGCCGGCGAGATCGGACGCGGTGGGCTGGCGGCCGCGCTCTTCGGCCTGCGCGGCGCGCGCACCGCGATCGACGCCGACCCTCATCTCTCCGGCGAGCAGAAGCGTCGGGCGCGTGAGGGCGTCGAACAAGGGATCCGCGAGATCGAGAACAATTTAGCCAAGCCGGGCTAGCGGCCCCGTCCGCTGATGAGGGAGTTGCCATCCTTATCCTGACCCGGCACATCGTCGACCATGCCCGCACCCCCGACCGGCATCGCGATACCGCTCGAGCCGCTCGTGACGCGGGTGCTCGCGCCGAACCCGTCGCCCTTCACGCATACCGGTACGCAGTCCCACATCATCGGCGTGCGAGCGCTCGCCGTGATTGACCCCGGGCCGGACGATCCGGCGCATCTGGCGGCGCTCCTGCGTGCGATCGACGGCCGTCCGGTGTCGGCGATCCTCGTCACCCACCACCACCGCGATCACAGTCCCGCCACGCGTGCGTTGGCAACGGCGACGGGCGCGCCGATCGTCGGCGCGGCTCCGTCGCATGTGAGCGGTGATGGTCCGCGCGCCGACGCCGCCTTCGATCCCGACTACGCACCCGAGCGCGTCTTGGCGGACGGCGAGACCGTGGAAGGGGAGGGCTGGACGTTGCGCGCGATCGCCACCCCCGGCCACAGCGCCAACCATCTCGCCTTCGCGCTGGAGCGGTCGGGAGAGGATGGTACGGCGCTCTTCTCGGGCGATCACGTGATGGGTTGGTCGACCAGCGTGGTCTCGCCGCCCGACGGTAGCATGACGGCGTACATGGCAAGCCTGGAGAAGCTGCTCGCGCGCGACGACCGCGTCTATTACCCCGGTCATGGCGACCAGGTCGACAATCCCCGACGCTGGGTGCGCGGCCTGCTCGGCCATCGAAAACAGCGCGAGGGGCAGATCATGCGGCTGCTCGGTACGGAGGCGCTGACGGTCACCGCCATAACGAAACGGATGTATGTCGGCCTGGACCCGCGCCTGCTGCTCGCCGCCGAGCGGTCGGTGCTCGCCCATCTGCTCGACCTTCAGGCGCGTGAACTGGTCTGGGGCGAGGCGACGAGAGAAGGAGCGAGGTGGGAATCGACCGACGCCGCCCCGGCGACGGCGGAGTGATGCAAAACCATCGGCCTCCGCGCGATCCCATTGGGAAGCATCGCCTTTCCGCTCCCCGACATATTCAAACCCGGACCGAAGACCTTAACCGGAGAGCGACGGACCGATGATCCATGTCGGCCAGGCCACTCAAAACGGCCAGCCACGGGACCTAAGTAGGTCGCTCGAAGAGATTACCGCCGAGGAACGCGAATGACCGCCATCGACCTGAACCTCACCGGCCTCGATCTTCGCGCGGAGATCGACCGTTTGCGCCATGAGCGCAACGCGGTGATCCTTGCGCATTACTATCAGAAGCCCGAGCTTCAGGATCTGGCGGACTTCGTCGGCGACAGCCTCGACCTCAGCCGTCGCGCGGCGGAGACGAACGCCGACGTTATCGCCTTTTGCGGCGTGCGCTTCATGGCGCAGACCGCCAAGATCCTGTCGCCCGACAAGATAGTCGTGCTGCCCGACATGGACGCGGGCTGCTCGCTCGAGGATTCGTGCCCACCCGATCAGTTCGCGGCGTTCCGCGCGCGTCATCCCGGTCACATCGCGCTCACCTACATCAATTGTTCGACCGAGGTGAAGGCGCTGTCCGACATCATCGTCACTTCATCGTCGGCCGAGAAAATCCTGTCGCAGATCCCCGTCGATCAGCCAATCATCTTCGGCCCGGACCGCAATCTGGGCGGCTATCTCGTGCGCAAGACCGGGCGCGACATGCTGCTCTGGCCGGGGGTATGCATCGTCCACGAGGCGTTCAGCGAGACCGAGCTGATGAAATTGCAGGCGCTATATCCCGGTGCGCCGGTGGCGGCGCATCCGGAGTGTCCGGCGGTGATCCTGGACCATGCCGACTATGTCGGATCGACGCGCGGCATCCTGGAGTTCGCGAACGCGATGCCCGGCGATACGCTGATCGTCGCGACGGAGCCCCACATCATCCACCAGATGGAAAAGGCGATGCCGGACAAGCGATTCATCGGCGCGCCGGGCGCGGACGGCAACTGCAACTGCAACATTTGCCCGTACATGGCGCTTAACGACATGGAGAAGCTTTGCTTCGCGCTCCGCGATCTGCAGCCGAGGATCGAGATCGAGGAGTCCTTGCGCCTCCGCGCCAAGCGGAGCCTCGACGCGATGCTCGCCATGGCGAGCGGGACGGTCGGGCAGGGCGATCTCGGGCCGGTGCGGGTGACGGGGGATTGACGGTGGCGGGGGGCGAAGTCTGGGCGGATATATGATCGGGTTCGATCTCGACCGTTTCGTGCGGTCCACCCTGGCCGAGGATCTGGGCGAAACGGGTGACATCACTTCGGATGCGGTCGTTCCTGTGGATGCTGCGTTCAGCGGTGTCATGGACAGCCGCGACGCGATAACCGTCGCCGGCTTGAACATCGCCGAAGCGTTCTTCCGTCATCTCGACCCTGAGGTCCGGATCGAGCGTTTGGTCGAGGACGGCGCGCGCCTCGAGCCCGGAACCGAGCTGCTCCGCCTGCACGGCCGCGCACGCGCGCTGCTCACCGCAGAGCGTTCGGCGCTCAACACGGTCCAACACTTGTCGGGCATCGCCACGCTCACCCGGGCGCATGTCGATGCGATCGCGGGCACGGGCGCGACGCTGCTCGACACGCGCAAGACGATCCCGGGCCTGCGCGTCCTGGAGAAATACGCGACCCGCACCGGCGGCGCGCGCAATCACCGCATGGGATTGTGGGATGCGGCGATGATCAAGGACAACCACGTCGCGGTCGCGGGCGGCGTCGCCGAAGCGGTCCGCCGCGCCCGCGCCGCCGGGATCGCCGACATCATCGTCGAGGTGGACCGGATCGATCAGATCGCCGCCGCCTTGGATGCGGGCGCCACGCACCTGCTGCTCGACAACATGGCCCCTGCTGTCCTGATCGAAGCGGTCGCGGCCGTGGACGGTCGCGTTCCGACCGAGGCGTCGGGCGGCGTCACGCTCGCCACGATTCGCGCCATCGCCGAGACGGGAGTGACATTCATCTCGGTCGGGCGGCTGACGCAGTCGGCCCCGGCCGCCGATATCGGCCTCGACTTCACCGTCTGACCGCGCCACCACGCGGGAGGAAAAGGAGTCATATGCACAGACCACCGTCGATCGTCCGGTTCGAGCGGATGTGGTGGACGTCCGCGCTGCTGTCGCTAATCGCCGCCTATCTCTCCTGGGATCGTGTCCAGCACGGCATACGGGCGAGGTTCGCGGTGGACCCGGCATTGCGTGCGAACCCGTTCGGCGCGGTCGTCGTCGACTGGACGCAGGTCGCCGGCGTCGCGATCACGATCGCGTGGACGGTGATCGTCTGGTTCCTGGTGACGCGGCGGGCGAGCGGAGCGGGCCGGTGGCTGGCCGTGCTGACCGCGGTGCTGAGCGGCGTTCAGCTCGCCATCCTGCTCGGCGGGCTGGCGTTGGGCCGCACCCTGCATCCGTTGTCGCACGGAGCGGCCGCCGCGGCGGCGGTCCTAACGATGATCGCCGCGGCCGCCTTGTTCACATCCGCCTCCCGGACGTGGTTCGGCGAGGCGGACGAAACCGAACGGCAACCGGTCTGACTTGACGATCAACGCTCGGCGCGACCCTCGACGACGACGGTCGCGGGATGATGCTTGTCGAGGTGGCGTTTGAGCATGCGCAGGTTGCGGGTGTTCGATCGGAACAGAAAATCGGCGGCATCGCCCACGAACGGTACCAGTCCAATCACCGTATCAAGCCCCACATTCCCCGCCATGCGCGCGAGCTTGAACTTGGACAGCCCCAGATTCCGCGCCTCCCACACCAACCACGCACCCAGGCCCGCGCCGGCGAGGTCGCCTACGACCGGTACGAAGCCGATCAGCGTGTCGAGCCCGATCGGTCGATTGATGCCTGGCACGACGAACAGGCGCTCGAGCAGCCGCTCCATGGTCTCGATCCGGAGGCGGACCGCGGCGGGGTCGCGACCGAGCGGGAGGCGGTCGAAGATGGTGGGGTCGAGGCGGCGTTCCATGCCAGCTATCTGGGCGCGGCGCGGAGCCGGTTCAACGGATGCCATGCCCGTGCGTTGGGCCGCCACCGTCCCAACCGGGGCGCGACCAGCGACCAGCGCAGCGGCCGGGCGATCGGGATGAACGCCGCATCGGCGTCGACCAACCGGTCCACCGCCGCGATCTCCCGCGCCCGCGTTGCCATGTCGGGCGCATCGCGCGCGGCCATCAGTGCCGTGGTCGCTGCGGGACCGCATGGCCGGCATGCGCCGACGAGATACCAGCGCGCGCTGTCATAGGGCGCGACCTCGTCGATCAGGCGCAGTTCGGCGGGCGCCGACCACCCGACCCGCTCCGGCGTGACGCCGACCGCCAGCAGCGACCCCGCCACCCGCCCGTAAAGGATGGTGGCCCCCGGTCCGCGCGGCAACGCGATCCGCAGCCGGACCGGGCGGCCGGCGGAAAGAACTCGTCCGCGCGCGGCGGCACGGCGCTGGTCGAGCGTCAGCAGAGTCCATTCCGGCACGGTCGGTGGCACCGCGCTGTCGAGCGCGTCCGGCAATATGCGGTCGGCGGGTTCCCATCCGGGCGTCAGCGCGGCGGTGATCGCGGCACGGTCGAGCGCCTGGGACACCGCCGCCCGGTTCGCGGCGGTCGCAAGGAAGCCTCGGCGCGAGACGACCGCGAAGCCGAACAGGCCCGTGGCCGGGTCGATGCGCAGGTCGGCGGGACGAATACCCGCGCCGGCGACGATCGGCCAGCCGGCGAAGTCGCCGCCCAACACCAAGGCGGACCCACCCGCGGCGAAGCGTGCGACCGCGAGCGCGCCGCTTTCGGCGATCAGGCGCACGTCCTCCTCCGGGCGTGCCGCGACGGGGTTCGCCGGGTCGGCGCGGGCGGGGTCGATGGCGGGACGGAGCAGCGGATGAGGGTCGTCGTCGACGAGCCGCATGGGACCAGTACCGCCGATCCGCGCCCGGGCGATCGCCATCTCCGGCTGCGCGAACAGCTTGAGCAGGTCGGGCCGTTGGCGGCTCAACCGGACCTGGATCACCTGCGGCGTCATCGCGACCGCACCTTCGACGGCGGTCAGGAAGGGGCGCAGCGGGTTGGCGCGCGCGGTCAGGCGGCGGGTGAGGGCGGCGGCGACCTGCGCCGCGGTAACGGGGGAGCCGTCGGGCCACTCCGCCCGGCGGAGGCGAAAGATGTAGCTGGTGCCTTGGTCGATCACGATCCAGCGTTCGGCGAGGCCAGGTTCGATCCGTCCGGCGGCGTCAAATCGGACCAGGCCTTGTTCGGTCGCATCGACGAGCAGGCGGATCGGCAACGCGGCGCCGACGGGCGCGGTCTCGCCCGCGATGGCGCTGACGACCACCGGGCCGGTATCGGCGGGACGGTCGCAGGCCGCCAGCGCCAGTAGCATCGAAAGCGGGGCAAGGAGAGTGGTGCGGACGGCGGGACTTGAACCCGCACTCCAAAGGAAACCGATTTTAAGTCGGCAGCGTCTACCGATTTCGCCACGTCCGCCCACGGCCAGGGGTCAAGCGTAGGATCTCCGACATTGCAAGCGGTCTGCGGGATCGGGAGGGGGTCACGGGAGTAGATTCCGTGACGCCGATCCTCGGTCATGCCGAGGTCGGCCGGCCTGCGCCGGGTCTTCGCGCAAGCTCCGCTCGCGCGAAGCCGGCTGAGCTACACGTTCAGGCGGGCGCGCATTTCCTTGCCGGGCTTGAAATAGGGAACGCGCTTGGCTCCAACTTCGACATGCTCGCCGGTGCGCGGGTTGCGGCCGGTGCGGGCGTCCCGGGGGCGGGTCGAGAACGCGCCGAAGCCGCGCAGCTCCACGCGGCCATTGGCGGCGAGACGAGCGGAGATGGTGTCGAAGAAGCAGCCGATGATCGCCTCGATCTCGCGGCCCGACAGGTCGGGATGCTCGGCGCATAGCCGATCGACTAGTTCAGACCTGATCATCTTGGAGCCCCCTCAAGCCCGGTCGACCGGGGCCGGGGCGAACACCGCCCCGGCCCATCCCTCCCTTAGTTGTTGTCTCGCGCCTTGAGCGCGGCACCCAGGATGTCGCCCAGCGACGCGCCCGAGTCGGACGAACCATACTGCGCCACCGCTTGTTTCTCCTCGGAAATTTGCATCGCCTTGACGGAGAAGGTCGGCTTCTTGGATCGATCGAAACCCGTCACCATCGCATCGAGCTTCTGGCCGACCTGGAAGCGCTCGGGCCGCTGCTCGTCGCGGTCGCGGCCGAGATCGATGCGTTTGATGAAGCCCGTGACGCCGTCGTCGCCGACCTGGACCTCGAGGCCCGGATCGCGGACTTCCAAGACCGTCACGGTGACGACCTGGTTCTTGTTGAGGCCGGACCCCGGACCCGCCGCCGCGCCGCCCGCGACGGGAGCGCCGCGCTCGAGCTGCTTCATGCCGAGCGAGATGCGCTCCTTCTCGGGGTCGATGTCGAGCACCACGGCCTGGACGGTCTCACCCTTGCGGTGCAGATTGAGCGCGTCCTCGCCCGATACGCCCCAGGCGATGTCGGACATGTGGACCATGCCGTCGACGTCGTTGTCGAGGCCGATGAACAGCCCGAACTCGGTCGAGTTCTTGACCTCGCCCTCGACGGTCGAACCGATCGGATGAGCCGCCATGAACGCGTCCCAGGGATTGTTCTGCGCCTGCTTGAGGCCGAGCGAGATGCGGCGCTTCTCGCCATCGACCTCGAGCACCATCACGTCGACTTCCTGGCTGGTCGATACGATCTTGCCCGGATGGACGTTCTTCTTGGTCCAGCTCATCTCGGACACATGGACCAGACCCTCAATGCCCGCCTCCAGCTCGACGAAGGCGCCGTATTCGGTGATGTTGGTCACGCGGCCGGACAGCTTCGCGCCGACCGGGTACTTGACCGAGGCCGCGTCCCACGGATCGCTCTCGAGCTGCTTCATGCCCAGCGAGATCCGCTGCGTGTCCTTGTTGATCCGGATGATCTGGACGCGGACCGTGTCGCCGATATTCAGCACCTCCGAGGGGTGCTGGACGCGTTTGTAGCTAAGGTCGGTGACGTGGAGCAGGCCATCGATGCCGCCGAGATCGACAAACGCCCCGTAATCGGTGATGTTCTTGACCATTCCCTCGATGATCTGTCCCTCGGCGAGGCTCTGGATGAGGCCGGTGCGCTGCTCGGCGCGGGTCTCCTCCAGGATGGCGCGGCGCGAGACGACGATATTGCCGCGCTTGCGGTCCATCTTCAGGATCTGGAAGGGCTGGGGCAGGTCCATCAGCGGCGTGACGTCGCGCACGGGGCGGATGTCGACCTGGCTGCCCGGCAGGAAGGCGACGGCGCCCGACAGGTCGACGGTGAAGCCGCCCTTGACGCGGCCGAAGATCACGCCCTCGACGCGGGCCTGCTTGGCGAACTCGGTCTCCAGCTTGTCCCAAGCGGCCTCGCGGCGGGCGCGGTCGCGGCTGAGCATCGCCTCGCCGTGCATGTTCTCGACGCGGTCGACATAGACCTCGACCTCGTCACCGACCTTCAGGTCCGCCTTCTGACCCGGCGCGGCGAACTCGCGGAGCGGCACGCGGCCCTCCGACTTCAAACCCACGTCGATGACGGCGAGATCGTTCTCGATCGCGGTCACCGTACCGTGGACGACGCGTCCCTCAAAGCTGTCGGCGCCGCCGAACATGTCATCGAGCATCGCGGAGAAATCGTCGCGGGTGGGCATCACTTGAGCCGGAGCTTGGGTCGCCATAAAGAGTCGTCAATCCTTGAGATACTGTCCGGCCAACCGGTCGGGTCCGGTGGTCTTGGCCTTGTCACGACCGCGACGACCCCATGCCGGCACGGTATCCGGGAAAGGCGGTGCAGTCGGAGGAGCAAACCGCATCGGATGCGAAAAGGGCGCGTGAGAACAAGCCTCCGCGCCTACCTCCGCGAGCACGAACCCGCCGGATGAGAACGACATAGCTGAACGAGGGTGGAGGAGCAAGGCGGGCGAGCGTGTCGGAAGTTCACTAAAGTTCACGCCAAGAACGTCTTCGTCACGTTGATTACGGCAGGGATGGTCGACCGACGATGGGGACCGTTCCCCACCGACCAAATGGCGGCCGCGACCACGCCGATGCGTGCGAGCGCGGCCACGAGGGCGCGATGCACCGCCGCCGACCCTTCGCTCGCACCGCGATAGACGATCGTGACCAAGGTTGAAGAGGAGGAAGCGTCGGGTTCATCGGGCGGATCGGACTCGAGCATGGCGGGAACATTGGCATGCGCCCGATCCTGTAGGACAGCGGAATCTTCACGGTACCACGTTGTCGTTCCCGGGACGATCTACGACGGCGCGGCGCCGTGCATCCGGCGAAACGCTCGCCCCGGGTCAGGCCAGTCCCGCAGCTCCGAAGGCCCTGCGCACATCGTCCGGAGCACCCCGCAACATGCGATCCACCCGCTCCGTCACGACCACCTCGTCGCGTTCGCCCGGCAGGCTCGCCATCGCTCAGTCGCCGAACGCGCGCGTGCTCGCGGACTCGTCGCTCACCACGCGCGTGTTGTTGTGCCGAGGATCGCCGCGAACACGTTCAACGATGTATTCGACCGTTTTCGAAGCGCCTTCCAGAACCTGGAGATGACCGACGCCATCGGTCCAGATGAAGCCGGATACTCCATATAAGCCATTGTTCGCTCGGGACTGACGCAGGACCTCGAGGTGGTCGCGGCGGCAATCGTCGCAATTAGCCTTGCTGGCATGGATCAGCCGGCGGAACGCGGTTGCGGCATCGTGGTCCAGTCCGCCGCCGCTCCTATTCCGAAATCATGCGTCGGTCGATGGAGACTCACGATCCCGCGCGGACACTCGGCGGCGCTTCCCGCCACTCGCCCGGTTTAACCCCGTCGACCGTCCAGTCGCCGATGCTCCAGCGCACCAACCGGAGCGTGGGGTGGCCGACCGCGGCCGTCATGCGGCGCACCTGGCGGTTGCGGCCTTCGGCGATCGTCAGCTGGAGCCAGCAATCCGAGACCGTCTTGCGGAACCGGACGGGCGGGTCGCGAGGCCACAGCGCGGGGGCGGGGATGCGCTCCACCTCGGCGGGTCGGGTCGGGCCGTCCTTTAGTCGGACGCCGCGTCGGAGGGCCGTCAGTGCTGTCCCGCCTACCTCACCCTCCACCTGGACGAGGTAGGCCTTGCGCATCTTGAACCGGGGATCGGCGATCCTCGCTTGCAACGCGCCGTCGTCGGTGAGCAGGAGCAGGCCCTCGCTATCGAGATCGAGCCGACCGGCGGGGTAGATGCCGGGAAGGTCGATGTGGTCGGACAGGGTGGGGCGGGGCGACGCGCCGCTTGTCGGTCGGTCGTCGGTGAACTGGCAAAGGACGCCGTAAGGCTTGTTGAACAGGATGAGCTTCGTCATGCGTAGAACCGCGTGGTCAGGGCGATTCCCGCGAGGTTCTGGGAGCGCTTGACGTAGCGGATAGTCGGCGGACCGACGGCGGCGGTCATCGCGCGGAAGGTCTCCAGATGCCGGACGGCGTCGCCGCGGCATTTGGCGGTGCCGCTCGCCTGTGCGACGACGTTGGCGGAGTCGCCGAGTAGGACGTAATCGGCCCGACCAAACGACCGTGCGACCGTCAGCGCGTGGATCAGCGCCAGCCACTCGGCATCCATGCTTGTGCCATGGCCGACATCGCGGAACAGTTCCGTACGGCCGCCCATGACGACCGCGATCTCCATCCGGCCCGGATTGGGTCGGCAGCCACCGTCGAAGAAGACTTTCAGGCGGGACGGCATGACGAGTCCCCTGACGCGATGCTCGATTGGCGGGTTAGTGTCGTCGACCAGCAACGTCGCGCGATCAGGCGGTAGAGCGCCGGCCGATGAGCCGTCCGTTCACCAGCGCGATCGCGCGGCGGGTGGCCGCCTCGACCGTCAGCGCGCTCGTATCGAGCGGCGCGGCGTCGGCGGCCTGGGTCAGGGGCGCGGTCGAGCGGGCGCTGTCGCGGGCGTCGCGGGCGCGGATGTCGGCCAGCACCTGTTCGTAGGTGATCTCCCGGCCGCGCTCGGTCAGCTCGTGATGGCGACGGCGGGCGCGGACGGGAGCGGTGGCCTTCACGAACAGCTTGGCGTCGGCCTCGGGCGCGATCACGGTGCCGATGTCGCGCCCGTCGAGCACCGCGCCGCCCGGCTGGTTGGCGAAGCGCTTCTGCCGCTGGAACAACGCGGCGCGAACGAGGGGGTGGACGGAGACCACGGAGGCGAGCTGGCCGACCTCGTCGTCGCGCAAGGCCGGGTCGGCCAGCGTCAGCTCGTCGAAATCGCAAGCCGCGATCGCGTCGGCCTCCCTGGTCGGGTCGAGTTCAAGCCGGTGCACGGTATAGGCGACCGCGCGGTAGAGCAGGCCGGTGTCGAGATGGGGCAGGTCGAAGTGACGCGCGAGCGCGCGCGCCACCGTGCCCTTTCCGCTCGCGGCGGGACCGTCGACGGCGATGATCAAGGGGTGGGCTCCTGCATGGTCGCGGCGGCCAGGGTGGGGAAGAAGTCGGGGTAGCTCGTCGCGACGGGCGACGCGTCATCTAGCGTGATCGCGGCGCGGGCATGGAGCGCGGCGACGGCCATGCCCATGGCGACGCGGTGGTCGAGGCGGGTGGCGACGGTGCCGCCGCCGGGAATGGAACCGCCGCCGGTGCCCTGGATCGTCAATCCGTCGTGATGCTCCCGCGCGGGGACGCCATTCGCGCCGAGCGCGGCGGCCATGGCGGCGATGCGGTCGGACTCCTTCACGCGCAACTCGGCCGCGCCGCGCGCGACGGTGCGGCCGTCGGCGAACGCGGCGGCGACGAACAGCGCGGGATATTCGTCGATCATCGACGGGGCGAGTTCCGGCGGCACGGTTATCGCATGCAGGGGAGCATGGCGGACGCGCAGGTCGGCGACGGGCTCGCCGCCGACGGTGCGGGCATCGAGCTCGGCGATGTCCGCGCCCATCAGGCGGAGCGCGATCAGGAGGCCGGTGCGGGTCGGGTTCATGCCGACGCCGCGCAACGTCAGGTCGGAGCCGGGGACCACGCTCGCCGCGACAAGCCAGAAAGCGGCGGAGGAGGGGTCGCCGGGGACGACGATGTCCTGGGGCCCGAGCTCCGCCTCCCCGGTGAGCGAGATGACGCGGCCCTCGGGGGTGTCCTCGACGGTCACCCGCGCGCCGAAGCCGGCGAGCATGCGCTCGGTATGGTCGCGGGTGGCGACCGGTTCGGTCACGCGGGTGATCCCGGGCGTGTTCAGGCCGGCGAGCAGGATCGCCGATTTGACCTGCGCGGAGGCGACTGGGAGCGTGTAGGCGATCGGCACCGCCGGGCACAGGCCGCGCACCATGAGCGGCAACGTGTCGCCGGGGCTCGCGGTCACGTCCGCACCCATGGTCCGGAGCGGACCCGCGACGCGGGCCATCGGACGGCGCGACAGGCTGGCGTCGCCCGTGAAGGCGGCGGTGATGGAATGGCTGGCGACCAGCCCCATCAGCAGGCGGGCGGAGGTGCCGCTGTTGCCCATGTCGAGCGCGCGATCGGGCTGGAGCAGGCCGCCGACGCCGACGCCGTGGACCGCCCACGCGCAGTCGCCCGTGCGCTCGACGCCGACGCCCATCGCGCGCAGCGCGGCGGCGGTGGCGAGGACATCGTCGCCCTCCAGCAGGCCGGCGATGCGGCTGGTCCCGACCGCGAGCGCGGAGAGGATCAGCGCGCGGTGGCTGATCGACTTGTCGCCGGGAACGGCGATCGCGCCGCGCAGGGGACCGCTCGCGGCGACGGTTCGGGAGATGGCGGAGTGCGGCATGGGGAAGGCGGCGCGCTTTGACAGTCCGGTCGCCCCGTGGCAAGGCGCGCGCCATCCGGGCGGCCGTCCGCCCGCAACGCTACTCCAAAGGCATCCTTCGAATGATCCAGCCGGAATGGGGCACGAAGCGCACGTGCCCGAAATGCGCCACGCGTTTCTACGACCTCGGCAAGAACGACCCCGTCACCTGCATCGAATGCTCCAACACGTTCCAGCCCGAGACGATCCTGAAGTCGAAGCAGCCGATGGCGTACGAGATCGTCAAGGCCGACCCCGCCAAGGATGCGGCGCTTGCCGGCGGCGATGAGGATACGGAGGCCCTGGCGGCGGATGACGGCGAGCCGTCGGCCGACGACGAGGTCGATCTGGGCGGGGACGATGATCTGGGCGTCGAGACGAACAAGGAAGACGACGAGAGCTGAGCGGGGCGGGCGAGAGGCGGTGCGCACGCCGCCGCTTGCCAAGCCGGAGGAGCCTCGCTAGGGGCGCATCTCCCGGACCGGGTGTCTTAAATAGAACCGATCCGGTACGATATGGGGCCGTAGCTCAGCTGGGAGAGCGCTGCAATGGCATTGCAGAGGTCAGGGGTTCGATCCCCCTCGGCTCCACCACCGCACCTTCGATCAGGCGACCGCGCGGGCGATGAGCCCGCCCAGACGGGCGTGGATGATGTTCGACGCCGCCAAATCGAGCGGCGAGTCGGCGATGTAGCTGGCGACGAGCAGCGGCCTGCGTGCCGGCGGCCAGAGGATCGCGACATCGTTGTCGTGGCCGCGCCCGCTGGCGCCCGTCTTGTCGCCCACCCGCCAGTTCCTGGGCAGCCCTGCGCGCAGGCGGGGATCACCCGTCTTGTTGGCGACGAGCCAGCGCGTGAATCGCGCACGCGATACGGGCTTGAGCACCGGTCCGAGCGTCAGCGTCCGGAACAGGCCGAGCATCGCGTCGGGCGTCGTCGTATCGCGCGGATCGCCGGGGCGGACGTCGTTCAGTTCGGGCTCGATCCGGTCGAGGCGGGTGCGATCATCGCCGAGCGCGCGCGCGAAGCGGGTGACCCCGGCCGGGCCGCCGACCGCGGGCAGGAGCAGGTTGGCCGCCGCGTTGTCGCTGCGCGTCATGGTCGCCAGGCATAGTTCGGCGACCGTCGCATCGCCGCCGACGCGCGTTTCGGTGAAGGGCGAGTTCGGGACGAGGTCGGAGGCGGCTATCGGCACGCGGCGGTCCAACCGATCACCGTTCCGATCGACCCGCGCGAGGATCGCGGCGGCGAGGATCAATTTAAAGGTGCTGCACAGCGCGAAACGCTCATCGCCGCGCGAGTCGAAGCGCGCTCCGGTTCCCGTATCGAGGATCGCCACGCCGAGCCGCCCCCGTGATGCGCGTTCGAGCGCCAGCACCTCGCGTCGGAACGCCAGGCCGCCGAAGGACGACGAGGACGCTCCCGCGGGGATGGGGCCTGCGACGACGCAGGCCGCGCCGGTCAGGAAGCTTCTTCTCAGCATTTTCGCTTCTTCCCCGGCCCGTTTCCACCCGGTCGATGCCCCACCCTCACGATCGCGTCCAGCCGCGCCTATATATCGCTGGTGTCCACGGGTCGGGAGGACGGGATTGAGCGACGAGGCATCGGTGGGCGGACCGCACCGCATCTACCGCCACCGTGTGTCGACGCGCGTGTGGCACTGGGTCAACGCGGTCGTGCTCGTCGTCATGCTGATGAGCGGGTTGATGATCTTCAACGCGCATCCGCGGCTATATTGGGGTCAGTATGGCGCGAACACCGACGCCGCGTGGCTTCAGATCGGGCCGACTACTACGGGTGGGCAGGTGGTGATCGGGCAGACGCGGATCCCGACCACGGGCGTGCTGGGACGGTGGAAGGACAAGCAAGGCGTCGAGCGGACGCAGGCGTTTCCATGGTGGGCGACGATCCCGTCGGGCTACAACCTGGCGGCGGCGCGGCGATGGCACCTGTCGGTCGCGTGGCTCTTCGCGATCGCGACCTTCGGCTATTTGCTATGGAGCGCGCTCGACCGGCACATCGGCCGCGACCTGCTGCCGCGCCGCGCGGAGCTTACCCCCAAGCATCTGTGGAAGGACGTGACCAATCACCTTCGGCTGCGCTTCCACCCGACCGACGGGACCGCGCATTACAACATCCTCCAGAAACTGACCTACGGGTTGGTGCTGTTCGTGCTGCTGCCGGTGGTGATCCTGACGGGGGTTAGCATGTCACCAGGGTTGAATGCCGCCTGGCCGTGGATGCTCGACCTGTTCGGGGGACGGCAGTCGGCGCGGTCGATCCATTTCATCTGCACGGCCGGGCTGGCCGGCTTCATCGCCGTCCATCTGGTGCTGGTGCTGTTGGCGGGGCCGGTGAACGAGATGCGATCGATGATCACGGGTTGGTTCCACGTCCGTCAGGTAGGGGAGGACGCGGCATGATCACGCGGAGAGGGCTCGTCGGGTCGATCGGGCTAGGTGCGGGCGGGCTGCTGTTGTCCGGATGCGACCGGATCGCGGCAACGCCCGCTTTTCGTGGATTCACCGAGGGCGCGGAGGGCCTGACGTCCGACTTCACGCGGTTGGTGTCGGATCGGGGAGCGCTCGCGAGGGAGTTCACGACCGCCGATTTGTCGCCCGTGTTTCGCGCGAACGGCACGCGCGATCCGGCGGCGGCGGACTACCGCGCGCTCGCGGCCGGGAACTTCGCCGATTACCGCTTGCATGTAGACGGGCTGGTGCGGCGGCCGTTGTCGGTGTCGCTCGACCAGCTCAGGCGATCGCCCGCGCGGACGCAGATCACGCGGCACGACTGCGTGGAGGGGTGGAGCGCGATCGGGCGCTGGACGGGCACTCCCTTGCGCGGGCTGTTGAGCGAGGCGGGGCTGCTGCCGGCGGCCAAATTCGTCGTGTTCCACTGCGCGGACGATTATGGGCCGGGTAAGTATTATGAGAGCATCGACCTGATCGACGCGTTCCATCCGCAGACGATCCTCGCCTGGGGGTTGAATGGTCGGACGCTGCCGATCGCCAACGGCGCGCCCATCCGCCTCCGGGTAGAGCGCCAGTTGGGTTACAAGCACGCCAAATACGTGATGCGGGTGGAGGCCGTCGCGAGCCTGGTCGGGATCGGCGGCGGCAAGGGCGGCTACTGGGAGGACTCGAACGACTATGCCTGGTATGCCGGCATCTGAAACCGTCCCCGTTCGGGACGGGACGAATTTAACCTTCTTTAAGGCTGGTAGATCCCGATAACGGTTTGTTAACGGGTCGCCATGACCAGAAGATTAGTCCTGACCAACGAGGGTGCCGGTCACCCGATCCGCCGCAGCCTGCCGTCGCCGTCCGCGCCCAAGGTCGCGCGCGACGAAGACAGGGACTGGAAGCTGTTCCTGCTGAGCTTCTCCGCCTTCTTCACCAGCTTCTATACCTTCATCTTCTAGTCGCGGACCCGGACCGGGTCGCAGGCACGGTGCAGCCTCACCGCGATCGCGGCGGCGACAAGGCACATGGCCGCGACCAGCAGCAGTAGCTGCTGGGCCGTCACGCCAGCCGCCGTCATCGCCGCGACGCCCATCGATCCGACCGTCATCGCCCCCGAATTGACGACGTTGTTGGCCGCCACCGTGCGCGCGGTCTGGTCCTTGGCGACGGTGGTCGTCAGGAACGCGTAGAGCGGCACCACGAACATGCCCCCGAAGATCGCGACCAATAGCAGGCACAGCAGCACGGGCGCGGCCTGCGGCTGGCCCATGAACTCGACGATCCCGTACAGCCGCCCGTCGGCCGCCGGCGTCCATAGCCGCACGGCCGCCCAGAACGCGATCACGGCCGCGCCCATCGCCAGCACCGACGCGGGGGCGTAGCGCGCCGAGATCGTCCCCTTGAGCAGCAGGTTGATCACCACCGACCCGACCGCGACGCCGACCGAGAAGACCGCGAGCACCAGGCTGGCGACCCCGGCGTCGGCGGTCAGCACGTTCTTCACCAGCGGCGGGAACGCGATGATGAGGACGGAGCCGATCGTCCAGAAGAACGAGATGGCGCAGATCGCCAGGAACAACTGGCGGATATGCATCGTCGCCGCGATCAGCCGCCACGACGCGCGCACCGGGTTCCAGTCGATCACCAGCTTGGGGCCGAGCCGCGGGGCCGGCGGTATCTCCCGCGCGATCAGATAGCCGCCGATCGCGACGGCGAGCGTCAGCGCGGCGACGACGAGCGTCGACTGGTACACGAACCCCGCGACGATCGTGCCGAGCAGGATCGACAGATAGGTCCCCGCCTCGACCAGGCCGGTGCCGCCGAGCACGTCGTCGTCATCCAGATGTTGCGGCAGGATCGCGTATTTGATCGGGCCGAAGAAGGTGGAATGAACGCCCAGCCCCGTGACCGCGACGAGCATCAGGACGAGCGGAGCCGTCACCGCGCCCGTGCTCGCCAGGAGCAGTCCAGCGCAGCCGACGAGCATGATCCCGATCTCCGCCAGCTTCACCAAGCGGATAATGCCGGTCTTGTCGTTTGAGTCGGCGAGCTGGCCCGCCAGCGCCGAAAGCAGGAAGAAGGGAAGCACGAACAGCCCGGCGGCGAGTGCGTTGAAGAACCCCTCCTGACGCTCGTCGGCGAAGATCCGGTAGGTGGCGAACAGCACCATCGACGTCTTGAACAGGTTGTCGTTGAACGCCCCCATGAACTGGGTCGCGAACAGGGGCAGGAACCGGCGGCGCTTGAGGAGCCCGAGGGCGTTGATCATGGGATGGACGACGGCCCCGGTGGCTGGATGATGGGCGGCATAGCCGAGCCTAGGGGCCGCGCCAACGCTTAAGCCGCGGCGGACCCGACGCCGGTCGCGGCGGGGTATCGCAGGGGCGGGCGGGACGCTACGATCCGCGTCGATGTGGACCTTGCCCAACCTGTTGACCCTGTCGCGGATCGTCGCGCTGCCGCTGCTCGTCGCGCTGTTGTGGAACAAGCATTGGGAGATGGGGTTCGGGATCGCGTTCGTGCTCTATTGCGCGATGGGGATCACTGATTATTTCGACGGCTACCTGGCGCGCGCGCAAGGGGCGGTGTCGCGGCTGGGCGTCTTCCTGGATCCGATCGCGGACAAGATCATGGTCGCCGCCGTCATCCTGATGCTGGTGGCGACGCAGGTGATCGCCGGGGTGCACGTGATCGCCGCGCTCGTCATCCTGCTGCGCGAGATCGCCGTGTCGGGCCTGCGCGAATTCCTGGCTCAGGTGCAGGTGTCGGTGCCCGTGTCGCAACTCGCCAAATGGAAGACGACGCTCCAGCTGATCGCATTGGGTGCGATGATCCTGGCGGGCGCGTTGCCGGGCGAGGGTTGGATCGCCGCGGTGGGGCTGGTGAGCCTTTGGGGGGCGGCGGTGCTGACGCTGATGACGGGTTGGGATTATCTGCGCGTCGGCCTGAAGCATATGGACTGACTGCGGGATGCGGGTGCTCTATTTCGCCTGGGTCCGCGAGCTGGTCGGCGTGGATGAGGAACGCGTATCGCCGCCCGCCGAGGTCGCGACCGTCGCCGCGCTGGTCGGGTGGTTGGCCGGGCGCAGCGAACGTCATGCCCAGGCGTTCGCCGACCCGTCGCGGCTGCGCGCGGCGGTCGACCAGGCCTTCGTGCCGCTGGACGCGCTCCTTGGCGACGCGCGGGAGGTGGCGTTGTTCCCGCCGGTCACGGGCGGATGATCCACGTCCGCGTATCGGGCGAACCGATCGACATGGTCGCCGAGACGGCGCGCGTGGAGCTGGCGGGGGTGGGCGGGATCGCCAGCTTTTCCGGACTGGTCCGCGCCGATGACGGCGTCGAACTGCTCGAGCTCGATCATTATCCGGGCGTGACCGAGGCGATGCTGACAGGCTTGGCCGGGGAGGCGAGCGGGCTATGGAGCCTGGCGGCGGCCCTCATCGTCCACCGCATCGGGCCGATGCGCCCGGGCGAGCGGATCGTGTTCGTGGCTACCGCTGCCGCGCACCGGAAGGCGGCATTGGAGGCGTGCGCGTTCCTCATCGACCGGCTCAAGACCGACGCGCCGTTCTGGAAGCGCGAGACGCGGGGCGGGGAACGGCGCTGGGTCGAAGCGCGCGACAGCGACCACGCGGCCGCCGCGCGCTGGAAGGTCTAGGGCAGCGTCGGGACGAGCACGCCGTTGACGACATGGACGACGCCGTTCGACTGGCGGACGTCGGCGGTTTCGACATAACTCTTGTTGCCGCCCTGGTCGGTTAGGGTAATGTTGCCGTTCTCGACGCGCGCGGTCAGCGGCGCCCCCGCGACCGTGGAGAGCGTGGCGGTGCCGCCGCCCGCCGATATCCGCTGCTGCAGCTGCGCGGCCGACAGGTTGCCAGGCACGACGTGGTAGGTCAGCACCTTGGTCAAGGACGCCTTGTTCTCGGGCCTTAGCAAAGTGTCGACCGTGCCGGGCGCGAGGCGGCCGAACGCGTCGTTGGTCGGTGCGAAGACAGTGAACGGACCCGGGCCCGACAGCGTGTCGACCAGCCCCGCCGCCTTCACCGCGGTGACCAGCGTGGAGAGGTTGGGAGCCGCCGAAGCGTTCTGGACGATCGTCTGGCTGGCCACCATCGGCGCGCCGCCGACGGTCGGGTTGGCGCCGGCGCTCGCGGAGGCGCTCGTGCTCGCCGTCGACGTCGACGCGTCGCTCGCCGCGGCGGGGCCGGCGGTGTCGGCGTTCATCGGCGCGCAGGCGACGACACCGAGCGAGGCGGCCAGCACGATAAGTGGAAGTCGGGGATAGGACATCTTGTCTCTCCTGATGGACTGGACCCGGTCGGTCCCCGTGCGTTAACCATCGCACTCCCGCAGTTACGTTTCCCTCCCGAAATGGTTGCGTCCGGTTACCTCACCTGCCTTGCGCGAACACCTCGGCGAGCAGGCGGAAGTCGCGTTCGCGCGGCGACCCGCGGCGCCAAGCGAGCGCGACCGTCCGCGCGGCATGGGGCGCGTCGAGCGGACGCGCCGCGACGCCCGTGCCGTCCAGGATGCCTGCGGCCAGCGCCATTTCGGGCAGCATGGTCACGCCCAGCCCGCCCTCGACCATCCGCACCATCGTATGCAGCGAGGTACCGAGCATCCGCGCGTGCCCGCGCAGTTCGGGCCGGTCGCAGGCGGCCAGCGCGTGTTCGGTCAGGCAATGGCCGTCCTCCAGCATCAACAGCTGCGTCTCGTCGATATCGCCCGGCCTGAGCGTGGGCGGCGCGTCCCGTCCATCGCCGGGGAAGGCGACGAACAGCCGGTCCTGGAACAGGGCCTGCGCGGTGACGTCGCCGCACGCGTAAGGGAGCGCGAGCAGCACGCAATCGGCGCGTCCGGCCCCGAGCGCTTCGCAGGCGGAACCGCTTGGCTCCTCGCGCAGGAACAGGCGCAGGGTGGGGTAGTCGCGGCGCAGGCGGGGCAGGACCTGCGGCAGGATGAAGGGTGCGATCGTCGGAATGACGCTCAGCCGCAGATCGCCCGACAGCGGCCGACCCGACGCGCGGGCGAGTTCACCGAGCTCGTCGGCCTCGCGCAGCACGCGGCGCGCCTTGTCCGCGACGGTCTCGCCCAGCGGCGTGAACCGGACCACGCGGCGCGTGCGCTCGACGAGCGAGACGCCCAGCAGCGTCTCCAGCTCGCGCAGGCCCGCCGACAACGTCGATTGCGTGACGAAACATGCCGCTGCCGCGCGCCCGAAATGGCCGTGGTCCAGTAGCGCCACCAGATATTGAAGCTGCTTCAGCGTCGGCGGATAGGGGGCGCTCACAACACCGCGCGAACGACGCCGTATCCGCTCGTCAGGATCAGGACGACGCCGACCAGGATCAGCAGCAGCTTGGTCGAGACCCGCCGTGCGATGATCGCGCCGAACGGAGCGGCGGCGACCCCGCCGACGATCAGGCCGACCGTGGCGAGCGCGAACGCCTCGACGCCTAGATGATAGACGAAGGTCGCCGACACGGTGATCGTCAGGAAGAACTCGACCGCGCTGACGGTCCCGATCACGCGGCGCGGCTCGACGCCCTGGACCAGGAGGTTCGAGGTGACGACCGGACCCCAGCCGCCGCCGCCGACCGCGTCCAGGAAGCCGCCCACCAGCGCCAGTGGCTCGACGACCTTGGGCTTGGCGGGCTTGGGCGGGAACAGGATCCCGCGCACGAGCAAATAGAAGCCGATCAGGACGAGGTAGCCCAGGATATACGGTTTCACCGTGTCGCCGTCGAGGTTGATGAGGACATAGGCCCCGGTCACGCCGCCAACGATGCCGGGCAGCAGCAGGCGCAGGAACAGCGCGCGGTCGATGTTGCCCGCCAGCGCGTGGCTGATGCCTGATGCGGCGGTCGTGAATATCTCGACGATGTGGATATTGGCCGACGAGCGCGCCGGCGGCAACCCGAGCACCGCGACGAGTAGCACGTTGCACACGACCCCGAACGCCATGCCGAGCGCGCCGTCGACGAGCTGCGCGGCGAAGCCGATCGCGATAAAGGGCAGGACGGCGGACCAGTCGATACTTGCGAGACCCTGCATCCGCGTCCTTTCGCCTTCGCCACTAGCGGAGCCGTTCAATCCTACAAGAGAGGTGGAGTTTAGCCGGGTAAAGCCGGGGTGGGCGCATGCTGGCAATCGGAACGGCGTCATCCTATTTGTGCGCGATAGGGGAGCGTTCATGTTCAGGCGCCTGGCCAGCTATCTCGATTCGATCCGGGCGCGCGACCCAGCGCCGCATAGTCGCGCGGAGGTGTTGACCTATCCGGGCGTTTGGGCGCTCGGCTGGCACCGCGTCGCGCATCGGCTTTACCGGCGGCGGCTGTTCTTCCTGGCACGATGCGTCAACCATTGGTCGCGCGCGACGACGGCGATCGACATTCATCCCGGTGCCAGGATCGGGCTAAATTTCTTCATCGACCATGGCTTCGTGGTGATCGGCGAGACGGCGGAGATCGGCGACAACGTCACGATCTACCAATGCGTGACGCTGGGCGGGACCAGCCCCGACAACGGCGTCGCGGGCAAGCGGCACCCGACCCTGTCCGACGGCGTGATCGTCGGCTCGGGCGCGCAGGTGCTGGGGCCGATCACGGTCGGACCGCGCGCCAGGGTGGGCGCGAACGCGGTCGTGACGCGCGACGTGCCCGAGGGCGCGGTGATGGTCGGCATCCCCGCACGCGCGACGATGGTGGACGGCGGGGCCGCGCCTCCGCCGAAGTTCGTGCCCTATGGCACGCCCTGCACGGAGATGTTCGATCCGCAGACGCAGAAGATCGAGCTGCTCCGCTGCGAGCTGGAGCAGCTTCGCAGGCAGCTGGACGCGCTGAGCCGCGACGGCGAGCGGGAAGCGGGACGGGATCGCGCCTGATGGGCGTCGTCACGCCGTTTCCGCTGCCGCATGGCCCGGCGACGCAGATCGGATTCGACCGCACGGAGCTGACGCGCATCCTGGACGTGTATGGCCGCATGGTCGCGGCGGGCATGTGGCGGGATTATGCGATCGATCTCGGGCGCGACGCGGCGGTGTTCGCCGCGTTCCGGCGCGCGGCGGAGCGGCCTGAATATCGGGTCGAAAAGCGCCCCGACCTCCGGAACAAGCAGGGTATGTGGGCGCTCGTCGGAGAGGCGGGCGCCGTGCTCAAGCGGGGCCACGAGCTCGCGTCGGTCCTGGCCCCGCTCGAGCGGCGGTTGCTCAAGGTCGTCGACTAGGCGGCGGCGGGCGTCGCGGTCGGGGGCAGCCGGCGGCCGAGATCGCCGAGCATGCTCACGACCCGCGCGCGCGTCGGATGCCAAAAGGCGGACAGGGTGAGCAGCGCCGAGCCGATCACGAAAGCGGTCAGCGCCCAACTGAGCTCCACCGCTCCCGCCGTGCGGAAAAGCGCGATCATCGCATACAGGACGTAGCCGAGGCCGGACACGAGCAGCGCGCGTCGGTCGATCGCTAGCGCGATGACGGCGAACAAGAAGTAGAGCGAGAGGACGACCAGTGCGACCGCGACCGTCACCTCCCGATCGAATATGCCGAGCAGCTTGAAGATGGGATGGGCGATCATCGGCGCGGCGGCGAGATGCAGCCAGAAGGCCACGTCGGCGCGGCGCGTCCGGCGCTCGCGGTCGGACAGGTCCCAGCGCATGGCGACCGCGAACACGCCGAGGCCCGCCACGAACAGCAATTGCCAGATCGCGGCGACCGCGTCCGGCACCGCCGCCGTCACCAGCCCCGCGACTACGCCGACCGCCGCCACCGCGCCCGCCGCCACGGTGATCGGCACCGCGAAGCGCCGCCAATGCGCCCAGGCGGCGCCCGCCGCGACGAGCGCGACACCCGCCGCCGCGAGCGCGCCCCCTCGTTCGGACAGGTCCGGCTCGATCGCCTCGATCAGCCCGGCGAGCGCGGCCGCGACGCCGCCGACGAAGGCGAGCAACAGTAGGATGCTGGGCAGCGCCATGCGCCTGCGCGCGGTGAAATACCCGGCGAGCAGCCATGCGGCCCCGGCCACGGCCGCCCCTCCCAACCACCGCGCGACGTCGATGCTGGTGCCGATCTGGAGAAGAGCGGCGAGCAACAGGACGATCGCGATCGAGACGAAGACGTCGTTGAAGCCGGTCAGGAGGCGGAAGCTCTCCTCATCGACCGCGGGCGCGGCGCGCGTCCGGGCGATGTGGTTCCGTAGGCCGCGCGCGGCTTCAGGCGATAATGCGCCGGCGGTGACCGCACCGTCGATGTCCGACTCGCTATACATGAGCTGCTCCTCTTCGCGGCGCGAGGATAGCGGGAGTGTGCTGCTAGATCAATACACCGTCATCGGGCGGCGTTCAGGCACGGCGACACGGCGCGCTCGGCCTCGCTCGCCGGACCCGAACAGGCTGCGAGGGTCAGCGGCAGCAGCGCGGTGCGCCTCACCGCGCCTGAAGCTTCGCGCCGATCGACATCGCCTGCTCCACACCCGATTTCGGCACGATCTCATCCGTGCGATCGATGATCTCGGCCCACCGCGCCGCGACGCCTTCGGGCGACAGCTCGTCGCCTTCCAGCAACGCGCCGGCCGTCAGCGTGACGTAGGACGCCTGAAACACGCCCGCGCCCGCGCCGACGATCACGCCCGACGGCGCGTCTTCCGATACGAGATAGAGCGCGGCCGGAGCGACCTTCTCAGGCGCGAACGCCTCGAACGCGGCATCGGGGAATAGGTCGGCGGTCATGCGCGTGCCCGCCGTCGGCGCGATCGTGTTGACGCGGATGTCGTTCTTCGCGCCCTCGATGTTCAGCGTCTTGGCGAGCCCCGCGAGGCCGAGCTTGGCCGCGCCGTAGTTCGCCTGGCCGAAATTGCCGAACAGCCCGGTCGAGGAGGCGGTCATCAGCACGCGGCCGTAATTCTGTTCCCGCATCACGTCCCAGCACGCCTTCGTCGCATAGGCGGAGCCGAGCAGGTGGACGCGGACCACGAACTCGAAGTCGGCGGGGTCCATCCTGGCGAAGCTCTTGTCGCGCAGGACGCCCGCATTGTTGATGAGGATATGGACGCCGCCCCAGCGTTCTGAGGCGGCGGCGACCATCGCGACCATCTGGTCGTATTCGGCGACGTTGCCGCCGTTCGCCATCGCCTCGCCGCCCGCGGCCTCGATCTCCTGGACCACCTTGAGCGCGGCATCCGACTGTCCGGTCCCGTCGCGCGCGCCGCCGAGATCGTTGACGACGACCTTCGCGCCGCGCCGCGCGAGTTCGAGCGCGTAACCGCGACCGAGGCCGCCGCCCGCACCGGTGACGATCGCGACGCGGCCTTCGAAACGGATGGACATGGAAAAGGGCGCTCCTTGGTGAAGAAGCGCCCTTTCTAGATGTTGGCGAGTCGCTTGCAACCGACCCAGCCGCCAATCGGCCTAGCGGCGACGGCGCGACCGGCTGCGGCTGCGGCTGCCTCGCGAGGCGGTCGCCTGCACGCAATCGTCATACTGGCCGGCGCGGCAGACGGGCGGGTTCGGATTGGCCGCCTCGGGCGCGGCGACCGGCTGTGCGGCGACTCCCGCACCGCCCATCATGCCGCCGGTACCCGGCGCGGCCATCATCGGCGCACCGGCCGTCGGAGCCGAACCGCTCATCGTGCCGGTCGAGCCCGACATGGCGGGGTCGGTCGAGCCGGAGGTGGCGGGGTCGGTCGAGCCGGAGGTGGCGGTCCCAGCCGAGCCCGACATGGCGGGGTCGGTCGAGCCGGGCGTCGTTCCCGTCTGCCCTTGCGTGGCGGGGTCGGTCGGGGCCGGCTGCATCGTCTGGTCGGTCGCGGGCGGGGTCGATGTGGTCGAGCCGGTCTGGCCCTCCATCGTCTGGCCGGACATCGTCGTCGGCGACTCGGTCGAGGTCTGCGGCGTACCGGACGTCGTGCCGGTACCGCCGGTGCTGCCGCTCGTCGTGCCGCCGGTGGTCTGGGCCAAGGCGGGGGCGGCGATGAACGCGGCCGCCGCGAGAAGAAGATGCTTCATCGGAATACTCCTGATTTCGAGCGCAACGTCGCGTTCGCGCAGGGTGGTGAACGCACTAGTAACCAGTTGGGTCCTCGTTTCGGCCGCGCATCGGTCGAGGTCCGTTCAGTTCCCCGCATCCAGGGCATAGCCCGCCGAACGGACGGTGCGGATCACGTCGGCGCACTCGCCGATATTGATCGCCTTGCGCAGCCGACGGATGTGGACGTCCACGGTGCGCGACTCGATGTCGCTGTCGTGACCCCACACCGCATCGAGCAGCCGCTCGCGCGAGAAGACCCAGCCGGGATGCTCCAGGAAATGCTTGAGGAGCCGGAACTCGGTGGGGCCCAGCGGCACGACCTGCCCCGCGCGCCGGACCTTGTGGCCGACCGTGTCCATCTCGATGTCCGCATAGGTCAGCGCCTCGCCCGCGAGCGCCGGACGGACGCGGCGAAGGACCGCGCCGACGCGGGCCACCAACTCGCGCGGGGAGAAGGGCTTGGTGACGTAATCGTCCGCGCCCGTCTCAAGCCCACGCACCCGGTCCTCCTCCTCGCCGCGCGCGGTCAGCATGATGATGGGGACGTTCTGCGTCTCGGGCGTGCGCCGCAGACGGCGGCATACCTCGATGCCGGAAAGCCCCTCCACCATCCAATCGAGCAGGACGATGTCGGGGGTCGATTCGCGCGCGAGGAGCAGCGCTTCCTCGCCGTCCGGGGTGCGGCGGACCTCGAAATCCTCGCGGGTGAAGTGGAAATGAAGCAACTCGGAGAGGGCGGCGTCGTCCTCCACCAGGAGCATCTTGGCGCGGGGCATGGTTCAGGCCTTTCCATTGTTCGGGAAACGACGGGTCACGTGAGCAGGTTCTGGGGCGGGCTCAGCCGGTCGGCGATCTGCGTGCCAGTGGCGGCGAAATAGACCATCTCGGCGACGTTGCCGGCATGGTCGCCGATGCGCTCCAGGTTCTTGGCGACGAACAGCAGGTGCGCGACCTGGCTGATCGTGCGCGGATTCTCGACCATGAATGTGACGAGCGTACGAAAGATCGAGTCGTAGAAATCGTCGAGCGCCGTGTCGGATTGGCACACCCTGACCGCCGCTTCCGGATCGCGCTTGGCGAAGGCGTCGAGCACGTCGCGCACCATCTCGCTTGCCATGCGGCCCATCGCGGGAAGGACGGAGATCGGCTCGATCCGGTCGCTTCCCCCATTGCCGCCGGCGCCGCCGTCCTCGATCATCGGCACGCGCTTGGCGATGTTCTTGGCGTAATCGCCGATCCGCTCGACCACGCTCGCGATCTTGAGCGCGGCCACGACCTCGCGTAGGTCGTTGGCGAGCGGCGCGCGGAGCGCGATGATGCGGACGGCGAGGCGCTCCACCTCCGCCTCGATCAGGTCGATCGCCTTGTCGTCGGCCTTGACCTGCGCCGCCAGCGTCAGGTCGCCGCGCTGCAACGCCAGCATCGCGCGCGCGATCGCATCCTCCGCGAGCCCGCCCATCTGCGAGATCAGGCCGCGCAGCTCGCCGATGTCGGCGTCGAATGCCTTGACGGTGTGTTCGGTCATGGCCGCGCCCTCAGCCGTACCGGCCGGTGATGTAGTCCCGCGTGCGCTCCTCGCGCGGGTTGGTGAAGATCTCGGTCGTGGAGCCGTATTCGACGAGCCTGCCGAGATGAAAGAAGGCGCAACGCTGCGACACGCGCGCCGCCTGCTGCATGTTATGGGTGACGATCGCGATCGCGTACTGCCCCTTCAGCGCGTGGATCAGCTCCTCGATCTTGGCGGTGGCGATCGGGTCGAGCGCGCTGCATGGCTCGTCCATCAGGATCACCTCCGGATCGACGGCGATCGCGCGGGCGATGCACAGCCGCTGCTGCTGGCCGCCCGACAACGCGGTGCCGCTCTCGGTCAGCCGGTCCTTGACCTCGTCCCACAGCCCGGCGCGCTTGAGCGAGGTCTGGACGATGCCGTCCAGGTCCGTCCGCGAGGGGGCGAGGCCGTGGATGCGCGGACCGTAGGCGACGTTCTCGTAGATCGATTTGGGGAACGGGTTGGGCTTCTGGAACACCATGCCGACGCGCGCGCGCAGCTGCACCACGTCCATGCGCGGCGAGTAGATGTCCTCGCCATCCAGGCGGATGTCGCCTTCGACGCGCGCGCTGGCGACCGTGTCGTTCATGCGGTTCAGCGTGCGCAGGAAGGTCGATTTGCCGCAGCCTGACGGGCCGATCAGCGCGGTGACGCGGTCCTGGTCGATGTCGATCGACACGTCGTCGATCGCCTTCACCGCGCCGTACCAGACGTTGACGCCGGTCGCGGTGATCTTCGGAGGATAGTTGCTCACCAGCGGGTCTCGAAACGGTTGCGGAGGTGGATGGCGAGCGCGTTGATGGCGAGCAGCACGACGAGCAGCACGCCGATCGCCGCCGACGTCTTCTCGACGAAGCCGCGCCCGACCTCGTCCGACCACAGGAAGATCTGTACGGGCAGCACCGTCGCGGGCTCCGTCACGCCGCCGGGCGGCGCGGCGATGAAGGCGCGCATACCGATCAGCAGCAGCGGCGCGGTCTCGCCCAGCGCGCGCGCCAGCCCCAGGATCGTGCCCGTCAGCACGCCGGGCAGCGCCAGCGGCAGGACGTGGTGGAACACGACCTGCACCGGCGAAGCGCCGACGCTAAGGCCCGCGTCGCGGATCGAGGGCGGCACCGACTTGATCGCGTTGCGCGCGGCGATGACGATCACGGGCATGATCATCAGGGCGAGCGTCAGCCCGCCGACGAGGGGGGCGGAGCGGGGCAGTCCGAAGGTGCCCAGGAACAGCGCGAGCCCCAGCAGCCCGAAGATGATCGAGGGCACGGCGGCAAGGTTGTTGATCGACACCTCGATCAGGTCGGTGAACCGGTTCCGGGGGGCGTATTCCTCCAGATACAGCGCCGCGAGCAGCCCGATCGGAAAGGCGAGCGACAGCGCGACCGCCATCGTCAACAGCGACCCCTTGAGCGCACCCCAGATGCCCGCGCGCGTCGGGTCGGTCGAATCGGACGCGAACAGGAAATCGCGATTGAGTCCCGTGGAGAGCAGCCCGCCCGACCGCAGCGAGGCGACGACCGCCTCCGCCGCGACCGTCCCCGTTCCCTTGGCGGCGACGTCGATCGGGCTCGCGACGGGCAGGTCGAGCACGACGCGGCGCGCCAGCATCGTGTGGTCGTGCTTCACCGCCTCGCGCACGCGGACCCACGCGCCGTCGGACAGGATGCGCGCGCCGAGATCGGGGCCGAACGCCGTAACCGCCGCGTCGTCGACCAGGCCCTCCAGCCCCGCGCCCGCCAGCGCCAGGTCCGCGCCCCGACCCTCGAGCCGCGCGGCGTCCAGCCCGAGCGGGCGGGCGGCGAAGTCGATCGGCATCGCGACGCGCGTCTCCAAGAACCCGGTCGCACCCTGGACGAGCATCGATCCGAGCAGGAAGACCAGGAAGCCCGCCGATAGCAAGACCGCGGTCAGCCCGAGCAGCCGGAACCGGCGCTCGGAGCGGTAGCGGCGGCGCACGCGGCCCTGCATGGCGGCGTGCGACCAGTCGGTCGGGCGACGGTCGAGCGAAACGACGGGAAGGGCGACCGCGTTATTCATACGCCTCCCGGTACCGGCGCACGACCGACAACGCGATCATGTTGAGAAGGAACGTGATCGCGAACAGCGTGAGCCCGAGCGCGAAGGCGGCGAGCGTCTTGGGGCTGTCGAATTCCGCCTCGCCGGTCAGCAGGTCGACGATCTGGCGCGTGACGGTGGTGGTGCTCTCGAAGGGGTTCAGCGTCAGCGTCGCGACGCCGCTCGCGGCCATCACGACGATCATCGTCTCGCCGATCGCGCGGCTGACGCCCAGCAACACGCCGCCGATCACGCCCGGCAAGGCGGCGGGAAGGAGCACGCGGCGGATCGTCTCGGACGGGGTCGCCCCCATCGCCAGGCTCCCGTCGCGCATCGCCGACGGGACGGCGGCGAGCGAGTCGTCGGCCAACGACGAGATGAAGGGGATGATCATGATCCCCATCACCGACCCCGCGACCAGCGCGCTTTCGGACGAGGCGTTCTCGATCCCGATCCCGACCGCGAAGTCGCGCACCCGAGGCGCGACCGTCAGCGCGGCGAAATACCCATAGACGACGGTGGGCACCCCCGCGAGCATCTCCAGCAGCGGCTTGACCCAGCTGCGCACGCGCGGGGTGGCGTACTGCGTCAGGTAGATCGCGCTCAGCAGGCCGAAGGGCAGCGCCACGATCATCGCGATCACCGCGCCGATGAAGAAGGTGCCCCAGAACAGCGGCACCGCGCCGAGCGACGCGCCCGGATCGCGGGGGTCGATCACCTGCGGGCTCCAATGCGTACCGAACAGGAAGTCGGTGACGGGAACCAGCGCGAAGAAGCGTCCGGCCTCCCAGACGAGGGACACGAGGATGCCCAGCGTCGTCAGGATCGCGACCAGCGAAGCGGCGAGCAGCGCGCCCATCACGATCCGCTCCGTCCGCGTCCGCGCGGAGAAGTCGGCCCGGACGCGCGTGAAGGCGTACCCTCCGCCGCCGAGCGCCAGCAGCAACGCGACCGCGGTCGCGATCCAGTCATAACGCGACTGCGCGGCCGCGTAGGCGGGAGCCAGCGTCCGGGCGAGCGGCTGGAACGCGCCGTACGCGTCGCCCCGCCCAAGCCGGCGCGCCTCCGACAGTACCGCCGCGCGGTCGAAGCCGGGCGGGGGCAGCTGCGCCGCGCCCGGGGTGGTGAGCACCGCGTCGGTGACGAGCGCGGGCGCGGTCAACGACCAGACGCTCAGGAACAGCAGCGGGGGCAGCAGGCACCACAGCGCGACATAGGCGGCATGATGGCCCGGCAGCGAACTGAACCGGCGACCATCGTTCCGGAACCCCGCCGCGCGCGCGCGCGCCGACAGCCAGCCGACGAGCGCCAGTCCGGCCAGGAGAAGCAGCAGGCCGCCTCCGGACATCAGCGCGTCCCCTTCATCGTAAGCCGGCCGCGTCGAGCGGGCGCTCGGTCGCGATTACCCGCGCGGCGTCGGCGCGGACGGGCGCCGGCGCGACGATCAGTCCGCGCCGCGCGAGCGGGCCGCCGGGGTTCCAGCCGGCGGCGTAGAGCTTCAGGAAGCGACGTAGACCAGGCACCGCGTCGAGGTGGTTGCGCTTCACGTAAAGATACAGCGGCCGCGATCCCGGATAGCTGCCGTCGGCGATCGCGGCGTAGGTGGGCGACACCCCGCCGACCGGCACCCCCTTCACCGACGCGGCGTTCTCTTCGAGGTAGCTATAACCGAACACGCCGATCGCGGTCGGGTTGGCGGCGAGTTTCTGGACGATGAGGTTGTCGTTCTCGCCCGCGTCGACATACGCCCCATCCTCGCGGACGCGCGCGCACCGCGCGCGGTGCGCGTCCGGGTCGGTGCGGGCCAGCGCCCGCGCGTCGGGATCCGACGCCTCGCAGCCGGGAACCATGATCAGCTCGACCAGCGCATCGCGCGTGCCGCTGGTCGCGGGCGGGCCGTAGACGCTGATCGGGGTCGCGGGCAGGCGCGGGTCGATATCGCTCCAGTGGCGCGCGGCGTTCGGTCGCCCGCCCGGCTCGGCGGCGAGCGCGCGGTAGAGGTCGGCTTGCGTCAATGCGAGCTTCGGGCCGTCCAGCGCCTCCGCGACGACGACCCCGTCGATGCCGATCCGCACCTCCATCACCGGCCCGACGCCGTGCGCCCGGCAAATCCGATATTCGCCCGGGGTCATGCGCCGCGACGCGCTGACGATATCGGGATGGCGCGCGCCGAGCCCCGAGCAGAACAGCCGCATGCCGGCGCCGGTGCCCGTGCCCTCCACCACCGGAGCCGCCGCGTCCGGGTCGCCGCCCACGAACTGTTCGGCGATCAGCGTGGTGAAGGGATAGACGGTCGACGACCCCACCGCCCTGATCTCGTCGCGCGAGCCCGCGCCGCCGCCGCGCGCCTGATCATGGCAGGCGGCGATCGACGGACATAGGAGAAGGAGGGCGGCGAAGGCGCGCAAAGGCCAGGATTCCGGATGGCGCACGTCCGGATGGCCGCCGCACCCCGCGTGGTAGCAGCGGGGCCGAACGTCTATGTGACGTTTCACTTACGGATTTGTGACAACGTCGTCCATTGTCGGCAACAGGACCGTCACGGTGGTGCCGACCCCGGCCTTGCTGACGATGTCGAGCCGTCCGCGATGCCGCTCGACGATGTGCTTGACGATGGCGAGCCCCAGGCCGGTCCCGCCCAGCGTCCGGCTGCGCCCCGCGTCGATGCGGTAGAAGCGTTCGGTCAGGCGCGGGATGTGCTCCGCGGCGATGCCTTCGCCTTCGTCGGAAACGGCCAACCGCACCATCGCGCCGTCGCGCCGCGCCGCGATCGTCACGGGCGTTCCGGGTCGCCCGTATTTCACCGCATTGCCGATTAGGTTGTGGAGCATCTGCGACAAACGCGCCCGGTCGCCGCAGACGGGGGGAACGCCCGAACCGAAATCGAGCGTCACCGCGTGCCCCTTGTCGTCGCCCATATCGAAGATCTCGGCGCGCACCTCCGCCACCAGCCTCGCGAGGTCGACGGCGCTGCTCGGCAGTTGGTGCTTCTCCGCCTCGATCCGCGACAGGGAGATCAGGTCTTCCACCAACCGCTGCATTCGCCGCGCCTCGTCGAACATGACCTTCAGGAACCGCGCGCGCACGTCCGGATCGCCCCCGGCCTCGTCCGACAGCGTCTCGATGAAGCCCAGGATCGACGCGAGCGGGGTGCGCAGCTCGTGGGACGCGTTGGCGACGAAATCGATCCGCATCCGTTCGGCCGCATAGGCGCCGGTTCGGTCGATCAGCTGGACGATCCGGTACGACCCGACCTCGCCGACGCGCATCTCCCAGCGGCGATCGACCGAGCCGAGCCCGACCAGCTCGATCGGCCGCTCCGCCGCGGCGGGCTCGGCGGCCGCGAGCCGCGCGGCGGCTGCAGGGTGGCGGATGGCGACGCGCACGTCCTCGCCGACGATATGCCGTCCCAGCTCGGCGAGCGCGGCGCGATTGGCGAACGATACGCGGCCGCCCCGCACGAGCAGCACCGGTTGCACCACCGCGTCGAGCAGATGGTCGATCAGCTCGGGTGGGCGATCCGATACGGGTTCCGCGGGGGATGGCGGTTCGGGACGCTCAAGCCCGCCGAGCAGCACCGCCGCCACGCCGCCCACTCCCGCGATGAGCGCCGCCTGCAGGCTGTCGCCGACGATCCCCGCGACGACGGCGGTGACGATCGCGAGGGCGAGAGCCCAATACAGGCTGGGATCGGGTCGGGTCGGCATCGCGTCCTGTCCTACCCGAAGACCCTGCCTGCTGCGAAGGGCGCACCGCACCGAAACGAAGCCGCGCCGCTTCCGCTCGCTCGTCACCTATGGATCAGGCAGCGGCGCGGTTAGCCGCCCAGCCGTTCCAGCGTGGGGATCAGCTCGACGTACCCGTCGATCACCGCGTCCGCGCCCAGTTCCTCGACCGACCCGGCCAGGAAGCCGAAGGCGACCGCCACCGTCGGCAGCCCCGCCGCGCGGCCCGCCTCGACGTCGTAGATCGAGTCGCCGACGAACGCCGCGCGCCCGCCGCCACACCGCTCGATCATGAGGTGCAGCAGGTCGGGCGCGGGTTTGGCCCGCCCCGGCCCGAGCGTGTCGCCGCCGACGATGCTGGCGAAACGCGGGGTGAGCCCGAGTTCGCCCAGCACGAGCCGCGCCAGCCGCTCGTTCTTGTTGGTGACGATGCCGAGCGCGACACCCCGCCGCGCCAGTTCGTCCAGCGCGTCGAGCGTTCCCGGAAACGGCCGGGTCGAGACCGCGATGTTCGCTTCGTAATAGTCAAGCAACCGCCGTTGCAGCACGTCCAGTTCGGCTTCGGTGCAGCCGCCGGTCGCGGCCATGCCCCGCGCCAGCATATGCCGCGATCCACCGCCGATCATCGGCCGCACCCGTTCGACCGGGAGCGATGGCCGGCCCGCACTCGCCAGCGCGTGATTGACCGCCGCGGCCAAGTCGCCGCTGGTGTCCAGCAAGGTGCCGTCCAGGTCGAAGCCGACGATATCGAAGGGGAAATCCGCCATCGGCCGACCGCCTGCCAGCCCGGCTATGGAATTGGCAAGGGCCCTGTGGCACTCGCCGCGATCATGACCACGCCCGCGCCGCCGGCCGCCCCCCTCTCCGCCCCTCTTTCGGCCCCCCTTTCGGCCATCGTACTCGCGGCCGGCCAGGGCACGCGCATGAAGTCCGACCTGCACAAGGTCCTCCACCCCGTCGCGGGGCGGCCGATGCTGCTGCATCTGTTGGCGAGCGTCGGCGAGCTTGCCCCCGAACGCACCGTGGTCGTCGCGGGCGCCCGGCGCGAGCAGGTGGAGGCGGCCGTCGCGCCGATGGGCGTGCGCGTAGCGGTCCAGGCGGAGCAGCTCGGCACCGGTCACGCGGTCGCGCAGGCGGAGGCGGCGCTCGCCGGGTTCGAGGGCGACGTGCTGATCCTCTATGGCGACGTGCCTCTGGTGGGCGCGCCGACGATGCTGCGCATGGTCGAAAGGCTCCACAGCGAGGATGCGCCCGCGGCGGTGGTGCTCGGCTTCCGCCCCGCCGATCCCGGCGCGTACGGCCGCGTGATCGCGGATGCGGACGGCCGGATCGAGCGGATGGTCGAGTGGAAGGACGCCGACGCCGCCCAACGCGCGGAGACGCTGTGCAATTCCGGGTTGATGGCGGTCCGCGCCGCCGACCTGTTCGCGCTCCTGGCGCGCGTCGGCAACGACAATGCGGCGGGCGAATACTACCTGCCCGACATCGTCATGCTCGCCGCCTCCGACGGTCGACATGGCGCCGTCATCGAGACGGAGGCGGGCGAGGTCGCCGGGATCAACAGCCGCGCCGAGTTGGCGGCGGTCGAGGCGGACTGGCAGCGCCGCCGCCGCGCACGCGCGATGGCGGAGGGCGCGACATTGCTGGCGCCCAAGACGGTTTGGTTCAGCCACGACACGGTGATCGGCCGCGACGTGACGGTCGAGCAGAACGTCGTGTTCGGCCCGGGCGTGACGATTGCCGACGGCGTCGTGATCCACGCCTTCAGCCATCTGGAGGGCGCGACCGTCGCCACGGGCGCGAGCGTCGGGCCCTATGCCCGCCTGCGCCCCGGCGCGGTGCTGGAGGAGGGCGCGCGGATCGGCAACTTCGTCGAGATGAAGAAGGCGACGCTGGGCCGGGGAGCCAAGGCCAATCACCTGACCTATCTCGGCGATGCGGAGGTCGGCGCGGGCGCGAACATCGGCGCGGGCACGATCACCTGCAATTATGACGGCTTTCTCAAATACCGCACGTCGGTGGGCGAGGGGGCGTTCATCGGCTCCAATTCGGCGCTGGTCGCCCCGGTCACGATCGGCGCGGGCGCGATCGTCGCCGCGGGATCGGTGATCACGGCCGATGTCGCCCCCGACGCGCTCGCGCTCGGCCGGGGCAGGCAGGAGGCGCGGGTGGGTTGGGCCGGGCGCTTTCGCGCCCTGATGCGCGCGCGTAAGGATGCCGCCGAGAATGGTTCGGGAGAGTGAGCGTCAATGTGCGGCATCGTTGGAATCCTCGGCGCCGGTCCGGTCGCGGACCGCTTGCTCGACGGGCTGAAGCGTCTTGAATATCGCGGCTACGACTCGGCGGGCATCTGCACCGTCCACGAGGGCGACTTTGACCGCCGCCGCGCGCCCGGCAAGCTCGCCAACCTCGCCGAGCGTCTGCGCGAGGAGCCGTTGCCGGGCGAGGGCGGGATTGCGCACACGCGCTGGGCGACGCACGGCGCGCCAACCGTCAATAACGCGCATCCGCACATCGTCGGCGACGTGGTCGTGGTCCACAACGGCATCATCGAGAATTTCAAGACGCTGCGCGACGAGCTGATCACCGCGGGCCGCGACTTCAGGAGCCAAACCGACAGCGAGGTCGTGGCGCACCTGCTGGCGCGCGAGATCGAGCGCGGGCGCGAACCGCGAGAGGCGCTGGCTGCCGTGCTGCCGATGCTGCACGGCGCATTCGCGCTGGGCGTTATGGTCCGGACCCACCCCGACCTGTTGCTGGGCGCGCGGCTCGGCGCGCCGCTGACGGTCGGGTACGGCGAGGGCGAGAACTATCTCGGCTCGGACGCGCTCGCGCTCGCGCCGCTGACGCAGCGCATCGCCTATCTGGAGGAGGGCGACTGGGTCGCGGTCACGCGCGACGCGGTCGAGATATACGACAAAGACAACGAGCGGGTCGAGCGGCGGATCGTCCGGTCGGGCGTGTCCGGGCAGCTGATCGACAAGGGCAACCACCGCCATTTCATGCAAAAGGAGATCTACGAGCAGCCCGTCGTCGTCGCGCAGACGCTGCGTTCCTACCTCCGCCCGCTCGAGGAGCAGGTCGCGCTGCCCGACATGACGTTCGACCTGTCGGCCGTCGAGCGCGTGGCGATCGTCGCCTGCGGCACGTCTTCCTATGTCGGCATGATCGGCAAATATTGGATCGAGCAGTTCGCCAGGGTCCCGGTCGAGGTCGATGTTGCGAGCGAGTTCCGCTACCGCGACCCGGTGCTGACGCCGAACATGCTGGGCGTTGTCATCTCGCAATCGGGCGAGACCGCCGACACGCTGGCGGCGCTGCGCCACATGAGGGAGCATGGCATCACCACGGCGGGGATCATCAACGTCTCCACCTCGTCGATGGCGCGCGAGGTCGACCTGCTGCTGTCGACGCATGCCGGACCCGAGATCGGCGTCGCCTCGACCAAGGCGTTCACCTGCCAGCTCGCCGTCATGGCCGCGCTCGCCACCAATCTGGCGCGCGCCAAGGGCAAGCTGTCGCCGGAGGAAGAGCGCGAGATAGTCCGCCACCTGTCCGAAGCGCCCGAGGCGATGAGCCGCGCGCTGTCCCATGACGACGAGATCGCCGCGATGGCGGGCAAGATCGCGGGCGCGCGCGACGTGCTGTATCTTGGCCGGGGGCCCGACTATCCGCTCGCGCTCGAGGGCGCGTTGAAGCTGAAGGAGATCAGCTACATCCACGCCGAGGGTTATGCGTCCGGCGAGATGAAGCACGGGCCGATCGCGTTGATCGACGACCAAGTGCCGCTCATCGTGCTGGCGCCGTCGGGGCCGCTGTTCGACAAGACGGTATCGAACATGCATGAGGCGCAGGCGAGGGGCGCGCAGGTGGTCCTAATCTCCGACGCCGCCGGCATCGCCCAGGCGGGCGCGGACGCGATCGCGACGATCGAAATGCCTCAGGTCCACCCGCTGATCGCGCCGCTGGTCTATGCGATCCCGGTGCAGCTGTTGGCCTACCACGTCGCCGTCGTGAAGGGCACCGACATCGACCAGCCACGCAACCTCGCCAAATCGGTGACGGTCGAGTGAGGTAGCCCTCTCCCGCTTTCGCGGGAGAGGGAAAGACGCGCGTAGCGCGGCGAGGGTGAGGGCCGGACCTCGCCCGGGTAGGGTCCGCCCTCACCCTGGCGCTTCGCGCCTGTCCCTCCCCGCGAAGGCGGGCGAGGGTTTCGACAGCGCGGAGAGGGTTAGTTCACCGGCACCACCGGCAGGTGCACCGCGCTGGCGGTCGCGCCGCCGCGCTCCAGCATCACCGTCGCCTTCCGGTAATCCCCGGGCTTGGCGAAGAAGATATTGGGCACGAACGTCTGCGGATTGCGGTCGTAGAGCGGGAACAAGGTCGATTGCACCTGCACCATGATTCGGTGCCCGGGCTTGAACACGTGGTTCACCGTCGGCAGGCGAAAGCGATAGCGCTGGGTCTTTCCCGCCGGGATGGTGGCCGGTTTCTCGAAGCTGTTCCGGTACCGCCCGCGGAAGATGTCGAGGCTGACCGCGAGCTGGTAGCCGCCCTTCTTGGGCTCGCTCGCGACTTCGTCCGGCTGGACGTCGATGAGCTTGACCACGAAATCGGCGTCGCTCCCGGTCGTGCGCGCATGGATATCGGCGAACGGCGCGCCCGACACGCGCACCGCCTCCGTCAGCACGGGGGTCTGATAGGTCATGACGTCGGGCCGCCCGTCGACATGCCGCTGGTCGCTCACCAGCCACGCGCCCCATCGCCCGTCGTCGAAGTTCACCGGGCGCGGCAGGTGCGGCACCGGCTTGGCGGGATCGGAGACGTAGGCGTCGCTTCCGCTCGCGCCCTTGTCGAATCCGAGCCCGCCGTCGGCCTGGAAATAAAGCGGCTTGAGCGGTGCGCCGCACCCCGTCTCGCAGGCGAGCGGCCAGTCGGCCAGCTCGTCCCAGCGGTTCTCGCCCGTGTTGTAGACCAGCGCCTGGGGCGGGGTGAAGGCGGGCTGGCCGGGCCGCAGATACTGGTCGAAGAACGGGAACAGGTATTCCTCGCGCCACTGCGCCGCCGTGTCGCCGCGCCATTTCAAGTCACCGAGCGACGATCCGTCGTAATTGGCCTGGCTATGCCGCCACGGTCCCATCACCAGGAAGTTGTTGCCCCGCTTGCCCTTGGCCTTCAGCGCTTCCCAGGCGACGATCGCGCCGTACATGTCCTCCTGGTCCCACAAACCCTGCTCCCACATGGTCGGCACGTTCGACGGGTTCGCGGCGAGCAGCTTGTCGAGCGCCTGACCCCGCCAGAACGCGTCGTAGGACGGATGCTCGCTCATCCGCCGCCAATAGGGAAGCTGGTCGTAACCCGACTTCTTCGCCCAGTCGCCCGCCGATCCGACGCGCCGGAACTGCTCGTAATCGTCGTAGATCCCCGACGGCGGCTCCTTGCCCGCGCCCTTGTAGCCCGTCTGCGAACCGAGCCAGCCGATGTTCGCCAGCCGGAACGCGCCGTAATGGAACCAGTCGTCGCCCATCCACCCGTCGATCATCGGGCTCTCGGGTGCCGCCACCTTGAGCGCCGGATGCGGCTTCAGGAGCGCCATGACCACGGTGAAGCCCTCGTAGGACGAGCCCAGCATGCCCACGCGCCCGTTCGACTCCGGCAGGTTGGCCTTGTTCACCAGCCAGTCGATCGTGTCATGCGCGTCGGTGACGTGGTCGGTCGTCGTCCGGTTGAGCGGCCCGATCACCGGCCGCGTGACGACGTAATCGCCCTCCGACCCGTATTTGCCGCGGATATCCTGGAACACGCGGATATAGCCGTGCCGCACGAACACCTCGTCACCTTGCGGCAATGCGGAGACCATGTTGGGGCTGTCGCTCCGGCTCGCCCGCCCCGCGGCGTTATAGGGCGTGCGGGTGAGGAGGATCGGCGCATCCCTCGCGCCCTTGGGACTGACGATGACGGTGAACAGCTTCGTCCCGTCGCGCATGGGAATCATCACCTCGCGCCGGACATAGTCGCGCGCGGTGATTGGGGGTGCGAAGTTCGACGGCACGTCGCCCCCGGCGCGCGTCCGCCCGTCCTTGGGCGTCGGGGTCGTCTGGGCGGTGAGGAGGGCGAAGGCGGAACAGAGAAGGACGAAGCGCCGCATGAACAAACTCCTGGTACGTAACGACCCATGATGCCGCTAGGTCGGCGGCGCGTCCAGTGGAGAGAAAGGCATGACCGACACGAACCCCCTGATCGCCGGCGTCGAGCTGGGCGGCACCAAATGCGTCTGCGTCCTCGCGCGCGGGCCGGACACGATCGAGGACGAGGTGCGGCTGCCCACCACCGGACCGGACGGGACGCTCGCGGCGATCGAGGCGGTGCTCGACGGCTGGAGCGGGTTCGACGCGGTCGGCGTCGCCAGTTTCGGCCCGGTATCGATCGACGCCCATGCTCCCGATTGGGGCCATGTGACCGTCACCACCAAGCCCGGCTGGTCGGGCACGGACATCGCCGGACGGTTCGCCCGGCGGTATCGCAAGCCGGTCGGCCTCCACACCGACGTCGTCGGCGCGGCGCTCGCCGAGGCGCGGTGGGGCGCGGCCAAGGGCCTGGCGGATATGGCCTACGTCACCGTCGGCACCGGCGTCGGCGCGGGGCTGATCGCGGGCGGGCGGCCCGTCGACGGGCTGACGCACGGCGAATACGGGCATCTGCGCCCCGTGCGCCTTCCCGGCGACGACTGGATCGGTGCCTGTCCGTTCCACGGGGCCTGCGTCGAGGGGCTCGCGGCCGGACCGGCGATCGCCGCCCGCGCGGGCCGGCCGGGGAACGAGGTGCCGCACGACGACCCGGTGTGGGAGGGGGCTGCCCACGCGCTCGCGCAACTGGCCCACGCGCTCGTGCTCACCGGCGTTCCGCGCCGCATCGTCTGGGGCGGCGGGGTGATGACGGACGGCCATCTGCTCCCCCGGATGCGCGCGCTGCTCAAGGCGAGCCTGGGCGGTTACCTCCCCTTTCCCGAGATCGTGGACGGCGAGACCTTCCTCGTATCCGCGGCGCTCGGGAGCCGCGCGGGGCCGCTGGGCGCGATCATGTTGGGCCGGCAGGCTATGGCCAAGCGGGACTAGCGGACGACCTATAGCGGCAACGTCGCCTGCGGCTCCGGCTCCGCCTCCACCCCGACCAGCCCCGACAGCGTCAGCCCCAACAGCCTGATCCCGTTCGGCGCGGGCAGCTGCGCCGCGAGCAGGATCCGCCCCGCCGCCAGGAACCCGTCGCGGTCGCCCACTGGATCGGCGAACGACCTGGCCCTCGTGATCGTCGTGAAGTCGGGATGGCGAAGCTTCAACGTCACCGTCCGCCCGCGCGCGCGGTGCCGTTCCACCCGCACCCAGGCGGCGTCGGCGATCCCGGCCAGCCGCTCGGCCAGCTCGGCCGCGTCCGCGATATTCTCGTGGAAGGTCCGCTCGGCCCCGATCGACTTGCTTGTCCGGTGTGAACGTACCGGCCGCGTATCCTCCCCGCGCGCCGCCCGGTGCAGGTACTCGGCGTACGAGCCGAACTGTGCCTGGAGGAACGGCAGGTCGCGGTCGCGCAGATCCGCGCCGGTATGGATGCCCAACCGCTCCATCTTGGCCGCGGTCACCGGCCCGACGCCGTGGAAACGCGAGACCGGCAATGATTGGACGAACGCCGCGCCCTTGCCTGGCGGGATGACGCACAGCCCGTCGGGCTTGTTCTGGTCGGACGCCAGCTTGGCGATGAACTTGTTGTAGCTCACCCCCGCCGACGCGGTCAGGCCCGTCGCCTCGCGGATGCGCGCCCGGATCAGCTCGGCGGTCGCGCGCGCCGAACCCAGCCCGGCGCGGTCCTCGCTGACATCCAGATACGCCTCGTCGAGCGACAGGGGCTCGACTAGATCGGTATAGTCGTGGAAGATAGCCCTGATCTGCCGCGACACCTCCGCGTACGCCTCGAAACGCGGTCGCACGAATATGAGGTCCGGGCACCGCCTGACCGCGCTGGCCGACGGCATCGCCGATCGCACCCCGAACGCCCGCGCCTCGTAGCTCGCCGCCGCCACCACGCCGCGCGCGCCGCGCCCGCCGACCGCGACCGGCCTGCCCCGGAGCGCGGGATCGTCGCGCTGCTCCACCGACGCGAAGAACGCGTCCATGTCGATATGGATGATCTTCCGGGTCATCGCGCCAAACCTTCAGGGTATCGGAACGTAGCAGGAACGAGAAACCCATACGAATCTAATTGGCACCGTAACATCTCGCCGTCACAAGGACGCGGTGCAGCAAGGGGTGGAAATCTGGCGGACGGCCATGGCCGACCGCATGTCGGTGATCGTCGACGCCGACGCCTATTTTCGGGTCCTGCGCCAGTCGATGATGCTCGCGCGCAGGCGCATCATGCTGGTCGGTTGGGATTTCGACGCGCGTATCAGCCTCGATACCGGCACGCGCCTGCCCGGCGAGCCACGCACGATCGGCGGCTTCGTCCGCTGGCTCGTCGACCGCTCTCCCGACCTCGAGGTGTGCCTGCTCCGCTGGGACCTGGGCGCGATCAAGTCGCTGTTCCGCGGCACAACGGTATTCTCGTTGCTGCGTTGGATGGGCCACCCGCGCATCACCACGCTGCTCGACGGCCATCACCCAATGGGCGCCTCGCACCATCAAAAGATCGTCGTGATCGACGACTGCCTCGCCTTTTGCGGCGGCATCGACGTGACCAGCGAGCGGTGGGATACGGCGGCGCATCTCGACGACGATCCGGGCCGCCGCACCTCGCTCGGTCGGCCGTATAAGCCGTGGCACGACGCCACCAGCGCCGTTCAGGGCCCGCTCGCCGCGGCGCTGGGCGAACTCGCGCGCGACCGCTGGGTGATGGCCGGCGGCAAGGCCCTGGCGCCGGTGCCGCTACTTCCTGACTGCTGGCCCGACGGCCTGCGGGTCGATTTCACCAACGTCGAGGTCGGCATCGCCCGCACCGGTCCGGCGATGCCCGACTCCGAACCCATCCACGAATCGGAGGCGCTGTTCCTCGCCCAGATCGCGGCGGTGAAGCGCCATCTGTACGTCGAGTCGCAATATTTCGCCTCTCGCCGCATCGCCGAGGCGATCGCCAAGCGCCTGATCGAGCCCGACGGCCCCGAATTCGTGATCGTCAACCCGCGTAACGCGCAGGGTTGGCTGGAGCCGATCGCGATGGATACCGCGCGCGCGCGTCTGATGACCGCGCTGTGGGCACGCGACCCGCACATGCGTCTGCGCCTATACCATCCCGTGACCACCGGCGGGTCCGACATCTACTGCCACGCCAAGATCCTGATCGCCGACGACGACGTGTTCCGGCTCGGCTCGTCCAACATGAACAACCGCTCGCTCCGCCTCGATACCGAGTGCGACCTGGCGCTCGTGGCCCCGAACGACGACGCGCGCGCCACGATCGCGCGCATCCGGAACGGCCTGATCTCCGAGCATCTCGACGTCCCGCCCGAACAGGTCGCCCACACCCTGACCGAGACCGGGTCGCTGATCGCCACGATCGAACGCCTGCGCCGACCCGGCAAGACACTCGACCCGTACGAGGTGCCCGACGTGGGCGCGGTCACGCAGTGGCTTGCCGACAACGAGGTGCTCGATCCCGAAGGTCCCGACGAGATGTTCGAGTCGTTCGCCAGGCGCGGCCTGTTCCGCAGCCTTCGCCGACCGCGCTAGCGGCAATTCCCCAATCGCGCCGCGCTACCGACCGACCCGCGCGAGCACGGCGCGAAGCACCCGCGCGCAATCCTCCAGATGCGTTATGGGCAGCATGTGACCGCCCTCGATCACCTCGAACGCGGCGTCCGCAATCGCCGCCGCCGTCGCCCGGCCATGGAGTTCGGGGTCGAGCAGCCCGTCGCCGCGCCCGAACAGGATCGACACCGGCAACGTCAGTTCGCCATATCGCCGCTTCAGCGCGTCCAGATCGTCGCGCGCGGTGAAGATGTCGTACATCGCCGCCTCGATGTTCCCCGGTCGGAGCGCCAGCAGCCCGCCGCCGCGCGTCCCGAAATCGTCCGGCGCCGGATCGGGCGCGAAGATCATCCGAAGGTTGGTTTTACTTCCCAACCGCCCGAGCGGCACCCCGACCGTCCGTGCGACCAACTTGCGCGACAGCGCCGAGTCGCGCTCCAACCGCCGGAACGCTTCGGGAGCTTGCTCCATCGGCTGGGTAAGCGGCGCGAGCAGCAATAGCCCACCGATCTTCCCCGGCGCGGCGAATGCCGCCGCCAACGCCACCGCGCCGCCCAGCGAATGGCCGACGATCAAGGGCTTCTCCAGCCCGAGCCTGTCGACCAGCCTCGCCACGAGCCTGCCCTGCGCGCGGATGTCGGGCGTCGTCCCAGGCTTTGGCGTGGAGTATCCCGATCCGGGCCGGTCGATGATGATCAGCCGGTGCTCGCTCTCGATCAGCTCGGACAGCGCATAGGTGAAGTTGCGAAGCTGTCCGCCCAGCCCGTGGACGAGCACGATCGCCGGCCCCGACCCACGGTCGACATAATGCAGCCGCGCGCCGTCGACCTCGATGAACCCACCATCGGGCGGCACCTTGCGCTCCGCGTCCCGGCCGAGCAGCGTCGAGACCGCCGCCAGCCCGGCTCCCGCCGCGCCGACACCTAGTGTGGTCAGCCCGACGCGCCTGAGCCAATTAGGGGCGCGAGTTTCGTTGCGGTTCTGTGTCATGGGACTGCGAAGCTTTCCGCGGCCTGGTTGGTTCCGCCAGCCCCGCGCCGACCGACCCGATGATCGCATCATCGCCGAACAGATCACCCAGCCCAAGCGAGAACAACCCGAGCGCGGCGGTGATCGGGAGGCGTGGGTACCGCTCCACCGCCGCGGCCGCGATCTCCTGGTCCGCCGCCCCCAACCGGCGCTCGGCGACGGCGACGGCGATGTCGGGTCGTGCGCGAAGCAGCGTCGACGGCAGCCCGAGCGGGGGCGAGGCCGACAGGAGGGGCGCGCCGGGAGGCGCGGCGAGCTACGTCACCAGCCGCCCCGTCGTACTCGCCCGCTCGCTCCGGATCGGCGCGCTCCGCGCTTCCAGCGACTGCCCGCGCACCAGCCTGAATTCGGGCGCGATCCCCGCGCGTGCGCGGATTCGAGTGACCGCCAACAGATGGGCGGCGCTGGCGATGTCGCGCCCTATCACAGCCTGGCGCAGGTCGAGCGTCCGGATGTCGACCACCGCGCGTGCGATATCCGCGCTGATCGACAGGCGGACGCCGGCCGCATCCGCTCCCGCCGCGTCGATCCGCGCGACGGCGGCGGCGAGGGTGGGGGGGGCTCCAGCGCGCCGCTCCAGTTCGACGTATCCCCAGTCGCCGCGCCGCGTTCTCGGCGGCGGTCAGCGTCGGGAGCAGATTGAATTGCTGAAAGATGAAGCCGATCGTGTTCAGCCGTAACTTGGCAAACTGCGTGTCGGTCAGCCGGTAGATGTCCGTCCCGAATACCTCGACCTGCCCCTCGGTCGGATAGAGGAGGCCCGCGATGATCGAGATCATCGTTGTCTTTCCCGACCCAGACTTGCCGACCAGATAGGTCAGCTCGTTCGACCGGATGTCCGTATCGATCCGTGCAACACGCGAATGGTGGAGTCGCCTACCGGGAATTCCTTGGTGATCCCGCGCACGCTGATTGCCGCTCGATCTCCATCGCCACCGCCTTGGCATCCCGCCCCGGCGCGCCGCGTATGAGACTTAATCAGTTGCGGTTGCCCGGTAAGTAATTGAGCGCGTTGGAATTACGCGTATGGAGCATCACCGTCGAGTTGAAGGACGGATCGGCGTCGACGATGTCGCGGATGATCGCGCGCTAGTCGTTCAGTTCCAGCCGCGTGCCTAGCACGCCGCCGTGCTCGAACGGCATGCGCGATCCGACCGCGTCGATGAACACCGCGTCCGGATCAGCGAGCGCGTCGCGCGATCCCTCGACTATAGTGCGGGGCAGCCCGATCAGCGACGCGTCATAGACCCTGATAACGCTGACCGGCTCGAGCCAGATGTTCGCGACCCAAACTTCGTTAATTGACGCCCCGCCTCGAAGCAGCAGGTTAATGAAGATCGTCAGCTGCTACGTGATGAGCAGCGTCGAAAAAGCAATGCCGAACAGCAACCCGATGAACTTGACCCGGTCGCCGGTCAGCACGCGGATCGCGGTCCAGCTCATGGTAGGTACGGGCCCCCGGGGGTTCTACTCGGCAGACCACAAATAATGATGTACGCTCGCTTTCATGAACGCGAGCGTACGGTCATGATCGTGACCCGCCGCATAGGTCAGGTTCTTCCGGTTCCGGGCGGTTGCCCGCCCGATCGGGCCAAGGACGCGGCGATCTTGACGGCCGCCAGCGCCAGCCTCTTCAAGCGCGGCTTCACCGCATCCACCATCGAGGACATCGCCGCGGAAGCCGCCTTCGACGACGACCCGCACGGCGACGGCTCGCTTGCACCTCGCGCGTGGAGCGCGGGACTCGTCAGTTCATTAGAATGTTGACACCAAGCGCGTGAATGTTGGTCGGGAAGAGAGGATTCGAACCTCCGGCCCCTGCCTCCCGAAGGCAGTGCTCTACCAGGCTGAGCTACTCCCCGACGGAGCTTCGGACGACGGGTCGACCGACATGCTTGGACGGGTGTCCTTAACCAGCGCGCCCGAACCGCGCAAGCGTCATGCGCGCGCGCCCAGCAACGCTTTCACGCTTACGAACTTCTCACGCGGCGATCCGGGCCGCGCGGCGGCCACCTCCGCCTGATCGATCCGCCGCCAATCGCGAAAGGTGACGACCTCGACGCCGCGCCCGGCCAATAGCTCGTCTAGCCCGGCGCGGCCCCGCTTCCCGCCGTCCGTGCGGAGGTCCGCCACGACATGGTCGATGATCATGAAGCCGTCGGGCCGGTTGGTGCCGATCGTGCCCGTTGGTCCCCGCCTTGCCCAACCGACCGCATACAGCCCCGGCGCGATCCGCCCCTCGTCGTTGGCGAAGCGGCCCAGCTTCGCGTCATACGGAACGCCATCGATGGGTGGCGTGCGATAGCCGATGCAGCCCACCACCAGATCGGCCGGAACGGCGTAGGTCGCCCCGGTCGGCACGACCGCGCCGTGCGCGTCCAGGCGGGTACGCTCGACCACCACGCGCTCTGCGCGTCCGTCCCCCTCGATGCGGAGCGGAGACGCGTAGAAGTCGAACACCAGCCGGATCGGCTTGCCACCGATCCGGGTCGCGAACCGACGCAGGTGCCCGACCGACTTGCGCTGCCCGGGATCGAGCGCCGCATCGGCTTCGATGGGCGGCAGGTCGGCGGGATCGACCACAGGAATGGCGCGGGCAAGGTGATCCAGCTCGCCCAACTCCTTGGGTGTCATCGCAATCTGGTGCGGCCCGCGCCGCGCCAGGATCGTGATGGTTCCGAAGCCGCCGACGCTCAACCGGTCGAGCGCATGCCCGGCGATGTCCGATCCGCCGAACTCTCCTTTGGTCTTCGCCAGGACGCGCGCGACGTCGAGGGCGACGTTGCCCGCACCGACGACGACCGCGCCCAAGCCGCGCAGCGGCGGCGCCAGATCCGCGTGATCGGGATGACCGTTATACCAACCCACGAACGCCGCCGATCCCACCACGCCTGGAAGATCGTCACCGGGCAGGCCGAGCGGCTTGTCCGATGGCGCGCCCGTCGCGAGCACGACGGCGTCGTACTCGTCGCGCAGCTCGGCCACAGTCACGTCGCGACCGACCGTGACATTGCCCACGAAGCGTACATTGTCCGACAGCGCCGTCGCTTCGTACCGCCGCGATACGCCCTTGATCTGCTGATGATCCGGCGCGACGCCCGTGCGGATCAACCCGTAAGGAACCGGCAGACGATCGACGATATCGACCCGGACCTCGTTTCCCCAAAGCTTCTGCGCCGCCTCCGCGGTGTAATAGCCCGCCGGCCCCGAACCGATGATCGCGATGTGACGCATAGGCCGCTTCTCCCGTCGCGCCCGACCTTACGCCGCCGGGAGTACGAGTCCATGCTGCGGCACCGGATGCGTGCCACGGCGTCCACCGACGACCGCCCGCGCCAGCCTGTCGTAAAAGGCGCATACGTCATCCATCTGTTCGACGGATGGAGTGATGTCCTCGCCGAGGTCGTATGCGTATCGTTGCCGCGTGTTCGATCCCGCCTCGTTCGACCACCCTGCCGTCATGGACCCGCGTCCGCGCCGGTCGGCGTGATGAGCGCGGCCGTCATGGCGACGTAGGCAAACCGTCGATCGCAGCAACGCGCGCAGTCGTCCCTGGTCCCGATGCTCTCCACACAAGGCGGCGATGCCGACGGAGTTATTGCGCGACCGGGCGGGAAGCCTGATCCCCCGATCGAGCGCGACCTGCCTGATAAGGACATGCAGAAGCCGATCGAGTTCGGCCAGCGTATTGCCCGTTACCCTGGACGGCATCGTCGACCGGCATCCAATGGCTCCGGCCCGGACGAAGGACGTGCCACGTCGCAGCGCTGCGTAGGCGTCGGGTGCGCCCGACCGGCGGATCAGCCCTGCTCGGCCGCGCGTGCGGCCATGGCCTGCTCCACGGCGGTCAAACCCTCGGCGCTGGCGACCGCGAGGTCGAGCGGACGACCGCCCAACGCGTCGTCGTGCGTGTTCAAAAAAGCCACCACCGCATCACGATTGCCCAGCGCGGTCCAGGCACTGCGCGCGATCTGACCTTGACGATCGGCCTGTTCGGGCGACAGCTTGACCGCATTGAACTTGCTGCGGAAGCGCTTGAATTCGGGCTTCTTGGCCGTCGTCGCCGGCTGATCGGTGTCCAAGGACATTCCCCTCTGACGTAAGCGGGCGCTCAAGGACCCGCGGCCGTCGGCGCTTACGGAAGCGGAGCCGACGATGTCACATATATGGTGACCGTCGCCCGGATAGCCAGCTTGCCGCGACTGGGCCCCATCGCGTCAGGGCGGAGGGGCCGAGCGCTTGCCATCGATGACGAGCGTGCCCCGGACGAGCCGGTCGCGAAAGCGCGAGCAGGGTTTCGGGCGGATCGGCATGTCCCTTGATCGGGCGCACGACTAGCACCCGGCTCCACCCTGGGCTAGGCGCGGGCGATCATGACGACACCGCTCGATCGCATCCGCAACTTCTCCATCATCGCCCATATCGACCATGGCAAGTCGACGCTGGCGGATCGGTTGATCCAGGAGACGGGGGGGCTGACCGCGCGCGAGATGTCGGCGCAAGTTCTTGACAACATGGATATCGAGCGCGAGCGGGGGATCACGATCAAGGCGCAGACCGTTCGGCTCGATTACAAGGGCTACGTCTTGAACCTGATGGACACGCCGGGGCATGTCGACTTCGCCTACGAGGTGTCGCGAAGCCTGGCCGCGTGCGAGGGCGCGCTGCTGGTCGTCGACGCGGCGCAGGGGGTCGAGGCGCAGACGCTGGCCAACGTGTACCAGTCGATCGAGCACGACCATGAGATCGTGCCCGTCATCAACAAGATCGACCTGCCCGCCGCCGAGCCGGAGAAGGTGCGCGCCGAGATCGAGGAGGTGATCGGGCTCGACGCGTCGGAGGCGGTGCTGGCGTCGGCCAAGACGGGGATCGGGATCACCGAAATCCTGGACGCGATCGTCCGCCGTATCCCGCCCCCCAAGGGGGACGTGACCGCGCCGCTCAAGGCGATGCTGGTCGACAGCTGGTACGACCCGTATCTGGGCGTGGTCATTCTGGTGCGGGTGATCGACGGATCGCTGAGGAAGGGCCAGGAGATCCAGTTCATGCAGGCGGGCACCAAGCACCTGGTCGACCGGGTGGGATGCTTCCGGCCTAAGATCGAGCACCTGGCCGACCTTGGGCCGGGCGAGATCGGCTTCATCACCGCGCAGATCAAGGACGTGGCGCAGGCGCGTGTGGGCGACACGCTGACCGACGCGAAGAAGCCGGCCGCGCAGGCGCTGCCGGGGTTCAAGGAGGTGCAGCCGGTCGTGTTCTGCGGGATGTTCCCGGTCGATGCCAATGACTTCGAGAAGCTGCGGGAGAGCATCTCGAAGCTCCGGCTGAATGACGCGTCCTTCTCGTTCGAGACGGAAACGTCGGCGGCGCTGGGCTTCGGGTACCGGTGCGGGTTCCTGGGGCTGCTGCATCTGGAGATCATCCAGGAGCGGCTGACGCGGGAGTACGACCTGGACCTGATCACCACCGCGCCGAGCGTGGTGTACGAGATCGAGCTAACGCACGGAGAGGGGCATCTGGAGCTCCACAACCCGGCCGACATGCCCGACCCCAACAAGATCGCGACCATCGCCGAGCCGTGGATCGAGGCGACGATCTATGTCCCCGACGAGTATCTCGGCTCCATCCTGAAACTGTGCCAGGACCGGCGCGGGATCCAGAAGAACCTGACCTATGTGGCGGGGCGGGCGCAGGCGACATACGAGCTGCCGCTGAACGAGGTGGTGTTCGACTTTTATGACAGATTAAAGTCCATCAGCCGGGGTTACGCCTCGTTCGACTATCACCAGATCGGCTACCGCGAGGGTGACCTGGTCAAGATGGGCATTCTGGTCAACGCCGAGCCGGTCGACGCATTGTCGATGATCGTCCACCGGGCGACCGCCGAGATACGTGGGCGGGGGATGTGCGAGCGGTTGAAGGACCTGATCCCGCGCCATCTGTTCAAGATCCCGATCCAGGCGGCGATCGGCGGCAAGGTGATCGCGCGCGAGACGATCGCGGCGATGAGAAAGGACGTCACCGCAAAGTGTTACGGCGGGGACATATCACGCAAGAAGAAGCTGCTCGACAAGCAGAAGGAAGGCAAGAAGCGGATGCGGGAATACGGATCGGTGCAGATCCCGCAGGAAGCCTTCATCGCCGCGCTCAGGATGGGCGACGACGCCTGAGCATCGGCCGTTGAACCGGTCCCGTATACATGCCATGTCCCGGGCATGGCGACGAGGCTTTGGGACTTCTGGCGGACTGACGGTGCCGTAGAGCGCGCCGAACGCGCGGAGTTGAAATCGTTGATGGCGCAGTTGGAGGAGTCCGAGCGCGCGCGTCGCGCGGTTTTGGACCGCATAGTCGCAATGGCGAAGCGCGAGAGCGTCAAGAGCGCCGAGCTGAAGCGGCAGTTGCCCGACCTGTTCGACTAGGTGCCAATCGAAAGCGTCGGGCTGTGGATCGTCAGGACGGTCGGCGGCCAATTCTTCAAAGAGCTGTTCGCGCGGAACGGACTTCGGACGCAGCTGCGTTCGATCAACAAGGCGTTGGTCGACAGTCAGGACGAACGGGAGCGGCTGGCGGGCGTCGAGACGCTTTACGCCAACATCAGCGCGGAGCGCGACCAACTTCAGGCGGAGGTGATACGTCTGCGCGTCGAGAACGTCGCCCTTCGTCAACGGCTGGACGGCGGGAAATAGGATGGTTGAATCTTTCAAGCCGCTGCTGGAGCGCAGCTTCCTCCGCGCCGAGTTCGAGTTCGAATACCAGGCGTTCCGGGGCGGGGACGACGAGCGGTCGCTCCGCGAGCGGCTGACTGCGTGGGCGGCGCGCAGCACGTTGGGCGAGACGGAAATCGAGGGCGCGTTCATCCAGACGTTCTTCCAGGAGACGTGGGGGTACCGGGCCGACTGCAGGGGGCCGAGCTGGACGTTGAAGCAACAGTTCGCCGTACCGGGCGCGGGGCAGGGCGGGCAGGGCGGCAGCGCCGACCTGGCGCTCGGCAATTTCGGTGAGGGTGGGACGGCCGTTCCGCAGGTCCTGTGCGAATTCAAGGGGATCGGAGCCGATCTGGACAAACCGCAGAACCGGAAGGGCAACGATCGGTCGCCGGCGCGCCAGGCGCTGGACTATCTACTATTCGCGAGACGGGGCTTCTTCGACGGGGTGGCGGTGCTGCCGCGTTTCGCGATCGTGACCGACATGAACCAGTTCCGGCTCTACTGGTACGACCGCGCGCCGCAGAGCTATCTGACGTTCCGGCTGACGGGAGGCGACCTGTTCGACGGGTCGTCGCTGCTGAGCGACAGCGAGGAGGATCGGTTCGACCGGTTCCTGTTCTGGCGGTTGTTCCGACCCGACATGCTGCTGAGCGAGTATGGCCGCACCCGGCTGGAGCGGCTGATCGAGCGGCAGGGGGCCAACCAGAAGCGGTTGGAGGACCGGTTCTATGACGAATATCGGGACTATCGCGTCCGGCTGTTCAACGTCATCAAGCTCCAGCCACTGGAGGGGGTGAGCGAGCGCGACAAGCTCAGGGTGGCGCAAAAGCTGCTCGACCGGCTGATCTTCGTGATGTTCACCGAGGACATGGGCGGGCGCGTGGCGTTTCCGCCGCATCTGCTGCGCGACATGCTGAAGCGCGAGAGCCTGGACCGGTTCTTCGATCCCGAGGACACGCGCATCTGGTCCAACATGAAGCGGCTGTTCCGGACGATGGACGCGGGCGGGACGATCGGCGAGGACGCGATCCACCGCTTTAACGGTGGCTTGTTCGAACCGGATCCGCTGATCGACCGGCTGGAACTGCCCAACCACCTGTTCTGCCGGTTGCGGCGCGGGTTGAGCGAGCGGCTGTCCACCTTGTCGCGGCGCAAGCGGCCGCATGAGTGGTTGTTGCCCGAAGTCCGGTCGAAGCGCGAGATCGAGGCGGACGCGCCGTCCCGCATGACCGCCGAGGCGCGGCGACGGCACGCCGACAAGCTGCAGGCGGAGCAAGTCGAGGCGGCGGTCGCGCGGGTGGACGAGGCGCTGCGCGTCGACAGCCGCCTGGATGCGCGGTTCGAGGACGGCGAGCTGATGCTCCTGATCGACGGCGCGCCCGCCGCGCGCGGGATCTATGCCGACGCCGACCAGGGAGCATTCTGGCTGGCGCAGTGGCTGGCGACGGCGCTCGCCTTTGAACCCAACGGGCGGGACAATGGCCGCCGGTTGATCGACGCCCTGCGCGCGGTCGCGGACGAGGCCCCGCCGTCGGTGCGCGCGCAGGTGATCGAGCGGCAGGAAGCGTTGTCGGCACTGGCGGCGACGCTGCGCGCGGGCGAGGCGGCGCTGCACGAGATCACCTGCCGCCTGTTCGCGCTGACCCCGGCGGAGCGGCGGCTGGTGGAGGCGCGGTAGGAGGTCGTCCAACATTCGTCACCCCGGGCTCGACCCGGGGTCCCGCTCCTTCTCGGGCTAGGTGCGGGTCCATGCGTAGCGAGACCCCGGATCAAGTCGGGGGTGACGAGGGGGTTCTGGTGGCGAGTTGGTTGGGGTGACGGGGCGGTGGTCATGGCAATGGAACGGATTGCGGGGCGTGGTCGATCGTCGCACTATGCATGCCATGCCTAGCGCCCGACCAGACCCCCGCGACCGCGCCGTCTCGGCGTTACTGTCGGCCGGGTTGGTCGCGTTGCTCGGCTGGCTGCTGGTGATCGGCTTGGCGGTACGGATGCCGACGGTCGGCGAGTCGCCGCTGGCGGTGTTCGAGGTCGCGCCACCCTCGCCACCGCCACCGGTGCGGATCGTGCCGGAACGGACGCGGAACCGGCGGCCGGAGGGGGAAGCCGCGCCGCCCAACCTGCGGTCGCGCGCGACCCCGGTCGTCGCGCCCTTGCCGATCATCCTGATCCCGACGCCGTCCCCGGTGATCGCCGCGCCGGTCGCGGGTCCGGGGAGCGATCCGTCGCAGGGGGCGGCGGCGGTGCCGGGGCCGGGAACGGGCGCGGGCGGCGTGGGGAACGGGACGGGGAGCGGTGGGAACGGCGATGGCGACGGTGGCGGCTGGGAGGACGAGACGCCGCCGCGGCGGATACGCGGACGACTGCGCGATTCGGATTATCCGGAAGCCGCGGCGGAGGCGGGAGCGTCGGGCGTGGTGTCGGTCCGATACGCCGTCGAGGTGAATGGGCGGGTCTCGGGATGCCGGGTGACGCGGTCGAGCGGGAACGCGGCGTTGGATGCGACGACGTGCCGGTTGATCACCGAGCGGTACCGCTACCGCCCGTCGCTGGACGCGGACGGCCAGCCGGTGCGGGTGACGATCGTGGTCGACCATGAATGGTCGCTGCAGGCGGTGCCGGCCGAGCCGACCGGATAGGGCAGGGTCCGGCCGGTCGCGCGGTCAGCGGCGCGTGCGGGTGGCCGCGTGACGTTCGGCGCGGCGGTCGGCCAGGCGCTTCTTCTCCGACTCGGCGAACGCCGCCTTGTCCGCGTCCAGCCTGGCCCTGACCGCCTCTTCGGAAAAGTCGTTCGACCTCAAGGCGGCGGCCGCCGCGACGCTCGCCTCCACGCTCGCCACGGCGGCGGCGATCTCGGCGGATCGGTCGGGTTCGTGGAGCGACTCCCAGCTATTCTCGCCTTCGGAAAGCGGGACGAAGTCCGTCACCAGGTCCATCGAGGGTTCGAGGGTGCCGGCATAACCGTTCGCCGTCTCGATCTCGCGGACGAAGGGCACCGTTGGGTCGTCCTCCGGCAGGGCGGCGGCGTTGCGGGCGGCGCAGGCCTGCAGCAGCGCCAGCATCTGCCCTTGCGCTTCCGCGTCGAGCGGCACGCCCGCGAAGTCGGCCAGGGTGGCGGCGGCCTCGGCCGGGGCGGGTAGCGCTGCGTGGCGGGCGTCCTCGATCACCGGGTCAGCTGCGTCCTTGGCGGAAAAATAGTTCAGCGTGACGCGCTTGCCGTTGGCGTCCTGGCCGTAATGGCGAAGCATGTACATGAGTAGGCGATCGTTCTTGACGCGCTTGTAGCCGATGACCTTGCCGGCGCTGATGACCGGATGGAGCTGGCCGTTCATCGCGCGGTCGAACGCCTCGTCGCGCAGCCGCTCGACGCCGCAGCGGAGCGCCGCTTCCCAGGCGCGGGCGAAGGACGACCCCTGCGCGTGATGACGCAGCGCATAGGCGGTCGCGAGCGACATGTTGACCATGCGGCAGGCGGTCGCGGCGGAACCGGTTTCCGCCAGCGCCTCGATGAAGGCGCGCTGGCGGTCGGGCGTCCAGCCGTCATGGCGCTTGCACAGGCGGGGGACGGGGGTGAAGTCGGGAGCCGGGCTCTGCTGGGCGGCGGCGGACGGGGCGGGGGTTCGGTTTCTCATCGGGCAGCGTGGAACAGAGCGCGCGCTTGTAGGACAGCGGAAAATCGTGTGGTGGGGCGAAGCGTGCGACCGCTCGTTGGACGCGCTGGATGGTTTCGGGAGCGTAGGCGTGAGGGCAGGGTGGTTGCTGGCGGTGATGTTGCTGGCGGGGTGCGGATCGACGGAGCCCAAGATCCCCGGCGCGGCGGAGCGCGCGGCGAAGGCGGAGCAGGCGAAAGCGCGGCGGCTGAAGCGCGCCTGCGGGTCGGCGGAGACGTACGACCGGCTGAAGGAGGTCGCGTTCGAACAGGCGGCGCGGGTGCGCAAGGCGGGTTCGCCCTCACTCGACAGGCTGGCGGCGCGAAGCGTGGTACGGATGGAACGCCCGGTGGTGAAGAGCCGCGACGAGGCGCTGAACGTGACGGTGTGCAGGGGACGGCTGGTGCTGGAACTGCCGCCGGGCGCGGAGGACGCGTTCGACGGCGACCGTCGCCTGGAGGCGGATGTGGAATATGCCGCGCAGGAGGCGGTCGACGGCAGCGGACTGGTGTACCAGATGGATGGCGCGGAGCCGATCGTGTACCGGCTGGCCGCGGTTGGGCTGGCGCGGGGCACCGGCCCGGATCAAGCCGAGGCGCGGACGGTGGCGGCGGCTCCGACGATCGCCGCGCCGGCCGTGGACGCGCCCGCGGAGCCGGTCGTTCGTACGCCCGCGCCTCGACCAACCCCACCGGTCGAGGCGGCGACCCGCGCGCGCGCGGTCGTCCCGCCCCGGGTCTTGCCCGCGCCGCGCGAGGTGGAGGCGAGGCCGCGCCCCGGATACGGCCGGCCGGCGGCCCCGGTCCGCGCGGCGGCGCGACCGAGCTTCGGCTGCGGCGGCAGGCGAAGCCGGGTGGAGCGGATGGTATGCGGGAGCGATGAGCTGGCGCGCGCCGATCGGGCGATGAGCTCGACCTTCTACGCGGCGCTGGCGGAGGCGGACGGGGAGACACGCGCCGACCTTCGGGAAAGCCGCGACCGGTTCCTGCGCTTTCGCGACCGGTGCGGGAGCGAGGCCTGCGTCGCGCGGGCCTATGCCGACCGGACGGCGGAGATCCGCGACATGATGGACGGGTACTGACGCGCGTTTCGGGTGGCGCTCGGCCGATGGCCGGGGCATGGCGTCGGGGGTGACAGGGGCGACCTTCGAGTTCACGTCGGGGGCGACGCCGACGGCCGGTCCGGGACGACCGCGCGTCGCGCTGGCGAACAGGGCGTTGCTGCGCGCCTGGGACAAGGGCTGGTCGCCCGTGCCAGTGCTGGAGCCGGACGCGCTGGTCGCGGCGGCCCGGGTGTCGACGGGGCTGCACGATCTGGGTGATGCGTCGGTCTGGCGGGAGCGGCTGGAGGTTCTCTGCCGTTCCTTGGCGGAAGAAGCCGAACTGTCGCCGCTCGGGCGGACGATGGCGTGGGGGCAGTTGACCGCCGCGCTGCGCGACCGGTTGCGCGTGCATGCGCTGTGGACTCGGCATCCCGAGATCGCGGACATGCCGTTCCACGCGCCGGTGCTGGTGCTTGGGCAGATGCGGTCGGGGACGACGCGGATGCAGCGATTGCTGGCGTGCGATCGGCGGCTGGGCTGGACGCGGTTTTATGAGAGCTGGTGCCCGGTACCCGCCACGCGCTGGCCGGTGGACGATCGGCGGGTGCGGGCGGGCGCGATGCTGGCGGCGATGCGCGCGCTCAATCCGGAGTTCACGGTCATCCATCCGGCGAGCGTCGCGGGGCCGGACGAGGAGATCGGGCTGCATGCCCTATCCGTTCACGGGTCGGTGTTCGAGGCGCAGTGGCGCGTGCCGAGCTTCGCGCGATATTGCGAAGGGGCGGACTCCTCGAGGGTTTACCGTGAGTTCCGACTGTTGCTTCAGACCGTGGCTTGGCAGCGACGGGACCGGACTGCGCGGCCCTGGGTACTGAAGGTGCCGCAGCTGACGCAGGACCTGGAGGCGGTGCTGGCGACGTTTCCCGATGCGCGCGTGGTGCGGGTCGAGCGCGAGCCGGTGGCGGTGGTCGCGTCGGCGGCGTCGCTGGTGCGTAATCAGATGCGGGTGCAGTCGGACGCGGTCGACGACCGGTGGATCGGGCGGGAATGGCTGCGCAAGGTCGTCCTGAGGCGCGCGCGGGTCGAGGCGGGGCTGGCGGCGCGGCCGGACGTCCCGCAGGTCACGGTCGCGTTCGATGCGATGAACCGCGACTGGCGAGGCGAAATGCGACGCGTTTACGGGGTGTTGGGGCTGGGACTCGACACCGGGTTGGAGGCGCGGATGGCGGCATATCTGGCGCGCGCGCGCAGGGGATTGGAGCGGCACCGCTACGGTGTCGAGGAGTTTGGCCTGACGCCTGCGGAGATACGGGCCGCGGCCTAGAAGACGGCGGCGACGAGCTGTTCAAAAGCCAGGGCGCGGTGGCTGACGCCATGCTTATGGTCGGGATCGATCTCGCCGAAGGTCTCCGTCATGCCGTTCAGGACGAACATGGGGTCGTAGCCGAAGCCCAGGTCGCCGCGGGGCGGGTGGACGAGCGTACCATCCACCCGCCCCTCGAACGATTCGGCGTGGCCGTCGGGCCAGGCGAGCGAAAGGACGCAAATGAAATGCGCGTCGCGGGAGGCGTCGGGGCCGGTCGCGGCGATCGCCGCCTCGACGCGGCGCATCGCCTCGCCGAAGTCCTTGTCCTCGCCGCCCCAGCGGGCGGAGAAGATGCCGGGGTCGCCGCCCAGCGCCTCGACGCACAGGCCGCTGTCGTCGGCGAGCGCGGGGAGCCCGGACAGGTCGGCGGCCGCCCGCGCCTTGAGCTCGGCGTTGGCCACGAAACTGGTGCCAGTCTCCTCGGGCTCGGGCAGGTCGAGCTCGGCGGCGGAGACGGGCTCGACGCCGTGAGGGCCGAGCAGCGCCCTGATCTCGCGCACCTTGCCGGGGTTGTGGCTGGCGATAACGAGCTTGCCGGGCTGGAGCTTGCGGACGGTCTGTGGGCCGGGGACGTCGCAGGTCATCCCAGCGCGCGTGCCTGGGCGGCGAAGATGTCGGTGCAGCCGATGCGGGCGAGGCGGAGCAGGCGGAGCAGCGCCTCCTCGTCGTAGGTCGCGCCCTCGGCGGTCGCCTGCGCCTCGGCGATGTGGCCGTTCTCGAGCAGGACGAAGTTGGCGTCGGCGTCGGCGGCGGAGTCCTCGGGATAGTCGAGGTCGAGGACCGGCGCGCCCTCGAAGATGCCGCAGGAGACGGCCGCGACCTTTTGGCGGATCGGGTCGGCGGTCAGCTTGCCGCTCTTGAGCAGGCCGTCGACCGCCAAGCGGAGCGCGACCCATGCGCCGGAGATGGAGGCGGTGCGGGTGCCGCCGTCGGCCTGGAGCACGTCGCAATCGAGCGTGATCTGGCGCTCGCCAAGCAGCTTCATATCGGTGACGGCGCGCAAGGATCGGCCGATAAGGCGTTGTATCTCCTGGGTGCGGCCCGACTGCTTGCCCTTGGCCGCCTCGCGGTTCGAGCGGGTATGGGTGGCGCGGGGAAGCATGCCGTATTCGGCGGTGACCCAGCCTTCGCCCTTGCCGCGCAGGAACGGGGGCACGCGCTCCTCCACCGACGCGGTGACGAGGACGCGGGTGTCGCCGAAGCCGATCAGGACGGATCCCTCGGCGTGGCGGGTATAGCCGGCCTCGATGGTGATCGGGCGCATCTGGTCGGGGGCGCGGCCACTGGGGCGCATGGGAAGGCTCCTGTTGTTCGGGGCGGCCCGTAGCTGGGTTGTCCGGCACGGGGAAGGCTTTCGCTCGCGCGCGCTACCTCATAGACATCTTCTGGTGACCGCTTCCGTCCCCGAACTGAGCGACCGCGCGCGGGAGATATTCCGGGCGGTGGTGGACGGGTATGTGGCGACGGGCGGCCCGGTCGGGTCGAAGACGATCGCGTCGGCGTCGGGAATGAACCTTTCGCCCGCGTCGATCCGGAACGTCATGCAGGAGCTGGAGGAGCGCGGGCTGCTCAGCTCCCCGCATGTCAGCGCCGGGCGGATGCCGACGGACCAGGGCCTGAGGCTGTTCGTCGACGGCATGATGCAGGCGCTGGAGCCGTCGGCGGAGGAGCGGGCGGCGCTGGAGGTCGGGATCGGGGCATCGACGGCGGGTGGGCGCGGTCCGGTCGAGCAGGCGTTGGCGGCGACCACGGCGGCGCTGTCGGGGCTGTCGGCGTGCGCGGGGCTGGTGATGGTCGCGAAACGCGAGGCGCGGTTGCGGTCGATCGGCTTCGTACCGCTTGGCGACGGGCAGGCGATGGCGGTGCTGGTGAGCGAGGACGGGGCGGTCGAGAACCGGGTCATCGCGCTGTCAGGCGGCATGACTTCATCCGCGCTGGTCGAGGCGGGAAACTACATGTCCGCGACGCTGTCCGGACTGACCCTGGCGGAGGCGCGCGCGCGGATCGAGCGCGAGTTGGCGGACGGACGCGCGGCTATCCAGGGCGCGGCGCGCGACCTGGTCGAGCGCGGCATCGCGGTCTGGAGCGAGGATGGCGACCGGCGGCCGGTGCTGATCGTGCGCGGTCAGTCGCGGCTGATCGACGAGGGCGCGACGGCGGACCTGGACAGGGTGCGCGAGCTGCTGGACGACCTGGAGGGCAAGCAGGAGGTGGCGGGACTGCTGGAGGCGGCGCGGGCGGGCGACGCGACGCGCATCTTTATTGGGGCGGAGAACAAGCTGTTCGCGCTCAGCGGCTCCTCGGTGATCGCCAGGCCCTTCCGCGGGCTGGACGGGCGCGTGGTTGGCGTAGTGGGGGTGATCGGGCCGACGCGGCTGAACTATGCGCGGGTGGTGCCGATGGTGGATTTCACCGCGGCGACGCTTGCGCGCTTGATGGGTCCTTGAAGCCGACCTAACTGTGGCCGCCATGGATGACATCAGCCCCACCGACGCCGAGGCCCTGCGCGAGGAAACCGCGCAGGCCTCCCCCGAACTCGCCGAGCACGACCGCGCGGCCCAGCTGGAGGGCGAGCTGGCGGAGGCGCGCCAGGCGACGCTGTACGCGCAGGCCGAGGTGCAAAACGTGCGCCGCCGCGCGGAAAAGGAGGCGGTGGACGCGCGCACCTATGCGGCGACGGCGTTCGCGCGCGACATCCTGTCGGTGGCGGACAACCTTGCGCGCGCGCTCCAGTCGATCCCGGAGGAGCTTCGCGGCGACGATAAATTTAAGGGGCTCGTCGTCGGTCTCGACGCGACCGGGCGCGAGATCGAAAGCGTGTTCCAGCGGCACGGCATCACCAAGATCGCGGCGATGGGCGAACCGCTCGACCCCAACCGCCACCAGGCGATGCTGGAAATGCCCAGCGACGCCGCGCCTGGGACGATCATCCAGGAGATGCAGACGGGTTACATGATCCGCGACCGGCTGCTGCGTCCGGCGATGGTCGGGGTGGCGCGCGGGCCGGAGTAGGCGTGATGAATCCGAACGCCACCGCCGATCGCCCGACCTTCGTGTCGCACCTGGAATGCTCGATGACGGGCGAGCGATACGAGGCCGACGCGCTTCACGGCCTGTCGCGCGTGGGGCGGCCGTTGCTGGTGCGGTACGACCTGGACGCGGTTGGGGCGGCCCTGTCGCGCGACGCGCTCGGAGCGCGGAAGACCGACCTGTGGCGGTGGCGCGAACTGCTGCCGGTGCGGCGGACGGAGTCGATCGTCTCGCTCGGCGAGATCGAGACGCCGCTGGTGCCGATCCCACGGTCGGGTGGACCGAACGTGCTCGTGAAGGACGAGGGACGGTTGCCGACGGGCTCGTTCAAGGCGCGCGGGCTGGTGATGGCGGTGGCGATGGCGCGCGAGTTGGGCGTGACGCGGATCGCGATGCCAACCAACGGCAACGCCGGCGCGGCGCTCGCGGCCTATGCGACGCGCTGCGGGATCGAGACGATCGTGTTCTGCCCGGAGGAGACGCCCGAGATTAACGTGCGCGAGATCGCGGCGCAGGGCGCGCGCGTGTGGCGCGTCAACGGGCAGATCGACGATTGCGGCGCGATCGTGGGCCGAGGGGCGGCCGAGGGGCGGTGGTTCGACTTCTCGACGCTGAAGGAACCGTACCGGATCGAGGGCAAGAAGACGATGGGGCTGGAGCTGGCGACCCAGTTTGGCTGGGAGCTGCCCGACGCGATCTTCTATCCGACGGGCGGCGGCACGGGCCTGATCGGGATGTGGAAGGCGTTCGACGAACTGGAGCGGCTTGGCTGGATAGGTCCGAAACGCCCGCGCATGTACGCGGTGCAGGCTTCCGGCTGCGCGCCGATCGTGCGCGCGTTCGAGGCGGGGCAGGAGCATGCCGAACGTTGGGAGGACGCGGCGACCGTCGCGGCGGGCATCCGGGTGCCGCGCGCGGTCGGCGACTTCCTGATCCTGCGCGCCGTTAGGGAATCCGGCGGTCGGGCGCTGGGCGTCGGCGACCCGGCGATCCTGCGCGCGGTGGACGAGTGCGCCGCCCAAGACGGGTTGTTGATGTGTCCGGAGGGCGGGGCGACGCTGGCCGCCTACGGGCAGGCGGTGCGCGACGGGCTGGTCGACGAGGAGGAGCGAGTGGTGCTCTTCAATTGTGCGACGGGATTGAAATATCCATTGCCGGAAGCGCCCCAATGGCTGGACCGGCACGGAACGATCGACTTCGACCTATTCAACTAACCCTCTCCCGCGAAGGCGGGAGAGGGTTGGGACCTCGGTCGTTGGGAAAGAAGCGGTCGACGACGCTCGTCGCCAGCCGTGCGGGACGGAGCGTTCGGGCGTCGAGGCAGCACCAGCTCGACTTGACCTCGGCCAGGACTTCCTCGCCGCGGCGGATGATCGTTTCGTAGAAGGCGCGTGCGCCCTGCACCTTTTCGAGCAGGACGGTGGCGATCACGTCGTCGCCCGGGAAGGTCGGCTTGCGGTAGATGATCTCGTGCTTGAGCGCGACCCAAAGGTGCGCGGCGACGGCGTCGGCGGGGGCGATCCGTTGCCAATGATTGATCACCGCCTCCTGCACCCACTTGAGATAGCTGGCGTTGTTCACATGGCCCATGAAGTCGATATCGGCGGGATCGATGCCGATCCGGTAGCTGTGCGGGGGGCTGGCGGTCACGCGGTCGCTCGTACCATTGGGCGCAACGACTGGAAACAACAGAATAACTTGCCGGGCCGGCCGATCCGGTTCACCGCATTTCCGTTGCGCAGCAGGAACAATCTAGCGGGGCCCATCGTTCGGGAGCGCAGATCAACAGGAGGATCGCGATGACGGACTATCGGGGTAACGGAACGGGTAACGACAACGGCGCGCGCCGCGTGGACGGCCGCACGGATCATGTGGTCGGTGAGCGCAAGCGCGGCGGGATCGGCCGGACGCTGCTGATCCTGCTGGCGATCGCCGCCATCATCGCGGCCATCCTGTTCGCGACGGGCTTCTTCCGCGCCGACATGAACGGCGGCGCGCTGCCGAACGTCGATGTCAGCGTCAAGGGCGGCGCGCTGCCTGATGTCGATGTCGATTCCAAGAGCGTCGACCTGACGACCGAGAAGGAGACCATCGAGGTTCCCAAGCTGAAGGTCACCGAGGGCGCGAGCGACAAGGACGGCGCCGACAAGAACTGATCGGCTCGCCTTTCGGCGCCGTGAGGAGAAGCCGTCGATCGGGCCCCGTGGCGCTCGATCGACGGCTTTTTTCGTTTCGACTGTGAACGGCACCGCGCCGCTCAGAGGGTGCGGAACGGAATCAACGTGTCATATTGCGCGAGCGCCGGAGCGGCCGCGACGGTCGCGCCTCGATGGAGCAGGAAGGCGTGGCGGACGATCTCCGCTTGCTGCTCGAGACCGTAGCGCGCGAAGGCTTGGCCAGGTTTCAGGCTGTATCGGTAGCGGCAGAAGGGGTGGCGGGCGAGGGGTAGACAGACGCCGCGCTGGTGCTGCCAGACGTGCGTCATCTCGTGGATGAACAGCCCCTGGTCTCCGAGCGAGGCGACCGCGAAATCATCGCGCCACAAATCCCCCTTCGGGTGGAAATGGATGCAGCCGAGCGGGGCCATGACGACGCGGCGTGGCTGGAAGAACGCCCATTTGGTGCGGGACAACGTCACGGCGGCGTAGTCGACCGCGTCACCGAAGACGGAGCGGGCGAGGTCGGTTTCGCCGGGGGTCAGCGGGCGACGGGCGGTCGCGTAAACGTTGCTCACCCCGGAGCCGGATCGCCCGGCCCGATGATATAGGCCTTGCGGTACAGGCGTTCACCGTTCTCGAAGGTCAGGGTCAGGAGCGTGCTGGTGCCGGGCTTGGCGCGTGGATCGAGGTCGTACAGCATGAGATGCCGGCCGCCGGGCGTGAAGGCGACCTCGTCGCCGGCGGGAACGGGAACGGAGGCTAGCGGGCGCATCGTCATGCGACCGCCCGTCGTCGACGTTTCGTGCATCTCCGATCGAAGCGCGTAGTCGGCGGTGACGCGGACGAGGGTACGGTCGGTGGCACCGCCCCGGACGGTCAGGTAGCCCGCGCCTGGACGGCCCGGCGCGGCGGGCAGGCGGACCCAGGCGTCATCGACCGTCACCTCGGCGGGTCCCGAACAGCCGAGCAGCAGCAGCGCCGCCGATCCCGAAACGATCCGTCCTCGCAACGCGCACGCACTCCTCGAGCGGGGCCGTCGCTCGGCGACCGCGCCTAGCCCCGCCCAAATCTTGTCGCAAGCCGAACCCAACCTATATCGCCGCCGTCATCATCGAAGGTTGCGCCTCCGTAACGGGGTGCGATCATGTATTTAATATCCAGGGGCATTCAGGAAACATGGCTAAAGTCATCGGCATCGATCTGGGCACCACCAACAGCTGCGTCTCCGTCATGGAGGGCGGCAAGCCCAAGGTGATCGAGAATGCGGAGGGCGCGCGCACGACGCCGTCGATCGTCGCCTTCGCCAAGGACGGCGAGCGGTTGGTCGGCCAGCCGGCGAAGCGCCAGGCGGTCACCAACGGCGACAACACCATCTTCGCGGTGAAGCGGCTGATCGGGCGGCGGTTCGACGATCCGATCACCAAGAAGGACACCGAATTGGTCCCGTACAAGATCACGCGCGGCGGCAACGGCGATGCGTGGGTGTCGGCGGGCGGCAAGGATTATTCACCGTCGCAGATTAGCGCCTTCACGCTCCAGAAGATGAAGGAGACCGCCGAGTCCTATCTGGGCGAGACGGTAACGCAGGCGGTGATCACCGTGCCGGCGTACTTCAACGACGCCCAGCGCCAGGCGACCAAGGACGCCGGCCAGATCGCGGGACTGGAGGTGCTGCGCATCATCAACGAGCCGACGGCGGCGGCGCTGGCTTATGGCCTGGAGAAGCAGGACGGCAAGACGATCGCGGTCTACGACCTGGGCGGCGGGACGTTCGACGTGTCGATCCTGGAGATTGGCGACGGCGTGTTCGAGGTGAAGGCGACCAACGGCGACACCTTCCTGGGCGGTGAGGATTTCGACAACAAGATCGTCGAGTTCCTGGCGGAAGGCTTCAAGAAGAACGAGGGCATCGACCTGTCCAAGGACAAGCTGGCGCTTCAGCGGCTGAAGGAGGCGGCCGAAAAGGCGAAGATAGAGCTGAGCTCGGCCGCGACGACCGAGGTCAACCTGCCCTTCATCACCGCCGACCAGAACGGGCCGAAACATCTGGTCAAGGCGATCAACCGCGCCGACCTGGAGCGGTTGGTCGACGATCTGATCAAGCGCACCATCGAGCCAATGAAGAAGGCCCTGGCCGACGCCGGGATCAAGAACGACGACATCAGCGAAGTGGTGATGGTGGGCGGCATGACGCGCATGCCCAAGGTCCGCGAGGCGGTGAAGGCCTTCTTCGGCAAGGAGCCGCATACGGGCGTCAACCCGGACGAGGTCGTCGCCATGGGCGCGGCGATCCAGGCGGGCGTGCTGCAGGGCGATGTCAAGGACGTGCTGCTGCTCGACGTCACGCCCCTATCGCTCGGCATCGAGACGCTGGGCGGCGTGTTCACGCGGATGATCGACCGCAACACGACCATCCCGACCAAGAAATCGCAGACCTATTCGACCGCCGAGGACAATCAGGGCGCGGTGACGATCCGCGTGTTTCAGGGTGAGCGCGAGATGGCGGCGGACAACAAGATGCTTGGCCAATTCGACCTGGTCGGCATCCCCCCCGCGCCGCGCGGCGTGCCGCAGGTCGAGGTCACGTTCGACATCGACGCGAACGGCATCGTCAACGTGTCCGCCAAGGACAAGGGCACGGGCAAGGAGCAGCAGATCCGCATCCAGGCCTCGGGCGGCTTGTCGGACGCGGACATCGACCAGATGGTCCGCGACGCCGAGCGCTTCGCCGAAGAGGACAAGAAGCGCCGCGCGGGCGCGGAGGCGAAGAACAACGCCGAGTCGTTGATCCACACGACCGAGCGCCAACTGGCCGATAACGGCGACAAGATCGACGCGTCGCTGAAGGGCGAGATCGAGGCGGCGATCGCCGAGGCCAAGACGGCCGTAGAGAGCGGCGACGCGGACCGCATGTCCGAAAAGTCGCAGGCGCTGGCAACGGCGGCGATGAAGATGGGGCAGGCGATCTACGAGAAGCAGGCCCAGGATGACGCGTCTCCCAAGGCCGACGGCGAAGCGCCCAAGGACGACGTGGTCGACGCCGAGTTCTCGGAAGTCGACGACAACCAGAAGGCGTAACCTCCTCCCCCTCTCTCCTCGGGGAGAGGGTCGGGGAGAGGGACCGGGCAGAGGACGGCGATTCATGCAGCCCCTCCCCCGACCCTGTCCCGCAAGCGGGGAGAGGGAGTAGAAGCAAGTGACGGCCGATATCGATTTCTACGAGTTGCTCGAATGCGAACGGACCGCCGATGCGGGGACGGTCAAGGCGTCCTATCGCCGGCTCGCGATGAAGTTCCACCCGGACAAGAATGCCGGGTGCAAGGACAGCGAAGCCAAGTTCAAGGCGGTCAGCGAGGCGTACGACATCCTCAAGGACCCGCAGAAGCGCGCGGCCTATGACCGGTTCGGGCACGCCGCCTTCCGCCAAGGCGGCGGTGGCGGCAACGGGCAGGACTTCTCGGGCTTCTCCGACATCTTCGAATCAGTGTTCGGGGAGTTCATGGGCGGCCAGCGCGGCGGCGGTGGGCGTGCGTCGCAGCGTCGTGGCGCCGACCTACGTTACGACATGGAGATCGGGCTGGAGGAGGCCTATCACGGTAAGGCGACCGAGATCACGGTCGATGTGTCGGCGCAGTGCGATACCTGCCGCGGATCGGGTGCGAAGCCGGGCACCAACGCCAAGGCGTGCGGGACGTGCGCGGGCCACGGCAAGGTGCGCGCGCAGCAGGGCTTCTTCGTGGTCGAGCGCGCCTGCCCGACCTGCCAGGGGGCGGGGCGGGTGATCGCCGATCCGTGCGCCGAGTGCCGCGGCGACGGCCGTGTCGAGCGGACCAAGACGCTGGAGGTCAACGTGCCACCCGGTGTCGACGAAGGTACGCGCATCCGCCTGTCGGGCGAGGGTGAGGCGGGCGCGCGAGGTTCACCGGCGGGCGACCTCTACATCTTCCTCCACATCAAGCGGCATGCGATCTTCGAGCGCGAGGGCACCACCCTGTTCGCGCGCGCGCCAATAAGCTTCACGACGGCGGCGCTGGGCGGGACGCTCCAGATTCCCGGGCTCGACGGCGAGCATCACGAGATCCGCATCCCGGTCGGCATCCAGTCGGGCAAGCAGTTGCGCCAACGCGGGGCGGGCATGCCCGTCCTCCAGGGCCGGGGCGCGGGCGACCTGGTCGTCCAGATCGAGGTGGAGACGCCGACCAAGCTGTCCGTCCGCCAGCGCGAGCTGCTGGAGATGTTCCGCGAAACGGAGACGGGCGACGAGTGCCCGGCCAGCCAAGGCTTCTTCGCGAAGCTGAAGGCGGCGATCGCGGGATGATCGGCCGTACTGGATACTGGTGATCGGCGACATGGCGGGCTAGCAAGGTCGCGATGCGATTGGCGACCAAGCTCGACGAATGGCAGGCCGCCGGTCTGATCGATGGCGCGGCCGCCTCGGCGATCCGCTCGCATGAGGACGGTGCGCATCGACCGATAGCGTTGTTCGCCGTCGCGGGTCTTGGGCTGTTGGCACTGGCGCTCGGCATCCTGTCGCTGGTCGCGGCGAACTGGGACGAGCTACCCGCGGGGCTCAAACTCTCGGTGCATATCGCGCTGACGGCGATCGCGGCCGTCACCGCGGTCCTGTGCGCCCGCCGCGACTGGGTGTGGGCGGGCGAGGGCGCTCTGTTCCTGCTCGCCGCGCTCACGCTGGCGGGCATCGCGCTGCAATCGCAAGTCTATCAGCTGACCGGGGCGTTGTGGCAGGCGCTGGCCTGGTGGGCGATCCTCGTCTCCCCGGTGATCCTACTGCTCGGGCGTACCCGGCTGGTCGCCTATGGCTACGGCGCGATGCTGGCCGCGCTCGCCGTCGCTTACGGGACCGCGGAGTTCGAGAGGCTCGGGGAAGCTCTCGCCATGGCGCTTCCTACCGCGCTCGTGCTGGCGGCGCTCGCTCTACCGGACGAGGAGCGCAACGCCGCTTTCCGGGCCGGGCTGTTCGAGTTCGGCTTTGCGGCGACACTCTTCGCCGGTACTCTGGCGCATATCGGCTGGTCGTCCAAGGTCTCCGGCGCGGAGGCCTGGCGCATGCTGACGCAGCTTCCGATCGCGGCGGCGGTCGTCGCAGGTGTCTGCCTGCTCGCGTTTCGGAGCCGTCCTCACGCGGATGCGTCGGTGATCGCGGCGGCGCTGATCGGCTCGCTGCTCGCGGGCCTGTTTGCGCTCGGAATCCCGCATGGCGGCGGACCCACGCCGCGCTTCGTCGGCGTGCTGTCCTATCTGGTGTTCTGGGGCGTGCTCGCCATGCTGGCGACGCGCGCGGGATGGCATCGGTTGTTCCGCGTCGCGATCGCCGCACTCGCAGTGCGGTTGTTCGCAGTCTATTTCGAGCTGTTCTATAGCCTCGCCTTCACGGGCGTCGGTCTGATCATCGGCGGGGCGTTGCTGATCGCATTGGCCTGGGTCTGGACGCGCATCGTGCGCCGGGAAGCACGGTGAACCGCCTCCTGATCATCATGGCCGCCGCCGCGTTGCCGGTTGCGGGATCGCTGGGGAGCATCGCCCTTCGCGAGGCGGATCTGCGCGACGCCATCGAATGGCGCATCCCCATCGCGGGCTATAACCCGCGCGATCCGCTGCGTGGTCGCTACATCACCTTCCAATATATCTGGTCGGTCGAGGGCGACCGAAGAGCATGCGGCGGCGGCGACGACTGCCGTCCATGCCTGGAAGGTCGCGGCGAACGCCTGCGGATAGCGCCGGAGGGAGCAAGCTGCGCCGCGCCCGTCGATCTGAAGGCGAGCGGATTGCGTGTCGCGAACCTCTCCGGTGTGCGAACGGACCCGCTCACGTCGACCACGCGCCTGTGGGTTTCTGAGTCGCGAGCGCCGATGCTCGAGCTTCAGCTTCGTATGCGACCGATGGTCGCGGTCGCGCGCCTGTCGAAGACCGGCCGCCTCACCCCGATCAGATTGGAGCCGGCCAAATAGTGGCAAGGTGAAAAGCCCGATCCCGCCCCCTCGCGAGAAGGGGCGGACGGGCGGGTGGATTAGAAGGTGGTGACGACCACCCCGACCACCAGCGCCTGCGCCGCGAGCGCCAGCAGGCTGCTGGCCACGGTTTCCAGGGTACGCATGGTTGGCTCTCCATGCCGGAAAGGTCCGGCACGGAGCCATGTGGTTTTTATTTCGGTTCGGCGCAATTTTATTACGGGCCATCGCGAGTGCAACGGATGCACTCATAAATAGCCCGCCTTAGTTTTCCGGCCCGAATACGCGCGCGAAGATCGTGTCCACGTGCTTGAGGTGATACTCGAGATCGAACTTGTCCCCAATCTCGACGGCCGAGAGCAGGGCGGTGACGTCCGGATCGGCCAGCAGCAGGTCGCGCAGCGAGAGCGCGCCGTCGGACTCCCATACCCTCATCGCGTTGCGTTGAACCAAGCGATAGGCGTCCTCGCGCGGCGCGCCCGCCTGGGTCAGCGCCAGGAGCACGCGCTGCGAGTGGATCAAGCCGCCCATGCTGTCCATGTTGCGTCGCATCCGGTCGGGATAGATGAGGAGTTTGTCGACCACGCCCGTTAGCCGGGTGAGCGCGAAGTCGAGGGTAATCGTCGCGTCGGGGGCGATGTAGCGTTCGACCGACGAATGGCTGATGTCGCGCTCGTGCCAGAGCGCGACGTTCTCCAAGGCGGGGGTGACGTAGCCACGGACCATGCGGGCGAGGCCGGTCAGGTTCTCGGTCAGCACCGGGTTGCGCTTGTGCGGCATCGCCGAGCTGCCCTTCTGGCCGGGGGCGAAATACTCCTCGGCCTCCAGCACCTCGGTGCGCTGGAGGTGGCGGATCTCGGTGGCGAGGCGCTCAACCGACCCGGCGATGACGCCGAGCGTGGCGAAGAACATCGCGTGGCGGTCGCGCGGGATCACTTGGGTCGAGACGGGCTCGGAGGTGAGGCCAAGCTTGCCGGCGACATATTCTTCCACGAACGGGTCGATATTGGCGAAGGTGCCAACCGCCCCGGAAATGGCGCAGGTGGCGATGTCGGCGCGGGCGTGGACCAGTCGGGCACGGTGGCGGGCGAACTCGGCGTGCGCCTGGGCGAGTTTCAGGCCGAAGGTGACCGGTTCGGCGTGGATGCCGTGGCTGCGGCCGATGGTGGGGGTCAGTTTATGCTCGCGCGCGCGGCGTTCGAGGACGGCGAGGAGCTGGTCGATATCGGCGAGGAGGATGTCGGACGCGCGGGCGAGTTGGACCGCGAGGCAGGTGTCGAGCACGTCGGACGAGGTCATGCCCTGATGCAGGAAGCGCGCGGGCTCGCCTGTCCGCTCGGCGACATGCGTCAGGAACGCGATCACGTCGTGCTTGGTCTCCGCCTCGATCGCGTCGATGCGGGCGATGTCGAACGGCCCGGCCTGCGCATCGGCGTCCCAGATCGCCCGGGCGGCCTCGCGCGGGACTACGCCCAACTCGGCGAGCGCGTCGGTGGCGTGGGCCTCGATCTCGAACCAGATGCGCAGGCGTGTTTCGGGTGTCCAGATCGCGGCCATGTCGGGGCGGGAGTAGCGGGGGATCATGAAAGGCTTTCGAGGTGAGGATGCGCGATCGGGACGGAGCGGGCGTTAGCAGGGACGGGCGGCCGGCTGCAAACGGCGCGCGCACGCGACGATGTGTTAGGCTTGCGCGTAGCTGTCGGGGTTATGCGGCCTGATGCCGTGGTTGTCGAAAGAGCGTTCGGGGCTGACCCGGACGGAAAGGTTTGAATATGAGAAAGCTTTTGCTTGCGGCCGCGACCCTGTTCGTCGCGCCCGCTTCGGCGCAGACCGCCGCGTCCGTCGCCCCGCCGGTGCCTACGCCTTCGCCGGTCGCGCCCATGACTTCCGCGCCCGTTCCGACGACTAACGGGCCGCGACCCGCGACGAGTGCGGGTGAGGTGGCGTCGATCGTCGCGCGCGAGTTCCCGGCCTATGACAAGGACGCGAATGGCGGGCTGAGCGCGAAGGAGTTCGACGACTGGATGGTCAGGCTGAGGGCGATCGCCGATCCGACGGTGACGGCGGACGCGCCCTCGACCAGGACCTGGCTGGGCGCGGCGTTCGCGCAGGCGGACATCGATCGGTCGCGTCTGGTGACGCTACAGGAGCTGACCGGCTTCCTGTCGCCCGCGCGCTCCTAGAGCAGGCCTTGCGCGCGCAGGCTGACATGCCCGTTCGCGCCGATGATCAGGTGATCATGGACCGCGATGTTCAGCGGTTTGCCCGCGCTCGCGATGGCGCGGGTCAGGTCGATGTCGGCACGGCTGGGCGACGGGTCGCCGCTCGGGTGGTTGTGGACCAGGATGATCGCCGCCGAGCCGAGGTCGATCGCGCGGCGGATCACCTCGCGGACATGCACCGCCGCCTGGTCCACCGTGCCGCGGCTCATCAGCTCGTCGCGGATCAGCATGTTCCTGGTGTTCAGGTGCAGCACGCGGACATGCTCCACCGCCTCGTGCGCCATGCGGCCGCGTAGATAATCGAGCAGCGACTGCCAGTTGGCGAGCACCGGGCGGTCCGCGACGGGCGCGGCGAGCAGGCGGATCGCGGCGGCCTGGGCGATCTTGATCGCCGCCACCGAGGTCTCGCCCATTCCCGGCACGCGCGCGAGCTGATCGCCCTCGGCGGTCAGGACGCCGCCGATCCCGCCAAACTCGCGCAGCAGCGCCTTGGCGAGCGGCTTGGTGTCGCGGCGCGGAATGGCGAGCGCGAGAAGATATTCGATCAGCTCGTGATCGAGGAGCGCGTCGCCGCCGCCGGTCGCGAGGCGATGGCGGAGGCGGGCGCGGTGGCCCGCGCCGTCATTGTCGCTGGGGTCGCTGTCGGCCATCGCCGGCGAGGGTAGGGCGGCGGTTCACGCATTTGCAAGCCGAGAAGCGGCATGCCTATGAACACGGATAGCGAGCAGGGTGGAGCAGGGCGGTGACGGAGGAGAGCGACGGGCCGTCCGGCCGCCCAGCCCGTCGCGCCCGGCGCGTGGGCGTGGTGATGCTCGGCCTCCTCGCGCTCCTGCTGCTCGGGACTTGGATCGCCAGGCGGCCGATCGCGAGCGAGGTGATCGACCGGGAGCTCGCGGCGGCCGGCGTCCCGGCGCGGTACGAGGTCGCCGATCTCGGCTTTGGGCGGCAACGGCTGATCGACGTCTCGATCGGCGATCCGGAGCGGCCCGACCTGGTCGCCGACTGGATCGAGACGGGGACGCGGCTGACCTGGAGCGGGGCGAGCGTCACCGCGATCCGGGCGGGACGGGTGCGGATGCGCGGGCGGCTGGTGGACGGGCGCTTGTCGCTGGGCGCGATCGACCGGCTGCTTCCCGCGCCCTCGGGCAAACCCTTCGCCCTTCCACGCCTGTTCGTGGACGTGGCGGACGCGCGGATGCGGCTGGAGATGCCCGCGGGATCGGTCGGGCTAAGACTGGCGGGGCGCGGGCGGCTCGATGACGGGTTCGACGGGCGGTTGGCGGCGGTGAGCCGACGGATCACGGCGGGCGGCTGTGTGGCCGAGGGGATGACGGCGATGGTGCGCGTGCGGATCACGGATGCCGCGCCCGCGATCACCGGTCCGGTCAGGGCGGCCCGGATCGTGTGTGCGAACGGCGGCGCGCGGCGGGTCCGGACGGAGTTGAAGGCGGCGTTCACCCCGGCGCTCGATCGCTGGCGCGGCATGGCTCGGCTGGCGACCGGCGCGGCGGAAGGCTCGGGCGCGGGAGCGGCGGCGCTGGCGGGAACGGTGACTTTCGCAGGCGGGGCGCGCGCCACGGCCGGGTGGGCGGAGCTTCGGTCGACCGAGGCGCGGCTCGTCGGTGCGAGCGCTCGTCGGCTGGACCTGGTGGGCGAGTACCGGGTCGATGACGGCCTGCGTTTTGCTGGACGCGCGCGAGCGGAGGGTGCGGCGATGGCGCGTATCAGCCTGGATGCGGCGGCGCTGGCGGGAACGCCGCTCGCTCCAATCGCCGAGCGCGTCGCGGGGGCGGTCGGGCAGGCGGCGCGCGGGTTCGCGTTCGACGCGGCGCTCGCGGTCGACACGCGTCGGGGTGGGGCGATTCGCGTCACCGAGCTGAACGGCCGGTCGCAAAGCGGCGCTCGCTTGACGCTCGGCGGAGGCGACGGCGTCGCGTGGTCACGGGCGGGCCTCACGATCGACACCGACGCCGCGGTGAGCGGGGGCGGGTTGCCCACGATGCGCGTCATGCTTGATCAGGCCGCGGCGCGCGCGCCCATTCGTGGGCTCGCGCATGTCGAGCGATACTCGGCCGGAGGCGCGGGCCTCGCCCTGACGCCGGTCGCGTTCACCGCGACGCCGGGCGACGCGACGCGCATCTCGACGGTGGCGACCGTGTCGGGCCCGCTCGGCGACGGGCGGATCGACGGGTTGCGGGTACCGATCATGCTCGATTGGGACGGCCGTACACGCCTGGCGCTCGATCCGGGATGCGCGCCCGTCGCATTCGAGCGGTTGGCGCTGGCGGGGCTGGTGCTCTCGTCGACGCGGCTCAGGCTTTGCCCGACCGGCGGCGCGCTGATCCGGATCGCGGACGGGCGGGTTAGCGGGGGCGCTCGGATCGACGCGCCGCGCGTAACGGGATTTCTTGGGGGCACGCCCGTGACGCTCGCGGCCAGGGGAGCGGAGGTGGCGCTCGGCGCGCGCGGCTTCACGTTGCGCGACGTCGCGGCGCGACTGGGCCGGACAGGGCGGGAGACATCGATTGGGGTTGAGCGGCTTGACGGCCGGATCGACGGGAATGCGGTCGTGGGTCGTTTCGCGGGAACGAGCGGACGGACCGCGAACGTGCCGCTGCTGCTGTCCGATGCCGCAGGTGCGTGGCGGCTGGCGGGCGGCGCGCTGACGCTGGGCGGCGCGACGACGGTGAGCGACGCGACGGCACGCCGGTTCGAGCCGCTGCGGAGCGACGACATGGCGTTCCGTCTCGAAGGCGGGCGCATCGCGGTAACGGGATCGCTGGTCGAGCCCGCGACGCGAACGCTCGTTACACGCGCGCGGATCGGGCACGAGCTGGCGCGCGGCGCGGGCGAGGCGTCGTTGAGCGTGCCGGGGATCGTGTTCGATGAACGGCTGCAGCCCGACGCGCTAACGCGGACCACGTTCGGCGTGATCGCCGACGTGCGCGGCCGGGTGGCGGGCGAGGGTAGGATTGTATGGAGCCCCGACGGCGTGACGAGCACCGGCGCGTTCGCGACCGAGGGCATCGACCTGGCGGCGGCATTCGGGCCGGTGACGGGGCTGAAGGGGCGGATCGTGTTCGACGACCTGCTCGCACTCCGCAGCGCGCCGGGGCAGGTGGCGACGATTGCGACAATCAACTCCGGCATCCCGGTGAACGACGGGGTGTTGCGATACCAAACCTTGCCCGGATCGCGCGTGTCCGTGGAGGGTGGGCGTTGGCCCTTCGCGGGCGGGACTTTGCTGCTCGCGTCGACCACGCTCGACTTCTCGCGGCCGGTCGACCGGCGACTGACCTTCCGCATTGACGGCATGCAGGCGGACCGATTCCTCCAGCAGTTCGATTTCGACAATCTGAGCGCGACGGGCGTGTTCGACGGCGAGCTGCCGATGATCTTCGACGAGCGCGGCGGGCGGATCGAGAACGGGCGGTTGCGGGTGCGCGCGGGCGGCGGCACGCTCGCCTATGTCGGCGCGATCAGCCAGGAGAAGCTCGGCACCTGGGGCGATTTCGCATTTCAGTCGCTCAAGTCGCTGCGCTACCGACAGTTCGGCATCGTGATGAACGGACCGCTCGCGGGCGAGATGGTCACCGACGTCCGGTTCGAGGGAGTGAGCCAGGGGGCGGGCACGAGATCGAACTTCATCATCCGCCGGCTCCAACGACTGCCGTTGGTGTTCAACATCCGCATCAAGGCGCCGTTTCGCGGGCTGATCGACTCGGCGCGCAGCTTCTACGACCCCGCGCGGCTGATCGAGCGCAACCTGCCCGCCTTGCTCGACGAGCAGGAGCGGCGGGCCGCTCCGCCCGCCATCCCGCCGCCCGTTATTCAGCCACCCGTAAGCAGGAACACGCCATGAGATCGATAATGCCAGTCGCGCCGATGTTGGCGGTCGGCCTGCTCGGGGGATGCGTCAGCGTGTCCGCCCCGGATAAGCCGATCGTGGTCAACCTGAACATCAACGTGACGCAGGAAGTGGTGTACAGGCTGGATAACGACGCCAAGTCGGTGATCAAGCGGAATCCGGGGATATTCTGATGCGCAAGATATGGATGGCGGCGGCGATGTTGATGCTGATCGGCGGCGCGGCGGGCGCGGCGTGGGCTCAGCGCGATCCGGCCTATGCGGCGGCACGGTCGGCGGGGCAGGTCGGCGAACAGCCCGACGGCTATCTGGGCGCGGTCGGCGGCGGCGGCGAGTTGCGGGCGCTGGTCAGCAACATCAACATCCAGCGCAAGTCCGCCTACACGCGGCAGGCCGCCGAGAGCGGCGCGACGGTGGAGCAGTTCGCCTTCACCAGCGGCTGCAACCTCGTCGCGGCGACCGCGCCCGGCGAGAAGTACCGGACGCCCGGCGGTGCCTGGCGGACACGCGATGCGGGCCAGCCTGAGCGCGATCCGCGCTGCGTCTGAGGTGACGCGCGCCAGGCGGGAATCATCCTGCCGGTCGGGACGGTTCCGGCGCCGACGCCCGCGATGAGCGCGTATGCGTGTCGGTTGACACAAGGTCGACCCCTGCTAAACGGACCGCGCCTTGGCGGGGTCTGTCGCCGCTCGCGCGTTCCCTTGTTCGAAGTTGTCCATAGGAGCGCGGCGTGGCGGAGTTCGATCCCGACCGGGACAATCACGGCGTGGACGATCCACGGCTGACCGCGCTCGACGCCAAGCTGCGCGATGCCAAGGCTCGCGAAGCGACGCGCACGGGATCGGTGCCGGCGGGTGGTGGCGATGGCGGCTATTCGCTCGGCAACCGCGTGTTGTCGGCGATGATCGGCAGCCTGGTCGGCGGTGCGTTGATCGGCTGGGTCATCGATCGTCTGGCCGGGACCGCGCCGTGGGGGTTGATCGTGATGCTGTTTCTTGGGATCGGCGTCGCGTTCAGGCAGATCATCAAGATGTCAGGCGAACGCCCGGAATAATCGGGTTTTCGCGCATCGTAAGAACAAGGGGCGGCCAAGTGGCGGCGGAAGCGGTGACGGCGGAAGGGGGCAGCAGGATAGACCCCATGCACCAGTTCCTGATCGAGCCCGTGCTCGGTCAGCGCTGGATGGTAGGCGGGTACGACCTGTCCTTCACCAATTCGGCCTTGTGGATGGTGCTGACGCTCGGCGCGCTGTGGCTGTTCATGCTGGCGGGGATGAAGCGCGAGCTGATCCCGGGCCGCGCGCAGATGGCCGTCGAGACCTTCACCGGCTTCATCCAGACGATGCTGATCTCGAACATCGGGCCGGAGGGCAAGCGGTTCCTACCTTACGTGTTCTCGCTATTCATGTTCATCCTGTTCGCCAACATACTGGGATTGCTGCCTTTTGGCGTGATCCCGGGCGTTCATCCGTTCACCGTCACCAGTCACATCACCGTCACGGGCGTGCTCGCGATCATCTCGTTCGCGATCGTGCTGATCGTCGGGTTCGGGCGGCACGGGTTCCACTTCTTTTCGCTTTTCGTGCCGCACGGTACGCCCAAGCTGATGATCCCGCTGATCTTCGTGGTCGAGCTGATGAGCTTCCTGGTCCGGCCGTTCAGTCTCGGGCTACGACTGTTCGTCGCGATGACCGCCGGGCATATCCTGCTCAAGGTGCTGGCCGCGTTCGTGATCAACGGGATCAACTTGGTTGACGGCCCCAACGCCTCGGTCGCTTACATCGCGATCGTCAGCGTGCCGTCCTTCATCCTGATGGTCGGGATCACGCTGCTCGAGCTGCTGGTCGCGGCGATCCAGGCCTATGTATTCGCGTTGCTGACGTCGGTCTATCTGAACGACGCCGTCAACCTGCATTGAGTGTTACCTACCGTTACCTTCTTTTGATGTGGAGTGAATGATGATGGACGCAGAAGCCGCCAAGATGATCGGCGCCGGCCTCGCCGCGATCGGCATGGGCATCGCCGCGCTGGGCGTGGGCAACGTGTTCGCCAAGTTCCTGGAAGGCGCGCTGCGTAATCCGGGCGCGGCGGACAGCCAGCAGGGTCGGTTGTTCATCGGTTTCGCGGGCGCCGAGCTGCTCGGCCTGCTCGCCTTCGTGACCATGATCATCCTGCTGTTCGTGGCCTGACAAGCGCTTCGTGACGGCCGGGCGGTCGCGCCCGGCCGTTTACGGGACGGGAACCCGCATGCCTCAAATCGAACAGCTCGCCTCGACCTACGCGTCGCAGATCTTCTGGCTGCTGATCACCTTCGGCCTCCTGTATTTCGGAATCGGCAAGTCGATGGTGCCCAGGATCCAGGCGACCGTCGACCTTCGCGACGCGCGTATCGCGGACGACCTGCACGCGGCGGAGTCCGCGCGCGCCTCCGCCGACGCGACGGAGGAGGCGTGGAGGACCGAGATGGAGGCCGCGCGTATGGCGGCTCAGGCTGAGACCGTCGCGGCCAAGGCGCGCGCGACCGCCGCGTTCGAGACGCAGGTGCGCCAGGCCGACGCCGACCTGGCGTTGCGCTTCTCGCATCACGACCGCGCGGTCGCCGAAGCGAAGTCGGCGGCGATGGGGAATGTCCAATCGATCGCGGCGGACGCCGCGCGCGACCTGGTCGTCAAACTGTCCGGCGCGCAGGTCAGCGCCGACGCCGCGTCCGCGGCGGTGCGCGAGGTGATGACGAATGGCTGACCGATCCGGCGATATAGCCGTCGCCGCCAACTTGTCGCACGCGACCGGGAACGAGCCGCTCGCCGCGGCGGACGTGCGCGACGGCAGCGCGCTAATCGAAGAAGTTCATGAGCCGGGCGGGGCGGAGCATGTCGTCGAACCCACCGCGCTCGGCTTCAACACCACCGGTTGGGTCGGGATCGCCGCGCTGGTGGTGCTGCTCATCATGCTGGTCCGCGGCGTGCCCGCTATGATCGGGCGCTCGCTCGACGGCCGCATCGCCGACATCCGCCGTCAGCTCGACGATGCCGCGCGGCTACGCGCCGAGGCGGAGGCGCTTCGGGCGGAATACGAAGCCAAGGCCGCGTCCGCGCACGGCGAGGCCGAGACCATCCGCGCGCATGCGCATCAGGAGGCGCACGCCATCATCACGAAGGCCAAGGCGGATGCCGAGGCGCTGATGGATCGCCGTGCGCGCATGGCCGAGGACAAGATCGCCGCCGCCGAGCGGACCGCGCTCGCCGAGGTCCGCGCCACCGCCGCCGAGGCCGCGGTGAAGGCGGCCGCGTTGTTGATGCGCGACGGCGTCGATGCGGGGTTGGACCGTTCGCTGGTCAACCGCACGATCGCCGGGATTGGACGACCGAACTAGGCCCTGCCCTCCAGATGTTCCCGTAACTCGGCGCTTTCCGAGGACCAACCCCATGTCCTGGCTCATCCTCGCGCTCGCGATCGTCGCCGAGATCTGCTGGGCGCTCAGCCTGAAATGGGCGTCGAACGTCGGCACCTTGGTCGCCGGCGCGGTGCCGATCGCGCTCAGCTTCGTGACGATGGGCATGCTCGCGCTGGCGATGCGAGGCCTGGCGGCGGGGACCGCCTATTCGATCTGGAGCGGGTTGGGCGCGGTCGGCGTGATCGTCGGCGGTGTCGTCCTGTTCGGCGAGCGTGTCACGTTCGTCCAGGGCTGCTTCATGGCGCTGACGGTGGTCGGCGTGGTCGGGACCAAGCTGTTCTCGCCGGGCTAGGCGGACGGACCCGATTGGACAGCCGCCGACCGCACTCTTATCGCGACCCACACAACGGTTTCGAGGGAGCGGGGCGGTATGGATCGTCGTCAATTCATGGCGGGCGCGGGCGCGACGGCGCTGGCGTCCACGAACGTCGCGCAGGTCGCCCCGGGCACGGCGGCGGACGTGCCGCTGCGCGCGCTGCTCGACCGCTTCTTCTATGATCGATTGGCCGACAACCCGGAAGGCGCGACCAGCCTTGGGCTCGATACGGGCGAGCGGGCGGGGCTCCGCTCGCAGCTGTCCGACCGCTCGGCCGCCGGGCGCGGGCGCGAACTGAGCAGGGCCAAGGCGGAGCGTGCCGAACTGCGCCGGATCAACCGGGCGCGCCTGTCGGCCGCCGCCAGGGTCGATCACGACGTCGTCGCGTATCAGCTCGACCGCGCCGTCACCGGCGGCGAACGTTTCGCCTACGGCTCCGGCTCGGGTCGGTACGCGCCGTATGTGCTCAGCCAGTTGACCGGCGCATATCGCGACGTGCCCGACTTCCTGGACGGGCAGCATCCCGTGAAGACCACGACCGATGCCGATGCGTATCTGGCACGGCTGTCCGCCTTTCCCAAGGCGATCGACGACAACAGCGCGAGCCAGCGGGCGGACGCTTCGCGCGGCGTGTTCGCGCCCGACTTCCTGCTCGACACCACGCTCAAGCAGATGGCGGCGCTCCGTGACCAACCCGCCGCGAGCACGACCCTGGTCACGTCGTTCGCCGCCAAGCTCGCGGCGGCGGGCTTGCCGGGCGACCGCGCCGCACGCGCGGCGGCGATCGTCGAGCGCGAAGTGTATCCCGCGCTCGACCGTCAGCGTGCGCTGGTGACCGCGCTGCGCGCCAAGGCCACGCACGATGCGGGCGCGTGGCGTCTGCCCGACGGCGACGCCTATTACGCGGCGGCGGCTGAGGCGGCGAGCACGGTGGCGATGAGCGGCGACGCGATCCACCGTATGGGGCTGGACCAGGTCGCCGAGATCACCGGCCGGATCGATGCCATCCTGAGGACGCAAGGGATGACGCAGGGGACCGTCGGTGACCGCCTGGTCGCGCTCAACAAGCGTCCGGATCAGCTGTTCCCCAACACCGATCCGGGGCGCGAGGCGTTGCTCGCCGAACTCAACCGTCAGGTGCGCGCGATGCAGGCGCGCCTGCCGGAGGCGTTTTCGGTCGTGCCGAAGGCCCCGGTCGAGGTCCGCCGCGTCCCGCCCTCGATCCAGGCAGGGGCGCCCGGCGGCTACTACCAGAACGCGACCCTCGACGGGTCGCGGCCGGGCATCTACTTCATCAATCTACGCGATACGTTCGACCGGCCGAAGTTCGGGCTGGCGACGCTCTCCTACCACGAGGCCGTGCCGGGGCACCACCACCAGGTCATGACCGCGCTCGAATCGGACGCCATTCCGCTCATTCGGCGGCGCGGCGGGTTCAGCGGCTATTCGGAGGGATGGGCGCTTTATTCCGAGCAGTTGGTCGATGAGATGGGCGTGTATGACCGGAACCCGCTCGGACGGATCGGCTACCTCCAGTCGCTGCTGTTCCGTGCGACGCGGTTGGTGGTCGATAGCGGCCTGCATGCCAAGCGATGGAGCAGGGAGAGGGCGACCGACTATCTGATCGCCACGACCGGCATCGCGCGCGGGCGCAGCCAGGGCGAGATCGATCGCTATTGCGCATGGCCGGGGCAGGCGACGAGCTACAAGATCGGCCATTCGGTCTGGGTGCGGCTGCGCGACGAGGCGAGGAGGCGGCCGGGGTTCGACCTGAAGCGTTTCCATGACGTGCTATCGCTCGGCGCCATGCCGTTGACGGTGCTGGAGCAGGTCGTGCGCGAACGGATGGCATAGCGTCTCATGAACACCTAGATTCGACTGACCATGGCGACCTCCACCACCGACCGCTTCAACGAAGAGAAATCCAGCTTCACCGTACGTGGTACCGACACGCCCGACCTCGATGCGGGCGTAGCCGCGATCCGCAACGTGCTCAAAACGCTGCCCTTGCATCCCGGCGTCTATCGTATGCAGGACGCGCGCGGCGAGGTGCTGTATGTCGGCAAGGCGCGCCAGTTGAAGCAGCGCGTGGCGAATTATTGCCAGGTGACCGCGCTTCCGCGCCGGCTGCAGCGGATGGTGTCGCAGACGCGGTCGATGACGATCGTCACGACCAATAACGAGGCGGAGGCGCTGCTGCTCGAGGCGCAGCTGGTCAAGCGGTACCGCCCGCCCTACAACGTGCTGCTCCGTGACGATAAGTCGTTCCCGTTCATCCTGCTGCGCTCCGACCACGACTTCCCGCGCGTCCAGAAGCATCGGGGAGCGCGGCGCGCGGTCGGCGACTATTACGGCCCGTTCGCGAGTGCCGGGTCCGTCACCAGCACGTTGAACGCGCTGCAGAAGCTGTTCCTTCTCCGCTCCTGCACCGACCCGTTCTTCAAGACGCGCGACCGGCCGTGCCTACTCCACCAGATCAAGCGTTGCTCGGCCCCCTGCACCGGCCGGATCGACAAGGAGGGTTATGCCGAGCTCGTCGAGGACGCGCGCAGCTTTCTCGCGGGCAAGTCGACGCAGGTGCAGGCAAAGCTCGGCGCGCAGATGCAGGCCGCGGCCGAGAACATGGATTTCGAGCTCGCGGCGCTGCTCCGCGACCGGTTGAAGGCGCTGACCTTCGTGCAAGGGACGCAGGCGATCAACGCGGAGGGCATGGGCGACGCCGACATCTTCGCGCTGGCCGCGCGCGAGGGCGTCACGGGCATCCAAGCCTTCTTCATCCGCGGCGGCCAGAATTGGGGGCATCGCAGCTTTTTCCCGCAGCACGCCGTCGACGTGCCGGAAGACGAGGTGCTGGCGAGCTTCCTGATGCAATTCTATGAGGAGGTGCCGCCGCCCAAGACCATCCTGCTCGACCGCGACCTGTCCGAGGGCGAGCTGCTCGGCCAGGCGCTCGGCGAGCGGGCGGGGCACAAGGTGACGCTGTGCATGCCCCAGCGCGGCGACCGGCGGCGGCTGATGGAGCAGGCGCGACGCAACGCGACCGAGGCGCTGGAGCGTCGCGCGGCCGAGTCGACCACGCAGGCCAAGCTGCTGCGCGAGGTCGCCGACCTGTTCGACCTACCCGAGCCGCCGAACCGCATCGAGGTATACGATAATAGCCACATCCAAGGGACGAACGCGCTCGGCGCGATGGTCGTCGCGGGGGCGGAGGGGTTTCGGAAGGGGCAGTATCGCAAGTTCAATATCAAGAATGACAAGATCGCGCCCGGCGACGATTTCGCCATGTTGCGCGAGGTGTTCGAGCGGCGGTTCGCGCGCGCGCAAGCGGAGGACCCCGACCGCGACGGCGAGTCCTGGCCCGACCTGGTGCTGATCGACGGCGGGCGAGGGCACCTGAACGCCGCCAAGGCGACGCTGGAGCGGATGGGCATCGAGGACGTCTGCCTCGTCGGCATCGCCAAGGGTCCGCATCACGGCCGCGACGGGCGCGAGGTGTTCCACATGCTGGACGGCCGCGAGTTCCAGCTGCCCGTCGGCGCCCCCGTGCTGTTCTACCTCCAGCGCCTGCGCGACGAGGTCCACCGGTTCGCGATCGGCGCGCATCGCGAGAAGCGCGCCAAGGCGATCGGCGCGAGCCCGCTCGACGAGGTGCCGGGCATCGGTCCCGCGCGCAAGAAGGCGCTGCTCATGCATTTCGGCACGGGCCGCGCCGTCCGAAACGCCAGCCTGGAAGATCTGCAGCGTGCGCCGGGCGTATCGGCGGCCGTCGCGCAGCAAGTATACGACTTCTACCATGCGCGCTAAGGCAGGCGCGACGGCGTTGCGGTCCCGGGTGGGATACGCCACCTTGCCCCAATGCACATCCGTGCCGACGCGATCATCCTGTCCACCCGCAATCACGGCGAGCATGGCGTGGTAGCGCGCGCGCTCACGCGGGACCACGGCGTCCAGCCCGGCTATGTCCGGGGCGGGCGTTCCAGGCGCTTGCGCCCGGTGCTCCAGCCCGCCAACCTCGTGCTCGGCGAATGGCGCGCGCGGACGGGCGAGCAGCTGGCGGGACTGACGGTCGAGCTCGTCGCCAGCCGGGCCGCGCTCCATGACCAGCCGCTCGCCGCCGCCGCGCTGCAATGGGCCACGACGCTCGCCGCCGTCGCCCTGCCCGAGGCGCAGCCTTATCCGCACATCCACGACGCGCTCGGCGGCGTGCTCGATGCGATCGAGGCGGCGCCGTCGGCGCGCGGCTGGGCGGCGGCGCTGGCCCGGTACGAGCTGGTCGTGCTGGCCGAACTGGGTTTCGGCCTGGACCTCGACCGATGCGCGGTGACGGGCGTGGAGGAACCGCTCGCCTATGTAAGCCCACGAAGCGGTGCCGGCGTCTCGCGAGCGGGCGCAACGGGTTACGAGGCGAAGCTCCTGCCGCTCCCACGCTTCCTGATCGAAGGCGGAGAGGCGGAGTGGGACGACATCTTCGCCGCCTTGCGGCTGACCGAGCATTTCCTGTCGCGCACCGTGCTCGTCGACCGCGCCGCCGACACGCTCGCGGCCCGGACGCGGCTGGTGGACCGGCTGCGAAGGGCGGTTGCATGACCGAACGACGAGCGGCAAGGCGGCCCGCGAAGGTGGGGATGATGACGACCAGGTTGATCGCGTTGTGCGCCGGCGACGGTATCGGGCCCGAGGTCATCGCCGAAGCGCGGCGCGTGCTCGAGGCGCTGGATCTTGGACTGACGTTCGAGGAGGGACTGGTCGGCGGCGTCGCCTATAGCAGGGCGGGCCATCCCCTGCCGCCCGAGACGCTCGCGCTCGCCAAGCGTTCGGACGCGGTGCTGTTCGGCGCGGTCGGCGCTCCCGAATATGACGCGCTGGAACGCGCGCTCCGTCCGGAACAGGCGATCCTGGGATTGCGCAAGGAATTGGGGCTGTTCGCCAACATCCGTCCGGCACGGCTGTTCGCCGGGTTGGAGGACGCTTCCGCGCTCAAGCCAGAGGTGTCGCGCGACATCGACCTGGTGATCGTCCGCGAACTGACTGGCGACGTGTATTTCGGCGACAAGGGCCGGCGACGGACCAAGAAGGGTCTGCGCGAGGGATACGACCTGATGCGCTATGACGAGGCGGAGGTCGCGCGGATCGCGCGGGTTGGCTTCGAGACGGCGGCCAGGCGGTCGGGGCGGCTGTTGTCGGTCGACAAGGCCAACGTGCTCGACACGTCGCAATTATGGCGCGACGTCGTCAACGAAGTCGCGCGCGACTATCCGGCGGTCAGGCTACAGCACATGTATGTCGATAACTGCGCGATGCAGCTGGTGCGCGCGCCGGGTCAGTTCGACGTGATCGTGACGGGCAATCTGTTCGGGGACATCCTTTCCGATCAGGCGGCGATGTGCGTGGGATCGATCGGGATGCTGCCTTCCGCCGCGCTCGGCGAGACGGGGGTGGGGCTGTACGAACCCGTCCACGGCTCCGCCCCCGACATCGCCGGACAGGGCCGCGCCAATCCATGCGCGGCGATCCTGTCGGCGGCGATGATGCTGCGCCATTCGCTGCGCCTGCCCGAACCCGCCGAGCGGATCGAGCGCGCGGTCGGCGCGGCGATCGCGGCCGGCGCGCGGACGCCCGACCTGGGGGGCGATTGCTCGACGCGGGGCATGGGCGACGCGGTGCTCGCCGCCCTGTGACGACCGGACCGTGACGACGGCGTCGCTCGAGCTGGCGGTGGTGGTGCCCGTCTTCAACGAGCGGGCCAACGTGCCGCTGCTGGTCGACAAGCTCGCGCAAGCACTTGCCGGCGTTTCCTGGGAGGCGATCTTCGTCGACGACGACAGCCCCGACGGCACCGCGGACGCCGCGCGCGAGCTGGCGCGCACCGACGCGCGGGTGCGCGTGATCCAGCGGATCGGCCGGCGGGGGCTGTCGTCCGCCTGCGTCGAGGGCATGTGCGCGACCGCCGCTCCCGTGGTCGCCGTGATCGACGGTGACCTGCAGCATGACGAGGCGCTGCTGCCACGTATGCTCGCGGCGTTCAGGGCCGACGCGACGCTCGAGCTGGTGGTCGGATCGCGCTTCGTCGCGGGCGGCGGGACCGGCGCGTGGGACCGCGATCGCGTCGCGAAGTCCGCCCTCGCGACAAGGCTTTCGAGGCGGGTGCTCAAAGCCGATCTCAGCGATCCGATGAGCGGCTACTTCGCGATCCGCACCGACATCGTCCGGCGGCTGGCCCCCGACCTGTCGGCGATCGGCTTCAAGATCCTGCTCGACCTGATGACCACCGCGACGCGGCCGTTGCGCTTCATCGAGCTGCCCTACACCTTTCGCGTCCGCACGGCGGGCGAGAGCAAGCTCGATCACGTGGTCGCGATGGAATATCTGATCGCGCTGTATGATCGCATGGTCGGACGCGTGGTGCCGGCGCGCTTCGCGCTGTTCTGCGTCATCGGGCTGATCGGCGTGCTGCCGCACATGGCGGTGCTCAGCCTGCTCTTCCTTATCCTGGATGCCGAGTTTCGGGCGGCGCAAATCGCCGCGACCGGCGTGGCGATGACGTTCAATTTCTTCCTGAACAACGCGCTGACCTATCGCGATCGACGGCTGAAGGGCGGGCGCCAACTCCTAGACGGTTGGGTGTCGTTCTGCGCCGCCTGCTCGGTCGGCGCGGTAGCGAATGTCGGCGTCTCCGAATTCCTGTATGATGCGCGAGAGGGCGTGTGGGTGGTTCCCGCGCTGGTCGGGATCGCGGTCAGCGCGGTGTGGAACTACGCGCTCTCGTCGCGCTTCGTGTGGGGGCGATATTAGACCCAGCCATCGAACCAGGTCCAGCGGCGGAACGAGTTCGCGTTCGCGAGCGGCGTGGCGGCCAGGATCGGATAGAAATACAGGAACGTGGCGACCGCCACGATTAGCAGGGTCTCGTCGATCCCGTCGAGGCGGTCGCGCGCGTATCGTTGGAACGCGGCGGCGATCGCGACCGAAAGCCAAATGCTTGGAACATAATAATAATAGAAGAACCCCAGCGACTTGGGGATGATCGCCCACACCGCGTATGAACCGATCCACAACATCGCCACGCCGCCGAGCCGCTGGTCGCCGCAGCGGACGAAGGCCCACAGGCACGCCGCCACCGCGACCAGCCCGCCCCACATCACCGCCGGGTTGCCGACCAGCAGCACGCCGCGCCGCGCGCCGTCGACAGGCTCGTACAGGTACCAGATCGGGCGGAGCAGTAGCGGCCAGCTCCACCATTCCGACTGGTAGGTGTGCGCGGGGAGCACCTGTGTCTGCAGGCGGTACATCTCGAGCTGGAGCGGGAATAGCGCCGGGAGCGTCAATGGACGGTCGGCGTAGAAGAAGGCGGGAGCGAAGGTGAGCAGGTACGCCGTCGCGCTCGCCAGACCCAGGATGACAAGCGCCGCCACCCGGCCGAGCCCCGGCCAGCGATCCGGCCGTCGCCGCTTGAGCAGGAGGAACGCCGCCCCGGCATAGGCGACGTACGGCGCGGCCGCCCATTTCACGCCGACCGCCAGGCCCAGCAGCACGCAGCCGAGCGCCCACCAGGCGACCGCGCGCCCCCGCATCCCCCACACCATCGCCGCGACCGCGCCGACGACGAACGCCGCCATGAAGCCGTCGAGCATCCCGATCCGCGCCTGCACGAACACCGTGCCGTTCACGATCGTCAGCGCGGCCCCGATCGCGGCGGTGCGGACGCCGCCGAACAGCCGCCATACTATGGCGTACACCCCCAGCACCGTCGCGGTGCCCGCCAGCGTCGACAACGCCCGCCACCCGATCGCGTTATCGCCGAACAGCGCGATGCCGAGCGCGATCAGCGTCTTGCCGAGCAGCGGGTGCTCGGCGTTGATAGGGTGCGACAACGCCAGGATCGCGCGGGCGGCGGGGACGTAATGCACCTCGTCGAACATCAGCTTGGAGGGTGTTCCCAGCCGGAACGCGAACAGCGCCTGTGCGACGAGGCCGACGAGCAGGGCCATGGGCAGGGGACGGATGAGCGCGCGCACGGTCATCTCCTTTCCCGATGGGGGCGTAACCCGCAAGGCTATGGGCTTGCCCCTGGCGTCCCGCCCCGGCATAAGGCGATATCGATGAAGCGTACGACCGGACAGGACCGCGCGACCACCGCCGGGTGGCGTCCCGCGACGCGCGCGATACGCGGCGGTACCGCGCGCACCGAATATGGCGAGACGTCCGAGGCGTTGTTCCTGACGTCCGGCTATAGCTACGATCGCGCCGCCGACGCCGCCGCGCGCTTCGCGGGCGAGCAGGCGGGGATGACCTATTCCCGGCTGCAGAACCCGACGGTCGAGATGCTGGAACAGCGGATCGCGCTGATGGAGGGCGCGGAGGCGTGCCGGACGATGGCGACGGGCATGGCGGCGATGACGGCCGCGCTGCTCTGCCAGCTGGGCGCGGGCGATCACCTGGTCGGCGGACGCGCGGCGTTCGGGTCATGCCGGTGGCTGACCGACACGCTGCTCCCGAAATTCGGGATCGAGACCACGATCGTCGATGCGCGCGAGCCGCAACAATTCGCCGACGCGATCCGGCCGAACACCAAGGTGTTCTTCTTCGAAACGCCCGCGAACCCGACGATGGATGTCGTTGATCTCCGCGCGGTTTGCGACCTGGCGCGCTCGCACGGGATCACCTCGGTGGTCGACAACGCGTTCGCCACGCCCGCGCTCCAGCGGCCGATGGAGTGGGGCGCGGACGTGACCGCCTATTCCGCGACCAAGATGATGGACGGGCAGGGCCGCGTGCTCGCGGGCGCGGTGTGCGGGACGGACGATTTCATCACGAACACGCTGCTGCCCTTCACGCGGAACACCGGGCCGACCCTGTCGCCGTTCAACGCGTGGGTGGTGCTGAAAGGCCTCGAGACGCTCGACCTGCGCATCCGCCGCCAGTCGGAGAACGCGCTGGCGGTCGGGCGCTTCCTGGAGGGCCGGGTGCCGCGCATGCTCCATCCCGGATTGCCGAGCCATCCGCAGCATAATCTGGCGATGTCCCAGATGGATGCGTGCGGACCCATCTTCGCCTTCGAGGTCGAGGGGCGCGGGCAGGCGCACGCGTTGCTCGACGGGATGACGCTGATCGACATCTCGAACAATATCGGCGACTCGCGCTCGCTCATGACGCATCCCGCCTCGACGACGCATGCGAGCGTTTCCGCCGACAAGCGCGCGGAGATGGGCGTCACCGAGGGCCTGCTGCGCCTCAATGTCGGTCTCGAGGATCCCGCCGACCTGATCGAGGACCTCGACCGGGCACTCGCCGGGGCGGGGCTGTGAAGGCGTTCTTCCCGCATTCGGCCACGACGCGCGGCGTGACGGTGCGCGTGTCGGTCAACTACCTGCCCGAACAGTCCGAGCCCGACCGGGGCCGGTGGTTCTGGGCGTACCATATCCGCATCGAGAACGAGGGCGACGACGTCGTCCAACTCCTCACCCGGCACTGGATCATCACGGACGGGCGCGGCGCCCGGCACACGGTGGAGGGCGAGGGCGTCGTCGGCGAACAGCCCCAGATCGAGCCTGGTTCCAGCTACGACTATGTCTCGGGCTGCCCGCTCGCGACGCCGACCGGGACGATGCAGGGCAGCTATCACGTGATCGCGGGCGACGGGGAGACGTTCGACGTGGCGATCCCCCGCTTCCCCCTGACCGCCCCGGCGGTGGCCCGATAGGCGTGGATCTTTGAAGCGGACCCACCTGCCGCTCAACGGGCTGCGCGTGCTCGACGCGGCCGCGCGCCACCTGTCCTTCACGCGCGCCGCCGACGAGCTGGCGGTGACGCCGGCCGCAGTCGGCCAGCAGATACGCGCGCTGGAGGATACATTGGGCGTGGTCCTGTTCCGCCGCACCGCGCGCGGGCTGGAGCTGACCGCGGAGGGCGGGGCGGGGCTGGCGGCGCTGCGCGGCGGGTTCCTCCAGTTCGAGGACGCCGTGCTCGCGATGCAGGCGGGACAATCGTCCAAGGCGCTGACGATCGCCGCGCCGCGCGACCTCACGGCCAAATGGCTGCTGCCCCGTCTGGCGGCCATCGCGGCGGCGGACGGCGAGATGCGGTTCGCGGTGATGACGTCGGACGAGGGATCGGGCGGGCCGGTCGACTTCACCGAGGCCAATCTCGATCTCGCGATCCGCTGGGGAGAGGGTCCGGGTAACCTGGAGGGCGAGGCGCTCGAGTCGGACGGCTTCGTGCGCGTCGCGCGGCCGGGCAGCGAAGCGGCGCTGGAGATCGGTTGGCCGGGTTGTCCGGGCGATGACGCCACCATGCCGATCCGGGTGGCGGACGCCGGACTCGCGATCGACGCGGCCGCGGCCGGGCTCGGCCGCGCGACGGTGCCGGAACTGCTCGCGAGCGGCGACATAGCGGCCGGACGCATCGAGGTGATCGGCGAGGCGGGCGCGTCGCGCGTCGGTTACTGGATCGTCGCCCCGCTTCCGCAATGGCGGCAGAAGAAGGTGCGGGCGCTGGTGGACGCGCTGACCGCCTGAAGCGGGGCCCTAGTTCTTGAGCTTCCACCCGCGCTTGAGCAGCGTGTAGCAGAGCAGGCCGAGCGCCGCGTCGAGCGCCAGGATGACCGAGCTGCCGAGCAGGACGGGCGAGTCGGCGATGCCGAGGAAGCCGTAGCGGAAGCCGGAGATCACGTAGAAGAACGGGTTGGCGTGGCTGATCGCGCGAAAGGTCGGGGCGAGCAGGTCGACCGAGTAGAAGGTGCCCGACAGCAGCGCGAGCGGCGCCACCACGAAATTCTGGACGGCGGCGGCGTGGTCGAACTTCTTCGCCCAGATCGATGTAAGTACGCCGACGAGCGCCAGGAACGTCGATCCGAGCAACCCGAACCACAGCGCCACGAGCGGATGGGCGGGGGTCACGTTCACGCCGGGCCATAGCGCCATCGCCAGCCACACCGCGCCGCCCACGCAGAACGCGCGCGTGACCGCTCCGCCGACCATCGCCGCGAGCAACTCGGCGGTGGAAAGCGGCGGCATCAGATAGTCGACGATCGTACCCTGGATCTTGCCGACGAGGAGCGAGAAGCTGGCATTGGCGAAGGCGTTGGTGATCATGCCCATGATGATCAGCCCGGGCGCGATGAAATCGGCGAACGGCACCGCGCGACCGTCGAGCGTCACCGCATGCCGCGCGCCGAGCGCGACGGTGAAGATGACGAGGTACAACAGCGTGGTGATCGCCGGTGCCCAGACCGTCTGGAGCTGCACCTTGAAGAAACGGCGCACTTCCTTCACATAGAGCGTCTTCAGACCGCCCCAATTGATGTTCCGGATGACGGGCACGCCCGGGGCGCTCCGCACCATGGACTCCGTCGGGGGTTGGCTGCTCATCGGCATCGGCGTAACCGCTGCCACCCCGGGCCGCAACCGCCGACGCCAGAACCGAAAGACCGTGAGATGAGCTGGACCGACGAGCGTATCGAGACGCTGAAGGCGATGTGGGAGGCGGGGCAGACCGCGAGCCAGATCGCCGAGGCGCTGGGCGGGGTCAGCCGCAACGCGGTGATCGGCAAGGCGCACCGGCTGGAGCTGCAGGCGCGACCGTCGCCGGTCCGGTCGAACGAACCGATGGCGGCGGCCGTCGAGCCGGAGCCCGAAACCGCGGTCGAGGCGGCGGTCACGACGACCGTCAAGCCTGAGTCCGTCGACGAGCCGGTCGCGGCGATCGAGCCCGAACCGGAACCCGAACCCGAACCGGCGGTGCTGGACGAGGATGAAGACGAGCCCGAGATGGCATCGGCCGCTCCTGCCGCCCCGCAACCGATCTTGCGTTCGGTCGGGCCGGGCGGCTTCCTGCGCCAGACGCCGGGCGAGCAGCAGGCGCCGCTGACGCCCGCCCCGCCGCGCCGATTGGTTCCGGCCAAGCCGGCGCCGGAGATCGCAGGCAAGACGGGCTTGCTCGATCTCAGTGATCGCGTGTGCAAATGGCCGCTCGGGCATCCAGGCGAGGCGGATTTTCACTTTTGCGGGGACAAGGTGAATCCGGGGTTTCCGTATTGTGTCGCGCATTGCGGGCATGCGTATCAGGCGCAGCTGCCCAGGCGCGACCGGCGGGCAGGGCCGCCGATGCCGTTCGGCGGACCGCGCGCGCGGTAGTCGGGGAAGTCGACGCGCGCGGCCTGTAGCCCGCCCGGCCGGCGCGGCTATAGCCGCGTTCGACGTCGCGGGTTTCGCCCGTGACCGGGGCCGGGTACTTTCCGGCTTGGTAGAGAAAAGGCCCGCCTGTCTCGTGACCGGCGGGCCTTTCCTTGTCTGCGCCGCGGCAAAGCCGCGTCGTCGGTCGTAAGCTTCGCTACGCCGGCCGAGCTGGTGCGGGTCTTGCGGCACAAAGTGCCGCAAGCCGCTCGGCGCTAGAACCTAAACGCCGCCGTGCCGCGGATGCTGTGCCAACGGAACTTCTCGTCCGAACGACGGAAGTCGACGCCGCGCGCCAGGACGAACGGATTGGTCGCGGGCGCGGTGCCCGTGCCGACGCGGACGCGCGCGCGGTCGTCGTCATACTGGTGGAACATGTATTCCATGCCGATCGAGAAGTTGTTCCCGATCATCTGCTCGACACCGCCGCCGCCGGTGATGCCGAACTGGCGGCGCTTGCCGCGCTGCTCGAACGAGTTGGCGGTGTTGGTCGACCGGAAGCTACGATCCAGGTTGATGTAGCCCGGGCCGAACGCGCCGTAGAACAGCGTGGAGCGGCCGGCGACGAAACCGGCGCGGCCGCGGATCGAAGCCTCCCACTCGACCTCGCGCGTCATGACGTAATTGGCGGGGGTGGTCGAGAACGCGCTGATGCTGTCGCTGATCTTGGACTTGCCGAATTCGCCCATCACGCCGACGACGATCTTGCTCACCTGATAGTCCGCGCCGACGCGGCCGTAATAACCAATCCCGTCCCGATCGTTGGCGCAACCCGGTGCTGACGTCGCGCCGCGCGCCGCGCCGTTGCAGAAACCGGTCGAGAAAGCGTCCGCGCCAGCGCCCGTGCGAACGAAATCGCCGAAGCCGCCATTCAACCCGGCGTCGAACAGGATACGCGAGCCGACGTCATTCTGCTGGACGTCATAGCCGAACGAGCCGCCGACATACACACCGCTGAACGGGAACTCATCGGTGGCCGGATCCTGAACGGTCGTCGTCGCGGGTGCCTGGTCGTCCATCATCGGCGCGGGCTCGTCGGGGGCGGGCGCGGGCGTGGTCTGCGCCGCGGGATCGGCGACGGCGGTCCCCGTGTCCTGAGCCGCGGCGGGTGCGCCGAGCGCGAATGATAGACCGGCCAAGCCGGTCAGCAAGGTATGGCGCATGAGCGAGTCTCCTGGGGTTGTTTCGGGAGCAGTAACGGCAAAATACGGTTTTGGGTGCGTCTGCGAACTGATTCAATGCGACTGTGTCCCGGGGGCAACAAGCTCGGTTCCGCCCATCGCTTGGCACGGCAGCGAGTCTCGCCTACTAAGTTCCCGATATGTCCGCCGACCTGTTCTCGACCGCTTCCCGCTCCGCCGACGGATATGACGCGTCGTCGATCGAAGTGCTGGAAGGTCTGGAGCCGGTGCGTCGCCGCCCGGGGATGTATGTGGGCGGCACCGACGAGCGAGCGCTCCACCACCTCGCCGCCGAGGTGCTCGACAACGCAATGGACGAGGCCGTCGCGGGCTACGCGACCCGCATCGAGGTCGTGCTCGAGCCGGGTGACCGTTTGACGATCGTTGATAACGGCCGCGGCATCCCGGTCGACCCCCATCCCAAATTCCCGGACAAGTCCGCGCTCGAGGTGATCCTGTCGACGCTCCATTCCGGCGGCAAGTTTGCTGGAAAGGCGTATGCCACCAGCGGCGGGCTGCACGGGGTCGGCGTCAGCGTCGTCAACGCGCTGTCGTCCGATACGGTGGTGGAGGTCGCGCGCGAGCGGAAGCTTTATCGCCAGCGCTTCGCGCGCGGGCAGACGCTCGGGCCCCTCGAACAGTTGGGCGCCGCGCCCAACCGGCGCGGTACGTCGGTCGCCTTCACTCCCGACGCCGAAATCTTCGGGCCGGAGCTGCATTTCAAGCCCGGGCGGCTGCACAAATTGGCGCGTTCCAAGGCCTATCTGTTCGCGGGCGTCGAGATCAGGTGGCGGTGCGCGCCCGAGCTTATCGGGGACGAAACGCCAGCGGAGGCGGTGTTCCAGTTTCCGGGCGGGCTCGCCGATCACCTGCGCGAACAGGTCGGTGAGCGGGATTGCGCCACGGCGGAGTTCTTCGCGGGGAGTCAGGATTTCCCCGGCGATCAGGGCCGTGTCGAATGGGCCGTCGCATGGCCGCTCTGGAGCGACGGCAGCTATAGCTGGTACTGCAACACCATCCCGACCCCCGATGGCGGCACGCACGAGCAGGGGTTGCGCCAAGCGCTGGTTCGCAGCCTTCGGCAGTTCGGCGAGCTGGTGAAGGACAAGCGCGTCAAGGACCTGACCGCCGACGACGTCATGACGGGATCCGAGCTGATGCTCTCCGTCTTCATCCGCGAGCCGCAATTCCAGTCGCAGACCAAGGACCGGTTGACCTCGCCCGAGGCCGCCGGGCTCGTCGAAAAGGCTGTGCGCGACCATTTCGACCATTGGCTCGGCCACAATATGGAGCGCGGCCGCGCGTTGCTCGGCTACGTGCTCGAGCGGATGGACGACCGCTTGCGCCGCAAGCAGGAGCGCGAGGTCAAGCGCAAGACCGCGACCTCGGCGCGCAAGCTGCGCCTGCCCGGCAAGCTGACCGACTGCTCCGCCGACAATCCGGCGGGCACCGAGCTGTTCATCGTCGAGGGCGACTCGGCGGGCGGATCGGCCAAGCAGGCGCGCGACCGCAAGACGCAGGCGATCCTGCCGATCCGGGGCAAGATCCTGAATGTCGCGTCGGCGACCAGCGCCAAGATCCTGGCGAACCAGGAGATCGCCGACCTGATCCAGGCGCTGGGCTGCGGCACGCGCAAGGACTGCGACGCCAGCCTGCTGCGGTACGAGCGGATCGTCATCATGACCGACGCCGACGTCGACGGCGCGCATATCGCGACGTTGCTGATGACGTTCTTCTTCCAGGAGATGCCCGACCTCGTCCGCCGCGGGCACCTGCACCTGGCTCAACCGCCGCTCTATCGCCTGACCGTCGGGGCCAAGTCGCTCTACGCCCGCGACGACGCGCACCGCGCCGAGATCGAGCGAACGGCGTTCCGGGGCAAGAAGATCGAGGTTTCGCGCTTCAAGGGCCTGGGCGAGATGAACCCGATCCAGCTCCGCGAGACGACGATGGACCCGGCCACGCGCGGCATGATCCGCATCACCCTGCCGCAGGAGTACGAGGAGCGGGTCGGGGTCAAGGACCTGGTCGACCGCCTGATGGGCAACAACCCCGCCCACCGCTTCGCCTTCATCCAGGAGAACGCGGCCCGGGTGGAGGACGAGGCGCTCGACGCGTGACGGGCGCGTCGCACCCGCTTTGGCGGGCGCGACGTGCGGGTTATCTGCGCCCGAACGCTCAGCGGCCTGCCAGGCGAACTCCTTCGCGCTCGCCCATCGCCCTTGCAAGCATCTGGTTGCGCGAACTGCCGGCCGTGATCCGGAGGGTGTCGGCCTCGCACTCCCGGCGATCGTTCATCCGCACGTCGCGGCATAGCTTGCGCGCCGCTTTTTCCACGCGGGCGAGAAAGGCGGCGCGGCCTCCGACGCTGTTCATGTCGAGGTCGGCGTAGTACAAGTGGATCTGGTGGTTACCGATGGGCCAGGCCCCAGATCGGGCTGAAGCGGGCGCGGCGGCGAGTGCCAAGAGACTGACGGTCAGGGCGGCAAAGAGCTTGGTCATGGCGGCGATCCTTGATGGGTGCACGGTCGGGGCGGGTTCGCTCCGACGCCTTCCCGTATCGCGCTCGCGCCGCCCGGTGGGCAGGATGAGCAACCGATGGTTCGCCGATGATCGCCTGATTTCAGGCCGATCGCGGTGATCACCGCCGACCGCCTCGCGCGCATCGACCTAGCGCACACCCCCGGGTTCCGGCTGGCCCGCCTGGCGGTGACGCCCGCCCTGCGGCAGGTCGTGCGCGACGACGGCGCGAGCGAAGTCGTCGAGCCGCGCGTGATGCAGGTGCTCGTGGCATTGGTCGAGGCCGACGGCGCGATCGTGTCGCGCGACGATCTGAGCCAATGCTGCTGGGAAGGGCGCGTCGTCGGCGACGACGCGATCAACCGCGTGATCTCGCGCCTGCGCCGGCTCGCCGAGGGTCTGGGCGAGGCGAGCTTCCGGATCGAGACGGTGACCAAGGTCGGGTATAGGCTGATCGCCAACGGACAGGCCGAACCCGCGACGCTCGTCGACCCATCCGTCGAGCGGACGTCGGTCGCCCCGCGCCCGACGCGAAGGTCGCTGATCGGCGGGATGGGTGCCCTGGCGGCGGCCGCCGGCGTGGGCGCCTGGGCGCTGCTCCGCGACGGCGAGGATCGATCGGCGAGCTCGCCCGAGGTCGAACAGCTCATGCAGCAAGGTATGATGGCGATTCGGCAGGTAACGAGCGACGGCTCCACCCAAGCCGTGGCGCTGTTCGAGCGCGCGACGGTGCTGGAACCCGGCAACGCGGATGCCTGGGGACTTCTGGCGGTGCTGTATGGGCTTGAATCCCATGCCCGAACCCGCAGCATGGCGGCGGGACTGCGCGACCGGTCACGGTCCGCCGCCGCGCGCGCGCTCGCGCTCGACCCGACGAATGTCTATGCGCGACAGTCCCGGACGACGCTGCCGCCGCTGATCGGCCATTGGCGCGAGAAGGAGCGGCTTGCGCGAGAGGTGCTCCGTGACGGGCCGACGAACGACTCTCTGATGGTCGGGCTGGGGCTCCTGCTCGGCTCCGTCGGGCGGATGCGCGAGTCCGCCGTGATGCTGGACAAGGTGATCGCCATCGCGCCGCCGGGTCCCGGGCCACGCTACGTGCACGCGTCGGCATTGTGGGGGGCGGGCCGCATGGTCGAGGCCGACCGCGCGTTCGCCGAGGCTTTTCAGCTATTCCCGCGTCACTTCGCCGTCTGGTACTCGCGGTTCTATTACCTGATGTACACGGGCCGGGCGACCGAGGCGATCGCCATGGGCGCGGATCGCGAGAACTGGCCAGCGGGCATGGACCCGGTCCAGACCGAATGGATCGTCGAAGTCGCCCGCGCGATCGATACCCGCGCGCCCGCGGCGGTCGGACGCGTGATCGAGAGGAGCTTGCCCTGGGCGCGAAAAGGCGCGGGCTACGCTGAGAACGTGATCCAGTTCGCGTCCGCGCTGGGCCGCCTCGACGAGGCGTTCGCCGTCGTCGAAGCTTTCTTTTTCGGCCGAGGCTTCGTGGTTCCCGATATCCGTTTCGTGGGAGGTCAGGGCACATACACCAGAGTGGAGGACCGCAGGACCAACATCCTGTTCATGCCGCCCGCCGCCACCATGCGTCGCGATCCGCGCTTTCGTCGGCTGACGGATGAGCTTGGGCTGGAACGCTATTGGCGGGAGAGCGGGATCCGGCCCGATTATCGCGCCTAGGTTGACGCGTTCCGGCGCGGGCCGGTATCAGGGGCGGCGGGCGGCTCGACGGGTCGCCCTTCGCATTTCAGGAGCACGCCCCGTGGCCATCACCGCCCTCATGCCCGTCTATCCGCGTTGCGGGGTGCGGCCGGTGCGAGGCGAGGGCTGTTATCTCTATGGGGAGGACGGGCGCAAGTTCCTCGATTTCGCCAGCGGCATCGCGGTGAACGCGCTCGGCCACGGCCATCCCAAACTGGTCGGCGCGATCGCGGAGCAGGCGGCGACGCTCATGCATGTGTCGAACCTGTACGGCTCGCCGCAGGGCGACCGCCTGGCGCAGCGGCTGGTCGACCACACCTTCGCCGACACGGTGTTCTTCACCAACTCGGGCGCGGAGGCGGTCGAGTGCGCGATCAAGACGGCGCGGCGGTACCATTTCGCGAACGGCCATCCCGAGCGGCATGAGCTCATCACGTTCGACATGGCGTTCCACGGCCGCACCATCGGCACGATCTCCGCGACCAACCAGGACAAGCTCAGGAACGGGTTCGAGCCGCTGTTGCCCGGTTTCGCCTACGCGCCGTTCGACGACCTGGACGCGGCGCTGGCGCTGGTCGGCCCGCACACCGCCGGGTTCCTGGTCGAGCCGATCCAGGGCGAGGGCGGGGTGCGGCCCGCGTCGGAGGCGTTCCTGCGCGGCTTGCGCGCCGCCTGCGACGAGCACGGCCTGCTGCTCGTGCTCGACGAGGTGCAGTGCGGCTATGGGCGCACCGGCCGGTTCTTCGCGCACGAGCTGTACGGGGTCACCCCCGACATCATGGCGGTGGCGAAGGGCATCGGCGGCGGCTTCCCGCTCGGCGCGTGCCTCGCGACCGAGGAGGCGGCCAAGGGCATGATCGCGGGCACCCACGGCTCGACCTATGGCGGCAACCCGCTGGCGATGGCGGCGGGGGGGGCGGTGCTCGACGTGATCCTGGAACCCGGCTTCCTGGAGCATGTGGGCGACATGGGCCGACGGCTCCGCTCCTCGCTCGAGCAGATGATCCCCAATCACGACGGTCTTTTCGACCACGTGCGCGGTCATGGCCTCATGCTCGGGTTGAAGCTCAAGAGCGACAGCCGCGCCTTCGTGGCGCATGTCCGCGACCATCACGACCTGCTGCTCGTCGCGGCGGGCGAGAACGTCGTGCGCGTGCTGCCGCCGCTCGTCGTCGATGAAACTCACATCGCCGAATGCGTGGAGAAGCTGAGCGAGGCCGCGCGGGTGTACGTGCCGGCGGCGGATGACTGAGATCCGTCATTTCCTGTCCCTCTCCGACGCGGGCGGGGACGGGCTCGCCGCGATCCTCGCCGACGCGCTGGACCGCAAGGCCGCGCGGGCCGGCTGGCCGAAGGGCCGCGTCGACGCCGACGCCCCGCTTCGCGACCGCGTGCTGGCGATGGTGTTCGAAAAGAACTCGACCCGTACCCGCGTGTCGTTCGACGTGGGCATGCGCCAGCTCGGTGGTCAGTCGATCGTGCTGGAGGCCGGGCAGATGCAGCTCGGCCGCGGCGAGCCGGTGTCCGACACCGCGCGCGTCCTGTCCGGCTATGTCGATGCGGTGATGCTGCGCACCGACGACCATGCCAAGATCGAGGAATTGGCGGCGCACGCGACCGTGCCCGTGATCAACGGGCTGACCGACCGTTCGCACCCCTGCCAGATCGTGGCCGACCTGCTCACCATCCTGGAGACGGGCCGCGCCTTGCCGGGGCTGAAGGTCGCGTGGCTCGGCGACGGCAACAACGTGCTCGCCTCGCTGATCGAGGCGGCGGGGCTGATGCGCTTCGACGTGATGGCCGCCTGTCCGCAGGGGTTCCAGCCCGACGACGCCGATGTCGAGGCGGGAGGAGGCCGCGCGCGCGTGGTCGCCTCGCCGCACGAGGCGGTCGAGGGTGCCGACGTCATCGTGACCGACAGCTGGATCTCGATGGGTCAGGCGCATGCCGACACCAAGCTCGCCGCGCTGACGCCGTACCAGGTCACGTCCGACCTCATGGCGCGGGCCAAGCCCGACGCCGCCTTCCTTCATTGCCTTCCCGCGCACCGCGGCGAAGAGGTGACCGCCGATGTCATCGACGGCCCACGGTCGCTCGTCTGGGCGGAGGCGGAGAACCGCCTCCATGCGCAGAAGTCGATATTGCGCTGGTGCTTCGGGCAGATCGGCTGAACCCGGCGCGGCGTTGATCAGGCGGGTCCGCGCCTTATCTTCCACCGATGCAGGACCTCAAGATCCATGACCTGGACCGTGCGCTCGGCTTCGCGATCCCTTCGCGGAGCGCGCGCGGTCGCATGGTGCGGCTCGGCCCCGTGCTCGACATCGTGCTCGCCGCGCACGCCTATCCGCCCGCGATCAAGGCGTTGCTCGCGGAGGCGCTGACGCTGGCCGCCCTGATCGGCTCGACGCTGAAGGACGCGGACGGCCAACTCACCATGCAGGCACAGAACAAGGGCGGTGTCGTCGACCTGCTGGTGTGCGACTATCGGGGCGGCGAACTTCGCGGTTACGTCCAGTATGATGCCGAACGGCTGGCGACGCTGCCCGCCGACCCGACGCTCGACCAGCTGTTCGGCCAGGGGTATCTCGCCATCACGTTCGACCTCGCCATGACCAAGGAGCGGTATCAGGGCATCGTCCCGCTCGACGGCGAGACGCTGTCGCAGGCCGCCGAGAGCTACTTCGTCCAGTCCGAACAGATACCCAGCCTTGTGCGCGTCGCTGTCCGCAAGGACGCTCGGGAGCGGACCGTCGCGGGTGGGCTGTTCCTGCAGCACCTGCCCGAAGGCGAGGATGGGCGCGAGCGGCTTCACACCCGGCTCGACCATCCCGAATGGGAGCATGTCGCGGCGCTGGGCGGCACGATGGGCGCGGACGAGCTCGCCGAACCCGCGCTTCCGCTCGAGACGCTCGTCTGGCGATTGTTCAACGAGGAAACCGAGGTCCGCGTGCTCGCCTCGACCCCGCTCGTTCAGGGCTGTCGCTGTACGGCTGAGCATATCGAGAGCGTGATCGCCAAGTTCCCGGTCGCGGAGCGGCGCGAGTTGGCGGACGAGAGCGGCGCGATCATCGTCGATTGCAAATTCTGCGCGCGGAGCTTTCCGGTCGCGGTCGGGGCCGAGCTGGTCTGACGATGCACGTTTACCGACTCTTCACGCACGCGGATGTAGACGCATCCGGTACCCGCTCGGTACATTTCTCCCTTGTCGGCGGTATCGTCGTCCTCGGCCGTCCCACGGGACGGCCGTTTTGTCGGCCGGTTGCGCGCGCGCCCAGCCCGGCTTAGCGCGCAAGGACAATGCATACGCAGGAACTGGCGGTCGCCCTGGTCTCGGGCGGCCTCGACTCGATGGTGTCGGCCGCGCTCGCGCGCGAGGGCGGCTACCGGCTGCTCGCGCTGTCGATCGATTACAACCAGCGCCACAGGATCGAACTAGCCGCCGCCGCGCGCGTCGCGGGCGCGCTGGGCGCCGAGCGGCACGTCGTCCTATCCCTCGACCTGTCGCGCTTCGGCGGATCGGCGCTGACCGATGCGACGCCCGTGCCCAAGGATGGGGTGGGGGAAGGTATTCCCGTCACTTACGTGCCCGCGCGCAATACGATCTTCCTGTCGCTCGCGCTCGGCTGGGCGGAGGCGGCGGGCGCGCGTGATCTGTTCATCGGCGTCAACGCGCTCGATTATTCGGGCTACCCCGATTGCCGCCCCGAGTTCGTCCGGGCCTTCGAGAGCTTGGCCGAACTCGCGACCAAGGCAGGCGTGGAAGGCGCGCCCTTCAAGGTCCGCGCACCGCTCCAGCATATGACCAAGGCGGACATTGTGCGCGAGGGGGCACGGCTCGGACTCGACATGGGGCTGAGCTGGTCGTGCTACGACCCGACCGCGGACGAGCTGCATTGCGGCCTGTGCGACTCGTGTCGCCTGCGCGCGAAGGGTTTCGGCGAGGCGAGCGTGCCCGACCCGACCCGCTACGCCGCTCGTCCTTGAGGTTCTTGTCATGACCTACGCCGTCAAGGAGATGTTCCTGACGCTCCAGGGTGAGGGGGTAAACGCGGGCTCGCGCGCCGTGTTCGTGCGTTTTTCCGGATGTAATCTGTGGTCGGGCCGCGAACGCGACCGGGCGACCGCCGTATGCCGATTTTGCGATACCGACTTCGTCGGCGTTGACGGGGTTGGCGGCGGCCGCTTCGCGAGTGCCGATATGTTGGCCGCCGCGGTGGAGGGGTATTGGGGCGATGGCCGCGATGGCCGCTTCGTCGTCCTGACCGGCGGCGAACCGATGCTGCAGATCGACGATGCGGTCGTGGACGCCCTACACGCCGCTGATTTCCGTATCGCGGTCGAGAGCAACGGCACGCTGCCGACGCACCCGCGCATCGATTGGGTGTGCATCAGTCCCAAAGCCGGAAGTCACGTCGTCCAACGTCGAGGCGACGAGTTGAAGCTCGTCTGGCCGCAAGCCGGTATCGATCCGGCCGCGTTGGAGCCTTGGGACTTCACGCACCGCCTGGTCCAGCCGCTCGACGACGCGGACGCCGCGGCGAATCGCACGGCGGCGGTCGCGCTCGTCATGGACCGCCCGCGCTGGCGGCTGAGCCTTCAGACCCACAAGCTGCTGGGCATGCGCTGACCGGCGATCAACGCGACGCGACGTCCACCGCGAGCCCTGTAGGCGATGTCGCGGGCCAGCTCGACACGCCGCATTTGTTGGCCCGCCATTCGCCCTTCTTGTTCCAGCACATCGCATCCAGCCGCGGCCGAACCACCGCGATCTCGCGCCAATCGTTGCGCGGGAAACGCTGCTCGCCGAACGGGACCAGGCTGTTGCGCACTTCCTGCATCCGCGCTTCGGCCAGCTCGAAGAAATGCCCTCGCGGCGTAAAGTTCGCGTCAGTGCCGATCGTGTTCGCCGTCTGACAAAAGCCGCGCTGCGCACCCACCGTCGCGTAGCTCGAATAGATGCGGGTTCCGAACTGATCGAGCGCGGTCTGTCCCTCCTTCTTGGTCTTGCCCGTCCTGACGAAGTACTTGGTCAGGACGTCGAACGAATTCTTCAACTCGTCGCGGTGGTCGACCAGCAGCGCGTTGTAGTTGCGCACCGTACCCAGCGTCGGCTCGAATTGGCACTGCAGGGCCGCGACGTTGAGCGCGGCGCGCATCGTCCAGACCAGCCCGGCGCGCAACTCGTCCGGCGTCGCCCCGGGCAGCGGTGAGCCGATGATACCCGGTTCGTCGCCCTTCACCGGCTGCCCGGCCAACGGCTTGGACTGAAGATAGAACTGGGCGGAGAGCGGGGCCGCACCGGACGCGTACATCGCCAACACCGCGCCCGCGGCCACACGCAACACCCTCATCACACCCTCCCGGTCGGTAACATTCGGATTCTACGGGATAACGCGCCGGCGCCCTAACGCTTTTTAACCATTCCGCCGCGTTCGTGTCCGGTTGGGCGTGAAGCGCGCCGGGTCGATCGGACAGGAACGAGAAAGGGGCCGCCCGGTATCCCGGACGGCCCCTTCCAAATCGGGTCGATGACGACCCAGCGATTACATCGCGTTGGTGGTCGTCGTCGTGGTGGTGGTGTTCGACATCATGGTGTCGTTGCCCATCATCATCGAATCGTTCGACATCATCGTGGAGTCGTTGGCCATCATGCCGCCGTTCATGGCGCCGTCGACGGCGGTCATGTTGTCGGTCATGGTGTCCATGCCCTCGGTCGCGTTCAGGTCGGTGACCATCGTGTTCTCGGTCGCCGCTTCGTTGTTGCTGCCGCACGCGGAGACCATGAGCGCCGCACCGGCGATCATCGAGCCCGTCAGGACCTTGG
>NZ_CAXSHH010000002.1:0-107136 GCF_964237155.1 uncultured Sphingomonas sp. | reverse complement strand
CGATATCGAGCAGCACGCCCTGCGCGCCCTCGAACAGGATGCGGCGGCCGCGCGCGCGCGCTTCGTTCAAGTCACGCCAGACGGGCTTGGCGAAGGCGAGGACGAAATCGGCGATCCCGCGCAGGTCGGTTAGGAGCTGAGTGCGATCGACGGGGGGCACGCCGAAGCCGGCGCGGAGCGCGTCGTGGTGCGCGAACAGGCGGTCGAGCTGCGGCTGGAGGTCGTCCAGATGCGCCAGGTCGCAGACGCGGATCGCCCGCCTGCCGACCTTGTCCTCGTAGGCCGGGCCGATGCCGCGTCTGGTGGTGCCGATCTTGCCCGCGCCGCTGGCGTCCTCGCGCAGGGCGTCGAGATCGCGGTGGAAGGGCAGGATCAGCGGGCAGGTGTCGGCGACGCGGAGCGTATCGGGGGTGACCGCGATCCCCTGCCCCGCGAGCCGATCGATCTCGGCCTGGAGCGCCCAGGGGTCGAGCACGACCCCGCCGCCGATCACCGACGGCGTGCCGCGCACGACGCCCGAGGGGAGCAGCGACAGCTTGTAGGTTTTGTCGCCGACGACGAGCGTGTGGCCGGCGTTATGCCCGCCCTGGAAGCGCACCACCATGTCGGCGCGCTCGGCAAGCCAGTCGACGATCTTGCCCTTGCCCTCGTCGCCCCACTGCGCGCCGATCACCGCTACGTTGGCCACTGTTTACTCCCAAGCCGTTCGGGTGGGCGTTAGGGCGGGACGGCCGGAGGGTCCACGGGTTTGGACGCGTGCGGGTGGCGGGAAGTTCACTAAAGTTCATGCCAAGCGCGGCTGGGGAGTGCGGGATGAAGGTGACGAAGGTGACGCTAGTTGGCCTAATTGCGTGGTGAGGTGACTGTATCGAGCGACGGACGGTGCGTGACGCATGATCCCACTTCGTCACCCCGGACTTGTTCCAGGGTCCATGGTCGTGCGCGCAACCACGCCGCCGAGTTCGCCCAACGATGGATGCCGGAACAAGTCCGGCATGACGGAAGATGTGGGACCCGCCCTTCCCCAAACGGGCCATCGCGGCTTGGTACCGACCTCCGTCGGGGAGGCGCTTAGCAGGGGAAGCGGCGCGCGTATTGATCGCGCGTAAGGTGGTCGAGGCGGTTCGGTCCGGCACCGTCGAGCTTGGATCAGAAGTCGATCGTGTAGGAAAGCACTATTCTCGTCGGTCCGGACTTTCAGTCACCTTTCGACCGGATGAGTCCCGCCAGGAAGAAGAACCAGCCGATCGTCATCAGTGCGCTGGAACCGAGAACCATTATCGACACCCCCATTTCGGTCAGCCGGTCGGCATCGTGGCCCGCGCCGGCGATGGGCAGCGATGCGCTTGCACCTGTCGTGGCCGACAACGTCAACCCGATCCAAAGACCGTACATCCCGACCATGATCGACCATCGAGCGATCTTCGAGAAGACGGCATTCAATGAAACTACAGACCAGACCACCCCCACGACCATCAGTACCGTGCCGCTCTGAACGGCGGTCAGATGCGCCGACAACGCCATTCTGGGGTTGGTGAATGACTGAACGACCGCACCCTGAAGCAGGCCCAGCAGGAATAACGCCGCCCCTGAAATGACCAGCGACCTTTGGAACGACATGGACGGCATCCGAATATCTTATCGGCCTCGCCCCAGTTCGCAAAGCCGACGTTCGGCATCAGCATTGTCCTAACGGCGGGTTCCACCCCCACCCGTCACCCCGGACTTGATCCGGGGTCCCGCTGCCTTCCTGACCGATGGTCGTCACGCCAACTCGTCGAACAGGTCGCGCCAGTCCGGGTTGCCGCGCTCGATCAGTTCGAACTTCCAATCGCGTCGCCATTTCTTGAGGCGTTTCTCGTGCGAGATGCACTCGGCGATGTCGTCGCCGCGTTCCGCCCAGACAAGGCGGGTGAGGCCGTAGCGGGCGCAGAAGTCGGAGCCCTCGCCGCTGCGGTGTTGGTGAATGCGGGCGGGTAGGTAGGCGGTGACGCCGATATAGACCGTGCCGCGGTAGCGGTCGGTCATGATGTATACCCAGCCGCCGCGTCTCATGCTCATCGACACAGGAGAGAAGAAGCGGGACCCCGGGTCAAGCCCGGGGTGACGGCGAGGGGGACAGCAGCGCCGACTACCCTACCGCCTCCGCCGCTCCGTTTCGCCAAACATGCGTCGCGAGCTGCGCCTCGGGCGTGTCCCCCTCCAACGCGGCGACCGTGACCCAGCCCTCCGCGCGGAGCGCCCTGCCCTGCTCGGGCGACGTGCCGAGCGGGAGGAAGAGGCGGCGGCGTTCCGGGGCGGAGGCGATGAGCGCGTCGGCGTAGAGGGAGAAGCCGGTGGCGGGTTCCTCCGCGCCGTCCTCGTGGACGACCGTGTAGGTGCCGCCGCGGCCGACCTCGGCGGGGGCGCCCGCGACGAAGAGCGAGAAGCCGAGCCAGGATTGGTATTCGAAGCCGTGGCGCTCGGTCGGGTCGAGCGTGAGCTGGGCGAGCCCTGCGACCCCGTCCGCGATCGCCTGGAGGCCGTCCAGGCGGGTCGCGAGCGCGCCGGTGCGGTCGAAGGCGCGAAGGCGCGCGACCGCCGCATCGAACGGGCCGGCCGCCTCGATCAGCGGAAGGTAGGCGGGGGCGATCGCCGCCACGCCGCCGGCGTCCTTGGCGTCGAGGCGGTCGCGTAGGGGGGCGACCTGGGCCGGATCGACCGGCATGGCTCCGCGCGCGAGCGTCTCGACCAGGTCGGGGAGGGTGAAGTCGATCGAGAGGCCGGTCGCGCCGGTCGCGGCCAGCGCCTCGGCGGCGACGCCGACCAGCTCGCGCGCGGCGGCGACGGTGTCGAGGCCGATCAGCTCCGCGCCGATCTGCCGCCGTTCGCGCGCGGGGCTGAGCTCGGGCGCGCGAAGGCGGAGGACGGGACCGGCGTAGGACAGGCGGACGGGGCGCGGATGATGCGCCATGCGCGTGGCTGCGATGCGGGCGACCTGCGCGGTAAGGTCGGGGCGGATGGCGAGCGTCGCTTGCGACACGGGATCGACGAAGCGGACAGCGTCACGGAGCGCGCCGGCCTTGAGGCGGGTGCCCAGCGCCTCGGCGAACTCGGCGAGCGGGGGGTCGACGCGTTCGTACCCGTGGAGGCGGGCGACCTCGAGCACGCGCGCTTCCACGGCCGCGGCGGCGTCGGCGTGGGGGGGCAGGCGGTCGCGGAAGCCTTCGGGGAGGAGAGCGGTCATTCTTCTTCTCCCTCTCCCCTTTGGGGAGAGGGTCGGGGAGAGGGGCTGTTCGATAAAGCCACCGTTATGAGGGTGAGCACCCCTTCTTCGTTTCCAATCACGTCGGCGTTGGCGAAGCGGATGACTTGGTAGCCTTCGCCCTTCAGCCATGCCGTTCGCTTGGCGTCGTACTCCGCGCTGGCCGCGTGCGTGTCGCCGTCGACTTCGATGATCAGCCTGCGCTCGCGAGCTACGAAGTCGACGATGTAGTTGCCGATCACGTCCTGGCGGGTGAACTTGACGCCGTTCAGGCGTTTCGCTCTCAGCTTGTACCAGAGCCGCGCCTCGGCCGGAGTCGGGTTGCTCCGCATGGCCTTGGCGTTTCTTAGGCGTTTCTTCTCGCTATCTTCGTCCACTGAACAGCCCCTCTCCCCGGCCCTCTCCCCGGAGGGGAGAGGGAGATCTTGTCGTCTCCGTCCTCGCTTTTCGCGTCAGAAGGTCAAGCCCATCGCAGTCCTTACGCCGCCCAGCGCCTTGACGCGGGCAAGGAGGTCGGGGGTGACGGGTCCGTCCAGCGACAACAGCACGATCGCCTCGCCGCCGGTGTCGCGGCGGCCGAGATGGAAGGTGCCAATATTGACGCCGGCCTCGCCCAGCAGCGTGCCCAGGCGGCCGATGAAGCCGGGGCGGTCCTCGTTGACGACGTAGAGCATGGGGCCCGCGAGATCGGCCTCGACCTTGATGCCGAATAGTTCGACGAGGCGCGGTTTGGAGTCGCCGAACAGCGTGCCCGCGACCGAGCGTTCGCCGTCCGCCGTGCCGACGGTGACGCGGACGAGGGTGTGATAGTCGCCCTCGCGCTCATGGCGCACTTCGCGCACTTCCAGGCCGCGTTCGCGGGCCAGGAATGGCGCGTTAACCATGTTCACGATGTCCGAATGGACCCGCATGAAGCCCGACAGCACGGCCGACGTGATGGGTTTCAGGTTCAATTCGGCGGCCGCGCCCTCCGCCTCGACCGAGACGGAGCGGATCGCGCCGTGGGCGAGCTGGCCGACGAGCGAGCCGAGCTTTTCGGCGAGCGCCATGTAGGGACGGAGCTTGGGCGCTTCCTCCGCCGACAGGCTCGGCATGTTGAGCGCGTTGGCGACGCCGCCGGTCAGGAGATAGTCGGCGAGCTGCTCGGCCACCTGGATCGCGACGTTGACCTGCGCCTCGGTCGTCGACGCCCCAAGATGCGGGGTGGAGACGAAGCCGGGGGTGCCGAAGAGCGGCGAGTCGGTCGCGGGCTCCGTCTGGAACACGTCCAGCGCCGCGCCCGCGATGTGGCCGCTGTCCAGTCCCGCCTTGAGCGCCGCCTCGTCGATCAGCCCGCCGCGCGCGCAGTTGATGATGCGGACGCCCTTCTTCGTGCGGGCGAGCGCGTCGGCGGACAGGATGCCGCGCGTCTGGTCGGTGAGGGGCGTGTGGAGCGTGATGAAGTCGGCGCGGGCGAGGAGCTCGTCGAGCGGGACCTTCTCCACGCCCATCTCGACCGCGCGCTCGGGGGTGAGGAACGGGTCGAAGGCGATGACCTTCATCTTCAGGCCGCGCGCGCGGTCGGCGACGATCGACCCGATATTGCCCGCGCCGATCAGCCCGAGCGTCTTCGAGGTGAGCTCGACGCCCATGAAGCGGTTCTTCTCCCACTTGCCCGCTTGCGTGGACAGGTCCGCCTCGGGCAGCTGGCGGGCGAGCGCGAACATGAGCGCGATCGCGTGTTCGGCGGTGGTGATCGAGTTGCCGAAGGGGGTGTTCATTACGACCACGCCCTTCGCCGACGCCGCCGGGATGTCGACATTGTCGACGCCGATGCCCGCGCGCCCGACGACCTTCAGGTTGGTCGCGTGGTCGAGGATGTCGCGGGTGACCTTGGTCGAGGAGCGGATGGCGAGGCCGTCATAGTCGCCGATGATGGCTTTCAGTTCGTCGGGGGTCTTGCCGGTGATCTCGTCGACCTCCAGCCCACGTTCGCGGAAGATCGCGGCGGCGCGGGGGTCCATCTTGTCGGAGATGAGGACTTTGGGCATTTCTGTTCCTTTCGAAACCCTCTCCCGCTTTCGCGGGAGAGGGACAGGCGCGGTACGCGCCAGGGTGAGGGCAGTGCTTTGGGCAACCTGCCCTCACCCGACCTCGCTTCGCTCGGCCACCCTCTCCCGCGAAAGCGGGAGAGGGGTAGATCAGGCGGCCTTCGCGCTCGCGTAGGCCCAGTCGAGCCAGGGGCCGAGCGCTTCGATGTCGGCGGTGTCGACGGTCGCGCCGCACCAGACGCGCAGGCCCGGCGGAGCGTCGCGGTAGCCGGCGATGTCGTAGGCGGCGTCCTCCGCCTCGAGCAGCGCGGCCATGCGTTTGATCAGCGGCTCGTCCGCGCCCGCGACGGTCAGGCAGACGCTCGTGCGCGAGCGGGTGGCCGGGTCGGGCGCGAGGTGGCCGAGCCAATCGCGCGCATCGACGATGCGGTCCAGCGCGGCGGCGTTGGCGTCCGACCTGGCGATCAGCCCGCCCCGCCCAAGCGACTTGGCCCATTCGAGCGACCAGATCGCGTCCTCGACGGCGAGCATCGAGGGGGTGTTGATCGTCTCGCCCGCGAACACGCCCTCGGCCAGCTTGCCCTTGGAGGCGAGGCGGAAGACCTTGGGGAGCGGCCAGGGCGGGGTGTACGTCTCCAGCCGTTCGACCGCGCGCGGGCCGAGGATCAGGACGCCGTGCGCGCCCTCGCCGCCGAGCACCTTCTGCCAGGAGAAGGTGGCGACGTCGATCCGGTCCCAGGGCAGATCGTAGGCGAAGACCGCGCTGGTGGCGTCGGCGACGCTCAACCCCTCGCGGTCGGGGGCGATCCAGTCGCCGTTCGGCACGCGGACGCCCGAGGTGGTGCCGTTCCAGGTGAACAGCACGTCGTGGGTCCAATCGACCGCGTGCAGGTCGGGGAGCGAGCCGTAGTCGGCACGCATGACCACGGGGTCGATCTTGAGTTGCTTGACCGCGTCGGTAACCCAGCCCTCGCCGAAGCTCTCCCAGGCGAGCGCGGTCACCGGGCGAGCGCCCAGCATCGTCCACATCGCCATCTCGTACGCGCCGGTGTCGGAGGCGGGGACGATGCCGATGCGGTGCGTATCGGGAAGCTGGAGCGCCTCGCGCATCAGGTCGATGCAGAGTTTCAGGCGTTGCTTGCCGAGCTTGGAGCGGTGCGACCGGCCGAGGCTGGCGACGGCGAGTTCGCCGGGGGACCAGCCGGGCGGCTTGACGCACGGGCCGGAAGAAAAGAATGGACGCGCGGGCTTCAAGCCCGGGCGGGTCGGGGTATTCGTCATGGTCTCTCCTCACAGAGAGCGCGCGCGGCGTTGGGACCGCGTGGCCCGTCCCGGCCGGTAGCGGTGGATGGGTGCGGGGGCAAGGTTGATCCCCCTTTTCCCCGTCACCCCGGACTTGTTCCGGGGTCCATGGTTGGGCAACAACCAGACGGTGGGGAGTGCGTACAGCGATGGATGCCGGAACGAGTCCGGCATGACGAGGGAGTGGGGCGTGGTCGCGCTCACCTTCCTCCTCGCAGCGTGCGGGCGTTCGGAGCGGCCCGCCCCTCCCCGGGCCGATGTCGAGCGTCCGCCCGCGCGGGAGATCGCGCAGTGCCACGCCGACCTGCGCGCCGAGGGGGTCGCGTTCCGCGTGCTGCCCGACAAGCCGACGGGCGCGGGGTGCGGGCTGTACGGGACGGTGCAGCTGCTCGACATCGGCGTGCCGGTGACGGGGATCACCGCGATGCGGTGCGGCAACGCGCGGGCGTTCGCGGGATGGGTCCGAAACGCGGTCGCGCCGGCGGCGTACCAGGGGCTGGGGTCCGAACTGACGCGGGTCGCGGGCATGGGCACCTACGCCTGCCGGAACGTCGTCGGCGCGGGCCGGGATGACCGACGGTCGGGACATGCGACCGCCAACGCGGTCGATGTCGCCGCGTTCACGCTGCGCGACGGACGGCGGGTATCGATCGCGGACGACTGGGCGTCGGAGGACCCGGCGGTGCGCGGGTTCCTCCGCACGATCCGGCGGTCGGCGTGCCGGCGGTTCGGCACGGTGCTGAGCCCCGACTACAACGCCGCGCACCGCGACCATCTGCATCTGGAGGATGACGCCGCGCGCTTCTGCCGCTAACGCGCCGCCGATGACCGACACCCCAGTTTCCGGCCCGGTACCCGACCGCGTCTTCGCGCCCGCGCGCCAGGAGGCCGAGAGCGCCGCGACCGGCCTGTCGACGCCGCAGACCGACGATCCCGCCTATAGCTTGGCGTTCCAGGACATGGACTTCCTGTTGCGCGAGGATCTGCGGCCCGTGCGGTTCCAGCTGGAGCTCTTGAAGACCTCGCTCATCATGGAGGAGGCGCATATCGGGTCGACCTTCGTCTTCTACGGCTCCGCGCGCATTCCCGAGCCGGCCAAGGCGCAGGCGCTGCTGGCGATGGCGAGCGACGAGAAGTCGAAGCGGATCGCCGAGAGCCTGGTCGCCAAGGCGCACTGGTACGACGTCGCGCGCGAATTGGCGGGGCTGGTCAGCAACTTCCCGCGCGACGGACACGGCCAGCGGCATTTCGTGGTGTGCTCGGGAGGGGGGCCGTCGATCATGGAGGCGGCGAACCGGGGGGCGGCGGACGTCCATGCCGATTCGATCGGGCTCAACATCGTGCTCCCGCATGAGCAGGCACCCAACCCGTACGTCACGCCGAGCCTCTCGACGCAGTTCCACTATTTCGCGCTCCGGAAGATGCACTTCCTGCTCAAGGCGCGCGCGCTGGCGGTGTTTCCCGGCGGGTTCGGGACGTTCGACGAGCTGTTCGAGCTGCTGACGCTGATCCAGACGGGCAAGATCGCGCCGATCCCCGTGCTGCTATACGGCCGAGAGTTCTGGGACCGGGTAGTCGATTTCCAGGCGCTGGTCGACGAGGGCGTGGTGTCGGAGCGCGACCTGGGCATCTTTACCTACGTCGACACCGCCGCTGAGGGCTGGGCGACGGTGCAGCGTTTCTACCGCGAGCGGGCGGAGAAGGGGGGGGATTACTAAGCCGGCTGCTCGGGGATCAATTCCCGACCTTCGCGCCCTTTTCGGCGGCCGCCGGGTCAATCGACGGCGCGCCGGTGGAGGGCGATGCGGTGTTGGCGATGTCGGCTGTCGGGTTTGCCTGGGCGTTGGCGATCGCCTCGACGGCCTTGGGTTCGGTCGCACCCGTCTCGGTCGCGGCGGCGCCCGGGGGCGGGGCGGCGGGAAGCGGCAGGTTCGATCCCTGGCTGTTCAGATAGGCGATGACGTTGGCGCGATCCTGGCCGTTGCCGAGCCCCGCGAAAGTCATCTTGGTGCCGGGCGCGAACTTGCGGGGGGACAGCAGCCACGCATTCATCTTCTCGAAATCCCAATTGCCGCCGACGCCCTTCAACGCGTCGGAGAAGCCGTACCCCCCGCGCCCGGCCGCCATCCCCTCGCCGACCACGCCATATAGGTTCGGGCCAATGCCGTTCGCGCCGCCCTGGTTGATCGTGTGACAGGCCGCGCATTTCTTGAACACGTCCGCGCCCTTGGCGGGGTCGGCCGACGCCAGCAACGTCGCGATCGGCACCTGCGCGGCCGCGCCCTCCGCACCGCCCTCGGCGGCGACGCCCTCGATCACGTAGCCCATCTTTTCGGGGCGCTCGCCGGTGAACACCATGCTGCCGACGATCGCGAGGCCGAGCGCCGCGCCGCACGCCGCCAACGCCCAGCCGGCGATCGTATTGGTCTTGATATCCATGTGGTCGACGTACGCCTTTGGAGGTTACTTTACCGGCCTACCTAGAAAATAGTGCCCGCGCCCGCAAGCCGTGCGTGGCCCGGTTGCAACATCGATCAAGAGCCCCGGGTCGCGCGCGGGCGCTTGCCCGCCCCTTGCCCACCGCCTAACCGCCATCGCCGATGGAACGATTTCCCGCCCCAGCCCGCCCGCTCGTCGCCCGGATGGTCGCGGTCGCGGCCGCCGATCCCGCCCGCGCGATCGCGTTCCAGGGCGCGCCGGGGGCGAACAGCCACCTGGCCGCAACGCAGGCGTATCCTGACGGGTCGCCGCTTCCCTGTTTCGACTTCGCCGACGCGATCGACGCGGTGCGCGACGGGCGGGCGGACGCGGCGATGATCCCCATCGAGAACTCGCTCCACGGACGCGTGGCGGACATCCATTTCCTGCTGCCCGAGTCGGGTCTGGGCATCGTGGCCGAGCATTTCCTGCCCATCCGCTACGCGCTGATGGGCCGCGCGGGCGAGGTGGTCCGGCAGGCGGTCAGCCATCCCCAGGCGCTCGGCCAATGTCGGCACTGGCTGCGCGGCCGGGGGATCGAGCCCGTCCCCTACCCCGACACGGCGGGCGCGGCCGCGCTGGTCGCGGAGCGGAGCGAACCGGGGCTGGCCGCGCTCGCCCCGCCGGGCGCGGCCGCGCTCTACGGGCTCGACCTGTTGGCGACCGACGTCGCCGACGCCGAGCACAACACGACGCGCTTCGTGATCCTGGCGCGCGAGGCGGCCCCGCCGGTCGGCGCGGGGCCGTGGTTGACGACGCTGGTGTTCGAGGTCCGGAACGTCCCCGCCGCGCTCTATAAGGCGATGGGCGGGTTCGCGACCAACGGCGTCAACATGTTCAAGCTGGAAAGCTATCAGCGCGGCGGCAGCTTCGCGGCGACCGAGTTCTACGCCGACGTCGAGGGGCGGCCCGGCGAGCCCGGGCTCGACCGCGCGCTGGAGGAGCTGGGTTTCCACGCCAAATGGGTGCGGATGCTGGGAACGTATCGGCGAGCGCGGGAGCGGGGTGCGTGAGCGCGGACGTTCACGAACGCACGTGCCCGGAAGGCCGGGCCGCGTGTTCGATCCGGCGGGACGGTATCGTTCAGGCCGGGCGCATGCTCGCCACGGCCGGGCGACGCCGCATCGCGCCGCCGATCGCTCCGAACCCGACGATCATCATCGCCCACGTCGCCGGTTCAGGGACGACGGGGCGTAGCGGCGTATAATCGTACTCAAGCGACCAGGCGGCGCTTTTCGAGGTGATCGACACGTCGTTGACGAAGCGGCCGCCGAGATCGCCGAAAACAAGGTTGAAGGGCGGATCGACCGCAAGCGACGAAAACGTGCCGCCCGAGCCGATCAGCGCATTGTAAAAGGACGAGTTGGGATCGGTCGGCACCCCGATATTCACCGTATACGGCACCACCGGCAACGTGATCTCGGTCGCGCCGAGGTCGAACACCGCGGTGCCGGCGCCCTGAACATTGCCGTCAATCGTCAGGGGGCCGAGGTAGATGCCGAAATATGCGGTCGCGCCATACGTCGTGGACGCGAATAGCGGGCCGTTCAACTTGACCAGATAAGTCGCCGATCCGCCGGTGACGTTGGCGGTGATTGAGTTGAGCGTTCCCAGGGAGGGATCGAACTTGTCGACGGTGTAGGAACCCGGTCCGAAGAAGTTCTGAACGATCGTCGCCGCCCCTGCGGGCGCACTGGCGGTTGCGGCTAAAGCCGTGAGAAAGGTCATGACCTTCGCCATATCGAAGTCTCCTCGACGCCGCAGGAAACATAGACGTATTTTCAGCAGCCGGCAATACTGTATCGAACAAGAAATAAGCTTCGCGGGTGTCTACGCCGGGGCGGCCGTTTCTTGGTGGAAGCGTCCTTACGCCTCCTCGACCCACCGGTTCAGCAGGGTATGCGCGATGGCGTAGGGCGGGGGTGCGAGGAACGGCCCCTCCCCGCCCGCCAGCACCGCGCGGACGGCGGCGCGATCGACCCAGATCGCCTCTTCGATCTCCGTCTTGTCGAGCGTCAGCGCGTCGTCGACGGCGGTCGCGACGCAGGCGATCATGAGCTGCGACGGGAAGGGCCAGGGCTGACTGGCGACGTAGCGCACGTCCTCCACGCGCACGCCCGCCTCCTCGTGGATTTCGCGCGCGACCGCCTCCTCGACCGACTCGCCGGGCTCGACGAAACCCGCCAGCGCGGAGAAGCGGCCCGGCGGCCAGGACGCCTGGCGACCGAGCAGCGCGCGGCCCCCGTGCTCGGCGATCATGATGACGACGGGGTCGGTGCGCGGGAAATGCTCGGCCGCGCAGGACGTGCAACGGCGGACCCAGCCCGCGCGGACGACGGCCGAGGGCGCGCCGCAGTTGGCGCAGAAGCGGTGGCGCGCGTGCCAGTCCAGCACGGCGCGCGCCTGCGCGTAGGTCGCCGCCTCGCCGGGCGGCATTTCGCCGAGCGCGCCCAGCAGGCGCGGCGAGCGGAAGGGCGAACCGCCGGGTTCGTTCGTGATCCGGGCGAAGCGGGGGTGATCGCCCTCCAGCCCGAGCAGCACGAGGTCGGCGGCCGGGTCGGTGGTGGGGTCCTCGCCGGGGTCCGGGGCGGCAAGGCTTGTCCAGGCGAGGCGGCCCTTTTCGGTCACCTGCGGCTCGTAGCCGGGACCCAGGACGAGGACGCGCGCGCCCCGGTCGGACAGCGCGGCGGCGAGCGCGTCGGGATCGTTCCGGAGTCGATCCGCGCGATCGAGACGGCCACCGGTGAAACCGGGGGGCGCCCGGCCGGCGGCGGAGCCCTCCGACGTCACGGGCGCACCGACTCCAGATCGCGCGCGAGCGCGGCGGGGATCTCCTGGCGCAACGGCCAGCGTTCGGAGGAGAAATAGTTGACCATCACCGTGCCCCGCACCCGGCGCACCGGATCGACATAGGCGATCGTCCCCGCCGCGCCGCCCCAGCCGTAGGTGCCCTTGCCCGGCCCGCCGGGCTTGTCGGCGAGGTACACCGAGCCGCCAGCGCCATAGCCCATCGGCGTATCCGCGCCTTGCGTGCCACCGGCTCCACCGCCGACGCCCTGGAAGGTCACGCCCGCGGGCAGCAGGTTCGACATGGCGAGGCGCGCGGTCTCCGCCCTCATCACGCGCGCGCCGTCCAGCGCGCCGCCGTTCTGGAGCATGTGGAGGAACCGGTCGTAGTCGCGCGCCGACGAGACGAGCCCCGCGCCGCCGTAGGGAAAGCTCGGCGGCCGGAGATAGACCGACGTCCGGGCGGGATCGGCGACGACGCGGGTGGTGCCGGTCGCGTCGGGTTGAAGCGGGTTCGCGCCGATGAAGGCGTAGTTGGTCGCCAAGCGCCCGGCCTCGGCCGCCGGCACGGTGAAATAGGTCGAATCCATGCGGAGCGGGGTGAACAACCGCGCTTGCAGGAAGCGGTCGTACGGCATCCCCGACACGCGCTCGATCACCGCGCCCAGCACGTCGAGGCCGATCGAATAGCTCCAGCGCGTGCCCGGATCGGCGATGAGCGGCAGCGTCGCCACGCGGCCCGCGAACGCCTGGAGCGAGGTCGGGCGGACGCGGCGCGCCTGCTCCTCGATCAGCGCGTTGGCCGCGCCGGGCAGGATGCCGAGCCGCTCGTACTCGCGCAGCAACGGCCCCTTGGTGACGATGTTGTAGCCCAGGCCGGCGGTGTGCGTCATCAGGTGGCGGATCGTGATCGGCCGCGCGGCGGGGCGGCTGGCGAGCCCGTTCGCGGGATCGGTGAGGACGCGCATGTTCCGAAAGGCGGGCAGAATGTCGGAGACGGGCTGGTCGAGGCCGAGCTTGCCCTCTTCGACCAGAATCATCGCGGCCATGGCAGTGACGGGCTTGGTCATCGAATAGATACGCCACAGCGTGTCCGGCCCGGCCGCGACCGTCGAATCGTCGGCGATACGGCCCGCCGATACGAAAATGGTCGGCCGGCCCGCCCGGCCGAACGCCGCGACGATCCCCGGCATCTTGCGGTCGCGGACGTAACCGTCGAACAACGCCTGGGTGACGGGCAGCGGCGCGGCGCGCGCCTGCGTCTGCGTCCGCGGCGCGGGCGCGCGCCGCGCCTGCCCCGCCCAGGCACCGGTCGCGATGAGGGTCGCCGCCCCCGCCATCGTCCCCATCATCATCGTCGCCGTCCGCTTCATCGCCCGCTCCTCAGCGCTTCGGCCGCACGCCTGAACACGGTGGGGAGTCCCGCCCCGTCCAGCGCCGCGATCGGCCACCATTCGCCCTCCTCGTGCCCCGCGCCCGACCCGACGGCAAGCGCCAGCCGCAGGCGGAAGTGCGTGAACCCGTGCTCGACCGTGTTCGGCAGCATGCGCCAGCCGGTCGCACCGGGCGCGTTCGCGAAGCCGGGCGGCTCTTGCGCCCACGGTCCGGTAGGCAGCGCCAGCATCCCGCCGAGCAGCCCACGCGGCGGACGGCGGTGGAGGAGGACGCGGCCGCCATGTTCCAGCCAGAACGCCGTGCCGTGGCGTCGCGGGCGCTCCGCCCTTGGCTGCTTGACCGGATACCGACCGGGTTCGCCGGTGGCGTAGGCGTCGCACCATCCGCGCACCGGGCAAAGCAGGCAACGCGGGCGCTTGGGAGTGCAGACGGTCGCGCCGAGGTCCATCACCGCCTGCGCGAAATCGCCCGCGCGCATGTCGGGCGTAAGCATGTCGGCGGCGATGCGGATCGCGGGGCGGGACCGCGGAAGCGGCGTGGCGACCGCATGAAGGCGCGATACCACGCGCTCGACGTTGGCGTCGACGACCACCGTCCGCTCATCGAAGGCGATCGCGGCGACGGCGGCGGCCGTGTATGCGCCCAGCCCGGGCAGCATGCGCAACTCCGCCTCCGTTCGCGGGAAGCCGCCCGCCGCCGCCACCGCCTTGGCCGCCGCGTGCATGTTGCGCGCGCGGGCATAATAGCCGAGCCCCGCCCAAGCGGCCATGACCTCGGCCTCCTGCGCCGCCGCCAGCGCCCCGACATCCGGCCAGCGCGCGACCCAAGCGGTGAAGCGCGGGCGGACGGTGGCGACGGTGGTCTGTTGAAGCATTACTTCCGACACCCACACGCGGTACGGGTCGGGCATCTCGCCTGGCTTGGCGCGCCACGGCAGGTCGCGGCGGTGCCGGTCGTACCAGTCGAGGAGGGCGGGTGCGACCGAAGAGCGCTTGGCGTCCACGGGCGCGCTATGGCATGGACAGCGCGATGAGCAAACGCTCCCCTCCCCCCTCCCCGCCCGAGCGGCAGAACCGGTCGCGACAGGTGGCCGAGTTGCTGCCACAGGTGGGTGGCGCGGCATTCCGGCGCTTCGGCTTCGTGCAATCGTCGATCGTTAGCCGCTGGCCCGAGATCGTGGGCGAGCGGTATGCCGGGGTCAGCCAACCCGAATCGCTCCGCTTCCCGCACGGGTCCAAGCGGGACGGGACGCTGACGCTCACCGTGCGTGGCGCGCATGCGGTGATCATGCAGCATATCGTGCCCGAGATCACGGAACGGGTGAACCGCTTCTTCGGCTATCCGGCGGTCGCGCGGGTGGCGATCCGCCAGGGCGAGGTGGCCAAGCCCGCCGCCCGCACGGCCCCTCCGTCGATCCGCGCGGTTCCCGCCGAGCTCGGCGCGGGCTTGAAGGCGATCGCCGACCCGGAGCTGAAGGCGGTGCTCGAATCGCTCGCCGCGGGCGTCGCCGCGTCGGGCTCGCTACCCAGGATAAGTTGAGATGTTCCGTCCGCTCCTCGCTTTCGCGACGTCGTGCCTTTTGTCGAGCGCCGCCCCCGCCCAGAAAAGGGCGATCGACTGGTCGGCGACCGCGCGGCCGCTGCCGAGCGGGGCGTATCTCGTCGGCAATCCGGCCGCGCGCGCGAAGCTGGTCGAATATGCCAGCTACACTTGTTCGCATTGCGCGCACTTCGCGGTCGAGTCGAAGCCGGTGCTGAAGGACGTGATGATCCGGTCGGGCTCGACCAACCTGGAGCTCAGGCATGTCATCCGCGACGCGCTGGACCTGTCGGCGGTGGTGGTCGCGCGCTGCGCGGGGCCGTCGGGTTTCGCCAAGGTCAGCGACGCGATCTTCGCGGGACAGGATGACTGGCTGCCGCGCGGGGCCGCGTTGGATCGGACAGGGGCGGACCAGCCGCTCGCCGTTCGCCTACGCGCGCTCTCCGACGGGTCGGGGCTGTCGGCGATCGGGCGCGCGAACGGGGTCACCGTCCAGCGGCTCGCCGCCTGCTTCGCCGACCGCGCCGCGATCGACCGGGTGATCGCGGCGAGCGGCGCGATGCCGCCGGAGGTGCGGAGTACGCCGACGTTCTTCCTTCAAGGCCGCCTCGCCCCGGCGTCCGATTGGATCCGGCTGGAGCCGTTACTGCGCGCCGCCGCCGGGTAATCGACATACGATGATTTTCAGGAGCCTCTCATGACCCGTTTCGCCCTTGCCCTGCCCCTTCTCGCGCTCGCGTCCTGTTCGGGCGAGAGCGGGACCGCAGCGACCGGCAACGCCACGACCCTGGCGGCCACGCCCGCGCCGGCCGGGCGCAACTGGACGGAGACGGTGACGCGGACGCCCGAAGGCGGGTACCGCATGGGCAACCCCGACGCGCCGGTAAAGCTGGTCGAATACGGCGCGCGCACCTGCCCGACCTGCGGCGCGTTCTCGCGCGAGGCGGCCGAGCCGCTGGCGAAGAACTACGTCGCGAGCGGCAAGGTGTCGTTCGAGTTCCGCGACTTCCTGGTGCACGGCGCTCCCGATCTCGCGGCCGCGCTGCTCGGCCAGTGCGGGGGGACGGCGACTTTCTTTCCTTTGCTCGACCAGATGTACGCCGCCCAGCCCGCCACGCTCGACCGGCTGCAGCAGGGGGGTGCCGCGCTCGAGCAGCGGCTCCAGGCGCTGCCGCCGCGCGGGCAGATCGCCGCGCTCGGCGATGCGATGGGGCTGGTCGATTTCGTCAAGCAGCGCGGCATCCCCGAAGCCAAGGCGCGCGCCTGCCTGGCCGATACCGCCGCGCAGGACGCGCTGACCAAGGCGTCGGGCGACGCGCAGGCGAGCGGCGCGGTCACGGGCACGCCGACCTTCCTGCTGAACGGCGCGCCGATCCCCGGGGCGGTGGCGTGGCCGCAGGTCGAGCAGGCGCTCAAGGCCGCAGGAGCCTGAGCGCGGTCGTTCAGCCCCGCAACAACGCCGTCGTGGCGGCGCGCTCGCGGGCGAGATGGCACCTGACGGCGGCGACCAGCGCGAGGGCCGCAGCCTGATATTCGGTCCAATGGTCGAGGATGCTGACCTTGCTCCATTTGGCGACATAGGTGCGGAACGCGTCGCCGCTCGCGATGCATTCGGCCTTCAGGCGGCGCGCGGCGGCGGCATCGGCCGGTGAACCGCGCCGCATCACCGGATCGAAGATCTCGTGATGCTTGAACGCCTGGTACGCGATGATCGCTCGCGCCAGCGCCCAACGCGACCGGGCGAGCGCCTCGGCGTTACGCTCGGGCGAGCGGAGAACCTGTTCGTCGCGCCGGAGGATGTCGTGGATGACCGTCTGATGCTCACCCAGTCGCATCAGTCGAGAATCGGAAACCATGTATCTGCAACCATCGTCTAGAAACTACATGAGTAACTAAACGAGAGTTAATGAACGAGCAAGGTAAGCCACTGAATCTGCGTGTACTTACCACAAGTTGCACGGAACGCGCGCCTTGCCCGCCGGATGTTGCGAACATATATCGAACCTGTGGGGCAGATCGGCATTCAGGAGAAACTCGGCATCCTGGCCGATGCCGCGAAGTACGATGCGTCCTGCGCCTCGTCGGGCACCGCCAAGCGCAATTCGCGCGACGGCGTCGGGCTCGGCTCGACCGAGGGGATGGGCATCTGCCATGCCTATGCGCCCGACGGCCGGTGCATCAGCCTCCTGAAAATCCTGCTGACGAACAGCTGCATCTTCGATTGCCATTATTGCATCAACCGTAAGAGCTCGAACGTCAGGCGTGCGCGGTTCACGGCCAAGGAGGTCGTCGACCTCACCATATCGTTCTACAAGCGCAATTATATCGAAGGGCTGTTCCTCTCCTCGGGCATTATCCGTTCCTCGAACTACACGATGGAGCAGATGGTCGAGGTCGCGCGGTCGCTGCGCGAGGATCACCAGTTCCGCGGCTACATCCACCTCAAGACGATCCCCGACGCCGATCCCGAACTCGTCCATCAGGCGGGGCTCCATGCCGACCGCGTATCGATCAATGTCGAGCTGCCGACCGTCGGCGGGCTGAAGCGCCTCGCGCCCGAAAAGTCGGCGGTGCGGATCGAGGACGCGATGGCGGACGCCAAGGCGGCGATCGCCGACGGTAAGGACGCCAAGGCCAAATACAAGTCCGCGCCGACCTTCGCGCCGGCGGGCCAGTCGACGCAGATGATCGTCGGCGCGGACGCGGCGACCGACGGCGACATCGTCACGCGCGCGTCGACGCTGTATGACAGGTTCGGCCTGCGCCGCGTCTATTACTCCGCCTTCAGCCCGATCCCCGACGCCTCGGCGGTGCTGCCGCTGTCGCGCCCGCCGCTCATGCGCGAGCACCGGCTGTATCAATCCGATTGGCTGATGCGCTTCTACGATTATCGCCCGGACGAGGTGGTCGCGGCCGCCGACGACGCGACGGGGATGTTGCCGCTCGACATCGATCCCAAGCTCGCCTGGGCGTTGAAGTTCCGAGACCGCTTTCCCGTCGACATCAACCGCGCGCCGCGCGAGGACCTGCTCCGCGTGCCGGGGTTGGGCGTCAAGGCGGTGGATGCGATCGTGCGCGCCAGGCGCTGGCGGCGGCTCAGGCTGGACGATGTGGCGCGGCTCACCGTTTCGATCGCCAAGGTCCGACCGTTCCTGGTCGCGGAGGATTGGCGGCCGGTGGCGCTGACCGACCGCGCCGATCTGCGCCCGATCGTCGCACCCAAGGTCAAGCAGCTGGAATTGTTCGGGGCCTAAGCTTGGCCCCTCGCTCCCGCCATTCTCGTCACCCCGGACTTGTTCCGGGGTCCATGGTCGCGCAATAGCTCATGATCGCCGTGCACGCACGACGATGGATGCCGGAACAAGTCCGGCATGACGAAGGTAGCATGAACGATCCCGCCACCATCCGTCGGCTTTACGGCCGCAGCCAGGGGCATAAACTCCGCGTCGGCCAGGCCGCGCTCGTCGAAGAGCTGCTGCCCGAACTGAGCGTCCCCGAAACTGGTCCGCTCGATGCGTTCACCCTGTTCGGCGACGCCAAAGGTCATGGGCGCCCGCTTCAGCTGGAGATCGGCTTCGGCGCGGGCGAGCATCTGGCGGCGCAGGCGGAAGCTGCGCCGGACACGGGCTTCGTCGGCTGCGAGCCGTTCCTGAACGGCGTGGTCGGCGCGCTGGGGCATGTGCGCGATCGCGCGTTGACCAACGTGCGCCTGCATATGGGCGATGCGCTGGGCGTGCTCGACCGGCTACCCGACGCGTCGCTTTCGCGCATCTACCTGCTTCATCCCGATCCCTGGCCCAAGGCTCGGCATGCCAAACGACGCATGGTCAATCATGGCCCGCTCGACCTAATCGCCGCCAAGCTCACGCCCGGGGCCGAGTTCCGGCTGGGCACCGACGACCCGACCTATTGCCGCTGGGCGATGGCGGTGATGACGACGCGACGCGACTTCGAGTGGGCGGCGCGGACGCCCGCCGACTTCCTCACCCGCCCCGACGACTGGCCGGAGACGCGCTACGAGCGCAAGGCCCGCCGCCACGGCCGGGAGGTATGGTACTTTCGCTATCGCCGTGCCTGACCGCCCCCATCGCCGACCGTCCCCATCGCCGACCGTCCCATGCTGGCGTCCGCGGTCGGCCCCTTGCGGGCTGCCGCTCCTTGGGCGACAGGGCGCGCGTGATCCCCACCCTTCCCGCCGTGTCCTCGATCGCCCAGTCGATCCAGCTGTCGCTGTCGCCGATATTCATGCTGGCGGGGATTTGCGCGCTGCTGAACGTGCTCGCGGGCCGGCTGTCGCGCGTCATCGACCGCACCCGCGCGCTTGAAACGCTCTATCCCGGCTCGACCGGGCTTGAGCATGACCGGCATGTATGGGAACTTCGGCTGCTCGACCGGCGGATCACCATCATCAACCTGGCGCTGTTCCTGGCCGTGGCGAGCGCGGTGGCGACGTGCCTGGTCGTGGCGCTGCTGTTCGTCGGTAGCCTCACCTCCTTACATGTCGGGCCGGCGGTGGCGGTGACGTTCATCCTGGCGATGATGATGCTGACCATCGCGCTTACCAGCTTCATGATCGAGGTGCGCGTCTCCCTGCGGGCGATCCATGTGCGCGCGGATTTACTTAGATAGCGCGCCCTCCAGGCCCGGCCCGGCGTCGGCGGTCGCGAGATAGCGCGGGGCTGTCCGGGCGCGCGACCGCTGCTCGTAGGCGTAGCCCGCGCCGAGCACGGCCCCATCGCCATGCGCGGTCGCGACGAAGCTCAAGCCCACCGGCAGGCCGTCCACCAGCCCCATCGGCACCGACAGGTTGGGATAGCCCGCGACCGCCGCCAGACCCGACGCGCTCGGGCCGTTATACTGGTCGCCGTACACGGTGTCGGTGAGCCACGCCGCGCCGTAGCTGGGCTGGACGAGGATCGTCGCGTTCGCCGTCTTCAGCATCGCGTCGATCCCCTCCACGCCCGCGAGCCGGAGCGACTTGGCGCGCGCGGCGAGATAGGCGGGATCGCGCAGGCCCTTGGTCGCCGCCGCTTGGTCGAACAGCTCCTGCCCGAAGAACGGCATCTCGGCCGCGGCGTTCGCCTTGTTGAAGGCGATGACCTGATCGAGCGTGCGCGTCCCGACGCTCGGCGGGGTGGTGGCTAGATAGGCGTTCAGGTCGGCCTTGAACTCGGTCAGCAGCACGGCCAGCTCGGCGTCGCCCAAGCCGTCCAGTTTGGGGCGCTTCACGTCGACGAGCACTGCGCCCGCCGCGCGGAGCACGCCCAGCGCCGCGTCGAAGCGCGCGGTCAGATCCGCGCCCATATTCTCGGGCCGGTACACCGCGACGCGTAGCTCCGACAGCGCGCTCGACGACAGCCCGGCGGCATAGTCGCGGCGGCGCGCGTCCGCCCCGGCGGTGGCGGGGTCGGCGGGGTCGCTCGCCGCCATCGCGTTCAGCATCGCAGCCGCGTCGCGCACGGTCTTGGTCATCGGGCCCGGCGTGTCCTGGCTGTGGCTGATGGGGACCACGTGCGTGCGGCTGACCAGGCCGAGCGTCGGCTTGAACCCGACCAGCCCGTTGATCGACGCGGGGCAGACGACCGAGCCGTCGGTCTCCGTCCCCACCGCCGCCGCCGCGAGGCTCGCCGCCACCGCCGCGCCGGAGCCGGACGATGAGCCGCAAGCGGTACGGTCGAGCGCGTATGGGTTGCGAACGAGGCCGCCGACCGCGCTCCATCCGCTCATCGAGTTGTTCGAGCGGATGTTCGCCCATTCGGACAGGTTGGTCTTGCCCAGGATCACCGCCCCCGCCGCCCGCAACCGCGCGACCACGGGCGCGTCGCGGCGGGTGTGGTTGTCCCGGAGCGCGAGCGAGCCGGCGGTGGTCGGCATCTCCGACGTGTCGATATTGTCCTTGATCAGCACGGGAACGCCATGAAGCGGTCCGCGCACCCGCCCCGCCCGGCGTTCCGCGTCGAGCGCCTTGGCCTGGGCCAGCGCCTGCGGGTTCAGCGCGATGATCGAGCGGAGCGTCGGCCCGCGCCGGTCGAGCTGCTCGATTCGCTTGAGGTATGCGCGGACTAGATCGACCGAGGTTGCGCGGCGCGCGGTCATGTCGGCCTGGAGCTGGTCGATCGAGCGTTCCTCGACGACGGCGTCCCGGGCGTGAGCGGCGGCGGGCGCGACGGCCATCGACAAACCCGCGATCAACAAGCGCATTCGAATTTCCCCCTGTAACCGTCACCCCGGACTTGATCCGGGGTCTCGCTCCCACCGGCGTATAGAAGCGGGACCCCGGATCAAGTCCGGGGTGACGGGAAAGGAGGGACGGACCGATCGGCTGCAACCTGCGTTAGTCTCACTCACCTGCGGAGCCGCTCCTTGCTCGCCATCCTCAAGTTCATCGGCTGGACCCTGCTCGCGTTATTCGTGGCGGGGGCGCTGCTCGTCACGATCGTCCCGCGTTTCATGAACCGCGTCTACCACCGCGGACCCGCTACCGACCATTTCGACGGCGAGCGATTCTTCAACCCCGACGGCGACGAGGACACCGCTCGCCCGCCCGGTCCCGGCGGGCGCGGAAGCTTCTTCTGGCGGTACCTCACCGGCAGCGACGGACGCCCGCCCTGGCCCGCGTCGGTCGCGGTCGCGCCGGCCAAGCCGGAGCAGCTGTTACAGCCGTTTCTGCCGCCGCCGGTGTATGTGCCGGCCACGCCCGATCAAATCGCCCGGACACCGATGGTGGCAACCTGGATCGGGCATGCGACCGTGCTGGTGCAGACGCCGGGGCTGAACATCCTCACCGATCCGATCTGGAGTGCGAAGGCCGGCCCGTTGGGACTGGGGCCACGTCGGGTCGCCGCACCTGGAATTTCGTTTGACGACCTGCCCAAGATCGACGTGATCCTGCTCAGTCACAATCACTACGACCATATGGACCTGACGACGCTGAAACGTCTTTGGAAGCGTGATCGTCCGATGATCGTGACCAGCTTGGGCAACGATGCCATTTTGCGGTCCAAGGGGATCGAAGCCCGAGCGGCGGATTGGGGAGAGGTGATCGTCGTGGCCCGGCAGGCGGGGGTCGGTTCGAACAGCTTCTCACCCGATCCCGTAAAAATCGTCGTCACCCGCAACCACCATTGGGGCAGCCGCTGGTTCACCGACCGCAACCGCGCGCTCTGGTCGAGCTTCGTGGTGACGCTGCCGGGCGGCAATCTGTTCTTCGCGGGCGATACCGGGTTCGGGGATGGGGAGTGGCCCGTCGAAGCGGCGAGCCACGGGCCGATCCGCCTCGCGCTCCTGCCGATCGGCGCATTCCGTTTCGCGCCCGGACAGATGGGATCGGGCAGCCATATCGGCCCGGTCGACGCCGTCGAGGTGTTCCGCCGGACGGGCGCGACCACCGCGATCCCGATCCATTGGGGCACGTTCCGCCTGTCCTACGAGGCGTACGACACCCCGCCGCGGTTGCTGGCGGAGGCGATGCGGGCGACGGGGCAGACCGGCTTCGCGCCGGTCGCGATCGGACGGCCGTTCACGGTGCCGCCGCTGGGCCGGCGCGCGCCCGTCGCACCGGTGCCGCGCGCCGAACTGCTCCGCCGCCTAAGTACGCCAGCTGTCGAGGCGATGCGCTAAACCCCCTCTCCCACCGGGAGAGGGGCAAGCCGCGAAGCGGCGCGGGGTGAGGGTGAGCGCACCAGCCTCCACCCTCACCCTTCCGCGCCTTTGGCGCTCCCTCCCTCTCCCGGTGGGAAAGGGACACCCGCTCACCCCATCTTGTAGGCGCAGAACTTGTTGCCGTCGGGATCGCGGAAATACGCGCCGTAGAAGTTGAACTCCTCGGGCGGCCGGACGCCGGGCGCGCCCTCGTCGGAGCCGCCCAACTCGATCGCCTTGGCGTGGAGCGCGTCCACCTGCTCGCGGCTGTCGGCCGCCAGCGCCACCATGACGCCGTTGCCGACGCTGGCCTGGCCACCGTCATAGGGCTTGCCGACCCCCAGCATCGGCCGGTTGGGGCCCGAGCCGTAGAGCGTCAGCTTGCGGTCGTCGGGCATCTGCATGATGCGCGCCGCGCCCACGACCGCGAACAGCGCGTCATAGAAGCCGAGCGCCCGGTCGATGTCGTTGGTGCCGAGCGTCGTATATCCGATCATGACCGTTCCTCTCCTGGTGGTATGTCAGTTCGCCGCCACGACCGCGCCCCGCCCCAGCAGGTCGAGCACCGTCGCCACCGTCGCGATCGTGCCCGTCACGATCGCGGGTTCGGGCGAAATCTTGAACTGGGGCGAATGGTGCGACCCGACCGGCGGACCGCCCGCCTTCGCCGCGTCGAGCGCCGCCTGGGGCGTGCCACCCACGCCGAAATAATAGCCTTTGATCCCGTGCTTGGCCTCGACAAGGTAGGCGAAATCCTCCGCGCCCATGCCCTCCTGGACGAAGGGCTTGACCCGCTCGGCGCCCAGCGCGGTCGCGACCACCGCGTTCAGGCGGCGGGCGAGCGCGGGATCGTTGGCGGTGACGGGCGTGCCCTCGGGCACCTCGACGCGCGGCATCTTGTCGGCGGGCATGCCATTCAGCGTCCCCACCCCCGCCGCGACGCGCTTGATGCCCGCGATCAGCCGCGCGCGTTCCGCCTCGTTGTTGGCGCGCACCGTGACCTGCAGCTTTGCCTCGTCGGAGATGATGTTGTGCTTCAGCCCGGCATGGAACGATCCTACCGTGATCACGCCCGGGTCGAGCGGCTGGCGCTCGCGGCTGATCAGCCCCTGAAGCGCGATCACGATCTGCGACGCCATATAGACCGGGTCCTTGCCCTGATGCGGGGAGGCGCCGTGCGCGCCGACGCCGGGCACGGTGATGTTGACCGAGTCGGACGAGGAATATTGGATACCCTCCGACGCCGACACGACGCCCGCCGCGCCGTCCGCGTCGACATGGAACGCGACCGCGTAGTCGGGCTTGGGAAAGCGGGTATAGAGCCCGTCGGCGATCATCGCCTTGGCCCCGCCCACGCGTTCCTCGGCGGGCTGGACGATGAAGACGACCGTGCCCTTCCAGCGGTCCTTCAGCGCCACCAGCCGCCGAGCGGTGCCGACCATGGCGGTGATGTGTGTGTCGTGGCCGCAGGCGTGCATCACCGGAGCCTCGACGCCGTCCACCCCGACCTGCCGCGCCCGGCTCGCGTTGGCGAGGCCTGACTTCTCCTCGACCGGCAGGCCGTCCATGTCGGCGCGGACCAGCACCACCGGCCCCGCGCCGTTCCTGAGCACGCCGACGACGCCCGTGCCGCCGACCTTTTCGGTGACGACCATGCCCGACACCTTGCGCAGTTCGGCGGCCATGCGGGCGGCGGTCCTGACCTCCTTGAACGACAGCTCGGGATTGCGGTGGAAATCGTCCCACAGCGCGCCCAGGTCGCGGTCGTAATCGGCCTTCACCGCGGCGGCATAATCGGTCTGCGCGGCGACGGGCGCGGCGACGGCGGCGGCCGCGAGGACGAGGTGGCGTAGCTGCATGTCGTGATCCCCTTTTTGGCAGCGTACCGCGCGCATTCGGGCGCGTCACCCCTATGAGGAAACGAGCGTGACGAAACGGGAACGCGGCCCCATATCGTCGCCCATGGCCATCCAGATCCGCACCAGCCTCGCCGAGCCGGAAACGGGCGGGGATTTCGTCCCCCACCGCCCTACGCGCCCCGAAAAGGCCGAGGGGGGCCGGCCCTTCAAGCTCGTCACCGAATACACGCCCTCGGGCGACCAGCCGACCGCGATCGCCGAGCTGGTCGAGAGCGCGCGCGCGGGCGAGAAGGACCAGGTGCTGCTCGGCGTCACGGGATCGGGCAAGACCTTCACCGTCGCCAAGGTGATCGAGGCGTTGCAGCGCCCGGCGCTCGTGCTCGCGCCCAACAAGATCCTGGCGGCGCAGCTCTATGGCGAGTTCAAGTCGTTCTTCCCGGAGAACGCGGTCGAGTATTTCGTCAGCTATTACGATTATTATCAGCCCGAGGCGTACGTTCCACGCTCCGACACGTTCATTGAAAAAGAGTCCTCGATCAACGAGGGCATCGACCGGATGCGCCATTCCGCCACCCGGTCGCTCCTTGAGCGCGACGACGTGATCATCGTCGCGTCGGTGTCGTGTCTATACGGCATCGGCTCGGTCGAGACCTATTCGGCGATGATCTTCGACCTGAAGAAGGGCCAGAGCGTCGACCAGCGCGAGATCGTGCGCAAGCTCGTCGCGCTCCAGTACAAGCGTAACGACGCGGCGTTCCAGCGCGGCAATTTCCGCGTCAAGGGCGACACGCTGGAGATCTATCCGTCGCATTATGACGACGCGGCGTGGCGCGTGTCCTTCTTCGGCGACGATATCGAGGAGATCGTCGAGTTCGATCCGTTGACCGGCAAGAAGAACGCGACGCTGAACTCGGTCCGCGTCTATGCCAACTCGCATTACGTCACCCCCGGCCCGACGATGAAGCAGGCCGCCGAGGCGATCCGCCACGAGCTGACCGAACGGCTCAAGGAGCTGGAGATCGAGGGCAAGCTGCTGGAGCGCCAGCGGCTGGAGCAGCGCACCAATTTCGACCTGGAGATGATCGCCGCCACGGGTTCGTGCAACGGCATCGAGAATTACAGCCGCTTCCTGACCGGCCGCCTGCCCGGCGAACCGCCGCCGACTTTGTTCGAGTACCTGCCCGAGAACGCGATGCTGTTCGTCGACGAGAGCCATGTCACGATTGGCCAGATCAACGGCATGTCGCGGGGCGACCACCGCCGCAAGCTGACGCTCGCCGAATACGGCTTTCGCCTGCCGTCCGCGATCGACAACCGGCCTCTCCGCTTCAACGAATGGGAAGCGATGCGCCCGCAGACGACCTATGTCTCGGCGACGCCGGGATCGTGGGAGATGGAGCAGACGGGCGGCGTCTTCGCCGAGCAGGTGATCCGCCCGACTGGCCTCATCGATCCACCCATCGAGATCAAGCCCGTCGAGGAGCAGGTCCAGGACCTGATCCAGGAATGCAAGGCGACCACCGCAAAGGGTTACCGCACGCTCGTCACCACCCTGACCAAGCGGATGGCGGAGGATCTGACCGAGTTCATGCACGAGGCGGGGCTGAAGGTCCGCTACATGCATTCGGACGTCGAGACGCTGGAGCGCATCGAGCTGATCCGGGACCTGCGCCTGGGCGTCTACGACGTGCTGATCGGCATCAACCTGCTGCGCGAGGGATTGGACATCCCCGAATGCGGGCTGGTCGCGATCCTCGACGCCGACAAGGAAGGGTTCCTGCGCTCCGAGACGTCGCTGATCCAGACGATCGGTCGCGCGGCGCGCAACGTCGACGGCCGCGTGATCCTCTATGCCGACCGCATCACCGGATCGATGGAGCGCGCGATGCTCGAGACCGGGCGACGGCGCGAGAAGCAGGAAGCGTACAACCTCGAACACGGGATCACGCCGACCACCATCCGCCGCGACATCGCCGACGTGATCGCGCACGTCGCGAGCAAGGACCAGGTCACGATCCCGATCGACGAGGACCGCCCGCACATGGTCGGCCACAATCTGCGCGCGTACATCGAAGACTTGGAGAGACAGATGCGTAAGGCCGCGTCCGACCTGGAATTCGAGACCGCCGGCCGCCTGCGCGACGAGATCCGCCAGCTAGAGAATGACGAGCTGGGCCTGCCGCCCGAACAGCAAAAAGCGCCGATCATGGGCCGCTCGAACGAGGGCAAGCCGGGGACGCGCAAGACCCGCTACGGCAAGCAGAGCGCGGTGCGGGCGGGGAGAAAGGCGGTTCGTTAGTTACTATAGCTGCTATTTACTATTAGCAAAGCTTGCACCATGTATCTCGTTGAGGAGACCCGCTGTGCAGCAGATAGAAGTGGATTTTGAGGCATGGAAGTTGCTCACTGTCAGACGAGACGGCGAGCATCACAGTTATAACGATGTTGTACGAGAGCTGTTGGGGCTATGTCCCGTTGACGCGGCATCGGCCAGCTCGACGTCGAGCCAAGTCACAACTGGTGGGCGTACACTGGGCGGCCGCTTCCTGCCGAACGGTTCCCGCCTTAAGGCCCGGTACAAGGGTCAGATGCATTACGCGGAAATTCGCGATAATCAGTTGATTGATGTTGAAGGTAAGAGATTCGGCTCCGCCTCGGCGGCAGCGGGCGCAATCACCGGTACGAATGTAAATGGCCTAACTTTTTGGGAGGTCAGAAGGCCCAGTGACGGCGAGTGGAGGAAGCTTGTATCGCTCGCGCGAGCGCAATGATCCGAAGCTTCGCCGACTGGGAAACCGAACGGGTGTTCGCCGGTGTGCGTAGCCGCAAGCTGCCCGTCGGTATCCAGGACAAGGCCGCGCGCCTGCTCAGGCAAATGAACCGCGTTCATGACTGGCGCGACCTACGGGAGCCGCCCGGCAACAAGCTTCACGCGCTGCATGGCGATCGGGCCGGGCAATATGCTATATGGATCAACACGCAGTGGCGGATCGCCTTCACGCCGGTCGACGAGGTGCTCGATGATGTCGAAATCACGGATTACCATTGACCCGTTCGATGTCGGCGATCCGGCCGATTGGCTCCACAACGCCCATGCCGGTGAAATGCTGTGGTTGGAATTCATGGAGCCGCTTGAGCTGGACGCCGCGCGCTTGTCGGAGGAACTTGGCGTGGTCGAGGAGCGCATCCTTTCGGTCGTGGATGGAAAGCGTCGGATGGACGCCGATCTCGACCTCCGCTTGGCACGCTATTTCCGGATGTCCCCAGGCTTCTTCCTTTCTCTCCAGATCGATTATGAGCTCCTGGAAGCCAAGCGCGCGATCAAAGGCGAACTGGATCATATCGTGCCCCGCGCCGCTTAGCTCTCGGACCCCTTCCCGTTGCTCCGCGTTCCCGTAGGTCAACGGGAGAACCACTATCGCCCCCTTCATGTTCGCGACGGGCATCGAGAACAGCGTGCCCACCATCGACGGCGGGCGCGTGCGCGTCGACGAGATGGAGTCCTGCCGCTTCTATGAGCGATGGCGCGATGACTTCGCGCTCGTGGAGGAGATGGGGATCGGCTATCTCCGTTATGGGCCGCCGATCCATCGCACCTGGCTGGGCGAAGGCCGCTACGATTGGGCGTTCGCCGACGAGACCTTCGCCGAGATCAAGCGGCGCAACATCGTGCCTATTGTCGATTTGTGCCATTTCGGCGTGCCCGACTGGGTCGGAAATTTCCAGAATTCCGATTTTCCCGCGCTGTTCGGCGACTATGCCCGCGACTTCGCGCGACGTTATCCGTGGGTGCAGCTCTACACCCCGGTCAACGAGATGTTCATCTGCGCTACCTTCTCCGCGCGGTACGGTTGGTGGAACGAGCAGGGGACGACCGACGTCACGTTCGTCAAGGCGCTGGGAAACATCGTCAAGGCGAACGTGCTCGCGATGCGCGCGATCCTGATCGCCCGGCCCGACGCGATCTTCATCCAGTCGGAGTCGTCCGAATATTACCATGCGGAGAACCCCGCCGCGATCAAGCACGCGGAGCTCCTCAATTCGCAGCGTTTCCTGACGCTCGATCTGAATTACGGACGCCGCGTCGATTCGGAGATGTATGAATACCTGCTCGATAACGGCATGACGCGCGAGGAATATCATTTCTTCCTGAATAACCGGCTGAAGCAGCACTCGATCCTGGGCAACGATTACTACGTCACCAATGAGCACCGGGTCCGCGCCGACGGATCGACCGCCGCGTCGGGCGAGGTGTTCGGTTACGACGAGATCACGCGGCAATATCACGACCGTTACATGCTCCCGGTCATGCATACCGAAACCAACATGTCCGAAGGGCCGCTCGGCACGGAGGCGGTCGACTGGCTTTGGAAGCAATGGGCGAACGTGCTCCGCGTCCGCAATACGGGAACGCCAATCGTCGGCTTCACCTGGTATTCGCTGACCGACCAGGTCGATTGGGACTCGGCTTTGCGCGAGAAGAACGGCCGCGTTAACCCGCTCGGGCTGTTCGACCTCGACCGCAACATCCGCGCGGTCGGGCGGGCGTACAAGCAGCTCATCGCCGACTGGCAGGACGTGCTGCCGACGCAGAGCATGTGCCTGTCGGTGCCGGTGGTGCTGCCCCACGACGCCGACGAGCCCTCGGCTGCACGCCAGCGCGCGGTCGCCGCCAAGCGGGTCCGCCGCAAGCTCACGGTGACCGGCTAATTTCGCCGGGCGTCCCTCCGCTTCATGGCCGTCCTGTTCACCTCCGACACGCATTTCGGCGATCACCGTGTACTCAATATCGGCGGCCGTCCGTTCGCGTCGGTCGCGGAGATGGACGAGGCGCTCCTCGCGAACTGGAACGCGGCGGTCGCGCCCGGCGACGAGGTCTGGCATCTGGGCGACGTAGCACGCCGCGCTGTCGACGTGCCCGCGTTGCTCGAGCGTCTGCATGGGACCAAGCACCTGATCCGCGGCAACAACGACCCGCCCGGCACCGTCACGGCCGCGGGATGGGCGAACGTGGCTGACTATGCCGAGATCACGGTCGAGGGCATGTCGCTGGTGCTATGCCACTATCCGTTCCGCAGCTGGAACGGCCAGGGCCGACGCGCGGTGAACCTGCACGGGCATAGCCACGGACGGCTGAAGCCGATGCTTCGCCAATACGATGTCGGCGTCGATGCGCGCGGCTTCTGGCCGGTGACGCTGGCGACGCTGGTCGCCCACTAAGGCGACGGGCTCAGCCGCCCCGGCTGCCCCCGCCCCATCCGCCCGAACGCGCGCTGGCGCGGCCGCCGAAGCCGCCGCGCGACACGACCGAGCTGCGCGTCTGGATGCGCTGCGTCGTGACAGGGTTGGTCAGCGCGCGGTTACCGATCTGGTATCCCGTCGACCGCCCGCCATAGCCGCCGTTGAACAAAGCCGCGCCGCCGCCCGTGTAATATCCGCCGCTGCGCCGGTCCTGGTACAGCCCGCCATAGCGGTAGCGCGATCCGCCGCCATTCAGCAGCTGCCCGATCATGAAGCCGGTCAGGAGCGGCGTGAAGAAGCTTTGCCCGCCGGAGCTGCGGTTCTGGCAGCTGCCGCCCCCGAACTGTTCCTCGCAGGTCTGCTGGTCGGCGAAGCGCGGCGCGGCGCGGTCGTCCTCGGCCTGGGCGGTCTTCTGCGCCTCCTCGCACTGGACCTGGCTGAACGGGCCGCTGGCGACGCATTCGGAGACAGACTGGAACGCCGACACCTGCGTCGGCTCGCCGTGCTGTTCGCGCGACAGCTGCTCGACGCTGGGCGTGGGGTCGCACCCCGACAGCATCGCGGCCGCGCCGACGGCGGTGAGTCCGGCCGCGACGGAGCGCTTGCGGCGGCGAATGGGCTGGATGGGATCGCTCATGGTCCTATCCTCAATAGGTCATGGAGGCGGCGTTGAGGAGGCCCACGCCGATCGAAGTCGCCGCGAGATAGACCGCGCTGGCGACGTTGTTCGCCTCGATCCGCTCGACCATGTCGCGCACGATCACTCGGCGGACGAGCAGCGATGCGAGAATCTGGATCACGCCCGCCAGCAGCCCCCAGGCGGCGAACTCGACCGGGTCGGCGGTCTGCGTCAGCGCGGAGGCGAGCGGGAGCGCGAAGCCGATGATCGCGCCCCCAAGCGCGATCGAAGCGGCGACGTTGCCCTCGCCGATCAGCTTCGCCTCGTCATACGGCGTCGACATCTGGTACAGCCGCTTGAACACGGCGAGGAACAACGCGGCCAGCCCGAACGCCACCAGGAAGTGGCCGGCCCCCGTCGCGAACGCTTGGAAGTTCAGGTTCATCGTCGTTCCTTTTCGCTCAGGCCGCGAACTCGCCGGGCGAGACCGCCAGCCCGATCATGATCTCATGCGTGTAGTCGCCGCCCTCGGGCTCCATCGCGAGCGCGAGCAGCAGCTCCTCGCCCGCGGGCGGCACCGCGCGGACATACAACATGCAGCTCTGGCGAATGTGCCGGACGGGCTCCCCATCCCGCTCGTGATAGATGGCCTCCCACAACCGCACGGGCGGCTGCGTCCCCTCGTCACCCTCGTACCAGTAACGGTCGAAGGCGGGGAGCCCATCCTCCTCGAAACGCGGCCGCGACAGCCGGGTCAGGAACGCCTCGCGCTCGCCCCGGTTCGCCGGATAGGCGCTGCGCCAGGGCTGGAACAGCGTGAAATCGTCGGCGTCCGACCCGTCGGCGGCCTGGCTCACCGCCTGGAGCATCAGCTCGTCGTCGGTGTAGAAACGGTGGACATACCCGCCCTCGTCGAGCTTGATGATCCCCTGCGCGGTGATCTCCAACGTGTCGCGCGCGAGCGAGAAGGTCGCGCCCTCCAGCGTCCGCCAGGCGAGCGGGTCCAGTCGCACCTGGCGGCCGATCGTGATGTTGCGGACCTCGGCCACGCGCGGCCCGGGCTGCTCCCCGCCGCCGCCGCCGAACAGCTTGCCCCAGATCACGCCGCCACCCTCGCCTTCGCCACATAGAACAGCCGGTCGCCCGCGCGCACCGGCGCCTGCAGGTCGAAGCGCGGGCACGGGTCGCCCGGCGCGCAGGTCGCGACCAACACCGCGCCTTGCGCGCGCAGCCGCGCGGCATGACCGTCGAAATCGCCTTCACCGGACGCCCGCGTCGCATAAAGCGTCGCGCCCTCGTCGGTATGGCTCGCGAGCTGGGCGATGAAGCGGCTGGACCCCGGATCGCTCAGCGCCTTCACGACCAGCTCGACGGTCGGCGTCAGCACCACCTCAACCGCCGGGCAATGCGCGTTCAGCAGCCGCGCGGTGTCGGGATCGCGCAGGAAGCAGACGACATGCCCGCCCTCGTTCAGCGCGGTGACCGCCAGGGTAGCCGCCAGCGTCTCGGCGTCGGAGGCGGCATAGACCACCACGCGCGACGCGTTCGCCACGCCCGCGCGCCGCAGGTCGGCGGGCGCGGTGAGCGAGGCCGCATGGACGAAGCGGTAGGTGGGGTCGTCCACCTCCAGCGCGTCGACCGCGACCAGCACGATCTCGGCGGCGCGCGCGTCGGCGGTGATCTCGGCGATCATGCGCGGCGTCCGCTCGCGGTCGTAGCCGACGATGACGACCAACCCGTCCACCTCGCTATAATCTCCCATGCCCTGCCGCCGCCGTCGCCACCGCCCCGCGACCCCGGCGAAGAAGCGCGCCAGCGCCGCCGTGAACAGCGCCACCGCGCCCGGCATCACGAACAACGCCGCGATCATCCGTCCCCCGTCCGATTTGGGGCTGAGATCGCCGTACCCTATCGTTGTCGCGGTGGTGAGGTACCAATAAGCGTAATCGACCGGCCGCGCGAGAGCTTCCTCCCCCGCCCAGCCGAGCAAAAGCCAGCCCAGCGTCATGTGAACGAGCAGCAGCGCCAGCATGACGCCCGGATGCAGCTCGCCTGCCGCGAGATACAGGCGGCGGAGCAGCGCGTTCAGACCGGATCGACCCATCGGGCACGCGACCCCCCTTTCGTACCGGTTGCTGCGGTCTTATGATTGGGGTGTCAAGCGCCCTTGGGGAGAGTTGAATGACCGACGGTGCACCGCAGTCCTGGACTACCTCCAGCCTCGGCGAGGCGTTGCGCTCACCCGATCTCGCCGACGAGTTCGCGGTCGAACTGATCGACGGTGCCGAGTCCGTGCTGCGCGTTTCGATGCCGCGCCACGGCGACCTGTCTATCTTCCTGTCGGTCGCGGGCGAGCAGATCGTCGTGTCGACGCTGCTGTGGCCCGTCGACGAGCAGCCCGACGCCGACGCGTTCAACCGTTTCATCCTGAAGGCGCAGAAGCTGGTGCCGCTGTCGAATTTCGCGATCACCGAGGTCGACGGGCGCGATTATTACGAGCTGATCGGGGAGCTCGCGATCGAGTCCCCGTTGAGCGCGATCACGCTGGAACTGCGCGTCCTCGCCGAGAACGCCATCGACGCCGCGGGTGACCTGCGCGCCGAATTCGCCGCCTGAAGGACAAAGGACGCATGTCGATGTGGAAGCAGCTCGTCACCATGGTGCGCGGCAGCGCGTACGAGGCGGGGCAGTCGGTCACCGACGCCCGCGCGCTAACGATCCTCGATCAGCAGATCCGCGACGCCGGGTCGGCACAGGCCAAGGCACGCGACGACCTGGCCGGGCTGACCGCCAGGCGGCGGATGATGGAGAAGGACATGGAGGCGCTGGCCGGCCAGAAATCCAAATACGAGGCGTCGGCGCGCGCCGCGATCGGGCGCGGCGACATGGACCTCGCCCGCCAGGTCGCCGAGCGGCTGTCGACGATCGAGTCCGAGCTGTCGACCAAGGAGCCGCAGGCGGGCGAGATGCGCACCGCCGAGGACCGCATCCGCGCCGTCATCAAGCAGAGCGACGGCAAGGTCGAGGCGCTGCGCCGCGAGGTCGAGGTCGTGCGCGCCAACGAGAGCGTGCAAAAGGCGCAGGCCGCCGTCGCCGCCTCCCACAGTTCGGCGGGATCGTCGCTCGGATCGGCCGCCGACAGCCTGAAGCGGATCAAGGAACAGCAGATGATCCGCGAGGAGCGGTTCCGCGCGGCGAACGAGCTAGAGGACATGCGCACGGGCGCGGACCTGGACGTCAAGCTGCGCGACGCGGGGCTGCTGGGCGGCGCGAACTCCGCCGACGACATCCTCGCGCGCCTCTCCGCCCCGCCTTCCGGCGAGCCGCTGCGGATCGAGGACGGCTCGCGCGACCCGCTCAAGCTCCCGCGCGAATAGTGGACCGGATCGAAGTAGCCGAGCGCCCCGACTGGGAGGCGGTCGCCCAGGAGATGGGCTTCACCTTCCACCACGCCGACGGCGCGCGATACTGGGACGAGCGCGCCTATTACCGCTTCACGCTCGCCGAGGTGGAAGAGGGCATCGAGACCCCCAGCGCCGAGCTTCACGGCCTGTGCCTGGCGCTGGTCGAGGAGGTGGTCGGCAGCGAGCGGCTGATGGACCGGCTCGCCATCCCGCCCGCGATGCGCGACGTGGTGGCGAACTCGTGGCGCGCGCGCGCGCCCAGCTTCTATGGGCGGTTCGACTTCAGCTACGGCGGCGCGACCGCCGGGCCGGCCAAGCTCCTCGAATACAACGCCGACACCCCGACCAGCATCTTCGAAACCGCTTTGTTCCAGTGGCGCTGGCTCGAGGACATGATCAAGGCCGGGCGGCTGCCGGCCGACACCGACCAGTATAACCGCCTGCACGATGCCTTGAAGGAACGCCTCGCCGCGCTTCTCACGAAGGGAAGCGTGCTGCATTTCGCGGGCGACGCGGCGCATCTCGAGGACCGCCAGACCGTCCGCTATCTGGAGGACGTCGCGCTCCAGGCGGGCCTCGATCCCGAGTTCGTCGCGATCGACCGGATCGGCGTCGATGGCGACGGCCGGTTCGTGGACGAGGCGGGCGTGCTGATCGCGGCGTTGTTCAAGCTCTACCCCTGGGAGGACATGCTCCGCGAACCCTACGCGAAGCACCTGCCCGACACGACGACCCTGTTCCTCGAGCCGGCCTGGAAGGCGGTGCTGTCGAACAAGGGCATGCTGCCGCTGCTGTGGGAGCGGCACCGCGACCACCCCAACCTGCTCCCGGCCGCTTTTGCGGATGACTTCGAGGGAATGGCTGAGATCGGCGACCGGCATGTCAGGAAGCCGCTATTCTCGCGCGAGGGGGCCGATATCGAACTGGTCGACGGCGACGCCCGCGAAACGGGACCAAAGGGCGGTTACGGCGAGGAAGGCTCGATCGTCCAGGCGCTGGCGCCGCTCCCCGTGTTCGGCGGCCGCCACGCGGTGGTCGGATCGTGGATGGTCGGCGACGAGCCCGTCGCGCTGTCGATCCGCGAGGATGACGGCCCGATCACGCGCGACCTGGCGCGGTACCTGCCCCACGCGATCGAGTAGCGGGCTTTCACGATCCGGACCGGTGCCGCGAAAGCGCGCGCGGCGACCGTCCACGTGGATGGGTCCGCGTCGGCCTGGGCCCGGCTTTCACGCATCGGCCGCCGACGCGTCAAAGTTCGACGCGGGTGCCCAGTTCGACGACGTTCTCGGTCGGGATCAGGTAATATTCGGGGGCGCTCACCGCGTTGCGGGTGAGGAAGGCGTAGAGCGGCGCCTGCCAGAAATTGAGCCGGGGATTGAGCGTCGGGATGGGCAGCTCGCGCCCGAGGAAGAACGAGGTCTTCCCCAGGTCGATCGGAAAGTCGTCCGGGTCGCCGGCGAGCGCGGCGACGACGTCGGGTCTCTCGAAAAAGCCGAACCGGACCGTGAGCGACGAGAAGCCCTTGCCGAGATCGACCGCCTCGACGCGCTTCTCCGGCGCGACGAACGGGGTGCGTTCGATCTCGACGTTCAGGAGCGCGATCCGTTCGTGGAGCACGCCGTTATGGCGCAGGTTGAGCGCGAGCGCGGCGGGCACCGTGTCGCGCCTGGCGCTCATGTAGATCGCGGTGCCCCCCGTGCGCGGGAAGTCGGCGGGACTGAGCCGGGCGAGGAAGGGCTGGAGGTCGGGGCGGTCCTCGCCCGTCGCCTCTAGCACCGCGCGCCGCCCCCGTCGCCAGGTCATCATCAGCGCGAAGATGAGCGCGCCGGCGACGAGCGGCAGCCAACCGCCGCCCAGGATCTTGGACGCGTTCGCCGCCAGGAAAGCGACATCGACGACCAGGAAAAAACCGGTGACCCCGATCACCGCGGGCCAACCCCACCCCCAATCGTGCCGCGCCACCGTGCCCGCCAGCATGGTGGTCGCGACCATCGTCGAGACGACCGCGATGCCGTAGGCGTGCGCCAGCGCTTCCGACGTGCGAAAGCCGAGCACGAGCGCGACCACGGCCACCGCGAGCAGCCAGTTGACCTGCGGCACATAGACCTGGCCAATCTCCGAGTTGGAGGTGTGCCTGATCTGGAGGCGGGGAAGCAGGCCGAGCAGGATCGCCTGCTGGGTGAGCGTGAACGCGCCCGAGATCAGCGCCTGGCTGGCGATCACCGTCGCCGCGGTCGCGAGCGCGACGACGGGGTACAGGCTCCAGGCGGGGAACATCAGGAAGAACGGGTTCGCCGCCGCCGCCGGGTCCGCCAGCACCAGCGCGCCCTGCCCGAAATAGTTGATCGCCAGCGCGGGCAGCACGAAGCTCAGCCAGTCGAGCCGAAGCGCGGTGCGCCCGAAATGGCCCATGTCGGCGTAAAGCGCCTCCGCGCCCGTGACGCACAGGAAGACCGAGCCGAGCACCGCGAACGAGACCCAGCCATTCCCGCCCAGATAACGGACCGCATGGCGTGGATCGATCGCGGCCAGCACGCCGGGCGCCTGCAGGACGTTGATCACGCCGATGAGCGCCAGGACGCCGAACCAGGCGATCATGACGACCCCGAACGCACCGCCCAGCCGCCCGCTGCCGAAGCGCTGCACCGCGAACAGCGTGACCAGGATCGCCAGCGCGATCGGGACCACATACGGCTCGAACAGGGGCGTCGCGACCGACAGTCCCTCGACCGCCGACAGGACCGAGATGGCCGGCGTGATCGCCCCGTCGCCATAGAGCAGCGCCGCGCCCGCGACGCCGACCACCAGCAGCAGCGTGCGCGCGCCGCGACGTTCGACCTTGCGGAGCGCCAGCGCGAGCAGCGCCATGATCCCGCCCTCGCCCTGATTGTCCGCGCGCATGACGAACAGCACGTATTTGAGCGTGACGACGACGATGAGCGCCCAGAAGATCAGCGACAGGATGCCGAGCACCGCGCCTTGCGTGGCCGCCGAGGCGCCCCCCGCCGACTTCAGGCTTTCGCGGAAGGCGTAGAGCGGGCTCGTCCCGATATCGCCATAGACGATGCCGAGCGCCCCGAGCAGCATCGCCCCGCGCACGTTCCCAAGCTTGTCCGAGCTTCGCGGGTCGTCGGTCATCACGGTCGCGCAACGCTCGGGGTTCGGGAACGGTCCCGACGCGGACGACGGCCTCGATCCCAGGGGCGTCGCCGAACGGCCCGGGCGGGTGATGAGCCGTGGATGGCGTCTGAATCCGCGCTCAGGGGACGCGACCGGCGACGAGCCGCGCGACGACCCCGGGATCGGCGAGCGTCGAGACGTCGCCCAGGTTCGACGTGTCCCCCTCGGCGATCTTGCGAAGGATGCGGCGCATGATCTTGCCCGAGCGGGTCTTGGGCAGCGCGGGGGCGAACTGGAGCGCGTCGGGCGTGGCGATCGGCCCGATCTCGCGCCGGACCCAACCGCGAAGCTCGGCGCGCAGCTCGTCGGACGCCGCCTCGCCGGCGTTCAGCGTGACATAGGCGTAGATGCCCTGCCCCTTCACCTCGTGCGGCATGCCGACCACCGCGGCCTCGGCGACCTTGGGGTGCGCCACCAGCGCCGACTCGACCTCGGCGGTGCCCATCCGGTGGCCCGACACGTTGATCACGTCGTCCACCCGGCCGGTTATCCAGTAATAGCCGTCCGCGTCCCGGCGGCATCCGTCGCCGGTGAAGTACCGGCCCGGATAGGTCGAGAAATACGTCTGGAAGAACCGGTCGTGATCGCCCCACAAGGTGCGCGCCTGGCCCGGCCAGCTGTCGGCGATGCACAGGTTGCCCTCGGCCGCGCCGTCCAGCTCGCGCCCGCCCGCGTCGACCAGCAGCGGCAGGACGCCCGGGAGCGGCCTGGTCGCGGAACCGGGCTTCAGGTCGGTGGCGCCGGGCAGCGGCGAGATCAGGATGCCGCCCGTCTCGGTCTGCCACCAGGTGTCGACGACCGGGCAGCGGCGCTCGCCCACGACGCGGTGGTACCAGTCCCACGCCTCCGGGTTGATCGGCTCGCCGACCGATCCCAGCAGCCGGAGCGACGCGCGCGAGCTCGCCGTTACCCACGCGTCGCCCTCGCGCATCAGCGCGCGGATCGCGGTGGGCGCGGTGTAGAGGATGTTGACCCCGAGATCGTCGATCGTGCGCCACAGGCGGCCATGGTCCGGATAGCTGGGCACGCCGTCGAACATTACGGTGGTCGCCCCGTTCGCGAGCGGGCCGTAGACGACGTAGCTGTGCCCCGTGACCCAGCCGACATCGGCGGTGCACCAGAACACCTCGCCCTCGCGGTAATCGAACACGTCGCGGAACGTGCTCGTGGTCCAGACCGCGTAGCCGCCGGTCGTGTGGAGCACGCCCTTGGGCTTGCCCGTCGAGCCGGAGGTGTAGAGGATGAAGAGCGGGTCCTCGGCGTTCATCGGCTCGGGCGGGCAATCGGGCGAGGCCGCCTCGACCAGCTCGTGATACCACAGGTCGCGGCCCGGCCGCATCGTCGCTTCCGCGCCCGTCCGGCGAACCACGATCACGCGTTCGACGCTTGGACACCGGCCGAGCGCCTCGTCGACATTGGCCTTCAGGGGCACCCGCTTGCCGCCGCGGCAGCCCTGATCGGCGGTGATGACGAGCCTGGAATCGCAGTCCTGGATCCGTCCCGCCAGCGCGTCGGGCGAGAAGCCGCCGAACACCACCGAATGGATCGCGCCGACCCGCGCGCAGGCCAGCATCGCGACCGCGGCCTCGACGATCATGGGCAGATAGATCGTCACCCGGTCGCCCCGGCGCACGCCTTGGTCCTTCAGGACGTTCGCGAACCGGCATACCTCGGCGTGGAGCTCGCGGTACGTCACGCGCCGCGTATCGCCCGGCTCATCGCCCTCCCGGACGATGGCGACCTGATCGCCGCGCAGGTCCAGATGCCGGTCGAGGCAATTGGCCGACAGGTTCATCTCGCCGTCCACGTACCAGCGGATGCGGAAGTCGGACTCGTCGAACGACGCGTCCTTGGCCTGCGTGGGCGCGCGCGACCAATCGACGCAGCGGGCCTCCTCCAGCCAATAGGCCCGTGGGTCGGCGGCCACCTCGGCGCGACGTCGCTCGTAATCGGCGCGCGTCACCCTCGCCCCGTCCGCCGCCTCGCCGACGGGATACAGCCGATCGGTCATGGGCCCCCTCGCAAATCGAAGCGCCCGCCGCGAGCGCGGTCGCATCATGCGCCCGCGGACCACCGGATGTATAGCTGCCTCATCCGATCCTGAGCCGCAGCCCCAGCCAGATCGTCCGCGGGGTCGCGCGCTCGACCAGGTCCGCGCCCGAGATCCCGGCCTCCACCCGCTCGTCGAACAGGTTCTCCCCGCGCGCCTCCAGCGCCAGGGTGCGCGTGACGGCCAAGCTCGCATAGCCGTCCAGCGTCGTCGCCGGCGCGAGCCGCCGCGTGTTCGCGTCGTCCTCGAACTGCCCCGCCGCATGGCGCAGCGTCGTTGACACCACCGCCCGACCCTCGCGCACCCCGACCGTCCCGCTCACCAGATCGCGCGGCGTCTGCGCGGGACGCAGGCCGTCCAGCGCCCCCGCCGGCCCCGACGCTTGGACGCGCGGGTCGACATGGCTCCAGGACGCCCGCGCGAAGGCCTGGCCCAGCGTGGCGGAGGCGTCCACCTCCAGACCTGTCGAACTGATAGCGTCCAGGTTGCGCCGGACGCGGAACACGCCCCCCGCCGCGACGAAGCCGACGCCGGGGAACGTGCCCGGACCCTGCCCCGCGGTGACGTTGGCGATCGCGTTCCCCAGCCGGTTGTGGAACAGCGTGGCCGACAGCGTCACGCCGCTCGCCGGCGTCGCCGTGACCCCCGCCTCGACGCCGTCCAACCGCTCGGGCGAGAGCTCGGCGTTCGCGGCGACCGCGTCCGGCCCCACGCGGAACGGCCGGTACAGCTCGTTCAGCGTCGGCAACCGCCATCCGCGATAGGCGGCGGCGCGGAGCGTGACCGCGTCGGCCGCGCGCCACGCCACCCCCGCGCGCCCGGTCGCTTCCGTGCCCGAGCGATCGCGGAACCGCTGGTCGGTCAGCACCGCCCCCGTCGCGATCGTCCGCTCGCCCAGGAACCCGTCCGCGATCCGCCACCGGTCGATCCGCCCGCCCAGCGTCAGCGTGACGCGGCCCAGCTCGACGCCGCCGTCGGCGAACACGCCGATCGTGCGGTTCTCCCCGCCCGCCAGCCTGCGCCGGGTTGGTGCCGCATCCACGAAGGTGAAGTTCTCCTGCGTCCGCCCCTCCACGTCGCGCCAGTCCCCGCCCAGCCGCAGGTCGATGCGCTCGCCCAGCGGTGGCCGCACCTCCAGCCGCGCCCCGAGGCCGGTGGCGGGGGTGTTGTATTGATCGAGCGTCCGGCTGACGGTCGTGCGCGCCGCGTTCACCGCCGCGAAGCTCGAGGCGAAGGCCCGCGTCTGCCCATACGCCAGCACCGACCAGCCCCAACGTCCGCGCCCGACGACACGCAGGTTGGCGTCCGCCCCCTCGCTCCGGTTGGCGGTGAAGGCGGTCCCGCGCTCGCGCCGGTCGGTGAAGGCGGTGACGTTCGCCTGAAGCTCGGTCGCGGGCGCGATCCGCACGACGCCGCGCACGGCCACCGACGCCTGCTCGTACGGAGCGGCCCGGTCGACCGGGCCCCGCCGCTCCGCGACGATCGGCGTGAAGCCGTCGCCGCGCGCATAGGCCCCCGACAGCGTCGCGAAGCCCCGCCCCCGCTCGAGCGTCGCGGCTCCCTGCGCATCGACCGACTCGCGGCTGCCGTGGAAACCCGCCGCCTCGACGCGCCCGAGCTGGGCGGGCGTGGCGCTTTCCAGCTCGATCGTGCCCGCCAGCGCCCCCGCGCCCAGATAGCCGCTGCCGCCGCCGCGCGTGACGCGCACCTCGCCCAGCCGCCCGGTGGCGTAGGCCGGGAACGCCACCCATCCGCCGAACGGGTCCGCCTGCGGCACGCCGTCAAGGAGCAGCAGCGCCCGGCTGGACGCGTTGCCGCCGATCCCGCGCAGCGAGATGCCCTGGCTCGTCGGGTTGGCGCTGCGCGAGTCGGACCGGCGGAACTGCTGCAGTCCGGCCACGTCGGCGAGCACGCTTTCGAGCCTGTTGGCGGCGTTCCGTCCGATCCGCTCGCGGTCGATCGTCACGATGTCGAACGCCCGGTCGCCCGGTCGCCCGGCAAGCCCGCGACCGGTCACGACCACGTCCGACCCCGCGCCCTCCGCTTCCCGTTGCGCCCAGGCGGGCGCGGTGATCGGGATCAGAAGGGCGAGGAGGGCGATACGCGTCATGAACCGCTTCCTTCATCCTTCGGATCCGCGCCGACGATCGCCGTCACACAGCCGCACCTTCCCCAAAAGCCGGCGCGCGCGGCTGGTCAGGCGATGATCAGGCGATGATCAGGCCGACATCGACGTTGCCGCGCGTGGCGTTCGAATAGGGGCAAACCTCGTGCGCGGCGTGGACGAGACGCTCGGCGTCGGCGCGGTCGGTGCCGGGCATGGCGATCGTCAGGTCGGCGGTGATGCCGTACCCGCCCTCGGACCGGGGACCGAAACCGATCTGCGCCGATACGGTGGCGTCGGCGGGGACGGGCACGCCCACCTTGCCCGACAGCGCCTTCATCGCGCCCAGGAAACAGGCGGAATAACCCGCCGCGAACAGCTTCTCCGGGTTCGCCCCCTCGCCGCCCGGGCCGCCCATCTCCTTGGGAACGACGAGCTTGACGTCGACCGATCCGTCGTCGGAGCGTGTCGAACCGTCGCGGCCGCCGGTCGCGGTGGCGCTGGTCTTGTAGATGACGTTCACGGGCATGGACGGTGCTCCTTCGTTGGTCGGTCGCACGGGTGGAACGGACGACCGGGGACCCGGGTTCATCGCCGCCGTGAATCGTGGGCGACGGCGTGGATGGGCCAGCGCCGGCATGGCGACGCGGACAGGGGCGACCGGTCGACCGCGGCGACGCGCGCGTTTCAGTCGCCGGGTCGGTAGCGGCGCGTGACGTGGCCCTCCAGCTCGTCGGGGTGGAAGTAAACGGGGCGCAGGTCGCCACCCGCGTAACGCGTCGCCTGGTCGGCGAAATGCGGCGAGCGCGGGTCGCCGCTCTGCCCGCCCGCCGACACGGCGCGCGCGGTCACGCGCCGCCCGAACTCGACCGCGGCGACGAAACTGTTGCCGAGCGTCCCGTAATATCGTTTCGTGCCGGGCCAGGTCCGCGCGCCGAAGGCGGCCAGCGAGCCCCATTGGGCGGAAGTGAAGGGCACGGGTATGCTGGGCGCGGCGTCGTCGAACCGCTGGACGCGGTCGCGGCCGAGGCGCTGGAAGCGGTTGATCCCGCCCCACGGCGTGCGCCAACCGCCGAAGTCGCGGGTCAGGCGATCGACCGCCGTCGCCAGCGCGGCGAGCTGCAGGTCGGCGCGCGCATGGGCCGCCAGCCGATAGCGGGCGAGGCCGACGGGCTGATCGGGCCCGGTCGTCGCGGCCCAAAGGTCCTCGGCCCAGAACACCGCCAGCGACGTCCCGGTCGACATGGCGGACCAGCGCCGGTCCCACGCCCGCAACGCGGCCACGGGCTCGGCGAGCCGCGCGCGGCGGGAATCATCGGGCGGGAGCGCGTCGTAAGCGGCGAACAGCGCGGGCAGCAGGATATCGAACGCGGGAAGCGCGGGGTCGTAGGCGAGTTCGATCAGGCCGGGCAACGTCAGCGCCCTGGCTTTCCCGAGCAGGTCCAGCGCGTGCAGGCCGCGCGGGTTCTCGCCGAAACGGTCCATGTATCCCGGATAGGCGGCGGCCCTGGGCGAGTCGGGACCGGCGGCGCTCCACGGATGGTTGTTGGTGTTGACCACCCAGCCCCCGCGCGGGTTCACGACGCGCGGTAGTTCGCCGAGCGGGTGGAGGCCGCGCCAATCGGCGGCGGGATCGGAACCGTCGACGGGCTTGGCGTAGTCGAAGCGCACGCTGCGCCGGGGCACGAATTGCGGGAGCAGGAATGCGGTCGTGCCCCCGGCATCGGCGAACAACGTGTTGTTGGACGAGTTCGCCCGTCGCGTCGCGACGCGGACGAACGCGGCGTAATCGCGCGCCTTGGTGCGCAGGTAGCTCTGCTCCAGCGCCGCCACGGGCCGGTGCATCAGCGCGGTGGCGATCCAGCGGCCGCCCTCCGCGCGCGTCACGGGACCGTGGTGGGTGTGGTAGGTGCCGAACGTCCGCGTGGCCAGCGCACCGTTTGCGGCGCGGTATCGGATCGTGACGGGGCGCGTCTCGACCAGGCGTTCCGTCCGGCCATGGCGGTACAGCGTCCGCCCGTCGCGACGCACGATGTCCTCCGCGAACTCGTCCACGGCATCGACCCCGCTGGTGGTGTGCATCCATCCGGCGGTCCCGTTCCAGCCCTGATAGATGAAGAACTGCCCCCAGGTCGCCGCGCCGTACGCGTTCAGCCCCTCCCCGCTCGTCACCTGCTGTTCCGCGCGGAAGAAGAAGGAGGTGTGCGGGTTGATGAGGAGCAGCGGACGACCGCTCGCCGACAGGCGTGGGCCGATGGCGATGCCGTTCGATCCGCTCGGCTCGGCGGCGACCAATCCCCGTTCGCGCGGGGTCCAGGCGAGGGGGCGGCGGCCGTAGAAGGCTTGGAGCTGCGACAACGGCACGCGCTCCACGTCGCCGCCGATGCTGCCCTCGGTGAAGGAGAGCGCCATCCACGGCTCGAACCGGGTGATGACGCGCGGGCGGACGTCGGGGTGGGTGGCGAGATAATGGTTGAGGCCGTCCGCCCAGGCGGTCGTCAGCCGCCGGAGCCAGGCGGGCGCGCGCTCGTGCATCCGCCGGAGCTCGGCCGGATCGTTCCACAGCCGCGCGCGCAGATCGGCCCACAGCGCCGCCTCGCCGTCCGCCTCCGCCGTGCGGCCGAGCGCGGTCAGGTAGTTGGCCTCGATCCGGGGAAAGTCGTCCTCCGCCTGCGCGTACATCATCCCGAACACCGCGTCGGCGTCGCTGCGGCCCCGGACATGCGCGATGCCCCAATCGTCGCGGGTGATCGTCACGTCGCGCGACGACGCGGCCGGCCGGGGCGCCGCGCCGGTGGTCGCGACCAGCGCCGGCAGGCCGAGCATGGCCGTGAGGAGCACCGTTCCCTTCCGCATGGTCTTGAGCCTAGTCCGCCGACCGATGAAAGCAAGGCGCGCGCTCGCGATTGGACCGGGCCGCGCGGCCAAGAGCCGCGGGACGTGCATGGGCGAGCTGTTCCGGTTCCGGGCGAACCCTAGCAGGCGACCGCGTCGGCGCCGGTCGCCGATTGCCGGAGCATCGACGGCACCAGCGCGGCGGGCTGCGCGCGGCCGAACAGGTAGCCCTGGCCGAGCGTGCAGCCCTCGGCCTGGAGCCACCGGAACTGGGTGGAGGTCTCGACCCCTTCCGCCACCGTTTCCAGCCCCAGGTCGCGCGACAGGCCGATCAGCGCGCGGACGATCGCCGCCGCGCCCGCATCCGCGCCCAGGCCGGTGGTGAAACTCCGGTCTATCTTGATGACGTGGATGGGAAAGCGCCGAAGGTGGACCAACGAAGCGTATCCGGTCCCGAAATCATCTAGCGCGACGCGCACCCCGGCCGCGGCCAGCCGGTGGAGCGTGTCCGCGACCGCGTCGGTGCGCCTGCCGAGCAGCACGGTCTCCGTGAGCTCGAGCTCGAGCGCCCCCGTCGACAGGTCGACTGCGGCCAGGCTGCCCAGGACGCGCGCGACCAGGTCGCCCCGGACGAATTCGGCGTCGGCGACGTTGACCGCGATGCGACCGAACGGGACGCCCGCCGCGCGCCATCCGGCCATGTCGGCGACGACGCGCGCGAGCATCCGGTCGGACAGTTCGGCCGCGACCTCGTGATCCTCGAACGCGGCCGCCAGATCGCCCGGGTCGCGCAGGCGTCCGGTGGCGTCGCGCCAGCGCAGCAGCGCCTCGAACCCGGTCGTGCGGCCCGTCGCGAGGTCGATCTTGGGCTGGTAGTGCGGCTCGACCCGGCCCGCCGCCAGCGCGCCCCGCGCTCGCTTGAGCATCCCCGCGCGCCGGGCGATCCCCGCGCGCAGGCGTCGGTCATACAGTTCGGCGCGGCCGCGGCCCCCCGTCTTGGCCGCATAAAGCGCGACGTCGGCGCTCTTCAGCAGCGCCCCGGGGACCCGGCCGTGATCGGGATGGAGCGCGGCGCCGATGCTGGCGTGCGTGTCGAGCGCCCGCCCGCCCACCACCAGCGGCTCGGCCAGCCGGCGGCGCAGGCCTTCCGCCGCCGTCGCCAGCGCCTCGCGCGTGGCCACGCCGGGCAGGATCAGCCCGAACTCGTCGCCGCCCAGGCGCGCCACGCCGTCGGGGCGGGCGGCGGCGGCGACCAGCCGCTCGGCCGCGCCCCGGATCACCGCGTCGCCGCCGTCGTGGCCGATCGAGTCGTTGACCTGCTTCAAGTGATCGAGATCGACCAACAGCAGCCCGAACGGCTCGCCGCGCGCGACGGCCGCCGCGAGCCGCTCGCCGAACAGCGCGCGGTTGGCCAGGCCGGTGAGCGCATCGTGCCGCGCGGCCCACAGCACGCGCGACTGCGCCAGATGAGCGTCGGTGACGTCGCGGACCGTGACGATCACGCGCTCGGGCGCGCCGCCCGCGTCGCGGTGGACTAGGCCTTCGGTGGATACCCAGCGCTCCGCCCCGTCATCGGCGCGCAGGATGCGGTATTTCGACTGAAAGCGGTGGGCGAGATCGCCGCGCAGCGACGCGTGATACCGCGCGATCACGGCGTCGCGGTCGTCGGGATGCAACAGCGACCAGTACAGGTCGGTGCACGCGACGCTATCGGCGGGCAGGCCCAGGATCACCTTCAACTCGTCCGACCACTCGCGCGACCTCGTGCGGACATCATAGTCCCAGACGCCCAGCCCCGTCGTCCGAAGCGCGAGGCGGAGCCGCTCCTCGCCCGCGGCGCGCGCCTGCTCGGCGATCAGGCGGTCGTGGATGTCTTCGAGCGTGCCGTACCAGCGAACGACCGCGCCCGCCGCGTCGCGACGTGCCTGCGCGCTCGACGACACCCAGCGATAATCGCCGTCCCGGGTCCGGATGCGGAAACGGGTGGATAGGACGCCGTCCTCCGCCGCCTGGTCCGCCGCCGCGTGGATCGATGCGAGGTCGCCCGGGTGCACGATCGCGCGCCAGCCTGTCGCGAGCGCCCGTTCGGCGTCCAGGCCGGTCAGTTCCGACCAGCGGCCCGAGACCTCCGTGACCTGCCCGTCCGCGTCCGCGACCCAGGGGATCTGCGTGTTGAAGGCGACGATGTCGCGATAGTGCCGCTCGCTTTCGCGCAGGGACGCCTCGACGCGCTTGCGCTCGGTAAGGTCGTGAAGGACGCCGACCGCGCCGGTCACGCGACCCTCCCCATCGAACAACGGGGTCGGGTCCACCACGACGGGCACGCGCGTCCCGTCGGGGCGGACCGCCACCAGCTCGACGCCGCGGGTGGGCCGTCCTTCGCGCAGGGCGACCGCCACGGGCGAGTCCCCGGGTGCGACGGGGTCGCCGCCCGTCGTTTCGAGACGCCAGCACCCGCACCAGCGCGTCTCGCCGAGCGGCGGGCGCCGACCCCACAGCGCCGTCGCCGCGTCGTTGTGGAACAGCAGACGGCCGGCGGCGTCGGTGGTGTAGATCGCCATGGGCAGCGCGCGCAGGACCGCCCCGGTCGCCGGACCGTTCGCCAACGCGTCCGCAGGCGCGATCTCCCGATCTGGCGAGGGCGCGAAATCGGTGGGGGACTGATCCAAGGCGCGGCGGCTTTCGGAAGCGGGGGAGGGTCGGTGACCGCCTGACTAACCCGAACAACTTAAACCCTGGTTATGGACGGGAACGCGCGCGGCCCGGGTCACGTTGGGGGACGATGGAACAGATCTCCGGCTGGGTCGCGCTCGTGGCGACGTGCACCGCGGCGCTCATGACCGCCGCGAACCTGGGCGCGCGGGTCACCGGCTGGGGCTTCGTGGTGTTCACGGTCGGCTCGATCGGCTGGTCGATCCTGGGGATGGTCACCGGCCAGCAGCAATTGCTGCTCTCCAACATCTTCCTGACGTTGGTGAACTTGCTAGGCATCTGGCGATGGCTAGGCCGCCAAGCCAAACACACCGACGGCGGACGCCGCGCGATGAAGAAGTCGGAGCGGGCGGCGGGGCCGAGCCTCCTATCCGCCTCGGAATTGCTGGGCGGATCGGTCAGCGACGCGGACGGCGACAGGCTGGGCACGGTGGTCGACGCGATGATGTGCCGCGCCGACGGACGCCTGGTGTATCTGGTCGCGAGCCGGGGCGGCGTGGGCGGGGTGGGCGAGGATCTCCACCCGCTGGATCCCGACGCGTTGGAGCTGACACCCGAGGGCGCGGTCACTCGGCTGACGGCGGCCGAGTTCGCCGCGCTTCCCGTGCTGGAGGCGGACCGCTGGCCGAGCGAGCTGCCGGCTGCCGCGAGGTATGCGCCGACGCGCGGCCCGCGTCTAGCGACGGTGGGCTAGAGGCCCTCCCCACCGACCCATTGCGCGTTCGACAAGCGTCGTGCCAAATTCCAGCTCTGCCACCGAATGTCGGGCACCGCGACGATCTCCCACACGCCCCCACGCGTCATGGGGCCGATCGCGTGGAGGCGGTCGGATACCGCGCCGTCCTGGTTCACGATCCTTGACTGCGCATCGACATCGAGACCGAGGCGCAAAGGATCGGGGCGGATCGCGCCGGCATCGAGCAGGCGGCGGAGCAGCGGCTCGCGGCTGCGAAGCAGGTCGCCTTGCGGTCCGGTGCAGTTGACGATGCGCGCGGCGCGGGTTTCGACCAATTGCGCGGTGCCGCGCGGACGCCAGCGCAGCGTCGCGCCGCGCGCGTGCGCCTCGATCCCGACCGGCTTGCCGCCCGCGAAGGTCAGCCGTCCCTCGCTCACCAGCGCATCGATCCGGTTGGCGATCGCCGGAGCGAGACGATGGCGGTGGATGTCCCAATAGGGCCGGGCGTGGCGCAGGAAGCGAGCGCGCTCGGGCCCGGTCGCCGCGCCCCACATGATGTGAGTCATCGGGCGCAGCTCGTCGACCGCGGTGCGCCAGCCCGCCTCGGCGGCGCGCGCGCGGACATGCGCGACGACGGCGGACAGCGGACCGGACGGACGCTCGAGCACCGGGTCGCAATGCGGCAGGCCGTCCTGGTGCCGATGCGGCGCCAGGCCTCGCCGGGACAGCGCGAGGATGCGCCCCCCGAACCCACCCGCATCGAGGAGCAGCGCGGCGTCGACGGCGGTCAGGCCGGTGCCGATCAGGACGGCTGTGTCGTCGTCGCCAAGCCCCTCGCCGATATCGACCGCCCAGGGATCGGGGCTGTAGCAGGAGGGCGGCAAGCTGTCCGCGCCGAGGCCGGGCGGATCGTGCGGGGGCAGGTTGCCGACCGCGAGCACCGCAGCGTCGCCCGCGATCTCCTCGCCGTCCGCGAGCGTCAGCGCGACGCCGCCCTGATCGTGCCGAAGATCGACCGCCTCGCCCTCGATCAGCCGCAGCCGGCCGGGTGCGCGAGCGCACGCCGCGTCGAGCATCTCGCGCAGATACGCGCCATAGGTGGTGCGCGGCACGAAGCTGGTGCGCCCGCCCTCCCCGCGTGAGGCCAGCCAGCGGACGAAATGGTCGGGCTCGTCGGGCAGCGCGCTCATGTTGCCCGCGCGGACGTTGAGCAGGTGGCTCGGATGCGCGGCGCTGTAGGCGACGCCGCGCGCGACCTGCGACGGACGCCGCTCGATCAGCGTCGCGCCCGGGCCTTCATGACGGAGCAGGTTGATCGCGAGCAACGTGCCGGAGAAGCCGCCGCCGACGATCAGCACGTGATCTCCCGGCGCGGCGATGCGCGTGGGGGCGTTCACAAATCGAGCTCGCTCATCGCGACCACGCGGCGCTCGCGCCCGCTGAGTTCGGCGGCGATGCCGATCCCGACCGCCATCAACCCGTCATGCGCGGTGACCTGGACCGGCCCCTCCCCCCGCACCGCCGCCGCGAAGGCGCGGTGCTGGTAGAAAGTAGCGCCGTGATGCGATCCGGCGTCGAGCGCGGCGCGGTCGACCTCCACATGCGTGCGCTCGGGCGCTTTCGGGCCGCGCCAGTCGACGCGCGGGGAGAAGATCAGGTCCCCCGGCGGAATCAGCACGTCGAGGCGCGCGCGGTCGCCGGTCGCCGACATCTCCTCCTGATGCGCCGCGCCTTCCGCGAACATGCACAGATCGAGCATCGCGCGCACGCCGTTGGCGAAATCGACGGTGGTGAAGCTGTTATCGATGATGTCGGGCCGCTCGCCGCCATACTCCTCGTCCAGATGGTTCACGTCCATCGCCCCGGAGCAATAGACGCGTACCGGCTCCGACCGGGTGATCAGTCGCATCAAATCGAGGAAATGGCAGCATTTCTCCACCATCGTGCCGCCGGTGTTGCGGCTCAACCGATTCCAGTCGTCGACCTTGGGGAGGAACGGGAACCGGTGCTCGCGCATGGCGAGCATCCGTAGCGTGCCGATGCGCCCGCCATGCACCTGCGCGATGAACGCGGCGGCGGGGGGCATGAAGCGATACTCCATGCCGGTCCAGAAGGGGCGCGGATGCGCGGCGGCGCGATCGACGATCCAGCGCGCGTCGGCGAGCGTGGTCGCGAGCGGCTTCTCGCACAGGATCGCGACATCGTTGTCGAACAACCGCTCGAGCACCGCGCGGTGCGTGTGGTTGGGCGTGGCGACGACCACCGCATCGACCTCAGCCCCGTCCACGAACGCCTCGATCGTGTCGAACCGCGCCACGCCCTCGGCCCGGTCGCCGAGCGCGGTCGCCGCCCATTGCAGCGAGGCGGGAGTCGGATCGGCGACCGCGACGATCTGCGCACCGGGCGTGATCAGGAGGTTGCGGAGGTGCTCGACCCCCATCATCCCCGTCCCCACGACACCATACCTGATCGGAGCTACCATCGTTACTCGCCCTATGTCATGACCCCGGCCATGACCACGCTGCGCTCTTCACGCGAACCACGCCCGCTCGGCAAGAGCGAACTGACCGTGTCCCCGATGTCCTGGGGCATGTGGCGGCTGGAGGGAGAGGACACCGCCCCCGCCCGCGCGCTGATCGACGCGGCGTTCGAGGCGGGGATCACCTTGTTCGACACCGCCGACATATACGGCTTCGGCGGGCCGGGCTTCGGGACGGCGGAGGCGCTGTTCGGGCGCGCGCTGGCGGAGGACGGTTCGCTCCGCGACCGGATGGTGATCGCGACCAAGGGCGGGATCACGCCGCCCGCGCCCTACGATTCGAGCGCGGCGTATCTGGCGGCGGCGATCGACGCGTCGCTCGGGCGGCTGCGGATCGACATGATCGACCTGTACCAGATTCACCGTCGCGACTTCCTGACGCACCCGCACGAGGTCGCGGGCGCGCTGACCCGCGCGGTCGAGGCGGGGAAGGTCCGGACGCTCGGCGTGTCGAACCACGCCCCGGCCGAATCGTCGGCGCTGCGACGGTTCCTCGACCTGCCGATCGTGTCGACCCAGCCGGAGTTCTCGGCGCTTCAGGTCGCGCCGATGTATGACGGCACGCTCGATCAGGCGATGGCGGACGACATCGCGGTGCTCGCCTGGTCGCCGCTCGGCGGCGGGCGGCTGGTCGGGAGCGACACGCCCGCGGGCAAGCTGCTGGCGGAGCAGGGTTCGGCATACGGCGTCGATGGGACGGCGGCGGCGCTGTCCTGGGTGATGGCGCATCCGGCGAGGATCATCCCGATCGTCGGGTCGCAGAACCCCGCGCGCGTCCGCGCGTCGGCCGACGCCCACAAGGTCGAATGGACGCGCGAGCAATGGTACGCGGTGATGCAGGCGGGCACGGGGGAGAAGCTGCCGTGACGCCTTGCGAAATGTCGTGGTTCTCGGCGTTGTGCGATGACGATTACGAGTTTCTGGGCGTCCCCGACGATAAGCTGAAATCCAGCTGGGAGCATTGCCGTGACATCGCCATGCAGGCGGAGTCGGGCGGGTTCGACAACATCCTGCTGCCGTCGGGCTATCAGCTGGGCATCGACACCACCGCCTTCGCCGCCGCGATCGCGCCGATGCTCAAGCGCATGCGGCTGCTGATGGCGGTCCGGATCGGCGAAAGCTGGCCGCCCCAGCTCGCTCGCCAGCTGGCGACGATCGACCGGATGCTGGGAGGGCGGTTGACGGTCAATATCATCTCGAGCGACCTGCCGGGCGAGAAGCTCGACAGCGAGCCCCGCTACCGGCGGACGGTCGAGGCGATGCGTGCGCTCCGCACGCTGCTCAACGGCGAGCATCTCGATCTCGACGGCGAGTTCTACAAGCTCCAAGTCGATCCGCCGCGCGTGGGCACGGTGTCGAGCCGTTGCCCGCTCTTCTATTTCGGCGGCATCTCCCCCGCCGCGCGCGAAGCCGCCGCCGAGGGTTGCGACGTGTACCTGATGTGGCCCGACACGATGGCGGGCGTGCGCGCGATCGTCGCCGACCTGCGCGACCGGGCAGCGAAGCACGGGCGGACGCTCCGCTTCGGCTACCGCGTCCATGTCGTCGTGCGCGACACCGAGGCGGAAGCCCGCATGGCGGCCGACCGGCTGTTGTCCAAGCTCGACGACGCCGAGGGCGCGGCGATCCGCGCCCGCTCGCTCGATTCCGCCAGCGCGGGCGTCGCGCGCCAGGCGGAGCTGCGCGAGGCGGCCGGGAACGCGGGTTATATCGAGGACAACCTCTGGACCGGCATCGGCCGCGCCCGCTCGGGCTGCGGCGCGGCGATCGTCGGCGATCCGGACCAGGTGCTCGCCAAGCTGAACGCCTACCGCGCGGAAGGCGTCGACGCGTTCATCCTGTCGGGATACCCGCACGCGGCCGAGGCCGACCTGTTCGCTCGCCATGTGCTTCCCCGGATCGAGCATGGACCGCTGATCCTGTGATCGCCTGCCGCTCGTGACGATCACCCCGGCGCGGCGCTGGGCGCTCTACGGCCTACTGTGCGTCGCCGGGATCTTCAACGCTATGGACCGGCCGGTCATCGCCATTCTCAAACCCGACATCTCCGCCGATCTGGGCTGGACCGACGCGCAGTTCGGTGAACTGGCGGCCGTCACCCAGTTCGCCGCAGCGCTCTCCTTCCTCTTCACCGGCTGGATGATCGACAAATTGGGCGTGCGCCGGTCGGTGATCGTCGGCGTCACCGCTTGGAGCATCGCCGCGATGGCGCATGGCTGGGCGCGGTCGGGCACCCAGGTGGTCGCGGCACGCCTCGGACTGGGCGCGACGGAGGCGGTGCAGACGCCGCTCTCGATCAAGACCGTCGCGACGTTGTTCGCCCCCGCGCGCCGCTCCTTCGCGATCGGGCTCGGCACCGCGATCGCGGGCGCGGGGACGATCCTGATGCCGTTCGGCGTACCGATCCTGGCGGCGACGGTCGGCTGGCGTGGCGCGCTCGTCTTCGCGGGCGTCGGCGGGTTCGTGACGCTGGCCGCGTGGCTGATCGTGGCGCGCGGCATCCGGTTCGACGATCGCGCCGATCTGGCGGACGCCGACTATTCCGACGACGGAGAGCCCTACGGACCGATCCTCAAGGAACGCCGCACTTGGGCGATCGTAATCGCCAAGGCGATCTCGGACTCAACCTGGTGGCTCCTGAATTTCTGGCTGCCCGACTTCTACCGGCGCGAATACGGCCTCTCGACCGCCGAGCTGGCGGTGCCGCTGGCGATCGCCTTCGCCGGCTCGGGCGGCGGCGCGTTCCTGGCGGGGTGGATCTCCACCCGGTTGATCGAGCGCGGGTGGGAACCCGCCAAGGTGCGGCGCACCGTCATGCTCGTCTCCGCGCTGATCGTGTTGCCCGTGCCGTTGGTGCTTTGGCTCGACAGTTTCTGGCCGGTCGCGGTGATGATGGGGCTGGTGCTGGCGGGGCATCAGGGCTTCTCGCTCAGCCTGTTCTCGGTCATCACCGACGTGGTGTCGCGCGCCAAGGTCGGGCGGGTGACCGCGTTCGGGTCGTTCTGCGGAAATATCGGCGGGATGGCGATCGTCTACGCGACCGGGCTCGTGCTGACGGCGGGCGGGGGGTACCAGCCGCTATTCGCCTTCGCGGCGGTGTCGTACATGGCGGCCTATGCGTGGTTTCGGCTGGTCATGCCCCGAACCGACACGAGATCGGGATCGGGTGCCGCCTAGCGGTTCTTTGTTCACCCGCGACAAGCGGAGGGCTAGGCTTGCGCCCATAAGGGAGAGAAGATGAAGACGACCACGAGCTTGATCGCCGCGCTGCTGGCCGCGACCGCGACGCCCGCCCTGGCTCAGTCCGCGGCCGAGACGCAGGGCACCGGCCCCGTCACCGCGCCCGAGGAGACGACCTCGACCGCCCTCGCCGACATCATCGTCACCGCCCAGAAGCGGTCCGAACGGCTGCAGGACGTGCCGATCGCCGTTACCGTCATCTCGGGCGAGGCGATCGCGGCGTCGGGCGCGGTCAACATCGAGAACGCGCAGTATCTCGTCCCCACGCTCAATTTCCGCAAATCGGGCTCGGCGATCAACCAGTCGCTGTTCCTGCGCGGGGTCGGCACCTCGACCTTCTCGATCGCGGGCGAGCCGTCGGTGTCGACGGTGGTCGACGGCGTCGTGTTCAGCCGCGCGGGCGAGGCGTTCAGCGACCTGATCGACATCGAGCGGATAGAGGTGCTGCGCGGGCCCCAGGGCACGCTGTTCGGCAAGAACGCGTCGGCGGGCGTCGTCAACGTCGTCACCAAGCGGCCGGGCGACACGCTGGGCGGCTACGTGGAGGGCGGCTTCTTCACCGGCAACGGGAACGAGTACCGCACGCGCGTCGCGCTCGACCTGCCGCTCGGGCCCGTCAAGAGCCGCGTCACCGGCTTCTACGGCACCTATGCGGGGAATATCCGGAACGTCACGCGGGGCACGCGCGTCAACGGCTACGAGCATTACGGCGTCCGCGGCGTGTTCGTGATCGATCCCACCCCCGACGTGACCGTGACGCTGATCGGCGACTACCGCGAGTCGGACGACGATTGCTGCGGCGAGGTCATCGGCACGGTTCCCGCCGGGCTTGCCGGGGCCGCGCTTCCCACCCCGCGCGGCGACCGGACGCGGCGCCTGGCGCAGGACCTGATCACGCGCACGACCGAGAAGAGCTGGGGCGGCTCCGCGCAGATCGAGGCGACGGTGGCGGGCCAGACGGTGACGTCGATCACCTCCTACCGCGAGTACGACAACCGCGAGATCCGCGACGGCGACTTCCTGCCACGCGCGTTCGCGGACCAGCTGCAGGTAACACAAACGCCGGCAGTACCGGGCCGTCAGAACCTGAACCAGCTGCATGACGACGGGCCGCAGGTGTCGGATACCTTCACGCAGGAGGTGCGGATCACTTCGCCGGGCAACCAGTTCCTCACCTACACCGTCGGCGCCTTCTATTCGCGCGCGTTTACCGAGCGGACCTTCACGCGGCGCGACGTGGCATGCGACGCCAACCCGCGTCCCGCCATTCTCGTGCCGTGCGGTACGCCGGGCGCGCCACCCTCGACCTTCCCGATCGGGAGCGCCAATTTCGGGTCGTTGTTCAAGAACCTGGCCTTTTACGGCCAAGGCGAGCTCAACCTCACCGAACGGCTGAGGCTGATCGGTGGCGTACGGTACACCAACGACGAGCTGTCGGTGTTCCACCAGCGCGTTACGACCCTGGCGGGGCCGGGCATCAATCCGAGCTTCGGACCGTTTCGCGGCAAGACGACGAATGACAACTGGTCGGGCAAGGCGGGCGCGCAGTTCGACATCGCGCCGGCCGTCACCGCCTACGGCAGCTGGACGCGCGGCTATAAGGGGCCGGCGTTCAACGTGTTCTTCAACCTCGGCGCGACCGGCACCAACGTGATCGAGCCCGAGACGTCGGACAGCTACGAGGGCGGGCTCAAGACCACCTTTCTCGATGGGCGGCTGGTGCTGAACGTCGCGGGCTATTACGCCAAATACAACAATTTCCAGGCGAACAACCCGGATGTCGTCGCGGGCGTGCTCGTCACGCGCTTCACCAACGCGGGCGAGATATCAACGCGCGGCGGCGAGCTGGACCTGCTGTTCCGTCCGGTGCCCGACTTCAACATCTCGGGCGGGGTCGCCTATACCGACGCAAAGGTGGACGCGTTCCGCGTGCCCACCAACGGGGTGACCACCGGCGTGATCCCGCCGGGCACGCGGCTCGGCTACGCGCCCAAATGGAAGGGCTCGCTCGCCGCCGACTATCGCCTGCGCACCGGAGGCGCGGTCGATTTCGGGCTCGGCGCGGACGCGTCCTACCAGTCGAGCCAGCTGGCTCAGTTCGATGCCAACCCGGCGGTGCGCGCGGCGACGACGATCGGAAGCTACGGCCTCGTCAACCTGGCGGCGTCGCTGATCGAGCGCGACGACCGGTTCAAGCTGACCGCGCAGGTGCGGAACCTGTTCAACGAGAGTTTCGCCGCCTCGATCACGAGCGGCGGGCCGGGCGGGAGCTTCCGTTACATCATCCCGCGCGAGGCGGACCGGTATTACGGCATCACGGGCCGCGTGAACTTCTAGAAGCTCCGTCAGCCCGGGCTTGACCCGGGGTCCCGCTTTTCCTGCGCCGGCCAAGGTAGCGGGACCCTGGATCAAGTCCGGGGTGACAAGGAGGAAGGTCGCGGCAGCGCCAGCCTGACCGCCGGCATCATCCGCGCGACGACAAGCCCGACGCCGCGCGCGTTGGGGTGGAGGCCGTCCGCCTGGAACAGCGCTCGGTTCCCCGCCACGCCCTCGCCCAGGAACGGATAGAGCGGAACGCCCTGGCGGCGGGCGACGCGCGCGTAGATCCCGTCGAAGCGGCGGCGGTAGTCGGGGCCGAGATTGGCGGCGGCGCGCATGCCGACGAGCAGGACGGGGATGCGCCGCCGCTTGAGCTCGCCGACGATGCGGTCGAGATTGGCCTCGACTTGCTCGGGCGGCAGGCCGCGGAGCATGTCGTTCGCGCCGAGCTCGACCAGGACGAGGTCGGGCCGCGCCTTCAGTCCGCGCAGGCCCCAGAGCAGCCGCGCGCGCCCCTGCGCCGCCGTATCACCGGACACGCCGCCATTGCGGACCTCGGCAGCGACCCCGGCGCGGCGAAGCGCGTCCTGCAGCCGCGGCGCGAAACCCTCGCGCGGCGGCAAGCCGTAGCCCGCGAACAGACTGTCGCCGAGCGCCCAAATCAGCGGTCGCTCGGGCGAGGCCCAAGCCGCGGTCGGCAGCATCAACAGCGCCGCCAAGTGGACAAGCCACCCCCACGCCCCATATCGCGTCACCAGTGACTTCTCCCGACCGATCATCCCCGTCAGGTAATGCCGCCATCGACGCGCGCAACGTGACCCTGACGCTGGGCCGCCCGCCCGCGAGCGTCGAGGTGCTGCGCGGCGTCACCTTGTCGGTCGACGCGGGCGAGACGGTGGCGTTGCTGGGGCCGTCGGGGTCGGGCAAGTCGTCGCTGATGGCGGTGCTGTCGGGGCTAGAGCGGCCGACCGGCGGATCGGTCGAGGTGACCGGGCTGGACTTCACCGCCTTGGATGAGAACGCGCTGGCGGTGGCGAGGCGCGGGCGCATCGGCATCGTGCTCCAGGCGTTCCATCTGCTCCCGACCATGACCGCGCTGGAGAACGTCGCGGTACCGCTTGAACTCGGCGGCGCGCGCGATGCGTGGAACCGCGCGGAGGCGGAGCTGCGCGCGGTCGGGCTGGGTCACCGACTGACGCACTATCCGGCCCAACTATCGGGCGGCGAGCAGCAGCGCGTCGCGATCGCCCGCGCGCTGGCCCCCCACCCTACCCTGCTCTTCGCCGACGAGCCCACGGGCAACCTCGACACCGCGACCGGCGCGGAGGTCATGGACCTGCTCTTCGCGCGTGGGCGGGAAGCGGGGTCAACCCTGTTCGTCATCACGCACGACGCGGGCCTGGCGGCGCGGTGCGCGCGGGTGATCACGCTGGGCGATGGACGGATCGTGTCGGACACGGGCTCCGCATGAGGCTGGCCTGGACGCTGGCGCTCCGCGACCTTCGGCGGAGCGGCCGGGGGCTGGTGCTGCTCGGGCTGTGCCTGTTCCTGGGCACCGCCGCGTTGGCTGGGATCGGCAGCGTGTCGGCGAGCATGCTGGCCGCGCTAGCGACCCAGGGGCGCACCCTGCTCGGCGGCGATCTGGAACTGCGCGTGTCGCAGCGTCGCGCCACCGTCGAGGAGGCGGCCGCCTTCGCGTCGCTCGGCCGCATGTCCGAATCCGTGTCGATGCGCGCGATGGCCGAGCCCGCGAACGGCGCGCCCGCGTTGATCGACCTGAAGGCGGTCGATGCGCGCTGGCCGCTGGTCGGGCGCTTCACGGCCGAGCGCGGGGCGACCGCGCCGCGCCCGATCGGCGACGGCGTGATCGTCGCGCGCGCGCTCGCCGACCGCATGCGCCTGCGCGTAGGCGACCCCCTACGGATCGGCACGGCGCGGTTCCGGGTGGCGGGCGTGATCGCCACCGAGCCCGACGGCTTGGGCGAGGGCTTCAGCCTCGGCCCGCGCGTGCTGGTCGACCTGCCCGCGCTCGACCGCACCGGGCTGGTCCAGCCGGGCAGCCTGTATTCCAGCCGCTACCGCATCGTCCTGCCCCGTCCCGCCGATGCGGCGCGGCTGGGCGAGACCGCGACGCGCCGCTTCCCGGACGCGGGCTGGTCGGCGCGCACCGCCGAGGATGCGGGCGGCGGTCTCCGGCGCGGCATCGGCCAGTTAGGGCAGTTCCTGCTTTTGGTCGGGCTGGCGGCGCTCGCGATCGCGGGGGTCGGCGTCGGGAGCGGCGTATCGGCCTACCTCGCGGGCAAAACGCGCGTAATCGCGACGCTCAAGGTACTGGGCGCGAAGTCCGGGCTGATCGCGACCACGTTCCTCATCGAACTCGGGCTGGTCGCGGGCGTGGGTATCGCGGCGGGGCTACTGTTGGGCGCGGCGACCCCGGCGATCGTCACTACGCTGGCGGGCGACGCGCTCCCGATCGCGCCCCGCGCGGGGCTCTACCCCGCCCCCCTCGCGCTCGCCGCCGCGCTCGGCATGATCGTAACACTATTGTTCGCACTCCCCGCTCTAGCCCGCGCGCGTGCGGTACCCGCCGCGATGCTTCTGCGAGACGCGGTCGCCCAGCGCCGCCTGCCTCCGCTCCGCACGCTGGGCGCAATGGCGTTGCTGGCGGTCGGGCTCGTCGCGCTGGCGGTGCTGACCGCGAGCGACCGGCGGCTGGCGGCGTGGTTCGTCGCGGCGACGGCGGGGTTGATCGTCGCGCTCTGGCTTGTGGGTCTCGCCGTCAAATGGCTGGCCGCGCGCGCGCCGCGTCCGCGCGGGACGTTGCTCCGGCTCGGGCTCGCCAACCTTCATCGACCCGGTGCGCAGACCGACCGATTGGTGGTGGCACTCGGGCTCGGCTTCTCGATCTTCGTCGCGCTGGCGGCGGTGAACTCGTCGCTCGGCGACGCGATGCGGTCGACCGCTCCCGCCAAGGCTCCGCGCTTCTTCGCGCTCGATCTCCAGCCTGACGACGCGCCCGCCTTCCGCGCGGCCGTGGCGCAAGCGGGCGGCGGACGGATCGAGGTCACGCCGTCCCTACGCGGATCGATCGTCGCGCTGAAGGGCCGTCGCGTCGACGAGATGGGCGACCTGCCCGAGGGCGCGTGGGTGCTGCGCGGCGACCGCACCATCACCTGGTCGGCGGTCGTCCCTCCGCGCAACGCGGTCAGCGCGGGACGCTGGTGGCCCGCCGATTATAGGGGGCCGCCGCTCGTCTCGCTCGAGGATCGCGCGGCGGAGGCGCTGGGACTGAAGATCGGCGACGAGATCACCGTGCTTGTCCTCGGGGTCGAGGTGCCCGCGCGCATCGCCGCGCTTCGCACGATCGACTGGGGCGGGCTGGGGCTCAATTTCGCGATCGTCTTCTCGCCCGGACTGATCGAGGAAGCGCCGCACGGGCTGCTCGCCTCCGTCTACTCGCCCCCGATCCGCGACGGCGCGGTCGCCCGCGTCGTCGCCGAGGCGCTGCCGTCGGTGACTTTGGTGCGCGTGGGCGATGTGATCGGGCAGATCGGCGAGCTGCTCGGCCGCATCGCATTCGCGATCCGGATCGCCGCGGCGGCAACGATCGCGGCGGGGATCGCGGTGCTCGTCGGCGCGGTCGCGGCCTCCGCTCGGGCCAGGCGGGCGGACGCGGTGATCCTGAAGCTGCTCGGCGCGACGCGCGCGCAGGTGCTCGGCGCCCAGGCGATCGAGTACGGCCTGCTGTCGCTGCTCCTCGCCGGGGTAGCTCTAGCGGTGGGTCTCGGCGCGGGGTGGGTCACGGTTCGCCAAGTGTTCGAGCTGCCCTTCGCGCCCGATGGCGTCGCGATCGCGGCGACGCTGGCGGCGGCGACCGCGATGACGATGATCGTGGGAGTGCTCGGCAACCTCGCGACGCTGCGGGTCCGCCCGGCCGAGGCGCTTCGGGCGGATTAGGACGAGGGGGTCAGGCGGTCTCGCCCAACTCGCGGCGGATCTGCTCCTCCTCCAGATCGAGTTCCTCGGTCAACAGCGTAAGCGCCGCCACGTCGTGCTCCTCGCGCCCGACCACCAGCTTGGCGCGCGCCGCCTCTAGCGCCTCCAGCCGCAACCGCAGCCGCTGCGCGGCATGCTCGCGCTCGGGCTCCCTGCCGTCCTCGAGCGCGACCGCCTCATCGACACGCTCTTTATATTCCTGCACCAGATCGACCGCCGCCGCGCCGTGCTCTGGGTCATTCAGCTTGTCCTCGACCGCCTCCAACGCGGCGGACGCGACTTGCCGCCGGGCGGCCATCTGCTCGGGCGCAGGCCCGTCGATATCCGGTTCGACTTCCCCCAATCGGCGGATCAGCGGGCCGAGCGTGGTTCCCTGCACCACCAGCGTCACGAAGATCGCGCAGATGGCGAGGAACACGATGATGTCGCGTCCCGGAAAGCCCGCAGGCAACGCCAGCGCCGCCGCCATGCTGACGACGCCGCGCATCCCGGCCCAGGACATGATCGTCAGATGCGCGGCGGGCGGCATTGGATCGCGCTCGCGAAGCTTGCGGGACAAGCGGCGCGGCACCCAGGCGATGAAGAACATCCAAACGAAGCGGCTGACGATCAGCGCGACGGAGGTGGCCAGCGCCAGCAGGCCCAGCTGCGTCCAGTCGTAACGCTCCAACCGTTCCACGACGCCGCTCAGCTGGAGGCCGATCAACATGAATATGAGGCTGGTCAGCACGAATTCGACAAACGACCAAACCGCCTTCGCCTCGAGCCGGGTGCGTGCGGTGAAGATATGGTGCTGCTGCCGGCCGAGCATGAAGCCGCACGCGACCACCGCGATCACCCCCGAAGCGTGCACCGCCTCCGCCGCGAAATAGGCGGCGAACCCCGCCAGGATCGATGCGGTGATGTCGTGGAGCGTATCGTCCAGCGCGACGAACACGCGCATCGCGAGCCGCCCGACGACCCACCCGATCGCCGCACCGCCGATCGCCCCTCCCGCGAAGGCGAGCGCGGTCTGTCCCCAGTCGAACGTGCCCGCGACCGTCGCCGCGACCGCCACTCGGTACAGGACGAGCGAGGAGGCGTCGTTCAACAGGCTTTCGCCCTCCAGCACGGTGACAACCTGCTTGGGCGGCTTCAGGTCCTTCAGGACCGCGGCCGCGGCGACCGCGTCGGGGGGGGCCAGGATCGCGCCCAGGGCGATCGCCGCGCCCCAGGGCAACTCGGGCACCAGCCATTTGGCGACGACCGCGACGACGAAGGCGGTGAACAGCACCGCGCCGACCGCGAGCAGCAGGATCGGGCGCAGGTGACTCTTGAAGGCGGGGAAGTCGGTGCGGTAGGCGCTGAGCTGGAGCAGCGGCGGCAGGAACAGCGCCAACGCCAGCTCGGGCTCGAACTCCACTTCCGGCAGGCCCGGCACGAAAGCGAGCGCCATGCCCGCCAGCACCAGCGGCACCGCGAACGGCACGTCGAACTTGCGCGCGAGATGCGCGAGCAGGAGGCAGAGCGCGAGAAGGCCGAGAAGTAACTCGAAGATCAGGATAGTTTATTGTCCTATGGGGAGTGTGCGACGACCAGCGCGCGAATGAGGATTTCCGTTCCAGGCAAATATCCGGGACGGTCGTTTTCAGCCGCCGGAACACCGACGCGGGATCGGCGCGTCGGGCCGGATGGGGAGCATCGACGATGGGATGGATCGAATGGGTGACCCACGCGGTCGAGGTGACGGGGATCGCGATCATCACGGTCGGCGCGTTCGGATCGCTCGCGACGTTCGCGATCGACCTGGTCAGGCGGCGCGACGACAAGGACCGGCTGATCGGGGAGTTCCGGTCGAGTCTCGGCCGGTCGATCCTGCTCGGGCTGGAGTTCCTGGTCGCCGCCGATATCGTCAACACGGTCGCGACCCGACCGACGCTCGACAGCCTTGCGGTGCTCGCCGGGATCGTCCTGATCCGCACCTTCCTGAGCTTCTCGCTGGAGGTGGAGATCGAGGGGCGCTGGCCTTGGCAGGGCAAGGGCGATGGGCGAACCCGCTAGTCCGTCACCCACGCGGATGGGGAACCCGGGTCGGTGATCGCGTCGGCCATGCCTGCGGGCGCGCGGCGGGGCGGCGGGCGGGCGTGAGGCCCGGAACCTGACGAACCTGACCTATGGTCGCCTTTGTCCGATTGGAAGTGTGGCCGTTTCGGTCCTATCAAGAGCGACGGCGCGCGCGATCCCGGCGTGGTTCAGGCGGTATGAGCGGGGAGTGCCCTTCCCCGCCGCGGCGGCGGGGTCAGCCGCCGAACAGGTGCGGCGGGACGCCGTGGACGCCGGGATCGATCTCGAACAGCGCGCCCGCGTGCGGTTCGTCCTCCGCGCCCTCGGCGGCGGAGGTGACGAACAGGCGGTCGTACGCCTCGCCCGCGAAACAGACGTTGGTGATATGTGAGGCGGGAAGCGCGATCGATCGGTCGAGCGCGCCGTCGGGGGTGAAGCGGCTGACGCGCGCGCCGCCCCAATGCGCGATCCACAGCCCGCCCTGGGCATCGACGGTCATGCCATCGGGGCGGCCCCAGCCGGGCTGAAATTGGATGAACAGTTCGCGGTCGCGCACGCCCGCCTCGTCCAGCGCGAAGCGATAGACACGGCCGGGCACGGTGTCGGTATGGTAAAGCCAGTCGCCCCCCGGGCTGATCGCCGGTCCGTTGGCGACCGTATAGCCGGTATCGACGCGCGTCGTCGTCCGGTCGGGGTCGAGGCGGTAGAGCGAGCCGGTTGGCCGGTCCGCGCCGATCGGCATCGTTCCCGCCCAGATGCGGCCATGCGCGTCGGCCTTGGCGTCGTTCAGACGGTTGTCGGGCAGGTCGGGCTCGGGATCGACGATGGGCGTGATCCGGACGGGGTCGAGCAGCAGTTCGGCGAACCCGCTCCGGAAACCCGCGATCAGGCCGGGCGCGTCGCGACGCTCGATCACCCAGCCGATCATGTCGGGCATCGGCCAGCGGGTCACCCGCCCGTCGGCGAGCGACAGCCGGTTGAGCGCGGGGCCAAGGATGTCGGTCCAATAAAGCGCACCCGCGCGCGCGGACCAGAACAGCCCCTCGCCGAGCCGGTCGCGCTCGCCGCCGCGCGGGATCACGCGGACGCCGCTCACCTTCGCGTCAGATCCGGAAGCGCAGGCCGAGCGAGAAGGTCTGCTCGTCGAAGCGCAGGAACCGGACGAACTCGGCGCGGGTGTCGTACACGACCGGCGTCACGCCCCCGGGAGAGATCTGGCGGGCGGAGCTGAAATCGACCCTGAACGGCTTGCCCGTCAGGTTGGTCGCGTCGAAGAAGATCGTCGCGTTGTCGTTGACGCGCAGGTTGGTCGACAGGTCGAGCCGCCCGGCGGGCTTGGCGATTTCGCGGTAGAGCAGGCCCTCCTCCTCGAACCGGACGTCGCGCCGGTCGAGATAGCGGCTGCGCTTGTTGTAGGTGAGCCGCCCCGACACCGGCCCGCGCTCGAACAGCCCGACGATGTTGTAGGTGTGCTTGGAGACTTCCTGGATCCGGTCGCGGATGACCGCGGTCGTGCCGTCCTCGCGCTGGACGGGAAAATCGGTCTTGGCGTCGAGGTAGGTGTAGTTGAGCTGCACGCCGAAACTGCGGGCGAAATCGGGCAGGAAGTCGAAATCGAAGAAGGTCGAGAGCTGCGCCTCGACGCCGTCGATGCGGGCGTTCTGCGTGTTGATAGGCCGGTTCTCGATCACGATCGGACCGAGGATCGGATCGTTGAAGCGATTGGTCAGCGTCTGGATGAAATTGTCGACATCGCGCCGGAACACGGCCACCGACGCGAAGCCCGCGTTCGAGAAGAAATATTCGAGCGACGCGTCGTAGCTGTTTGACTCGGCGCGTTGCAGGTCCGGGTTGCCGCCTCGGCCGACACGCGCGTTGATGTACGGGTTGGACGCGCTCGGCGTCTGGTTCCCCGGCCGTCCGAGGTTTTGGGACGGGTTGAGCTGCGCGAAGCTGGGCAGCGTGCGCGTCTGCGTCGCGGACAGGCGGAGCTGCAATTCGGGAGTGATCCGCCAGCGGATGTTGGCGTTGGGCAAATAATCGGTGAACCGGTCGTCGAGCGACACGGGCGTCGCCGTCGCGGCTCCTTCCCCCGTCGGATCGACGAGCGAGGTTCCGTCGATCCCGAGGTCGCTGCGCACGACGCGGATGCCGACCGTGCCGTCCAGCACTTCGCCGACCGCATAACCGACCTGGCCGTAGCCCGTGATCGTCTCGAGCGTCGCGTCGAACGTCTCGAACGGGTTGGGCTCGACCGCCTCGTCGGTGAAGTTCGCCGCGCCGCGCGCGCGCACGAACCGGCGCAGGTCCACGCGGTTCGCGCGGATGCTGTCGTAGGTCGGCGCGAGGAAGGTGCGGAAGTCCTGGACGTCCGTGCCCTTGAAGCCCGAGCGGACCGAGCGGATGTCGAGTGGCAACGCGCTTTGGGGAATGTTCTGGCCGCGAAAGCCGGCGAAGCGATTGCCGAACTCGCGGCGGGCGTCGCGGGTGGTGTAGCGCGCGCCGACCTGCAGGCTGCGGATGAAACCCCCATCAAGCTTGTACTCGGCGTCGATCCGCGCTTGGTAATCGTCGCCCTTGGCCTCCTGCGCCTCTTCGTACAGGCCGTCGAAGAAGTAATTGGCGGTGTCGGCGGCGTTGAAACTGGGGATGCCGAATTGCGGCGTGCGGAGGTCGAAATCGACCGTCTGCCCGCCGGCGAGGGTGCGATCGACCGACTCGGTCGAACCGGTGAAGCTCGATTTCGTGCGCGCCAGGTCGGCGGTGATCCTGAGCGGGCCCACGTCGTAGATGCCGCCCACCGCGAACTGGTAGGTGTCGGTCTTGTTAAAGGTGCCGCCCTGGATCGCGAACAGCGCACCGGCGGAGTTGGTCACCGTGCCGCTTTCGAGCAGGTTGGCGCCCGGGCGGAGGACGAGGTTGCCGTAGCTCGTCCTGCTCTCCGCGTTGCCGAACAGCGGCACCTCGATCGTCCGATCGTCGATGCGGTTGCGGAAACCCTGATACAGACCCTCGGCGTAGAATTCGAGATCGGGGCTGGGCCGCCATTGGAGCGAGGCGTTGCCCGACGGGCGCGAGCGGTTGCCCGAACGATAGAAGAGCCGCTGGATGTCGGGAAAGCGAACACGTTGACCGTTGATGGTCGGGTCGGCGACGAAATCGGTGTTGGACGGTTCGGAATCGAGGAACTGGAGCTCGGTGTAGGAGCCGTTCACGAGCAGGCCGATCTCGCCGATGCCGGTCTCCCAGCGATTGGAGATCAGCATGTTACCGTTGGGCGTGACCTTGCCCGCCTGGACGGTGTGGAGGCCGTAGACCGTGCCCGACAGCTCGAACCCGGTGAAGTCGAAGGGCCGGCGCGAGCGGACGTTGGTGAGGCCCGCGACTCCCGGCTCGACGAGGTTGGCGGTGCTCGCCTTGAACACCTCGAGCGCGGCGATGCCCGCCGACGGGAAATCCTGAAGCGCGACCTCGCGGCGTTCGGCGGTGAAGATCTCGCGGCCGTTATAGAGCGTGCCGAAGAACGCCTCGGGCAGGCCGCGGATCAGCACCTGCGCCGCCTCGCCGCCAAGCCGCACGACCTGGACGCCGGGGATGCGCGCGGCGGTGTCGGATACGGCGATGTCGGGAAGCTTGCCGATGTCCTCGGCCACCACCGCGTCGACGATCTGGGGGGCGTTGCGCTTCAGGCTTTGCGACGAGGCTAGGCTGGCGCGGATGCCGGTGACGACGACGTCCTCTCCCGCCGTTTCGTCGCCGACGGGATCGGTCGCGTCGGCGGGGGTCCCCTGAGCGGTGTCGGGCGTCTCGGTCGCGGGGGGCTGGGTTGCCGGAGACTGGGTTGCCGGAGACTGGGTCGCGGGGGGCTGGGTCGCGGGACCGGAGGGAGGCGTCTGGGCGAAGGCCGGCGCGGCGCCAAGGAACAGGGCCACGGCGGATGTGGTGGCGCGCAGTTGCGTCTTGACGGTCATGTCGTCCTCCCTGGTCATCGACGGCGGGTTACGTCCCGCTCGGTTCGGCGTCGCTCATCTAGAGCAAGCTTGGGGTGGGGCAGCAAGCGAACGGATGGCGGATTTATCGCATAAGTGAGGGGATGTAACCTTTTCGCAACGGTTTGCACGCCGGCATGGGTCAGCAGGCGGGTGCGGCGATCGGGGCGGGCGGCGGCGGGGCGTTGGTCATGCGGATGGGGCGTAGCGCGCCGCGCCCGTCATGCTCCAGCGGCTGGACGGCGGTGACTCGGACGCCCTTGAACGGGCCATCTCCCCGCGGGCGATCCCAGCGGTGATAGGCGATGAACCAGTCGCCGCTCGTCGCGTCGCGGACGATCGAGTGGTGGCCGGGACCCTTGCGCGTCCGGTCGCTCGTCAGGATGGCACCGCGATAGGTCCAGGGGCCCTCGGGCGAGCGGCCGGTCGCGTAATGGACCGAATAGCTCGCGTCGTTCCAACGGCCGTGGCTGTAGGAGAGGTAATAGATGCCGTTCCGCAGGTGGACGAACGGGCCCTCGGTGAAGTTGCGCGGGGTGACGACGTGGATCTCGCGGGCGATCTCGGTCATGTTCGGCTTGAGCTCGAACAGCCGGAGCGTCGCGCCCGCGCTCCCGCCGGCGTAGAGGTACGGTCTACCGCTCGCCGGGTCGACGAACACCATCGGGTCGATCGCCTCGAACCCCCGCCCGCCGGTCAGGAGCGGGCGGCCGCTGTCGCGGAACGGGCCGCCGGGGCGGTCGGACACGGCGACGCCGATCCGGCTGGGCGTCGGGTTCTGCGGACCGACCGAGTAGTAAAGATAGTAGCGGCCGTTCGCCTGGGCGAGCGCGGGGGCCCACAGATAGTGTTCGGGTGCCCCGTCATCGTCGATCCAGGCGATGTCCTCCATGTCGAGGAGCGGGGCGGAGCGGGTCCAGCCGCGCAGGTCGCGCGAGGAATATCCGTGAAGGCGGGTCGCCTGGAACCCGTCGGTCGGGTCGGTCGCGTTGGTCGGATATAGCCAATAGCGGTCGCACACGATCGCCAGATGCGGGTCCGCGCCGACGATGACGGGGTTGCGCGGACCCGTCCCGACCTGCGGCGGGGCGGACGCGAATAGCGGCAGGGTCGACAGGAGGAGCAGGCCGCGCGCGATCATCGTGAACTCCCGTGGGATAGCCCGGGATGCTAAGCTCCGCGGTCGGACGCGGGCAAGTGCGATCAGTCGGATAAATAGACCTGGGGATGCGGCTTGCCCCTATGGCGACCGCTGTTAGACCCATGTCCCGCAAGCGGGCGCGACCGGAGGATCATGAGCGAGCAGGAAGACCGGGCCGATCCCGAAGGCATACGTGCGGGGCTGGGGCGCAATCTCACATACGGCCTGCTCGACAGTCTGGGGCGCGCGATCGTCGGTGGCCGGTTCGAGGCGCGCGGTTTTCCGACGGAGGGCGAGCTGGCCAGGCAACACGGCGTCAGCCGGTCGGTCACGCGCGAGGCGGTGAAGATGCTGACCGCCAAGGGGCTGCTGAGCGCGCGTCCGCGCCAGGGCACCGTCGTGCAGGCGACCACGTCGTGGAACCTGTTCGACGCCGACGTGCTGCGCTGGCTGCTCGAGCGTAAATTCTCGCTCGAGCTGCTCCGGCATTTCAACGAATTGCGTATCGCGATCGAGCCGGAAGCGGCGGCGCTGGCCGCGCGCCTCGCGGACGCGGGCGACCTGGCGGACATCCGGGACGGGCTGGAGCGGATGGTCGCGGCCGACCGGGGCGAGGACGAGATACTGGAGGCCGACATCGACTTCCACGTCGCGATCCTGCGCGCGTCGCGCAACCCGTTCTATGTGCAGTTCCGCGACGTCGTGACTACCGCGCTGCGCACCTCCATCCGCTTCACCAACCGGCTGACTGGTCACTCCGCCAGCATCGCGGCCCACCGCGCGGTGCTGGACGCGATCGTCGCGCGCGACGCCGATGCCGCGCACGGGGCGATGCGCAAGATCATCGGCGACGTGCTGGCGCTGATGGACCGGGCGGAAGCGGCGGCCTAGCGGCGCGTCCTTCTATCGTACCGGGCGGAAGTCGGCGTAGGTCGCGTCGGTCCGCAACCGCCCCGACCGGCCCAGCATCGAGCCCGAGGTGTCGCTGCTCAGGGCCTGTGGGACCGGGTAGCCGTCGGGCAGGAGGCGATAGCGGGCGCTGATCGCCATGTTCCGGACCGACGCGACCAGCATCATCCGGAACGGCTTGGCCGCGGTCCAGCGCACCCGCTCCACGAACGGGCGCGCGCCCTGTATGTTCACGATCGCCTCTGCCGTCACGTGCTGCGACGCGTCGAACGGGCCGAGCTTCAGCGCACCCTTGGGCAGGCGCGCGAAGCGATAGGCGGCATGGCCCGGCGCGGCGGCGACGCGCACCGCCGGCGCGCCGAACCAGCGCGCGATGTCGGCGTAGGACGGAACGGGCCCGCGCCGCTGCTTGCGCGCGTCGGCCAGTTCCTTCGCGGTAGGCGCGCGCCCATCGATGCTGATGAGCGACCAGCGCTGGGCGGCGGGTCGGCGCGGATCATGCTCCTCGACGCGAACCTGGCGCGGCGCTCCCGTCCGCTCGATCGCCAGGGTGCGCCGGAACAGGTGCGAGTCCGCCCGCGTCGCGCGCGCGCCCGCCAGCACCCGATCCTGCAGTTCGTCGGCCCGCGCTCCTTGCGCGCACAGGCCTACCGCCGCCGCCATCACTATCCGCTTGAGCAATCGCCGTCTCCCCGAAATGTCGGGGATTAGCGACGCGCCGCCCTGCCCGCCACCGCCATCGTCGGCGCGGGCGGCACCACGCCCTTGGGCGCGGCCGCGAGCCGCCGGATCAGGTCGGTCTCGGCGGCGCGATAGGGAGTGCCGTCGGCGCGGAAGACCTCGTGGAACCAGATGGTGGGCTCGTCGCTGGTGTAGGGCTTCTTCCACGAGTCCCAGGGCAGGCGCGTCTGCGTCTTGCCGTCGACGAAGCCCCAGTTGATCATGGCGATGTTCATGCGCTTACCGATGGGAAGCGAGCCGTCGAAGGTCGATCCATTGCCCCGCGCCATGTATTCGGTGCAGAGCACGGGGCGGCCATAGGTCTGCATCTGGCGCGCGCGGCGCTCGAACTGCTCGGGCCAGTTGTAATCGTGGAACGACATGATGTCCGACCGCGCGACCTGGATGCGCTCGACCGCGTCGAGCTTGGATTGCTGGTCCCAATCCTCGCCGGTCCACAGGCCCGAGGTCAGCGGCTGGATCGGGTCGGCCCCTTGCGCGGCGTCGAACATGCGGCCGAGGAGGGCGGCGACGAGCTGCTTCTTGTTCGGGGTGGGCGCGTAATTGCCGCCGCCCTCGTTGTTGGGCTCGTTCCACACGTCCCAGGCGACGATGCGACGGTCGTTCCTGAAATGGCCGACGATGTCCTTGACGTAGGCTTCGAGCTTTCCGTGCTGGCCGCGGTCGGCGAGGCGCGCGGCGCCGGGGGACTGGACCCAGCCGCTATTGTGGACGCCGGGGATCGGCGGGCGCTGCGGGCCGGCGACGGGGTTCGGGTCCCAGCAGCTGTCGAACAGCACGAACATCGGGCGGATGCCGTGCCTGGCGGCGATGGTCAGGAACTGGTCCATGCGGCGCTTCAGCCCCTCCGGGTCCTCCTCCCAAAGCATGTTGTGGAGATAGACGCGCATCGTGTTCATGCCGATGCCGCGCGCGAGACCGAGCTCCTTGTCGATCGTCGCGGGATCCCAGGTCTCGGCCTGCCACATCTCGAACTGGTTGATCGCGGTGGCGGGGGCGTAGTTCGCGCCGACGAGCCAGGGCTGGCCGGCGTACCAGCCGTTCGCGGCCCCCTTTGTCCACTGATCGCGCGCCTGGGCGGGCGAGGCGGCGATCGTCAGCGTCGCCGCAGCGAGCGCGAGGGACAGCTTGAACTTCATGCGGGTGAACTCCTGGAGGCGACGGGTCAGCGGCCGGTCGTGAAGCGATAGACCATGACGTTGCGATAGGTCCGGCCGGGGACGAGCGTCGCCGAGGGGAAGCCCTGCTGGTTGGGCGTGTCGGGAAAGAGCTGCGGCTCCATGACGATCGCGTCGCCCATGCGGTGGAGGCGGCGGTTCTTGCCGATGCTGGTTCCGTCGAAGAAGTTGCCCGAATAGAATTGCAGCCCCGGCTGATTCGAATGGAGTTCGTAGCCCCGGCCGGACACCGGGTCCTCGACGCGCGCCATCAGATGCAGGTCGGGCGTCACCTCCTGCCCGATGACCCAGTTATGGTCGTAGCCGCGGCCGAACACCATCTGCTCGTCCGACGCGTCGCGAACGCGCGCGCCAATCGCGGTCGGCTGGCGGAAGTCGAACACGGTGCCCGCGACCGACTTGCGCTCGCCGGTCGGGATCGCGCCCGCGTCGGTGGGGAGGAAGGTGTCGGCGGGGATCGTCACGACATGACCCATCGCGCCGCCCTCCGCGCCCTCGCCGGCCAAGTTCCAATAAGCGTGGTTGGTGATATTGGCGATCGTCGGCTTGGTCGTCGTGGCGCGATATTCGATGGTGAGCTGGTTCCGCTCGTCGAGACTATAAGTCGCGTCGACCGTCATCGCGCCGGGATAGCCCTGATCGCCGTCGGGGCTGACATGACGCATCGTGACCGACGCGGTCGGGCCGGACTTCACGTCGCGCACGGTCCAAAGCACCTTGTCGAAGCCTTGCGTGCCGCCGTGAAGCGCGTTCGGACCGTTATTGACTGGCGTCTGGTAGGTCCGGCCGTCGAGCGTGAAACGTCCGAGCGCCAAGCGGTTCGCGAAACGGCCAACCGTGGCCCCGAAATATTGCGGCTTGGCGATGTAGTCGGCGATCGTCGCATGGCCGATCGCGATGTCGGCGGGCCTGCCGGTGCGGTCGGGCAGGATCACCGACTGGATCGCCGCGCCGTAGGCGATCAGCGTCGCGGACATGCCCCGTCCGTTGGCGAGCGTCACCGCCGCGACCTCGCGCCCGTCGGGCAGTCGGCCGAAGCTCGATCGCTTGGCGGTCGCCGCCGCCGCCGGAGTCGCGATCATGGCCCCAACTCCCACCAGCAGCCCCAGAAGAAACCTGCCCGTCATCCTACTCTCCCGTTCCGGCCGAGCGTGATCCGCCCGTGCCACATCAATGACTGTCGCGCGGCAGCCCCTTCTGGGCGATGCGCTGATACTTGATCGCGGGCTCGAGCACCGCGCCCGTCTCGAACTGGCCGACGATGCCGCGCTGGATCTCCTGCCACGGCGTCTGCGAGGCGGGGGAGGCATAGCCGCCGGCCTCCGCCAACGCGGCGCGGCGACGGGCGATCTCGGCGTCATCCGCGAGCAGGTCGACCCGCCTAGTATTCAAGTCGATACGCACCCGGTCGCCCGTCTTCAGCAACGCGAGGCCGCCATTGACCGCCGCCTCGGGCGAGGCGTTCAGGATCGAGGGGCTGCCGCTCGTCCCCGACTGCCGCCCGTCGCCCAGGCACGGCAGCGCATGGACGCCCGCCTGGATCAGCGCGGCGGGCGGGCGCATGTTGACCACCTCCGCGCCGCCCGGATAGCCGATCGGTCCCGCGCCGCGCATCACCAGGATCGTCCGCTCGTCGACGCCGAGTTCGGGGCTGTCGATGCGGCTGTGATAATCCTCCGGCCCGTCGAACACCACGACGGAGCTCTCGAACGCATCGGGGCTGGCGGGGTCGGACAGGTAGCGCTCGCGGAACTCGGGCGAGACGACGGAAAGCTTCATCACCGCCGCGTCGAACAAATTGCCGCGCAGGACGGTCAGGCCCGCATGGGTCTTGAGCGGCCGGTCGAACGGCCGGATCACGTCCTCGTCCGTGCTCTGTTTGCCCGTATAGTTCTCGGCGACGGTCAGGCCGTTGGCGCACAGCGCCCCGCCCTCGATCAGCCCCTTGTCGATCAGCGCGCCCATGACGGCGGGGACGCCGCCCGCGCGGTAATAATCCTCGCCCAGATACTCGCCCGCGGGCTGGAGGTTGACGAGCAGCGGCACGTCCGCGCCGTGCCGCTCCCAATCCTCGAGCGTCAGCTCGACGCCGACATGGCGCGCGATCGCGTTCAGGTGGATGGGGGCGTTGGTCGATCCGCCGATCGCCGAATTGACGCGGACCGCGTTCAGGAACGCGTCGCGCGTCAGGATGTCGGACGGCTTGCGGTCAGCGCGGACCATCTCGACGATGCGGCGGCCTGTTTCCCATGCCGCTTGCTGGCGGTCGCGATAGGGCGCTGGAATCGCGGCCGACCCGGGGAGCGACATGCCGAGCGCCTCGCAGAGCGAGTTCATCGTCGTCGCGGTGCCCATGGTGTTGCAGAAGCCCGTCGATGGCGAGGAGGACGCCACCAGCTCGATGAAGCCGCGCGCGTCGATCTCGCCCGCCGCGAGCATCTGGCGCGCGCGCCAGACGATGGTGCCCGAGCCCGTCCGCTCGCCCTTGTACCAGCCGTTGAGCATCGGCCCGACCGACAGCGCGATCGCGGGGATGTTCACGGTCGCCGCCGCCATCAGCGCGGAGGGCGTCGTCTTGTCGCAACCGATCGTCAGCACGACGCCGTCGAGTGGATAGCCGTGCAGTATCTCGACCAGTCCGAGATAGGCGAGGTTGCGGTCGAGCCCGGCGGTCGGCCGCTTGCCCGTCTCCTGGAGCGGGTGCGTCGGGAATTCGAGCGGTATCCCGCCCGCCTCGATGATCCCCGCCTTGACGCGCTCGGCTAGGATGAGGTGATGACGGTTGCAGGGGACGAGGTCGCTGCCCGACTGGGCGATGCCGATGATCGGTCGGCCGCCCTGGAGCTGTTCGAGCGACAGGCCGAAATTGAGATAACGCTCGACATAGAGCGCGGTCATGTCGGGGTTGGTCGGATCGTCGAACCACGCGCGCGAGCGCAGGCTGCTCGGGGCGTCGCCGCTCATACGCATCCGTCCTTCGTCATCGAGCTTGACCGTCCCACTTGCGCATTTTGCGAAGATAGCGACCGCCATCGCGGACACAAAGCCTATATATCATATAAAAAACGGGTCGCGTGAGGCATGACAAGCGCGGGTTCACGGCGTTAAGCATATCCTGAGACGCGGCGGGCACGTCGCAGGGAGAGGAACGTGTCATGTCCGATCAGCCATACCAAGGCCTGGAGCTACGTTCGACGGTGTTCGCCGACGGGCGGCTGGTGCTCGACCTGCAGGACATCGCGGTCGGCGAGCCCGGGCGGGGCGAGGTGGTGGTGCGCGTCGAAGCGTCACCGATCAACCCGTCGGATCTGGGGCTGCTGCTCGGCCCCGCCGACCTGGCGACGATGACGGCGGGCGGGTCGCGCGATCGTCCGACGCTGACCGCGACGATCCCGCCGCAGCGGATGGGCATGATGAAGCCCCGGATCGACGAGCCTATGGCGGTCGGCAACGAGGGCGCGGGCACCGTGGTCGCGGCGGGGCCGGAGCTTCAGGAACTGGTCGGCAAGCGCGTCGGGATGCTCGGCGGGAGCATGTACACGCGGTTCCGCAAACTCCGCGCGCGCGACTGCATCGTCCTCCCCGAGGGCGCGAGCGCGGCGGACGGCGCGTCGATGTTCGTCAATCCGCTGACCGCGCTGGCCATGGTGGAAACGATGCGCGCGGAGGGGCACACCGCCTTGATCCACACGGCCGCCGCGTCGAACCTTGGGCGGATGCTCAACCGAATCTGCCTGGCGGACGGCGTCGAGCTGGTGAACATCGTGCGCAGCGCCGAGCAGGCGGCGATCCTGCGCGAGATCGGCGCGCGGCATATTGTCGACAGCACGGCCGAGAATTTCCGCGAGGCGCTGACCGACGCGGTGGCGGAAACGGGCGCGACGCTGGCGTTCGACGCGATCGGCGGCGGCAAGCTCGCCAACACGATCCTTCATGCGATGGAAGCGGCCGCCAACCGCACCGCCGCGACCTATAGCCGTTACGGATCGGCGACGTTCAAGCAGGTCTATATCTATGGTTCGCTGGATGTCGGGCCGACGATCATCGACCGCGGTTTCGGGCTGTCCTGGGGGGTGTGCGGCTTCCTGCTCACGCCGTTCCTGGGCAAGATCGGGCAGGAGGCGGTGCAGGCACTGAAGGACCGGGTGGCGCGCGAGCTCCTCACCACCTTCGCCAGCCACTACACCCATACGATCTCGCTCGCCGAGGCGCTGGAGCCGGCGACGGTCGAGGCTTATGCGCGCAAGGCGACCGGGGCCAAGTACCTGCTCGATCCCAGCCGCTAGGGGCCGGTCGGCCGACCGCTACCAGCACCAGCTAGGCGTCATCGCGTCGCACTCGTCACAGGCGCTTGTTTTTAGCGGAAGCGCCGTGAGCTGTAGGCCTAAATGCCTGTGCCGGATCAGGCATTCCACAGTCATTGAGGATAAGGAGTGATCTTCGTTCAGCGACAAACTGCTGAATAGTTAATGATCCAGATCAGGACAGGCGACACTTTGCATTCATGCATCCCGTGTACTAAAACAATGATAGATCGTCGGCAGCAGCGATTTTTTGCGTCCGAGTGAGAGGAAGAAGTAGTTGGGTTCGTTCAACATTCTGGTCACGGGCGGTGCTGGTTTCATTGGATCACATTTGTGTGAGAAGCTGCATCGGACTGGTCATCAAGTCTGGTGCCTCGACGATTTCAGTACCGGGTTCCGGGATAACGTCCGACATATGTCGGGATCCCCGCGCTTTCATCTGATCGAGGGCGACGTACGATCGGCGCTCCCCGATCTGCCGGTCGATCGCATCTACAATCTTGCTTGCCCGGCCTCTCCCCGCCATTATCAAAGCGACCCGATCGGGACCATGCGCACCAATGTATTCGGTGCGATCAACGTGCTTGATCTGGCGTTGCGCAACGGCGCACGCGTGCTGCAAGCCTCGACCAGCGAAGTGTACGGGGATCCGGAGGTCCATCCGCAAATCGAGACCTATGTCGGGGCGGTCAATTGTACGGGGCCGCGCGCTTGTTACGATGAGGGCAAGCGTGCCGCCGAGACGTTGTTCTTCGACTATCATCGCGAGCATGGCGTCTCCATTCGCGTCGCGCGGTTATTCAACTCCTATGGCCCACGCATGTCTTCCGGGGACGGGCGCGTCGTGCCGAACTTCATCGACCAGGCGCTGAGAGGCGAGCCGATCACCGTCTTCGGCACCGGGCGGCAAACCCGATCCTTCTGCTATGTCACCGACACCGTCGATGGGCTGATACGTTTGATGGACGCCGACGGAGCGCTGGTGGGCCCGGTGAACCTCGGCAATTCGGACGAATTCACGGTTTCGGAACTGGCCGATCTCGTGATCGCGAAGACCGGGTCCACCTCCAAGATCATCAAGCAGCCGCTGCCGGAGGACGATCCCAAGCTTCGCCGCCCCGACATCGGCAAGGCTCGAACGCTCCTCGGCTGGACGCCGCACGTCAAGCTGAGCGACGGTCTCGACCTGATGATCGCCGCGGTCCGTTCGGATATCGCATCGCGACCGGCTTGCGCGGTCGGCGATGGATCGCGCCGAACCGTCGCGATAATAGGCGGCGGCCCGGCCGGTCTGACCGCCGCCTATGTCGCGCTTACCCGCGGCGTCGATCTGCACCCCATCGTTCTCGAAGCCGACAGGCTGGTCGGCGGGATCGCCAGGACCGAAAACTACAAAGGATACCGTTTTGATATAGGCGGCCATCGCTTCTTCACCAAGGTGAAGCCGGTGGAGGATATATGGAAGGAGGTCATGCCGGAAGAGTTCCTTCGTCGACCACGCATGAGCCGGATATATTACAAGGACAAGTTCTACGCCTATCCGTTGAAGATATTTAACGCATTGGGCAATATCGGCGTCTATGAGTCGGCGCGCATTTTGATGAGCTACATGAAGTGGCGCAGTCGGCCGCACGTGGAAGAAGATAATTTCGAGCAATGGGTGACGAACCGCTTCGGCGGTCGTCTGTTCTGGCACTTCTTCAAGACCTACACCGAAAAGGTGTGGGGCATGCCCTGCACCGAGATCAAGGCGGATTGGGCCGCGCAGCGGATCAAGAACCTTTCGCTCCGCAAGGCGGTGATGAACGCGTTTACCGGCGCGAACGACACGGCCAGCCTGATCGAGGAGTTCGATTATCCGCGTTTGGGACCGGGGATGATGTGGGAGGCGATGGCCGATCGCGTTCAGGAACTGGACGGCGAGGTTCGTAAGCAGGCGCGCGTGACGGAGGTGCGTCATGACGGACGGCGTATCTCGGCTATCTGCGTCGAAGACGAACAGGGCGCCCATTCGGTTTTGGCGGCGGACGAGTTCATCTCGTCGATGCCGATCACCGAACTGATCCAGGCGATGAACCCGCCCGCGCCTGAAACCATCCAAGCCGCGGCGAAACTATTGTGTCATCGCGATTTCCTGATCGTGACGCTTATTCTCGACGACCCTGATCCCTTTCCCGACAACTGGATTTACATTCATAGTCCCGAGGTGAATGTCGGCCGTATACAGAATTTCCGCTCATGGTCCCCGGACATGGTACCGGATAAGGACCGGTCCAGCATCGGGATGGAGTATTTCTGCAATCAGGGCGACGGCATCTGGACCATGACGACCGAAGACTTGGTGGCCATGGCGGCCAAGGAACTTGAACATCTCGGTCTGGCCAAGGCCGCCAGCGTCGTGGACGGTACGGTGATCCGCCAGCCGCTTGCCTATCCCGTTTATGATAATCACTATCGCGCGTCACTGGACACGTTGCGCGATTGGTTGGGCCGGTTCCGAAACCTGCAGATGGTCGGTCGGAACGGCATGCATCGATACAATAATCAAGATCACTCGATGCTTACCGCCATGTATGCGATCGAGAACATCCGTGGGGCCAAACATGATCTCTGGTCGGTGAACGTCGACCAGACCTACCATGAGGACGTGGAGGCCGCGCCGCGCCTTCAGCAAGATAAAGCCGTAGCTTGATCGTGTGGCAGGCACCTTCGGCAGGCTGGAAGGTGTCCGTCGTCGTTCCGGGCCTGGATTGCGCAACGACCTTGCGGTCGTGCCTTTCGGCGATCATCGGTTCATCGCTTACCCCGGATGAACTGCTGTTTTTCGATGATGGTTCCGTCGACGGCAGCGGCGATCTGGCTCGAAGCGTCGGCGCGCGAGTGATGCGGAACGACGGCGCGCCGTTGGGCCCCGGCATGGCCCGAAATCGCGCGGCGGCCATCGCGCGGGGCGACGTGCTGGTGTTCGTGGACGCCGACGTCGTGGTGCACGTCGACGCCATCGCACGGTTGGTTCATGCGATCGAAGGGCGGCGCGACGGCGGCACCGTCGCCGCTTTCGGCTCGTACGACGATAGGCCTCCTGCGCGAAACATAGCCAGTTTGTACATGAACCTCCGTCACCATGCGGTGCATCAGCAAGGAAATAGTCGGGCCACGACATTCTGGGCCGGCTTGGGCGCGATCCGCCGCGACGCCTTCGTGGATGCGGGCGGCTTCTCCAGCCGATATGGACGCCCGAGCATCGAGGACATCGAACTCGGCACGCGGTTGATCGCGGCGGGCGGGCGTATCCGGTTGATCCGCGACGCCCAGGGAACCCACCACAAGCGGTGGAGCCTGATGCGGGTTTGGCGCACCGACATATTCCATCGCGCCATCCCCTGGTCCCGCCTGATCGCCGAGCGGGGGGTCCCGGCGGTCGACCTCAATGCCGCTCCCCAGGAACGGCGCGCGGCGATCCTGGCGCACCTGGCACCCGTATTGTGGGCGGGAGCTTTCGCCTATCCTCCCCTCCTGGTGTCTGCGGCGGTCGCTTCGGCGGCGTATCTGGCGCAGAACCGTCGGCTTTTCGCGGTCATGCGACGGCGCGTGCCGGCACATCTGCTCCCCGCCATCGCCCTTATGCATTGGACGTACCACATCTACGCCAGCCAGATCTTCGGCTGGACGCTTCTCATTCAAAAACGACGAAGGCGAAGCCGTGCGACGGACTGACCGCCATACGGGTCGAGATCCTCGGTCTGCCTCACCATTCGCAGGCAAGTGGGCGGCGCGAGTGAAGACATCGGCGCGTCGGGCTTACGGCTTCGACCGAGCCGGCGATCGACGCCCGTGAACGGTAACCGATGCATCCACGCCGGGATATGCTCCGCGCAACGAGCGGCCATGGGCCGCGAAGAGCGGTGAGGAGGCCGGACGACACCTCGTACGAGGCGGCGACGAGGCCGCCGGGTCGCGTCGGTTTGGCCGTGATGGCGCTCAGTGGGTTGGCGGCCCTGTCCGACGGGGCCGCGCTCGTCACGTTCATCCCATTGGTGCGCCGCCTGACCCGCGCTTCCGACGCGGACTGGACAAGCTGGCAGGCCTTGGATTGGCTGGGCAGGCAACCCGTCCCCATCATCCTCATGGTATTGGCGGCGTTCGTCGCCGCCAAGAACGCGTGCGAGTTCGCCGCCACCCTGCTGATCAAGCGGACGGAGGGGCAGGTTGCGCACGCCCTGCGGCTGCGGCTGCTCGAGGGAACGCTCTTCGGCGCGGTGGAGCGCGGTGGCCGGCACGAGCAGGCCGACATCCTGTCGGTGCTGGCGGACAGTTCCTGGAAGGCGGCCACGGTCGTCGCGCACGGCCTGCGATTTCGCGCGGCCGCGGTCGGCGGCGCGGTTCTGGTCGTGACCATGGCCGCATTGTCGTGGCGGCTGACGCTGGTGGCACTGGCGGCGTTCGCCGCGATCGTGCTCCTGCTGCGCAAGACCGTGACGGTGGCGGAAAACGCCGGCGGCGCGGTCGTCACGGACAACAAGGCGCTGGGCGTCAGGATGATGGACCTGCTGGGTGCGCTCCAGCTGATCCGCACCTTCGGGCGCGAGCGGCCGGAGCTGGACCGCTTCCGTCGGGAATCCGAAACGCTCCGCAGCCGCATGCTCATGCTCGACGGGCTGTGGGCGCTGCCCGGACCCCTTGCGGAGATCTCGATCGTGGCGGCGCTGGCGCTGCTGATCCTGGCCGGCACCGCGCTTGGCCTTCATGTCGCGACGTTGGTCGCCTTCCTGTCGGTCCTTTTCAGGTTGCAGGCACCCGCCCGCATGCTGATCGACAGCCGGCTCGCGAGCCGCGGGCTGCTGCCCGCCGTTCGGCAGGTCGAGGATTTGCTGGCGGAAGCCGATCGCCCCGGGATCGTGTCGGGACCGGTCATCGTCGACACGGTGGCGCAGCGAATCACTTTCGAGGAGGTATGGTTCCGCTATCGCGACGACGGGCCCTGGGCGTTGCGGGACGTGAGCTTCACGATCGAGGCGGGACGCATGACCGGACTGGTCGGCAGCTCGGGCGCGGGCAAGTCGACGATCATGCTCATCCTCTACCGATTCGTCGATCCGACACAGGGACGGGTCCTGGTGGATGGCCGGCCACTCACGCAACTGGACGTCGTGGCATGGCGCCGCGCGCTCGGGCTGATGGCGCAGGAAGTGCATCTGCGCGATACGTCGATCGCCGAGAACATCGGTTACGGCGACCCCACGGCGGCGCTCGAGCGGATCGAGGCGGCGGCGCGGCTGGCCGCGGTCGACGCCGCGATCCGCGCGCTGCCCGACGGCTATGCCACCCGGGTCGGCACCGGCGGCTATCGCCTATCCGGTGGCCAGCGCCAGCGGATCGCGCTTGCCCGTGTGCTGCTTCGCGATCCCGCGGTCCTGTTGCTCGACGAAGCGACCAACGCGCTCGACGCCGAGGCGGAACATCACGTGCGGCTCGCGATGGCGGCCTTCGGCGCGGGGCGGACGGTGGTCGTCATCGCGCATCGCCTCGCCAGCGTCGCCATGGCGGACACGATCGTCGTGCTGGACGGCGGCCGCGTGGTGGAGAACGGGTCGCCGTCGGCCCTGCTGAACGAACGCGGCCGCTTCGCCGAACTGCACGATCTCCAGACCGGCGCCGGAGGTCGGCGATGAGCTACGCGATCGTGGATCTCGATGTGGACGCACTGCCCGAGGCGGTCGTCTGCCCTGCGGATCGCACCGGACTTGCATTCCGTTTCCGATCCGGCGACCGGCCGATCGGCGCGGTCATGCAGGCGTTCACGCCGGGCACCGTGATCGATCGCGAGACGGTTCGGCAAATCGCCGGCGCCGACGTGGCCGAACGTCGATTGGCCCTGGCGCTGGAACCCCGGCCGGCCGATGCGCCGCCGCTCCCCTCGCTGACGATCGCGATCTGCACCAAGGATCGTGCGGTTCGGCTGGCGCGGTTGTTGGATGGCCTCGCGCCCGTGGTGGCAGGATCGCCGTTCGCGGCTACGCGTGTGATCGTGGTGGACAATGCCTCCTCCGATACCGCCACGCATGATGTCTGTGCGCGACGGCCCTGGGCGCGTTACGTCCGCGAGCCGAAGGCGGGGCTCGACTTCGCGCGCAACGCCGCGCTCTTCGCGGCCGATACCGACTTGATCGCCTATCTCGACGATGACGTCGTCGTCGACGCGCACTGGGCGCACGGGCTCGCGCGGGCGTGGCGCAGTCGGCCGGACGCGGGCGGCTTCACCGGTCTCGTGCTCGCCTATCGCCTCGACACGGCCGCGCAGATCGCGTTCGAGGAAAGGGGCGGCTTCGGCCGGGGGTTCCGGCGACGCGAGGTGCATGGCGACGATGGCGAGAACGGGCTTCACCCGGTCGGCGCTGGGACCATGGGCGCGGGGTGCAACATGGCGTTCGACCGCCGATTGGTCGTCGCGCTCGGCGGCTTCGACGAGGCGCTCGACACCGGTGGGCCGGTGCCCGGGGGGGGCGATCTCGATATATTCTATCGCGTGCTGCGCAGCGGACGGCCGATGATCTACGAGCCGGCCTATCTCGTGTTCCACGAGCACCGCGAGACCATCGAGCAGTTGCGCCGCCAATATTGGACGTGGGGCCTCGGCTTCGCGGCGTTCCTCACCAAGGCGAGCCGGCATGACCCGGCGTTGCGCCCCAGACAGCGTGCGCTGGTCCGCTGGTGGCTGGCGGACCAGCTGAGGCGCTTGCTGGGCGCTTGGCGTCACGGCACGCGACAGGAAGTGGGCTTCGCCTGGGCGGAACTGAGGGGCGGCCTGGTCGGCGGCGCCGGGGAATATGATCGATCACGGCGCCGCGTGTCCGCGATCCGGCGGCGGGTGGCCGAATGACTAGGGTTCTCTCTCTCGACCTCGCGCATGGCGACACTGCATCGCCGCGACCCGATGCGGGGCCGGTCCGCCTGATCTTCCGCTGGCGCGGGCTTCCCCTGGGCGCCCGGACCTTCGCGGCGGCCGAACTGCCGCTTTCACCCGCGACGGTCGCCGCGCTCGGCGCCGATCTCGGCGCGGCGCAGCTCGCCGCCCGGGACCCGGTCTTCGGCGTGCTTCCCTTCGCCGGACATGACGGACGCACCCAGCGCCATGCGCGCCTGGTCGGCGATGCGCCCGACGATGTGGCGGGGCGGCTCGATCGGATCGCCGACGCCGCCGCGTCCCCGCTTCGCCGACGCTGCTCCGTCATCGTCTGCACGCGCGACCGGCCGACCGGCCTCGCCTCCTGCCTGGACAGCCTGGCCCGCCTCGATCCGATGGCGGACGAGATCATCGTCGTCGACAACGACGCCGCGGGCAGCGCCCGGGCGGTCGTGTCCGCGCACCCGCATTGCCGTTATGTCCACGAGCCACGTCCAGGGCTCAGCGTCGCCCGCAACGCCGGGATCCGCGCGGCGACCGGTAATCTGATCGCCTTCACCGACGACGACGCCCGGCCCGACCCCGGCTGGATGGGTGAGATGGAGCGCGCGCTGACGGTGGACCGGGTCGACGCGGTCACCGGGCTGGTGCTTCCCGCCGAGCTCGACAGCGAGGCGCAGAGAATGTTCGAGTTCGGCTTCGGCGGGCTGGCCGCGGGTTTCCTGCCGCTGATGTTCGACGAGCGATTCCTGGCCGCGTCCCGGCCGCACGCGCCCGCGGTTTGGCGGATCGGCGCCGGTGCGAACATGGCGTTCCGACGCGAGGCGTTGGCGCGGGTCGGCCTTTTCGACGAACGGCTCGGCGCCGGCGCGGCGGGGTGCTCGGAAGACTCGGAATTGTGGTACCGCATCCTCGCCGCGGGTGGGCGTTGCCTATACGAGCCGCGTTGCGTCGTCCACCATCGCCATCGCGCCGACATGGCGGGGCTGCGCCGACAGATACGGGCGTACATGCGCGGCCACGTCGCCGCGCTGATCGTCCAGCACGATCGGTACGGGAGTCCCGGCGATCGCGCGCGCATCTTTCGCGCCTTGCCGCGCTACCTCGTCGGCACGGTCATCGGCAGCCTGATCGAATGGCACCCGCGACGACTGCGTCTCGCCTTGGACGAGACAGCGGGATGGCTTGCCGGAACGACATACTGGTTTCGTCGCGGCTGGCGTCGGCGAGCGACGTTGGCGCGCATGGTGGAGGTCCGCGATGACTGATGTACCGGCGCGCGCGCCGCTCGGGGCGTTCCTCGCCCGAAATCCCTTTCCCCACGGCTTCACCGACGGACTTTTCTATCGCGAGAAGATGCGCGCGATCCACCGCGTCTCGCCCGCGAGGATCGGTGACGGGAAGCGCCTGCGCATCCTGGAGATCGGCGGCGGGCGTAGCGGCATGGCGGGAATGCTTTACCCGGACGCCGAGATCGTGAACCTCGACATCGATCCGGCGCTGGCCGACGACGCGGCCAACCGGGACATCACCTTCGTCGTGGGGGATGCCCGCGACCTGCCGTTCCCTGACGACTCCTTCGACGTCGTCACCCTTCTCGACGTGCTGGAGCACATCCAGGATGACCAGATCGCGGCACGCGAAGCGGCGCGGGTGGCGAGGCCGGGCGGCACGATCCTCGTCTCCTGCCCGGACGCCGACTGGCGCTATCCGCACCACGGGTTCATGCGCGCGGTGGCGCGCGACGAGGCGGAGCTGATGGCGGAATGGGGGCACGTCCGGCGCGGCTATACGCCGGACGCGGTCGCCGCGTTGTTCGGCCGACCCGCGGACCGGCGCGCGGCCTTCATCGGCCCGCTCGCCGCGATCTATCACGACCTGGCCTTTTCACGGCTGGGGCGGCTCGGAAGAACGATCGGCTATGCCGCGACCGCGCCCCTCGCCCTGGTCGGGTACCTGACCGATCGCGGCGCGGGCAAGGGCAGCGAGACCGCGTACGCCTGGGACGTCTAGGATGACGTTCCGGGTCGCGATCTTTCCGTGGGGGGACGTGATCGAGACCTTCCTCGAACCGCTCGGGCTCGATGCGCAAGGGTTCGCAAGCGAGATGACGGGAGGGTGGCTGTTCGGCTACGTCGAAGCGTTGGCGACCGCGGCAGTCGAGACAGTGGTGATCGCACCCTCCGCCCGGGTGACGACGACGACCACGCTGGTCCATGCCGGAACCGGCGTGCCGATCGTGCTCGTTCCCGGCCGGCGGGTCCCGCATCGACGGACCGATCTCCAGGCGATCACGCGTTGGCGGACCGAGCCAAGCGCGGCCTTCACGGCCGCGATCCGCGCCGAGCGGGTCGACGCGATCCTCGTCCAGGAATATGAGGACCCCCGGTTCGACCTGCTGGTGCGCATCGGTCGCGGCATGGGCCTGCCAGTCTTCGCGACGTTCCAGGGCGGCGACCGCACCCTGTCGCGCGTCGAACGCGTCGTGCGCGCGCGCACCATCGCGAAGGCGCACGGGCTGATCGTCGCGTCGCGCGCCGAACGAGCGCGTCTGGCATCCTCTTACAAAGTCCTCCCGCCGATCGCCCCGATCGGCAATCCGCTCCGCCTCGACACGTGGTGGGGAGGCGACCGCGATGCGATGCGCGAGATGCTCGATCTGCCGCCACGGGCACGGATCGCGATTTCCCATTGCCGGATCTCCATCTGGCGCAAGGGGCTGGACGTGTTGCTGGCGGCGTGGGCCGCCGGCCGGCGCGAGGCGGACGATCTGCTGGTCGTGATCGGGTCGGGCGAGGACCGCGACCGGTTCCGCGCGATGGTCGGCGCGACCGGGAATGTGCGCTGGATCGACCGATACACCACCGATCGAGCGGAGCTTAGAGCATGGCTGACGGCGGCGGATTGCTACGTGTCGGCATCCAGGATCGAAGGGATGCCGGTCGCGCCGCTCGAAGCGATGGCCTGCGGATTGCCGGTCGTCGCGACCGACGCGCAGGGTGTCGCCGACATCGTCACCGGCGGGGCCGCGCCTTGCGGGCTCGTCGTCGCGCGGGAAGACGCGACGGCGCTCGGCCTGGCGATCGATCGCGTGCTGGGGGACCCGGGACTGCGCGCGCGCTTCGCGGCGGCGGCGCGGACGCGGGTGGCCGAGGCTTTCGCGATCGAGTCGGTCGGGACGGCGCTCAGCCGGTTCCTGATGGCGACAGGAAACCGAACGGCCGGCTCCCGTCCTCATCCGTCCAGTCGCTGAGCAGCCCCAAAGGCTCCGGTCGAGCCCGCAGCGCCATGCGTAGCCGCGCGGTATGAACCAGCAGCAGCTCCGGATTACGCCACCAGAGTGGGTTGAGCACGTAGCCGCGCCACGCCTCCCGCAACGCTTGGCCCATCATGCCGTTGCGCAAGAACGCAGGGAGCAGCCAGGCGGTCATCATCGTCCGGGCGTCGCGGAACAGCCGGCGCGGCGCCGCGGGAAAGTCGCGGGCGAGATCGTCGATCACCGCATCGATCGCGGCGAGTTGCCGTTGCGGACGAGCTTGCGACATGCCGGCACGCGTCAGGCGATAGGCGACCAGCTTGCGCGAAACCGGCACCGGCGTCGCGATCGCGGCGAGGTGGACCAACAATTTCCAATCCTCCGCGCCCTGCGCGGCGCGGTCGCGCAGCGAGGGGTCATACCCGCCCGCCGCCAGCAGCATCGCGCGACGAAATACCGCGGCGCTGCCGCTGCCCACCGAGTTCAGGCTCACCAAGCCGGCGAAGTCGTGCCTGGGCGCTCGCCGCAGATGAAGATCGGGAAGCAGCCGATCGTCCTCGTCGATCCGAAACGATCCGGCGAAGGCGAAGGGGGCGGCGGGCGCCCCATCGAGCGCGGCGACCAGATCCGCCAGATAATCAGGGTGCCACAGATCGTCGGCGTCGAGCGGGGCGACCAGATCGGCGCGCGCCAGGGCGATGCCGCGATTCCGCGCGGCCGCCAGCCCATGGTTATCCTGCCGGACGAGACGAATCCTATCGGCGTAAGGCTCGATCGCCGCGTCCAGCGCATCGGTCGAGCCATCGTCGACCAAGATGATCTCGAACGGTGTGAAACGCTGGGCCATCACCGACCGCAACGTTCGGCGGATCGACCACGCGGCCTGGTAGCAGGGAATCACCACGCTCACTCGCGGGGTGATCGAAACATCGTTCACCGGTCGGTCCGCATCGGTCGCGCGCTTGACCATGAGCGGCCATAACCGCCACGATGGTCGAAACGGGGAAAGTCGAAAAATTCATGCGGGCAGAGCACATCGCCGTGATGGGGCAAACACGTCGACGGGGCAATATCGCCACGATCGTGTCCGTGCTCGCGCTGGGCATGGCTTGGCCCGTGCTGATCTACGGGTCGGTCGGCTATGGTTATGACTCCTCGGGTTATTATCGCGGTGGTCGCGCCGCCGTGCGGACCGCGTTCGGTGCGGAGGCCGTCGCGCATGCCGCGCCGAAGATGAACGCCCGGTCGGATGCGAACAGGTCGCCCGATGCTCCCGACCCGGTCGACGCGACCGGCAAACCGCGCGTTGGCGGGCTTCGTTCGATCGTCTATTCGATAGCGACCTACATATTGTCGTGGCCGGGCGTGAGCCTGGCACCGCTGGTCGTGGCGCAGCTTCTCGCCTTGGTAGGGTTGGTCGTCGTGCTGCTCGACGTGCGCCGACATGCCGACCGGCTGGTTCCGATGCTTGCCGCCTCGGGCGTGCTGATCGTGGGCAGCACATTGCCGATCTTCGCGACGACGGCGCTTCCGGACGTGTTCGCGGGCGCGATGATCGCCGCCTTGGCAGGGCTGGTGACCGGGGAAGTGCGTGGACATGCCGCGCGCGGGTGGCTCGCCGCGCTCGTCATCGCCGCCGTCGCCGCGCATCAAAGCCATATCGCGTTGGCGCTCGTCGCTCTCGCGGTGGGCGGGATTCACTATGTGATCGCGTTGTGGCGCGGCAACGCCATGGCGACGATCCGCGACTGGCGTCTGGCCGCCATCGCGATCCTAGCGGGTCTCGCCTTGAATCTCGCCGTGTCCTTCGTCGGGTTCGGCGAGGTCAGCGTCACGCCGAAACATTACCCCTTCGCGCTCGCGCGCTCGATCGAGGACGGTCCGGCGCTGTGGTACCTGGAGCGCGCGTGCCCCGCTCGTGGATATGCGATATGCGAGCTGTATCCGAACGGTATTCCGGCCAGTAATTTCGAGTTCCTGTGGGGCTCCAACGGCATCTCCACCCGCGCGACGCCCGCGCAGATGGATCGGATACGCGCCGAGGAGGCGTCGATCGTGGCTTCCGCGTTGGCCGCGTACCCATTTTATCAACTCGAAGCGTCATTGCTCAATCTGTGGCGGCAAGTGTCGATGATCGGCATAGATCCCGCAATCTTTCATGCCATTCGGCTTGACGGGAGCGGTGAGGTCGAATCCGGCGTCGAGCCGACGTCCTCTCCGTGGCTGATCGCCGTTCAACGCATCGTGCTCGCGGCGAGCTTGGCGTTCATCGCTTGGCGCTGGCGCGGCCTCGCCGGCGCGGCGAAGGGGATGGTCGCCTTTTCCTTGTTATTGATCCTGGCGAACGACGCCATCTGCGGCGCCATTTCGGCTCCTGACATCCGCTATCAAAACAGGGTGCTCTGGGTCATCGTCCTGATCGCACTCAGGCTGGCGCTGCTTTCTCCGCGAGGCCGCGATGCCGGCGACGCGTCATGATCGGGAAGCCGCAAAACGGTCGACCTGGATGAAAACGGAGAGCGCCTCCTCCCGACGCAGATCCCGCTTCAGGTGAACGCGAGCAGCCCGCAGCCGGCACCGACCGCGAGCACGAGAGGTACGGCGAACTTGCTTCTCCAACGGTACGATATGACGAGCGCCGCCGCGAAGATCGCCGCCGCCGCGGCCGGGGCAGGCGCGCGCGCGGCCGTCGTCCGCGCCAGGTCGATCACGGTGAGCGCGATCAGCCCGACCACGCCGGCGGCGACCCCCGCCAGGAACAGCTGCAGCCGCCGATGCTCGGCCAACGCCTCGAGCCGCTCGTAGAACAGCAGCGAAAAGGCGAAGGCGGGCAGGAACATGCCCGCCGTGATCGCGAGCGCGCCGCCCAGGCCGCCGCTGACCCAGCCCGTGAAGGTCGCGAAGATGACGAGCGGCGCGGGCAGGACGCCCGCCAGACCCAGGCCGTCCAGGAACTGGGCATCGGTCAGCCATCGCCGACCCACCGTATCGTCCCTGATGAACGGGATGGCCGTGTAGGCTCCGCCGAAGGTGAGCAGCCCGCCCTTGAGCCCCACCACGAATAGGGCGACAAGGCCGGGCGCGACCGTTTGGGCCGCGAGCGCGTCGCGGGGGCCGGTCGGGCCGGTGGACGCGGCCAGCGCGCAAGCGGCGGCGAACGCCAGCACCATGGCGGCCGTGAACCGTCGACCGGAGGCCGCGAGCGCATGAAAGACGCCTGCGGCCGGCAGCACGATCAGGAAGCTCGCGCCGACGAAGGCGGCCGCGGCGGATAAGACCGCGCAAAGCCACAGCACCTTGTCGAGCAGGATGTGCTCGCCGATCCTGTGGACCGCACGCACGACGACCGCGATCACGGCCGCCTGCACCCCCAGGAACGTCGCGCCCAGCGCCGTTCCCGCGATCGACGCACGCGTGTACAGCCACGCGAGCGCCAGCATGAGCAGGAGCCCGGGCAGCATGAAGCCCAGACCGGCGAGCACGCCGCCGACGCGCCCCTTGGCCCGGATGCCGAGATGGACGCACAACTCGTGCGCCTCCGGCCCGGGCAGCGCCTGCATGACCGCGAGGAGCCGGTTGAACCGCTCGCCCGAGATCCAGCGTTCCTCCTCGACCAGCTCCCGGCGGATGGTCGCGATCTGCGCCACGGGCCCACCGAACGCGGTCGCGCCGAACCGCAGGAAGCGGACGAACAGCGCCGCGTGGCTCAGCGCGGGCGGGCGAGGCTCCGGGACTTCGAAGGCGGTCGACGCGGGTCGGTCGGGCGTGGGCATGGCCGGACCATACGCGCCCATCGCCGCCCGGACACGCCGGAATATCCGACGTCATCGGCACTGTGGTCGTATTGATGGTCGCGGGCACACTGGTTCGCCGACCCTCCAGGGGGGTGATGCGTCGCCGCATGAGGCCGCGCGGCCAGGTCCGTTACGGCGTTCCGGCGGCGGTCCGGGAATAGGCGATCGCGCCCCCGCGAACAGGCGGCCGCCATCCAGGCCGGGATCGCCTCCGGGCCGAGCTTCGGCGGACGAGCGCCGACGAAATGCGGAAATCGCTGCTGGGCGTAACGGTCATCGTGCTGCCCGCGATCACGCTGATTTCCGTGGCGTCCGACCGAACTGGACATCTGCTCGTCGGCACGTGTGGTGCCGTGACGACATCCTGAGCCGCAGGCACGGCGGTAAACTCGGCAAGTCGGATGAACGATCCCGACGCGCGTCGTGCCCGCTTCGGAGGACCGATATTCAGTTGATAATTTTGGCGGAAAGATGGAGGGTGCCGCGATGTGTCGCTTACCTACTGTTTTGGTGACGGAGTGCCTCAGTCTGGATTGGCTTGTTCCACCTTAAGTCCCACCGCGGGTTTTTCCCATACATCGGTGTCGATACCGGACCCTTTGCTTACGCTAGGTCGCCAGTAGCCCGGTTCCCCTTGGTATCTCCGATCGATTAAGGAACCGATCACCGTCGCGCCTTTGGTAATGACCGTCGACCGTCGACCGTGCAATAAAAGTCCGGCTATGCAATCCTAGATCAAGGCTATATTACGCTCGGCAACCGGTGTGGGACGCCGTTTTCCCTCAGCGTTAAATGAGGCAAGTGTCCAATAGGAATATTCGGCTTATCAGAAGTTCTGAAAGGTCAGCATATTCTCACGATGCTTTTTGTAGAACAATCATGAATTTAAATTATGCCAAACCTTCAGGCTGGCGTGCTTCCCGTTCCAGATCTATCTTAATGCAGTATGTGTTTGGATTGGCGCTAGCAGCGGCGGTGCCTTTGTTTATATTCGTATATCTTTTGAACGCTGGCCGCATCGCAAATATTCAGGGGATTTCGGCTTTAGGGTGCGCCGCAGCCATTACAATGGGGTTTATTAGCTTTCAAAAGCTGCACCTTTTTCCTGGATCATCGTCAGGCTACATGCTGATGAGCCTTACCGCAGCATACGCGGCGTTAGCGATTGTCATGTTACTGCTTCGTCTTGACTATAGTCGCCCACAACTCGTGACCAGTTATGTGGTCGCTATTATGTTCTTCCCGTTGTACCAGATGGCATTCGTTGACCGGCAGCGCCTCCGTCTGGGGATCGTGCCAGGCGGGCGAGGTGAACGTGCGCCGGAAGTCAGACATGTCGTATGGCGACGTTTGCACTCGGTGAACGAGCCGACGAGCGATTTTGACGCTATCGTGGTGGACCTGCGCCATGATCACAGCCCGACATGGTCGTCCCGGATCGCTGACTTCGCCCTGGCGGGGGTACCCGTATACCACGCGCCTGATGCGTTTGAACTGCTGACCGGACGGGTTGAGGTACACCATCTATCGGAGAACACGCTGGGGTCGCTAAATCCCAATGCCTTGTATCTCCGGATCAAATCGCTCGTTGACCGCGCGGGGGCGCTAGTGCTGCTCGTTTTACTGTTGCCGTTCTTGGTCGTCCTTGCGATTGCCATCAAGCGCGACTCGCCAGGACCCGTAATCTTTACTCAAACCCGCATCGGTCAGCGTGCACGACCATTCCGCATTTTCAAGTTGCGTACGATGATACCAGCACACCTGATGCCGGTCGTCCAGGACGACGAAGCTCACCGACATAGTATTACTACGGATGATGACCCCCGTATCACTCGACTCGGACGCGTGCTTCGCCGTTATCGCATTGACGAGTTGCCCCAATTGTTGAACATCTTGCTTGGTGATATGAGCTTCGTCGGTCCTCGTCCTGAAGCTCACTCATTAACTGAGTGGTACGAACGCGAGATTCCGTTTTATCATTATCGCCATATCATCAAACCTGGGCTGACGGGGTGGGCTCAGGTCAATCAGGGGCACGTCGCTGAGATCCACGATGTGCGCGACAAATTGTATCTTGATTTTTACTACGTTAAGTATTTTTCGCTGTGGCTCGACGTGCTGATCACCCTTCGGACTGGCTTGATCGTCATGACGGGTTTCGGCGCGAAATGACTTTCCGGCTTTCATGGGCCGCCCGCGATTTAGGGCGAGCGACTCTGATTACCGTAGCCGCGCTCTTTCTGGCATGGATCGGTGTGCGTGATGCCCTGGTGCAATCGCTGGCGCGCGCGCGCCCCGACTTCGTGCTTCAGCTCGATCCCACCAACGCGGTGGCGCTCAACACCCGTTTTCGACAGATGCTAAAACCGACGGCGTCGGCCGCCTGGTTTGGAAACTGGGCGGCCCGTGCGCGGGCGTCCCTGAGCGCTTCACCGCTCAATTCGGCCACCGTGCGCATGGTGGCGACCGATCCCGCGCGGAAGGACACGGGTGCGCTGCTGGCATTGGCCGAGCGCGTCTCCCGACGCGATGCTCTGACCCAACTGGCGCTGATCGAGACTTCGGTCAGCGCTAATCGCATCGATGCCGCGCTCGCTCATTACGATCACGCACTGTCGATCTACCCTGACCTTCGCCCGCTGCTCTTTCCCGTACTAACCAGCGCATTGACCGAGACGGAGGTTCGTCGTGGGGTAGCCGGACTTGCGCGGAGACAACGTCCATGGGTGGACCCGTTTTTGGAGTCTGCGGTTCGTGAGACGACCGCGCCGGAGGCGGTGGCGGCACTTCTCGCAAGCGTGGATAGCGGCCGCAACGCGCTGGGGAGCGCCAAGCTCTACGAGGCGGCGCTGGCCAGCCGCATGGCCGGGCAGGGCCGGTACGGGGAGGCTCGCCGGCTAGCCATGCGCTCGGTCGGTCCGAACTCGGGCGTTATCGACGCTGCGGGTATCGGACCTGCAACATGGGGGATGCCGACGCGTCCGCTGACCTGGGCCGCCGGTGAAAGCGACGGAGTGGACGTCGAGCTCGAGGACGAGCGATCGGTCCTGGTCACCGTTCGACCCGGCGGTTCCGGATTGGCGGTGTACCGGGTTCTCGTCCGACCACCCGGCCGTTACCGGTTCACCGCCGGCGCCGCAGCGCCGTCGGACGGGATCGAGATTGCAGGCGGCCGCTGGGATCTGGTCTGCCTGCGCGAGGATGATCGCCCCGCCTCGAACCTGACCACGCTCAATGTCGATGCCAAGGAACCCGCACCGGTGATGCGGTCGATCATCGTGCCATCGGGCTGCGCGGCGGTTCGGATCGGCTTCACGATCGACAACATCGACGGGGGTGCCGACGCGGGCCTGGTCCTGCGTGACGTTTCCTTCGCTTCGCTCCGCTGATCGTTGAGGTCGATACTCGCGTGGAACTCCTGTTCGACTGCCATACCTTCGACGCGGGTCCGCAGGGCACCACGACATTCCTGGCAGGCTTGATCGACGCCTTGCCCGAGGCCGCCCGGAAGCGTTCGTTGCCGCTCGCCGTCACATGCGCCGCGAGGGATCCGGACGCCGTATCGCGCTTCGTCGAAACTTCTTGCCGCTTCGAGGAAATGCGCGGCGGCTTTGCCGCACGCAATCTCGTCGAGCTGCCGCGACTGACGCGGCAACCGGGACTGGATGCAGTCGTTAGCCAGTATGTTCGGCCGTTCCGCTCCAGCGCACCGACCGTGTCGGTCATTCACGACGTGCTGTTTCTCGACTTCCCGGCGCTCTTCGGATGGCGTTACCGCATGATGCGACAGCTGCTTTTCGGTTGGGCGGCACGGCACAGCGACGTGGTGATCACGGTGTCCGCCTACTCGCGCGCGCGCATCGCCCATCATTTCGGCGTCGATCCGGCGCGGATCGACGTGCTGACCAACGCGGTCGATGTCACGACGCCCCTGCCCCGACCTCAGGGGCGCGCCGCCGGTGCTCCGCTCAAGTTGCTGTACGTATCGCGCTTCGAAATCCGCAAACGCCAGCACTGGTGCGTTGCCGCCGCGAATGCGCTCGCCAAGCAGGGCTACCAAGTCGAACTGACATTGGTGGGTGATGCGAGCGGTGCGTATGCGGCGTCGGTGCGCGCGGCGATTGTTGCCGATCGCGTGCCGGGTGCCGTCGTGTCGGTGCGCAGCGACGTGTCGCGGGATGATCTTCATGCCTTGTTCGCTGAGGCGGATCTGTTTCTTTTCCCGTCCGAATGCGAAGGTTTCGGCATCCCGGTGATCGAGGCGGCCGCTAATGGCGTCCCTTGCGTGGTCGCGGCGAATACCGCGATGATCGAGCTGGAAAACTGGTACGCTGGCTTGGCCGTGCGCGAAAACGACCGTGCGGCATTCGTCGGGTCGGTGGTGACGGCCGTAGCGCGGCTTCCCGCCTTGCGGCATGAAGCCGCCGATCGTGCACCCAAGGTCAGAGCGGCGTTTCGGTGGCCGGAAGTAGCGGACGAGTTCGTCGGGATCCTTCAACGACGCGGAGTGATCGCGTGAGCCTGTCGGTCGTCACCGTCAGTCACCGGTCCGACCGGCAACTCCCGCGCTACGTCGACAGTTTTCTCGACTCCAGATCAGGGCGGGGCGGCGCGGAAATCGAGTTCGTGGTCGTTGAAAACTCCGGGCACGGCGACGCCGACGCGATGCTCGACCCGCTGCGACGCGCCGGGTTTCCGGTCACTTTCCTTCAGGTCGACAATCGCGGGTTCGGTGCCGGATGTAACGTCGGTGCCGCGAGAGCGAGCGGTCGGACGCTGATTTTCGCGAATCCGGACCTGGCCTTCATCGACGCGCTCGACGCCATCGACGCGCGCGCGGACGACCGGACCTGGGGCACGGTGACGCAGGAGGACAGCGAAGGTCGTGCCTACGCGTTCGATATCCTGCCCGAGTACAAGACGGTTTTGGGCGAACTCCAGGGTCGCTATCGGTCGTTCACTCCGGCCGATGCGGTCTGGCGCGATCGCCTTTATCCCGTCGGGTCGTTCTTCATCGTCGCAAAGTCGTTGTTCCGGGCGGCCGGCGGTTTCGATGAACGATTCTTCATGTACCATGAGGAGGCGGAGCTTTCACGGCGCCTGCACCGTCTTGCCGGGCCGCCGACGCTGTTTGAGGAAATGCGTGTCTTTCACGAAGCATTCGGGTCGGAGACCAGCCGCGACGCTACGCTGCGACGCGAGGCGCGCGGGCTGCTGACCTATGCCGCCATTACAGGGGAGCGTCGCATCCTGCGCACGCGTGCGCTGACCCAAGCGCTGATGTCGCCCTTGTCATCCGGGGCGCGTCGCCGTCTTCGCTTCCTGGTCGAGGAATTGCGGGCCGCACGGCGCGAACGGGGCCAAGCGGCATGACCGGAGAAGGACGACGCACGATCCTGGTGCTGGCGTACAGCATCTCGCCCGTGCGCGGATCCGAATACGCGGTCGGATGGAATTACGTCACCCACATGTCGCACGATCATGATCTGGTGGTGCTGTATGGCCTTGCCGGCGACCATATGGGCGACGTTGAGGAGATGGCCGCGGTGACGCCCGAGCAGTTCGGCGGGCATGTCACTTTCGTGCCGGTCCTGCCCGACGCTCGCGCGCGCATCGCCAACCATCTCAACCGGACCGGGCGCGTTCCGTTCAGCTTCTATGTCGCCTATCGCTATTGGCATTTAAGCGCGCTTGCCGCGGCGCGACGCATCTTGGCCGAGCGCCAGATCGACATTGTCCATTATCTATGCCCGATCGGCTTTCGCGAACCGGGTTACCTGTGGAGACTAAATAGGCCTTATATATGGGGTCCGATCGGCGGCATTGCTCCTCGGCCGGTGCGCGCCTTCATGGGGCTTAGCCTTGCGGACGGCCTGCGGACCATTGTGCGAAACCTAGTGAACAACGTGCAGTTCAAATTTGGCCGTCGGGTGCGCCAGGGCATATTGAATTCGGACGTTCTGCTGGCGGCAACCACCGAAAACGCGCTTGCGGTCGAGCGCGTTTATCGACGAGCGCCGATCGTCGTTCCTGAAAATGCGATCGAACCGGCCGCCCGAGCGAGACACCGGAGTTCCGCGAACGGGGTACCGTTGCGGATGGCGTGGGTCGGCACGATCGAAAAGCGCAAGGCGATCACGATACTTCTTCGTGCCCTGGCTGATCTGGACAGACCGGGGCTGTGGTCGCTCGCGGTCATTGGCGATGGCCCGCTGCTTGTCGATGCCATGCAAGAGGCTCGTTCCCTCGGCATCGATCGGGGGATCGAATGGCTTGGAAAGATTTCTCGCCAGCAGGCGGTCGAACGCTTCTACCATACTGACGTCCATGTTCTTACTAGTCTGGCTGAAGCCAACACCACCGTCCTTTGGGAAGCGATGAGCGCGGGAGTGCCGACGGTGGCGATCGATCATTGCGGCATGCACGACAGCATCTGCGACTCATGCGGTGTCAGGGTCCCTCTGGGCACGATCAAGGAGACGAGCCGGGGCTTCGCCGAAGCGTTCAACCGGTTGATCGATGATCCACAAGCCGTCGAGCGGTTGTCGAACGGTGCCATCGCGTGCGCCGAACGATATAGCTGGCGGCATCGCGTCGCGTTCTGGACGGACATTTACGACCTCGCGGTCGCCACCCACGGTCACGCACGGTGAGAGGTCAAGGACGTCTGCCGGTCGCCTATTATGCGGGGGTGGCGGTAATGGTGCTCCGCGCCGCCGCGTATTTCCTCGTACGTCTGCGTCTCCCTCGCCGCGTCGCGATGGATCGCGGCGCGCGCATACGCGGTCTCGCCAATATTAAATTCGAGGGTTGGGCGAAGGTTGGCGCGTATGCTTTGCTTGATGCGCGCTACTGCGGGCGGGTCGTTATCGGGCGTCATTTCTCGCTCGGAGACCATTCAGTCATGCGCGCCTCGGGGTCGCCGCTTTTTTTCTGTCCTCGCGTCGAGATCGGCGATCACGTCACGTTCGGGCCGTTCTGCAACATCGGTGGCGGGTACGGCCTGCAGATCGCCGAGGATAACATCTTTGGGCCGTATGTCTCAGTTCACCCGGAAACGCACGTCACCTCCAACCTGGACCGCCCGATCCGCCAACAGGGCGTGACCGGACAAGGCATCACCATCGGGGCGGGCAATTGGTTCGGTGCCAAGACCACCGTGCTCGACGGGGCAATGCTCGGGTCGGACAATATCGTCGCGGCCGGCGCGGTGATCACGCCGGGTGCCCATGGTTCGAGGCGGATTTTGGGCGGCATGCCCGTACGGCAGTTGGGAGTGCGCAGCTGATGGCCACCCGGATCCTGCCACCCTCCCCCTTTGACGCCGCAGCGCTCGGGCTCGGCCCCGTTGCCGCGTTCATCGGTATGCTTGCCGCCAGTTGGATACTGCCGACGGGCCCGCTGACTGTCTTGCTGGCTGCGGTTCTGCTTCTGTATCTTGTTATGTCTCCAGCCGCCGCAAACGGAGCGGCCATCCGCCTTGCGCTGCCGTTCGCGCTCATGACGATTTGGGCTTTGGCACTGTCGTCAGGAAATGCGGGTTACGACATTGGTAAGGATGTCTGGTATGCGGGTAAGCTGTGCCTCTGCCTGATGCTCGGCTTTCTCCTCGGGGTTCGCTCGGTGGAGAGTCGACGAGCTTTGGATGCGTTGACACTGCTCGCAGGCGTCATGGCGCTAGTTTCGATAATACTGTGGTTCGTCGTTGGTGGCCAGGTAGGCGAGCTTACCAGCGAAGAGTCGACCCGATTGCCGCTGATAGGGGTGGTGGCTATCGTGCCCCTGCTGGATAGGTCACGCCACGAGAGCGGCATAAGGCGAGTACAAGCGGCGGCATTGCTTGCCCTTATCCTCATCGCGGTCGTGGTTAGCAATTCGCGCATCACCATCATCGCCTCGGCAACCATGATCCTTGCCTGGGCCGGTCTGTTCTCGCGCACGCGTCGGGCACTGCTCGGCGGCGTGGTTGTCGGGATCCTGCTTGCCCTGCTGTGGCAGGTCTTGCCAGAGTATGCAGGCGGAGAACTCACTGTTGCCGTGAAGCTTCGGCGATCGCTTGAGGAGGTGCTTCTCACGGACAATTTCGACACCACCCAGATGATCCTTAACTGGCGTGGTTTCGAGGCCTATAATGCCCAACTGATGTTTGACCGGGCGTCGGCGCTGAAAAAGTTGTTCGGAAATGGTCTCGGTGCCACGGTCGACCTTGGCCAGGAAGTCATCTTAAGCGATGAGGCATCATTTCGATACCTTCCTATTCTTCATAACGGATTTTATTATATCTTGATCAAATACGGCGTGATTGGGGTAATGATCTACATTCTTTCCGTTTTGCGTTTTGGATTATTGGGTAAGCTCGCGTCGAATAATATGTCGGCGGAAGATCGAATGCTGCGTGGACTGATCGTCATCATCTTGCTGGCGACGACCGTCATTACCGGTCTGTACAACAAGACGGAGTTGAATGGACTCGCAATTCTTCTAGCTTGGCTGATCGGCTTTGCGCAGCGTCGCCGCTATGAGGAAACGGTCCACTCCGCGGCGGCCTTGTCACGCGCAAGGGGCTCCGGCGTATGACACCGCACGCACCGGGTCGGACCAGCGTCTCGGTCGTGGGCACGGTCGGTCTGCCGGCCCGATATGGAGGATTCGAAACGCTCGCAGCTAATCTGGTCACGTTTTGCGACGCGCATGATCTGCCTTGCGATATCACGGTCTACTGCAGCGGGAACGCCTATGTCGATCAGCCCGAAAGGTACGAAGGAGCCAGGCTACGCTACGTTCCAGTCGGTGCGAACGGCGCGTCGAGCATCCTGTACGATATCTGGTCGATCTTATCGGCGGTTCTGCGCCGGCAACAAGTCGTTCTCGTTCTAGGGGTATCCGGCGCGATCATCCTACCGCTCGTCCGTCTTCTCTCGCGCGCTCGGCTGGTGGTGAATATCGACGGGCTGGAATGGAAACGGCCGAAATGGTCGCGCGCCGCGTCGCGTTTCCTCCGCTTTTCCGAATGGCTGGCGGTGCGGAGCGCGCACATCGTGGTCGCGGACAACCGCAGTATCGTCGACCATGTGCGGCTGGCTTATGGCCGGGAAGCGGTAGACATCCCCTACGGCGGCGATCACGCCGTAGCGGCGGTTTCCATTGAGGACCTGAAGTGCGGCGGTGCCGGAAACCCGGCATATGCCCTGATGCTTTGCCGGATCGAGCCGGAAAACCATATACATCTCATTCTGGACGCATTCGATCGACCCGGCACGATCGGACTGGTAGCGGTCGGCAATTGGGCGGGATCCGGATACGGCCGTTCGCTGCGCGATCGTTACCGGGACAAGCCGCGCATACGCATTCTCGACCCGGTTTTCGATAAGCAGGCGCTCGCCGACCTGCGCGCCGACGCGACGCTCTACGTCCACGGCCATTCGGCAGGCGGCACGAACCCTGCGTTGGTCGAAATGATGCATTTCGGAGTACCGATCGTCGCTTTCGACTGTTCCTATAATCGCCACACGACAGAAAACGCCGCGACGTATTTTACGTCCACCAAGGAGCTTGCGTCAGTCATCGATGGCTTCGATGACACCGCCGGAAAAAGGCAGGGTCGAATCATGCGTGAGATCGCCCGCCGACGATACACTTGGGATATCGTCGGACGTCGCTATTTCGAGGTAATGGGGGTCGAGTTGCTTGCTTGACCGTCGATCATCGGCAAGCACCTGCTCGCTCAGGCTGATGTAGCGGCGCACCATACCACGTGATGTATAATCGTCGCGACGGAAGCGTGCCTGTCCTGCCCTAGCCAGTTGGACGAGTTGCTCCGGGGCAAGCAGCGCAGCATGCCGTAGCGCCGCCGCATCGCCCGGCTCCACATACAGCACTTCGCCCTCGTCGAAGTAGGTCGGCACCCCTCCGGTGCGTGTGCTGATAACCGGCTTGCCCCGACCGCACGCGTCGATCGCCGATGTGATTCCGGAGAAAGAATTTTCCTTCATCGGTACGACTACCACGTCGCTCCAAATATACAGCCGCGTCGCTTCCTGGCGGGAAAGCGCCGTCGCTGGCTCGCGATGGACAAGGTTCGCGTAGCCGCTCCGTTGATCCTGTCCTACCCACGAACAGATCAAGTCGATCTGAAAGCGCGGATCATTGCCGAACGCGGCGAGGAACGTATCCCAGTCTCGGGTCCTATCGTTACCCATCGCGAGGACGCGCAACGGCTCGACCCGGGTTCGTAGACGCGTCGCTGGAACAACAAAATCACGCTCCTCCAAGGCAATGCCGAAATACATACGGTCCACGCGAACCCCGGGCAGGGCCGCTCGCGCCAGCGGAACATAACGGTTGGAGTGGACGGTCAACACTCCCGCCCCCCGAGCCAGTTTGGCCAATAGCCGACGCGCGATCCGACCCTTCCTTTGCCAAGCATCGAACAGCCAGACTGAGTTGCCGATGATCGGCCGACGCGTACTTGGAACCATAACCGCAAGACATCGCGCTGCCAGCCACTCGTTCTCGGTCATCGTCCACACGATGTCCGCAGCGCGGAGAGAGTTGCGGTTTGCCCAAGCGTGGATCAGGTCGAACCCGAGCAGCTTACGAATGCATCGTCGCAACAGCCTGCACCCAGTCCCGTCCTGTGCATCTGTCGAAAAGATAAGCCGCCAGCCGAACTCCTCTGCCAAGTGAAAGCCGTACGGGCTTTCATCGGGCACTTCCCCGCGCGCGAACGCGGCGCGGTAGGTTACGGCGTCGAGCCCATGGCTTAGCAAAATGAACGCGGTTAGACGTGCGTCGTCCTGCGAGCGAATCACAGGAGAAACCACCGGTCGGACCCGGCCTCAAAAACCATGTTGAACCGCCCTCCCGGCATCAAGTGCCGCGGCAATCGCGCGAACCGCTGTCCTGCAGGCCAGTCGATGCGGGCGATGGCGTTGGTCGTCGACACTTGGAGCGTCCAGCCGTCAAGCGGGGCGAGCGCGGAATTGAACATCACTTGCATTGCCGGAATCGCTTGCTCCGCATCGACGATCACTGCTTGGGTCGCGATCGCGATCGACGCGGTGAAGCCGGCCGTGGGGGTAAAGCGCTGCACCGCCGTCGTTCCTGGTCGCGTCGCGCCCGCGGTAAAATCCCGCACGTCACCTACGAACGTGATGTTGCGCGGGTCGTGATCCGGGTCACTCCCGTCAAACGTCGCATCGACGGGATACCGAGACCCGCTCCGGCCGCCTATGACCGTAAATGGGAGATTAGAGGTCGGGCCAAACGGATGCGGCGGAGCTCCGGCGCCAATGATTTGCGGATTGATGAATATGCTGCGCTGAAATGCCTGAAAAGCATAGCGGAGTTTTCCAGCGTCCTTGATGGGTATGTTTACTCCGGCCGCAATGAACGTATTGCCGAAACCGCGGTCGATGATCGCAGCTTCGCTCGCGGCTTTGGGCGATGCGATTCCTTCGACCTGCGCAGTGATCTGATTGATCTGTCCGCGAAAGATTACGCTGTTTTCTGCAACTACGCGGATGGCTGATCCACCGGACGCGTCATCCAACGCCCACCCTGTCGTTTGCGTCAGGAACAGGTGATACCGATTGTAGACGCCACCCCTCACCAGCACCGCAGTATCGCGAGTGCCTTCACTAACTACTTCGATCTCGCATTCGAACACGTTATTGGCGTCGGATGCCTGTATCTCCAGCGCGCGAAAACTGTCCCGCGCGAAGTAGCGGAAGCGTGAACGCCAGATCGCGAAACCGCCTCTTGCCTCCAGCAGCAGCAGCGGCGCGGTAGCTTTGGGGTGACCGACCATCGTCACGCCTTCGATCAGGAGATCGGCTAATTGCCCGCTAGCGACGTCCGAAATGCACGCGATCGCGGGCCGCGTCGGACTGGCTTGGTGGAGCACCGACCCAGGCGCTCCAATCAGCCGGGATCCGTTGGGCAGGCGAAGCGCATCGAGCGCGTAGCGACCGGGGTCGACGAACACTTGGGACCCGCTGGCAAGCGCGCGGGTAAACGCGGCGGTACAGTCCAGCGGCTGCGCTGTTGCCGCGGCTGCGCGTTGCGCGCCGTCCAGGAAGTCACGGATGCGAAGAGCACCATTCGGATCGGAGAGCGCCGCGGTTGGGGCCGGCGGCGTAGGTATCGGCAGGAATCCCAATCCTGCAAGCCCGCCGAGCACGCTCCTTCGAGCAGCGTCGGCCTCTTGAAGCGGGTCGGTCATGAGGCGGCTCGGAGACGAGGAATAGGGCTTCGAGCGCGTACCCACGTACCTAGCGTGAGCAGCGATACCGATCCTCGGCTCCGAAGGGCAACGAGCGTGTCCGCCAATCCCCAGACCGCCAGGACACCCAGGACCAGAAGGGCGTTCACCCACCAACCGACCGACAGCAAGGCCGCTATCGCGAAGCCGAAGGCGAGCACCAGCAGGTAAAGGAGCGTGTCCACGTACAAGACGCGCCGTAGGTCGGTAATCCACAACAGAACGACGGCGTCGACCAGCAACCGCACGCTCCATGCGATCGCGGCTCCCGTAGCTCCGAAGTGCCGTGTGGACAGATACATGGCCAGCAGGAAAACCGGCATCTGGATTAAATGGATCTTCGCCAGTCGATCGGGATCTCCGCGGGCCTGCAGCGCGATCAAAGGGATATAGGCGATGCAGTTTGCATAAACGCCCAGCATCATGATCCGGGCGATCGGCACGACGGCCGCCGTCGCCTGCCCGCCGATCCACAAGCGGAAAAGAGGTTCGATCAACACCATGCCCATCGCCAGCGCCGGGACGAGGATCAACGTCAGAACGCGAGCGCCGTTTGCCAGAACGTGCGCGTTGCCTTCGGGATCGGCAGATACCTTCTGGTAAAGCACGCGCGCGATCGCCTGGGGCAGGACACGGGCCCGGGTCACGACGTTATACGCGATCGCGTACCAGGCGGCCGTCGCACCACCTAACAGCGAAGCGATAACCAGGCGATCCGCGGTGTCCAGGATCAAACCCACGCCGGAGCTGAGCGCGACCCATCCGCCGAACGACATCAATTCCCGCACGATCGGCCGCTCGAACCTGGGAGCGGTCAGGTCCAGCTTGCGGATGCAGAGCACGAGCAACGCGATCGCCGAGACCGCACGCCCGATCACCGAACCCGCGATCGCCACCGTCAGCGTTGGCTCGACCACCGTGATCGCGATAAGCGGCAACGCCTGTCCGAGTACGGTGGCGACTACCTGATTGACGTTGGCGAGCCCGAACATGCGCCGCGCATCGAGTGCCCCCACCAGGATGGGATAGATCAGCGAGACCGGCATCATCACCAATAGCCACGGTAGCGCGTCGAACAGTTCATCGCGGATCGGTCCGGCCGCAAATGCGCCAAGCGAGCCCGCAAGCTGGAGCGCGGCGAAAAGCACGCCGCCCAATATCAAGCCGACGACCAGGTTCATAATACAGGCGGTCCAGAAGGCGCTGGATGCTGTCTCGCCGTCGCCGCGGCCGGGCTTGGATAGGATGTTGACGATCGCCGGCCCCATGCCGAAATCAAGGATCGAGAAATAGCCGAAGAAAACCCACACCGTCGCCAGAATTCCGTAACGCTCCGCTCCGAAGTAGCGGAGAAACAGGGGAATGGTGATCAGCATGGTCAGCGACACCGCGACCATGCCTATCATATTCCAAAAAACGCTCCTTACCATTATGGTGCCGTAACCGTTACGAGACGACCGGACTCGAGCGACGCTCGGCGATGACGTCGCTCGAATTTCCGACGAGCATCGGTTCTCCGGCCCGATCGCATCGGATCAGGCGTCCGCCTTGTTGCCGTAACCATAACCGTAGCCGTAGCCATAGCCGTAGCCCGCGTGACGGTCCTTCAGCTTGGTAAGCACCACGCCGAAGATGTGCGCCTGGACACCCTGAAGACGGGAAAGCGCCGACTTTACGCCGCGAGCGGCGACGCCACCGGACTCGACCACCATGATGCTGCCTTCGACGCTCCGCGCAAGCAGCGGCGCATCGGCAAGGCCCAGGATCGGCGGGGAATCGACAATGACATGGTCGAAACGACCCAGTAATTGCTCGACGAGCAAGTGCATTCGGTCGCTGCTTAGCAACTCGGCCGCGTTAGGCGGTTGCGGGCCCGCAGTCATGATGCTGAACGCGAGCGTGGACGGCCTTACGATCAGCCGATCCCAATCGTTGTCGCCTGCCAGTACATTGCTGAGCCCTTCCTGGTTCGCGACCGATGTGTATTCATGAACGGAAGGGTTACGCATATCCGCGTCGATCAGAACTACCCGCTTGCCCGTTCTCGCGAGCACAGTGGCGAGCGCGAAGCTCGTCGTGCTTTTGCCTTCGGCCGGCCGCGTGCTGGTGACCATGACCGATCGGGGCACGCCGTGATCGGTCGAGAATGCCAGGTTGGACCGGATACTCAGATAAGCCTCGGACAGCGTCGACTTGACGTCTTCCAGCGCCAAGACACCATTGCCGCCGTCCGCTTCGGGCACGCTGCCAAGAAACGGCACTTCCAGCACCCGGCTGACCTGCCCCGGGTCGCGGAAGCCCTCGTCGACCTGGTTTAGCGCAAACGTGGTCGCGGCCGCTAAGGCGATACCCGCTAACAACGCGATCGCCAGATTCATCGGTAGATTAGGCGCTGAAGGCCGCTCGGGCGGGCGCGCCATATCGACCACCGCGATGTTGTTGGCGCCGACACCCGCGACTCCGATCTCCTTGTACCGCTGCAGCAGCGCGTCATAAAGCTGACGGTTGGTATCCGCCTCACGCTGAAAGATATTATATTGGATGCTGGCGCGCTGTTGGCTACCCAACTGTGCTTTGAGCGCGTCGACCTGCCCAGCCAGCGTCTGCTCGCGACGGAGCGCCTCTTGGAACTCATTGTCGCGGCCGGCCAACCCGCGGCCCTCTTCGCGCGCGATGCTGCCGTCCAGGACCTTAAGTTGCTCTTGTAGCGCCCGCGCGGCCGGGTAGCCGGGTTCGAACTGAACCATCAGCTTGGCATAATCGGCCGCCACCTCCGCACGTCTCTGACGAAGTTGCGAGAGCGAGGGGTTGCTGGCCCCTTGCTGGCCTCCGCTGGCACGACTGATCGCACGGCTTTCCGCGGTGATACGATCAGCGGTAGCCTGGACTAACGCCGTGTTGAGCGCCTCCAGGTTAGCCTCTACGAGCGTCCGGTCGGTGGTCGTTCGCCCGTCCTCACCGCGAACGCTGCTGAGAGTGACGATGCCCTTATTTGCTGCGTAGCCGACCGCGTCTCGTTCCGAGCGTTCCAACCGGCTGCGCAGGTCACCAAGACGCCCTTCGAGAAAACGGCGCGCGTCCACCGTCGAGGCAAACCGTCGGTCCATGCTGGATGCGACGAACTGCTGGGCCCAGGCATTCGCAACCTTCGATGACATCCCCGGGTCGTTGGTCGTGTAGTTGATGTCGATCAACGACGAGCCGCGGATCGGGGCGATCGCAATATTCTCGAGCAGGAGATCCACGGCGGCACGCTGCCTACCTGTCGCCAGCGCGGTCGCGCGACCCGCCCCGGGATCGGCCCCCGCGCTCAATTGCGTGGGATCAACTCCGTGCGCCGCGAAGAACGCATCGTCGCGGCTCAGCTTGAGCTCCTTGACGACGCGCTCGGCCAGCGATCGCGCTTGCAGTAAGGAATATTGTGTTTGATAAAACTCTAAATCGCGACCGGTCTCCGGCGAGTCCAGACCGTCGACCTTGGTTATATTCTTCTGGTCGCGACTTATCTCAATGCGCGTAGTCGCGGTATACCGCGGTGTCATCAGCAGGGTGGCGACGAGCCCGGCAACGACCGAAGCGACGAGCACCCCCAATATGACCCATTTAAAGCGCTGAACGACATGCCAATACTGAACGAGAAGAGGCGTGGCGACGGGTGTACCGCCGCCCCGCTCAGCTGATGCGGTCACCCGCGGGGCGAGCATGTTTGGCTGAAGCATAACTGAGATACCATTCCGGCAATGATTAGTTCTGAAGCGCTATGATGAGCGGAGCGGTCAGGAGTGGCGCAACCGATACCAAATCGCGGAAAAGGCGGCGTGCCGGTGAGTCACCGACGACCACGACATCGTTAGCAAAAACTTCTGGATCCGCGTAACCGCCACGCCGGATCGCCTTAAGATTGTAGAGCGCCGCATATTTCTGTCCGCGGACCGTGCGGAATACGACTACGTCCTCCAGCTTCGCGAACTCGCCCGCGCCCTTAGCGGTCGCCACCGCCCGCATCAGCGTCATGCGGCCGATCACCGGGTACAGCCCGGGCTCGCGCACCTGGCCGTCGACGGTGATCACCTGGCTGACGGTCTCGCGCAAGTTTACGGTCACCTGCGGGTTGCGGATATACTGGCCGCGAAGCCGCTCGCGGATGATGCTGGCGACCTCGTTTGGTGTCTGGCCGCCGGCCTCGATAACTCCGGCCAGCGGAAAGGAGACTCGGCCGCTGGCATCTACCTGGACCTCTTGCGCGGTGAGCTCTTCCACTCCGAATACGTTGATCGTCAGCTTGTCGAACGGACCGATAAGGTAGGGGCGGCCGCCGCCTACAAGATCGGTACGGTCGGGAGCAGGCAGTTCGATACCGGGAACGGCGTTGACCGCATCGCTACCACCAATGCGGGATTGCCCGTTCGCGCAACCAGCCACCATCACACACAGAGCCAGTACCAACCGTTTCAAGAATTCATCCTTACATACGCAAGGGCGAGCGTCCGGAACCCTGGACGACCGCCGTCCGTGCTACTTAACCGATCGATGGCTCAGCCTACCAGACCAAAGTGTCGCCAGAGCCAGGAGCGCGGCAAGCAGGGGGGTCCGCATCGGGTAATCGCCTATGCTGCCGATCGCCAGCAGACCGATCACCACGATGCCCAACCGCGCGAACGGCACTCCCGCCGCATCGATCGGCATCCGAAAAGCGCGTCCGGCCGCGACGATCCAGCCGCCTGCGGCCGCGAGCATCAACGCCGCACCCGGCAGCCCTGCGGTGAGCAGGACCTCCAGCACTTCATTGTGCGCGTGATTGAGGTATGTCGGCCGCAGGATGCGGTCAGGCTCGACAATCTGAAATACCGGCGCGAACGATCCGATGCCGGATCCGATCGGCAGGTACGTGGGGATAGCGGCCGCGATCACCGGCCATACCTTAAACCGAAGCTCCTCTTCTGTACCCACCGCGAATAGCCGATCGACCGACTCGGCGCGCGAAAGGCCGATCGTCAATGCGGCCAGCCCGATCGCCAGTATCATGCCGACCGCGAATGGTATTGCGGGTGACCGGAGCCACCGTCGTCCGGACGCCGGAGCAAGCGGGGGCGCACCCTTACCGCCGGCCCGGAGTAGGAAGGGGATGGACGCGAGTCCCAAAACACCAGCGACGATACCTGCGCGTGATCCGGTTATGAGCAACAGCGGAATTAAGAAAACGCCGGCGGCGAGCGCACCGTAACGGACTCGGGCCGCGTGTTCGGTGTGAGCGTACGCGGTGACCAAGACAGCCAGCATGGGAAACAGCGTGGCCAGAAGGACCGCTTGGTGATTACGATTGGCGAACAGGCCGGTCGCGGCACCGTAGTTGGTGTGTCGGTACAGGAACAACGGCCCCGTGGGCGAATCGGCCAGCTGAAGCAGTCCGAGCACTCCGCTGACGAGGCCAATCATCACGACCACCAAGAGCAAGCGTTCGAGCAGCGGCCGCTCCAAACCCGCGCCCCCCAGTAGGATTGCCAACGGCACGAACAAGCTGAATAGCGCGTTACGGGTTTCAGGCGGTGCTAGGCTGACGGGCCGATACATGCCCACAAGGCCTGCTCCCGCATCGATGTCCACGATCAGGTCGCGGCCAGGCAGCGCCTGCCATATCGCGGGTGGCAACGGTACAAGGTGCATAAGCGTCAACGCGACCACGGCCGCCATCAATCCGAAGGCGAAGCGATGCTGGCGGAAATGCTCCGGGGCAAGCCGCCATGCCGCGAACGCGCAGCCCAAGACAGCGACTGGCCGGAGGATCACCAACGAGAGTATGTCATGGCGCGAGCCGCCGCCGGTCGACGCGACGATAAGCAAGAAGGCGACCAGCCCTAAAAATCGACGCGATCTCGCCGCGCTCGAATCAACGGCCGCTCGCGTCCGCCCGCTTGCTCCCGACGCCCTCATACAGCCAGCACGAACCCCGCCTGATCGCCACGACCCTGCGCGTTCAACCGTTTGCTCTCGCGCTCGAACTGCGCCCGCCTGGCGGGAGCGACGTCGAAGATGCCGTTCACGAGTGGGACGCCAGCGCGATACCGCTCGCTCCCCTCAAATTGGAAGGCGGTCGAGTCGTCGATGGTGTCAATCACCCGCAAGCCGGCCGCCGCCACCGCTCGAGCCATCCCTTCACGCGACGGGATCGCGAGGTGTCGAGGCGCGTCGAGCTGCACCCAATCCACGCCGTAACGATCCCACGCTTCGGAGGACACCGTCGGGATTCGGATCAGGCATCGTCCGCCGGGCCGGAGATGCTTACGTACCACGGCCAGTTCCGCCACCGGGTCTGCCGTATGTTCTAAGGCATGATGAAACATTACGAGATCAAACGTTTCGACTAAATCGGTGAGATATCCTTTGCGGATCGGTACGCCGACCGATGACGTCTGATCTCCCGCAACGTATGGGTCAATACCCATAAGGTTGGTGAACTTTACCGCCAGCCGATCAAGTAGCCATCCACCACCGCACCCGACATCAATGATGTGAGCACTTCGGGGGAGCTTGAGCGTTGCTAACATCTGAACTGTGCTGTTAGGACGCTTATACGCCATTGCCGACCCGATCGGGTTCCAATCTCCCAGTTCCGAGCGATCGCGCTGCTTCAGCAGCCAAGCGAACAAACCACTGTCGTATCTCTTGGCGTAAGAGTAGTATTCGTCGCCGTAATACGTTTCCAGATCTTTCGCCGTCAGCTCGTCAGCAAGCCACAGTGATTTGCATTCCAGACATTCGCGATATTCGAACCGCAGTCCGCGCCCAAACATCATCTCTTTAGCATAGTGAGGCTTCCACCGATCATGGGTATGGCAGAACGGGCAGACGCTTTTCATGGGACCTCGAGTGAGAATGATCGGACTCGTTATCAGAACAAGCGGCGTAAACAACCGCGTTTGAATCCCGGGCCTACTCCAGCAGCGTTGTTTAGCACCCACCTCGCCGTTAGCAGGCTGCGACGTTGGTTCGACCCATCACTCCCAAGCGCAATGGCGACGCGCATGGCTGACCCACCAAGATGTACGATTGCGACGCATTTTGGGTGCTCGGAGCGATTCGCGTGTTCGCCCAAGATGGCCACTCGCTCTCCCGACCTGGCTGGACCCTGCGCTGGCTGCCCGTCCAGAGCCCCCCGGGTATACGCAAGGCAAGCTCGTGCGCTGCATTCGAGGCCACATACTCGATGTCGCGCTCGATGTGCCGCGCGGCTCGCCGCCGAGGCCGATAAGTAGGTGTCGAACTGTCGGCGGGAACGGGTGTCAGCAGCTCGTCCCCGCCGGTTTCGTACACCGCTTCGTTACGCTCGTGTCCGATACCGGGGTGACATAAAAATGATTGAATACCCACATGGACTTGCCCCGGAAAAGTGGAGAGGTATTTGCTCAGCTGGCCGCCTGTCGC
>NZ_CAXSHH010000001.1:0-135814 GCF_964237155.1 uncultured Sphingomonas sp. | reverse complement strand
TCGAGATCGGGATGCTCGGCGCGTACGGCTCGGCGATGCGGACCGCGTTCAACGGCTTCGGGTCGGACGAGACCGTCGTGGTCGGGGATGAGCCGATGGTGTCGATGTATGCCGAGGCGAAGCGCCGCGTGATGGGCAACGTCGTCAAGCTGTAACGGCTATTTTGTATTTCTCCCTCCCCCCGCTTGCGGGGAGAGGGTCGGGGAGAGGGGCTGGTAAGAGGACCGCGCTCTGAACAGCCCCTCTCCCGCCTTCGCTGCGCTCGGCACCCTCTCCCCAGAGGGGAGAGGGAGATGGGTTTCCGCGTCCCCTAACGATGGCGGTTCTTGAGAACACTGGACCTGACATGAACGACCTTACCCCCAACGACACCCGCAAGGCGGAGCTTCTGTCCACGCAGGTCGAGCATATCGACATCACGAAGTTCGATGCGCGGCCGATCGTCGACGCGATGAAAAAGATGTCGTTCACCAGCCGCGATCTCGGGCGAGCGACCGATATCTATAACCAGATGCTCGCCGACAAGGATTGCACCATCTTCCTCGTGATCGCCGGATCGACGAGCGCGGGCGGCTGCATGGACCTGTATGCCGAGCTGCTGCGCAACAACATGATCGACGGCATCGTCGCGACCGGCGCGTCGATCGTCGACATGGATTTCTTCGAGGGCCTCGGCCACAAGCACTACCAGGCGCTGGAAGTGCCGGACGACGACACGCTGCGCTCGCTGCTGATCGACCGGATCTACGACACCTATATCGATGAGGAGCAGCTTCAGCACGTCGATCACACGATCTTCGAGATCGCCGAGACGCTGGAACCGCGGCCCTATTCGAGCCGCGAGTTCATCCGTGAGATGGGCAAGTACCTGGTCGAGCACGGCAAGAAGGAGAACAGCCTCGTCAAGCTCGCCTACGAGCATGACGTGCCGATCTTCTGTCCGGCGTTCGTCGACAGCTCGGCGGGCTTTGGTCTCGTTAAACATCAGGTCGACGCGGTGAAGGCGGGCAAGCCGTACATGGTGCTCGACGCGATCGCCGACTTTCGTGAGCTGACCGAGATCAAGATCAAGGCGGGCGTCACGGGCCTGCTGATGATCGGCGGCGGCGTACCCAAGAACTTCATCCAGGACACGGTCGTGTGCGCCGAGATCCTGGGGCATGACGACGTGCAGGTCCATAAATACGCCGTGCAGATTACCGTCGCCGACGTGCGCGACGGCGCGTGCTCGTCCTCGACGCTGCAGGAGGCCGCATCGTGGGGCAAGGTGAATACGGGTATCGAGCAGATGGTGTTCGCCGAGGCCGGATCGGTCATGCCGCTCCTGGCGTCCGATGCCTACCACCGCGGCCTGTGGAAGGACCGCCCGGTTCATGCATGGGGCAAGATGTTCGACTGAGTTGCTTGCCCGCCGTGAATGATTAAGCCTCTTCCGGGAAACCGGGGGAGGCTTTTCGTTGGCGACCGATATACTAAGGCCGGTGGTCGTGCTGATCGGCTGGATGCTCGTGATGCTAGTCTGGGCGGTGGCGACGCGGCTGCCCGCGATGGCGGCCGCAGGCATCGACCTGCGTACGCTGATCGGTTCCAAGGCGGCTGACGCCGACCGCGTCCTGCCGCCAGGTGCGCAATGGAAGGCGCACAACTATAATCACCTGCACGAGCAGCCGACCTTGTTCTACGCGGTCTGCCTGGTGCTGTCGTTCATCGGCGCGGGGCATGACGTGAACGTCACGATCGCCTGGATCTATGTCGGCCTGCGCGTGGCGCACAGTCTGGAGCAGGCCATCGTCAACCGCGTCGCCGTCCGTTTCGCGTTGTTCATCCTGTCGAGCCTGGCGCTGACCGCGCTGACGCTGCACGCGGGCATGGTGCTGTTCGGGGAGCCGCTCTGATGGCCAAGGACAAGGACGTGTTCGAGCGTCATCGCCAGCCCTGGACGCCCGAGGAGCTGCAAAAGCTGCACCAGTTCGCGAAGAAAGGCATGGCGCTCAAAGCCATCGCCAAGGCGCTCAAGCGGTCGGAGGAGTCGACCAAGGATCGCGCCAAGCAGGACGGGCTCTCGATCGCCAAGCTGCGCTAGGTCACGCCGAGGCGGCGAAGCGCACGAACCCGGCGGCGCGATCCTGAAGGCGCGTCGCCGCATCCGCCAACGTCCTCGACAAGCCGCCGAGCGCCTGCGCGTCGCTGCCAAGCACGGCGGCGTTCTCGCTGATCGCGCCGACACGGCGGCCGACCTCCCCGCTGGCGTCGATCGAGCGATCGACCTCGGCCGCGATCGCCCGGGCGGCGGCGGACTGTGCGTCGACCGCGTCGTCGATCGCATCGGAGGTGCGGCCGATCGCCGCGATCGCAGATTCGATCTCCCCGTGCCCGTCCACGACCTCTCCGAAGACGCTATGCGCACCCGCGATCCGCTCGGCGATATCCTTGGCCGCGCGCGCCGTCTGGCTGGCGAGCGACTTCACTTCGGTCGCGACCACCGAGAAACCCCGCCCCGCGTCGCCCGCCCTCGCCGCCTCGATGCTGGCGTTGAGCGCGAGGAGGTTCGTCTTGGCCGCGATTTCCTGGATCAACCCGAGCATGTCGTCGACCGCGCCCGACGACCCGGCGAGCGTCGCCAACCGACCGCCGGCGTCCTCGACGATCGCACTCGTCTGGGCGCGCATACGGCGAGCGTCGGCGGTCGCGCCCGCGATGCCCCCGAACGTGTCGGTGAGCTCACGACCGCGTGCGGCGATCTCGCGAAGCGCCGACGCGGTCTCTCCCGCCCCTTGCGCCGCCGACCCGGCACCGGCGCTGGTGTCGGTCGCGCGCTCGCCGAGATGACGCGCCAACGCGCCGACCTCCGCCGCGATCTCCGAAAGGCCGGTCACCAGCCTGCCGACATCGACCGAAAAGGCGCGCCCCTCCGCGTCGATCCGCTCGGTCCGCGCGGAGCGCTCGCGCGCCAAGGCGGTCTCCCGCGCGGCCGCCATGCCGACGATGTCGCGCGCGTCCAGCGTGCGCTCGAACCGCCCGGATCGGGTCAGGATCAAGCCGTCCGCCTTGGGCCAAGCCGCGAAGGTGTCGAGCATGACCGATATGGATGCGCCCGCATCGGCCTTGGGGCACGGCAGGATCAACGCCTCGAGCGACCCGCCGAACGACGGATTCATCATCAGGGCATGACCATACGGATTGAACAGGATGGTCCGCACGTCCAACTCGCGGATCGCGCCAACCGGACCACCATCTTCGTCGATCACGGCCAGGAGCCGCAGATCGGGCTTGGCGCGAAACAGATCGATGACCTCGGGCAACCGCGCGGTCCGCAGGATCGAAGAACGGTTACCCACCGCCTCGTCGTGGGACGAGTCCACCGATCTGAACTGCGAGACGCTCAAAAACATGATTTCAGTTAACGGCATAACGGTAAATGCAGGGTTAGGGTTGTGTGACCGGCGCATGACGAGAACGATTTAGTTCGCGCCGGTTCACCCGAAGCGAGGGCGAGGACCGAGACCGGCTTGCCCGTCGCGAGCGCCTGCACGCCCGCCCACGCGCGCGACTTGGCGCGCGGGACGGTCGTCCGGGATGCGAGCAGGTCGGCGAGTTCGGGAGGCGGCGCGGCGTCGGTCGGGGTCCCGCCGGACGCGACGAGATGCACGCGCGCGATCGGCCGGATGGCGCAGGACGTGCCGGCTCCCCATCCTGTCGCCGCGACCGGGCGGGAACGGCGCGCGGTGCACCGGGGACAGCAGGTCGATCCTCCGTCCCGTTTGCGGGCGTCTCCCGTGCTATGCCATCATCTCGATGGCGGGCGGATGGCCGAGGAACGCGGTCGGGCTCGCGGTCGCGCCGTACGCCCCGGCCATGAAGATCGCGATCAGGTCGCCCACCTCCGCACGCGGCAGCGCGACGCGGTCGCCCAGCCGGTCGAGCGGGGTGCACAGGCAGCCGACGACGGATACCGTCTCGATCGCGGGCGCGCCCATCCGCCCCGCGACGGCGAGCGGGTAGTTACGCCGGACCACGGTCCCCAGATTGCCCGACGCCGCGAGCTGATGGTGCATGCCGCCATCGACGACCAGGAACGTTTCGCCCCCACTTTCCTTGCGGTCGACGACGCGCGTCAGGTAGACGCCGCATTCGGCCACCAGCCAGCGCCCGAGTTCGATCGTGAAACGCGAGTCCGCGAGAGCATCGCCGCGCCGTCCTAGTGCATCGCCCAACGCGGCGCCGACCCGCTCGACATCGAGCGCGCGGTCGTTCGCGAAATACGGCACGCCGAACCCTCCGCCCAGATTGACGACCGGCGGCGCGGCTTCGGCGTCCGTCGCCAGCCTTGCGGCGAGCGCGAGGGTCGCCGCTTGCGTGTCGATGATCGCCTGCGGATCGAGCGCCTGGCTCCCCGCATAGATGTGGAACCCGCGCCAGTCCGCGCCCGCCGCGACGACCAGGCGCACCAGCGCCGCCGCGCGCGCCGCGTCCACCCCGAAGGGCGACGGCCGTCCGCCCATCCGCATCCCCGATCCGCGCAGCTCGACGTCCGGATTGACGCGCACCGCGAGCCTGGGGACGATCCCGACCCGATCCGCGATCGCCAGCGCGCGCGCGGCCTCGCCCTCCGACTCCAGGTTGATCGTCGCGCCGGCCTCCATGGCGGCGGCGAGTTCCGCATCGCGTTTGCCAGGGCCAGCGAAACCGATCGCGTGGCCGGGCTTGGCGCACGACGCCAGCCGCAGCTCGCCCGCCGAGGCCACGTCGAACCCCTCGACCAGCTCCGCCATCCTCGCCACGAATGGCGGAAAGGGGTTCGCCTTGATCGCGTAGCTCAGCTCGACACCCGGGAACGCGTGCCGGAACCGCGTCACGCGCGCGGCCGCGACGGCGGGATCGTAGACGAATAGCGGGGTGTCGCTCGCCGCTTCCGCCCATTCATCCGCCGATCGCCCGCCAATCGTAAGCGCCCCCGGGTGCTCGGCGAACTCGGGCGGGACCGCGCCCATCGGCTTCATCTCGGGTCTTCCCCGGACGGAGCGGGACCGATCCCGCCCCGCAGCTCGACCGCGATCGCCGCGCGGTCCAGCTTGCCGTTGACGCCTCGCGGCAGCACGTCCCGCCACTCGTATCGCCCAGGCTGCATGAAGCTCGGCAGATCGGCCCGCAACCGCGCGCGCAAGCCTCCCTCGCGCGCGGGGTCGCCCGACAGCATGACCGCGATCGCCTGCCCCAGCCGCTCGTCGGCGACCCCGACCGCGACCGCCTCGCTCGCCTCTCCGCCGACCAGCACCGCCTCCTCGATCTCGGCCGGGCTGATGCGGTTCCCCGCCGATTTGATGGTCTCGTCCTCCCGGCCGACGAAGCGGAACAGGCCGTCCCCGCCCTCGACGACCGTGTCGCCCGACCAGACGGCGATCCCGCCGTGCGCGGACCAGGCGGGCGCGGGGCGGAACCGTTCGGCCGTCCGCTCCGGATCGCGCCAATACCCCCCCGCCACCAACGGGCCCGCATGGACCAGCTCGCCCGGCTCACCCGGCGCGGCGCGCGATCCGTCCGGGCGGACCGCCATCACCTCCGCGAAAGGGATCGCCCGCCCGATCGCGTCGGGGTGCTCGTCGATCAGGGCGGGATCGAGATATGTGGACCGGAATGCCTCGGTCAGCCCGTACATCGCATACACGGCCGCTGCCGGGAACCGCGCCCGCAGGTCCCGCACCAGCCGCGGCGTCAGCGCCCCGCCCGAATTGGTCAGTCTCCGGAGCTTGCCCGCAGTGGAGTCCGGCCACTCGGCCTCCAGCAGCTGCACCCAGAGCGGCGGCACCCCGGCGAGCGTGGTCGCCTGGGTCCGCTCCACGGCGCGCACCACGTCCCTGGGCGTCAGGTAATCGATCGGCGCGACGGTCGCGCCGGCGCACCAGGAAGAGAAGAGCTGGTTCTGTCCGTAATCGAACGACAACGGCAACACGGCCAGAACCCGATCGGTCGAGGTCAGTTTCAGGTAGCGCGCGACCGATAGCGCGCCCAGCCACAGATTCGCGTGGCTGAGCATCACGCCCTTGGGCCGGCCGGTGGAACCGGATGTATACAGGATCGCCGCCAACGTACCCGGACCGGCCGATGACGGATCGAGCCCTTCCTTCGATCCCTCCTCGGCTGCGGAGAGCGGCAATTCGCGCTCGTCGAGCACGACGCACCCGCTCGGCACGTCATCCTCGTCGAGCGTTCCCGCCCGCGCCTCCTGCGTCACGATCGCGCGCGCGCCCGAGTCGGCCAGGATATGCGCCACCTGCCCCCGCCGCAGCAGCGGGTTGATCGGCACGTGCACCAGTCCGGCGCGCGCGACCGCCAGCGGCAGCACGCACGCCGTCCGCGTCTTGGGCAACCAGCTCGCCACCCGGTCGCCGGGCGCGAAGCCACGCCGGACTAGCGATCCGGCCGCCGTCGCCACCGCCGCCTCCAGCACGGCGAAGGTCCATGTCCCGGCCCGGTCGATCAGCGCCACGTCCCCACCGCGCCCGCGCAGGTGCACGTGATCTATCGGATACGGCGTCGGGTCGGGCACGGTCATCGCCTGCCGCCATAGCGCACCGGTGTTGCCCAAATCACCCCAGAGGCCTAACGCACCGGGCGACGCGGAACCAGCATGGGCGGAACGGCACTTGATCGAGGAAGGCGCACAGTTGGTCGACGACACGATCCGCGCGGTGCTTCGCGACGTGCTCGGGCTTTCCCGGGAACGCGTCTACGCCTTCGACGAATCGACGCCGCTCTTCGGCTCGCTTCCCGAGCTCGACTCGATGGCGGTCGCGGGCGTCCTGACCGAGCTTGAGGATCGGCTCGCGATCGTGATCGAGGATGACGAGGTCGACGGCGAGATGATGGCGACCTTCGGATCGCTCGCCCACTTCGCGCGCGCGAAAGCGTTGCTCTGATCGACCGCTATCACCAGCTAGCCTCGGCGTTCTCTTTCTCGCGCAGCGGTTCGCGCATCGCCTCCCGGTCGGACTCATGTTCCGCCGCCGCCAGGAACCGCTCGGCGTCGAGCGCGGCCATGCACCCCGTCCCCGCCGCCGTCACCGCCTGGCGATAGACCTTGTCCGCCACGTCGCCGCACGCGAACACGCCGGGCACGCTGGTGCGCGTGGTTCCCGGCTGGACGGGGATGTACCCATCGTCGTCCAGATCGACATGTCCCCGGAACAGCTCGGTGGCGGGATGGTGCCCGATCGCGACGAAAGCGCCGTCGGTCGCGAGGCGGCTCGTCTCGCCGGTCGTCGTGTCGCGCAGGTCGAGCCCGACCAGCCCCGCGGTCCCGCCGCCGTCCACGAACCCGGCGACCTCCCTGTTCCAGAGAACGGTGATCCCGGGATGCGCGTGCAGCCGCTCCTGCAGGATGCGCTCGGCGCGCAGGGAGTCGCGGCGGTGGATCAGCGTCACGTCGGGCGAATGGTTGGTCAGGTACAAGGCCTCCTCGACCGCGGTGTTGCCGCCGCCGATCACCGCCACCTTCTTGCCGCGGTAGAAGAAGCCGTCGCAGGTCGCGCAGGCGCTGACGCCCTTGCCCTTCATCGCCTCCTCGCTGTCGATCCCCAGCCACTTGGCCTGCGCGCCGGTGGCGATGACCAGCACGTCGCCCTCGTACACGTCGCCGCCGTCGCCGTTCAGGCGGAATGGGCGACGCGTCAGGTCGACGCCGGTGACCGTGTCCCAGACCATGCGCGTGCCGACATGCTCGGCCTGGGCCTGCATCTGCTCCATCAGCCAGGGACCCTGGATCACGTCGGCGAAGCCCGGATAATTCTCGACGTCGGTGGTCGTGGTCAACTGGCCGCCCGGCTGTATCCCCTGCACGACGATCGGGTTCATGCCCGCGCGCGCGGCGTAGATGGCGGCGGACAACCCGGCGGGCCCCGAGCCGAGGATGAGCATGCGGGTATGGTGGACGGTCATGAATGCGGGCCCCTGGTGAACACCGCCTATGTAGGTGTCCGGACCGCGAGTGGTAGCGGAGGAGGGACTTGAACCCCCGACCCCAGGATTATGATTCCCGTGCTCTAACCAGCTGAGCTACTCCGCCCCGACAGGCGATGCCCGCTCGCGAGGCGCGGGCTATAGGAAGGGGCCCCATCACGGTCAAGCGCGCTATGGGCACAAGGCGAACGTGCCGGGCCTCAGGTGAACATGTGACGCGACAACGGCTCCCACGGTCCGCCCCGGTACCACCAGGTCGCGAGCCCCGCGAGTTCGAGCGGACGCGTCCTGAAACCCTGCTGAAGGCTACCGAGCAGGATCTTGGCGACGCGCGGCTTGACCTTGTTCTGGATGGTGACGTGCGGACGCCACCCGCCCGCGTCCTGCGGCGTGAGCAGCCCCGCGAACGCCTCGGCCAGGCGCGTGCGGATGCCGGCCAGGCCCGGCGAGTCGATCCGATAGGCGACACCGCGACCGAGCGAGACCAGCCCCGCCAGCCGCGTGTCCGGCGCTTGAACGCCGCGCGTCTCCTCGATCAGACGATGCTTCAATTCGTCGACGATCGAAGGCGGGAGGTGATGGAACATCGTCAGATGCGCCGACAACTGATTGCGCTCGGGCGGGAAATGCCGCGTCCGCTCCGCGTCGAACCAGCCCTGGTCGTTCCGCGAGAACAGCGCGGTGACGATGATCGGCGCCAAGGTCGGGCCGGGCGTCGGCGAAAGATTCTCGGTCAGATCTCCACCTGACTGCCGAGTTCGACGACGCGGTTCGGCGGCAGGCGAAAGAATTCCATCGCCGACTCCGCGTTGCGGAGCATCCAGGCGAACAGCCTCTCGCGCCAGATCGCCATGCCCGGCCGCTCGGAGGCGAGCAGCGTCTGCCGCGACAGGAAGAAACTGGTGTCGACCATCCGGAAATCGGCCCCGCACTCATGCACCTTCCGCAACGCGGCGGGCACGTCGATCTGGTCCATGAAACCGTAGCGGAGCACGACCCGATAGAAACCGTCGCCCAGGCCCTCCAGCTTCGCGCGCTCCTGTTCGGGCCAGACAGGCTGATCGACGATCTTGACCGTCATGAGGATGATCCGCTCGTGGAGCACCTTGTTGTGCTTCAGATTGTGCAGCAGCGCGTGGGGTACGCCGTCGGCGCTGGAGGTCATGAACACCGCAGTGCCGGGAACGCGCGTCGCCGACCCCACGGCCGAATCGATGAAGACCTTCAACGGCATCGCCGCCTCGTGCAGCCGGTCGATCATCAGCTTGCGACCATGCGACCAAGTGGTCAGCAGCGTGAACGCGATCGCGCCGATCAGCAGCGGAAACCATCCGCCATCGGGGATCTTGGTCAGGTTCGAGGCCAGATAAGCGCCGTCGATGATGACGAACAGGCCGACGACGAACAGGACCACCCAACGCGGCCATTTCCAGACACGCGAGGCGAGCACCCCCAGCATCACCGCCGTGATGAACATCGTGCCCGTGACCGCGATCCCGTACGCGGCCGCCAGGTTGCTCGATTGCCGGAAGCCGAGAACGAGCATGATCACCAGCACCATCAACGTCCAGTTCACGACCGGTACATAGATCTGCCCGGCGGCCGACGCGCTGGTGTGCAGGATCTTCAAACGCGGCATGAGCCCGAGCTGCACGGCCTGCTGGCATACGGAAAAGGCACCGGTGATGACCGCTTGGCTGGCGATGATCGTCGCCATCGTGGCGAGGATGACCAACGGTAGCCTGAACTCCTCGGGCGCCATCAGGAAGAACGGGTTCTCGGCGGTGGCGGGGTCGTTCATCATCAGCGCGCACTGGCCCAGATAGTTCACGATCAGCGCCGGAAAGACGATGAACAACCAGCCGACCTGGATCGGCTTGCGCCCGAAATGCCCCATGTCCGCGTAAAGCGCCTCCGCGCCCGTGACCGCCAGCACGACGGAGCCGAGCGCGAGGAACGCGAGCCGCGGATCATTGGCGAAGAACCGCATCGCCCAACGCGGGTCCAGCCCCAGGATCACTTCCGGCCGCGCGACGATGTTCACGACGCCGAGCACCGCGAGCGTGGCGAAATAGACCAGGATGATCGGGCCGAACAGCTTTCCCACCACGTCCGTCCCGCGCGACTGGAACACGAACAAGCCGATCAGGATGCCGATCGAGATCGGCAGGACGAAAGGCGTGAACCCCTCGTTGACGACCGACAGGCCTTCGACCGCGGACAACACCGAAATGGCGGGGGTGATCATCGCGTCGCCGAAGAACAGGGCAGTAGCCATGACGCCGAGCATGATCAGGCTTTGCGTCCAGCGTTTGCCGCCGGACATGCGCTGGATCAACGCCAGCAGCGCCAGGCTGCCGCCCTCGCCCTTGTTGTCGGCGCGCATGATGATGAACACGTATTTGACCGTCACGATCAGGATCAACGACCAGAATACGAGGCTCAGCGCGCCGTAGATATGTAGCTGATCGACGGCCAGCGGATGGTGCCCGTTGAACGTCTCCTTGAGCGCGTAGAGCGGGCTGGTGCCGATGTCCCCGAAAACCACCCCGATCGCGCCCAGGGTCAGGATCGGCAGACCGCCGGTCGCGTGCGGGGTGACGGGAGTGATCTCACCCTCGGCGGTGACGGCGGCGGCGGAGGTCGACATGCGGGGGAAGGCCCACCTTTTCCTGACGGAGCGCGATCGGTCCGGGCGGGCGGTGCCTAGCAGCTTGATCAACGGTCCACAATTCGAGAGAGGGCGACGCATTCCACAATCGACGGTCGAACCAGCGACCAGGAGAGAGCGATGCGCGTCGGAGTTCCCAAGGAGATCAAGAACCACGAATATCGTGTCGGCCTGACGCCGCCGTCGGTGGCCGAGCTGGCGGCGGCGGGCCATCAGGTCATCGTGGAGACGAAGGCGGGGTCAGGCATCGATTTCGAGGACGCGGATTACGTCGAGGCGGGAGCCACCATCGTGCACGACGCACGCGCGGTGTTCGCGGGCGCGGACATGGTGGTGAAGGTCAAGGAGCCGCAGGCGAGCGAGATCGCGCTGCTGGAGCCGCGTCACCTGCTATTCACCTATCTCCACCTAGCCGCCGACAAGCCGCAGGCCGAGGGGTTGATGAGGTCGGGCGCGACCTGCATCGCCTACGAGACCGTGACCGCGCAGGGCGGCGGGCTGCCGCTCCTGAAGCCGATGTCGGAGGTGGCGGGCCGCATGTCCGTCCAGGTCGGCGCGCATTATCTGGAAAAGGAGCAGGGCGGACGCGGCGTGCTGCTCGGCGGCGTGCCGGGCGTGGCGCCGGCCAAGGTCGCGATCCTGGGCGGCGGCGTGTCGGGGATCAACGCGGCGCAGATGGCAGTCGGCCTGCGCGCCGACGTCACCATCTACGACCTGAACATGAGCAGGCTCGCGGAACTCGACATGTTCTTCTCCAGCCAGATCAAGACCGCGTTCGCCTCCAAGGCGGCGATCGCGGCGGCGGTCCGCAACGCGCATCTAGTGATCGGCGCGGTGCTGGTGCCCGGCGCGGCCGCGCCCAAGCTGGTCACGCGCGAGATGCTGAAGACGATGAAGCGCGGGTCGGTGCTGGTCGACATCGCCATCGACCAGGGCGGCTGTTTCGAGACGAGCCACGCGACCACGCACGAAGATCCGGTGTTCGAGGTGGACGGCGTGATCCATTATTGCGTCGCCAACATGCCCGGCGCGGTCGCGCGGACGTCGACCTTCGCGCTCAACAACGCCACCCTGCCCTTCGCGCTCAAGCTGGCGAACATGGGCGCGCAGGAGGCGATGCGCGCGGACCCGCATCTGGCGGCCGGACTGAACGTATCCGGGGGGCGCATCCGACACCGCGCGGTCGCCGATGCGCTAGATATGGAGTTCGTCGCCGCTTGACGGAACGGATACGGAACATCGGCGTTGAAGGCGGGAAGGAGATCACGAATGTCCGAGCCCGAGAACCCCAAGACGCACCCGACATCCAACGCCGTCAAAGACCCGCACGACTGGACCACCGGCGACGAGCCGATGACTGGTGCGCAAGCGAGCTACCTGAAGACGTTGAGCGAAGAAGCGCATGAGGAGTTCGATGACGGGCTCACGAAGGGCGACGCGTCACTCAAGATCGACGAGCTTCAGGAGAAGACCGGACGCGGTAAGTAGCACGTCAGCCGGGTCGACGCGCCCGGTCCGCCAGCAGGCGGTCGAGCAGCGCCAGCCTTAGCGCGATGTCCCGGCGATAGGACGCCCGCTCCGGCGACAGCGCCGCCGCCCTGGCCCAATAGGGTCGCGCGGCGGCGTACTCGTCGGCCCGCACATGGGCCAACCCCAGGAAAAAGGGCGGTGCGGGGTGCGTCGGCGCGATCCGCATGGCTTGTTCGAACGCGAAGCGGGCGGGCGGCGAGACGGTGTTTCCGTCATGCGCGGCCATGGCGGTGCCCAACGCGGTCCATAGCGCGACACTCCTCGGAATGCGGTCGAGTCCGCCCAGCAGCGCGCGGACGGCCATTTCGCCGTCGCCCGACCGCGTCATGGCGTCGGCGGCCATCAGGTACGCGGCGTCGAGCGTATATCGCCCGAACATGGCGTCGCGCAGCTCTAGCAGGCCGGCGTCGTCGGTGCCCTTGGTGACGCTCGGGCTCGCCGGGCGGCCATGCTGCATCGGAGATCCCTGGAGCGCGTAACCCGCGGCTCCCAGCATCAGCGCGGCCCCCAGCAGCGGCCAGAGCGGTCGCGCGATCCGCGACGCGGCGAGGAGCGCCATCGCGCCGAGGCCGATCATCGCCATCCAGACCAGCCCCATCAGCGGCGTCGCCGAAAGCTGCCCCGTGCGAGCCAGCCGCCAAGGCCCAGCAGCAACAGCGGCGCGATCCACAACGGCGCGCTCGCCGCGGATAGTGGCGGATCGTAGGTGATGTAGCCGCCGTAACGCGCGATCAGCCAATCGCGCACGGCCGCGCCATCCTCCCCCGCCGCGATCCGCTGGCGGACGAGCGAGCGCATGTCTCCCGCCATGTCGGCGTCGCTGTCGGCGATCGACTGGCCCTGGCAGACGAGGCAACGAAGGGTCGCCATGAGCGCGCTCGCCTCGGCCTCGCGAGCGGGATCGGTGAGCTGGACGTTCGCGTAAGGTGCGGGTGCGGGTGCGGGTGCGGGCGCACCCGGGACGGCCGCCGCGAGCAGCAACGCGGCGATCACCGCGCTCGCTCGATCTCGGCGCGGATCACCCCGACATCGGCGGGCGTGATGTAGCCGACATGCTGATAGGTGATCACCCCGCGCGCATCGACGACGAAGCTTTCCGGAACGCCCGCCGCGCCGAGCGCGAGCTGGACCGCGCTCGCCCGGTCGTCGCCGATGCGACCGAACGGATCGCCGTTGCGCGCCAGGAAGCCGGTCAGCGCGGGCGCGGTGTCACGGACCGCGACGCCCTCCACCGCGACGCCCGCCCGACGCAGCGCCATGAGTTGCGGCGCCTCGGCGATGCAGGGCGCGCACCAGCTGGCGAAGACGTTGACCACGCGCGGCCCGTTCGCGCGCAGGTCGTCGCTCGACAGGCCCGGGCGACCGGGCAGCAGCGGGCGGAGAGCGAAATCGGGCACGGGCTTCCCGACCAGCCCCGACCGGATCGTGCGGTCGGGGGGGCGGAACAGCCCGGTGGCGACGACCGTGAACAGCAGCGCGAACGCGGCGAGCGGCGTCCAGATCAACGCCTGCCTCATGCGTGGGCCGTTCGAGCCACCGAACGCCGCTCGCGTCGGACGCGGCCGACCAGCGACAACGCGCCGCCGAGCGCGATCAGCACGCCGCCGAGCCAGATGAAGGTGACGTACGGCTTCCACCACAGCCGCAACTGCCAGCGCCCGCGCCCGTCGGGCTGGCCGAGCACGGCGTAGAGCTGGCCGCCGGATGTGGTCAAAATTGCGCTTTCACTTGTGGTGGTCACAGGATCAACAAAGAACCGCGTCTGCGGACGGAGGATCTCGGTCCCACCGTCCCGCACAACGGACAGGCGTCCCTCCAGCGCGGTCCAATTGTCGCCGATGCGCGGCGTCACCCCGTCCAACGTCACGGCATACGGCCCGACGAGCGTCGGTTCACCCACGCCCGCCGCGACCAGTCGCTCGCGCGTGAAGGCGGCGTCGGACGCCATGCCGGCGATACTGACCGCTACCCCTAGATGGGCGAGCACCATGCCGTAGGTGAAGAGCGGCGTACGGGCGGGATTGCGACCCCAGAGCGGCGCGACGCTGGCGACGGCGAGCCCGGCCGCGAGCGACAGCGCGATGAAGGGCAACGGCCCGATCCCGCCGCCGAGCACTAACAATCCCGCGGCGGTGAAGGCGACCGCGGCGATCGGCCAGGTCAGCCGGGCGATCACCGCTTGCCCGTCGTCGCGCCGCCACCGCAGCGCGGGCCCGACCCCGACCAGCGCGACGAGGACGAGCGCGACCGCGCCGGCCGTCCTGTTGAAGAAAGGCGGACCCACCGACAGCTGGACGCCGAATCCAGCGGCGACGATCGGGTAGAGCGTGCCAATCAACACGATGCCCAGGATGACCGACAGCAGCAGGTTGTTGACGACCAGCCCCGCCTCGCGGCTGACCAGGTCGAACGGCGCCCCCGATCGCACGGTGCCGATACGCACCGCAAACAAGGCGAGCGCGCCGCCGATGTACAACCCGAGCAGCACCAGGATGAACGCGCCGCGCTCAGGATCGACGGCGAAGGCGTGTACGCTGGTCAGGATGCCCGATCGCACGAGGAAAGTGCCGAGCATCGACATCGAGAATGCGACGACCGCCAGCATCACCGTCCAGGCGCGCAAGCCGTCGCGGGTGGCGAGCACGGTCACCGAATGGAGCAGCGCGGTCGCGGCCAGCCACGGCATGAGCGACGCGTTCTCGACCGGGTCCCAGAACCAGTAGCCTCCCCAACCAAGCTCGTAATAGGCCCAGTAGGATCCCGCGGTGATGCCGAGCGTCAGGAACACCCAAGCCCCAAGCACCCAAGGCCGCATCGCCCGCGCGAACGCCGGGCCGACGGCGCGCGTCACGAGCGCACCGACGGCGAAGGAGAACGCGACCGACAGCCCGACATAGCCCGCGTAAAGCGTCGGCGGATGGAAGGCCAAGCCGGGATCTTGGAGAACCGGATTGAGCCCGAGCCCGTCGAGCGGCGGCGTCGCCATCCGAGCGAACGGGTTCGAGGAGAAAAGCAGGAAGGCGTAGAAGCCGAGCGCGATCAGCCCCTGCGCACCGAGCGTCGCGACCAGCGTCCGCTCGTCGAGCCGTCGCTCGAACCAGGCGACAGCCGCGCCCGCGACTCCCAGGATCGCGACCCAAAGCAGCATCGAGCCTTCATGATTGCCCCACGCGCCCGCGAACTTGTATATCCAGGGCTTGGCGGAATGGCTGTTGCGGACGACGAGGTCGACCGACATATCGGAGGCGAGGAACACGCCAATCAGCAGCGCCATCGCCAGGCCGACGAGCGCACCCTGGACGATCGCGACGGGGCGCACCGCGGCGAGCAGCTCCGGCGCGCTCCGCCGTCCGGCGAGGCCCAGCGCCGCCAGCACGAACTGCGCCATCGCCAGCGCCGCCGCTAGCCAGAGCGCCGCGAGGCCTGCTTCGGCCATCATCGGTCGAGCGTTCCCGTCGCAAGACTTTGGGTCTTGTACATCCCGTCCTTCACCTGCGGCGGCATGTACTTCTCGTCATGCTTGGCGAGGAGGTTGGTGGCCATGAACGAGCCGTCTGTGCGGAACTCCCCCTCCGCGACGACGCCCGAGCTCTCGCGGAACAGGTCGGGGACGATCCCCGCGAAGATCACGGGCGTGGTCGCGCGGCCGTCCGTAACGGCGAAACGGATCGTCACACCATCCGGCGCGCGCGCGACCGATCCCGCCGCGACCATCCCGCCCAGCCGCACGGCGCGGCCGAGCGGCGGGCCCTGGCGCTCGACGTCGGAAGGCGCATAGAAGAAGGACGCCTGGTCGCGGAGCGCCGACAGGGCGAGCAGCGCTGCGCCGACGATCGCGGCAAGCGCGAGCAGTACGAACGTAAGGCGCTGGTTCTTGGCCGTCATTTCTCGGCCTCGCGCATCGCCGCCCAGCTCGCGAGTGCGAGCACGCCCGCACCACCGAGCGTCACGGCATAAGCCGCGAACACGAAACTCCACTGGTTCATGCGCGCGCCATCCGCCGCAGCCGCGCCTCGGCGCGCGCGGTCGCAAGCGCGGCGCGCATACGCATCAGCACGATCGCGGCGAACAAAAGGGTGAAGCCGGCGAGCATTATCGGCAACGGCCATAACAGCGACGCATCGATGCTCGACCGGGTAAGGCCGATGCTCGGTCCCTGATGGAGCGTATTCCACCACACGACCGAATAGCGGATGATCGGCAGCAACAAGGTGCCCGCGATACCGTAGATGGCGGGTATCCGCCCGTCGCCGCCGCGATCGGCATCGGCGCGGGAGAGCGCCATGTAGCCGAGATAAACGAACAGCAGCAGCAGCATGGAGGTCAGCCGACCGTCCCATTGCCACCAGGTACCCCATGTCGGTCGCCCCCAGATCGAACCGGTGACCAGGCACAGCGCCGCGAATACCGCGCCCGGCACGGCGATCGCGCGCGCGGCGATCCGCGCCAGCGGATGCCGCCAGACAAGGAAGGAGATGCTCGCGATCGCGATGCCCGACCAGCCGCCCATGCTGAGCCAAGCGGCGGGGACATGGATGTAGAGGATGCGGACGGTCTCGCCCTGAAGGTAGTCGGGGGGTGTCCGGACCAGTCCGGCCCAGCAGCCGATCGCGACCAGCGCCGCCCCCGCCCAGAACAGCAAGGGGGTCAGCGGGCGGGCGATCCTGAGGAAACGCGCCGGATTGGCAAGGGCGTGAAGGGCATGCACGGTCAAGAACATATGTAGGGCGGCGACACCCATCCGTCACCCCGGCCCAAGGTCCACGGCAACCTGAATCAGCGGCCGATCAGCCGACGGGCGATGCTGTCCGCGACTTCGGCGGCGGGGCGGCCCGCGCGGTCGCTTTCGTCCCAGACCTCGCCCAGCCGCTCGGGAATTCGCGCGATCCTGGCCTTGACCTCGGCCTCGTCGCCCTGCCCCAGATATTCCAGGCCGACATTTATGATCCCGCCCGCGTTGATGACGTAATCGGGCGCATACAGGATGCCGCGCTCATGGAGGCGGCGGCCGTCCTCGGGCTTGGCGAGTTGGTTGTTCGCGCCGCCCGCCACGACCTTGGCGCATAGCGTGCCGATGGTCGTTTCGGTCAGGATAGCGCCGAGCGCATTGGGGCTGAGGACGTCCACCTGCGACGACAAGATCGCGCCGGTCGTCGCGGTCGCCGCGCCCAACTCCTCGGCCAGCGCCTCCGCACGCGCGGCGTCCACGTCGGCGAGCGTCAGCACCGCGCCGTCCGCCGCGAGCAGCCGCGCGAGCCCGCCGCCGACAGAGCCGACGCCCTGGATCGCGACGCGCACACCCTTCATATCGGTCGCGCCCAGCTTGCGCGCGGCGGCCGCCTTGACGCCCAGATACACACCGAGCGAGGTGTACGGCCCGGGATCACCCCCGGCCTCGCCGCGCGCGACGGGTAGGCCGGACACGTACTTGGTCGAGCCGGCGATGGTGCTCATATCGCCGGTGGTCATGCCGACATCCTCGGCGGTGACGTACCGGCCCGACAACGAGTCGATCGCGCGGCCGAACGCTTCGAGCAGCGCGGGGGTCTTGGCCCCCTCGCCGGACGCGAGCAGCACGCCCTTGCCGCCGCCCATCGACAGGCCGGCCATCGCGTTCTTGAAGCTCATGCCGCGCGACAGGCGCAGCGCGTCGGTGATCGCGTCGGGTTCGCGCGCGTACCGCCAGAAGCGAACGCCGCCCGCCGCCGGGCCAAGCTTGGTGGAATGGATGGCGATGACCGCGCGCAGCCCGGACTGCGGATCGGAGAACAGGTGGACGGCCTCATGGTCGTCGAAATCGGGAAAACCCCAGCCGGTGGTCATGCGCCGGTTACTCGGAAGAGGTGGTGGGGCGACCGACGGGACTTGAACCCGCAACATCCGGCATCACAAGCCGACGCTCTAACCAATTGAACTACGATCGCCACGAGAGGACGCGGCCCTAGCGGGCGGCTCTCCCCCTAGTCAAGCGCGTCAGAAACGCCCCTGGATCGAAAGCAGGTATCCGCCCGCGCCCGCGGTGAACCCGGCGGCTTCGAGCCGACCCGCCAGCAAGGGGTCGGTCGACTGGACCGTCAGGTCGGCGCGGTAGCGGCCGTCGCCCTCGACGCGGAGCGCGATCGCCTCCGTCCCCGCCTGGCTGGCGAGCGGCAGCAGCAGCGCGCCGCCGTCACACCGGGCCGCGCCCGATACGCTTGTGGGAAGCGGCACCCCCGCCGCCTCCCCGGCGAGCGAGGCGCGGACGCGACCCTCCGCCGCCTCGCATCGACCGTCGCGGAAGCGGACGGTCAGGTCTTCGAGGTCGAGCGTGGTCACCGGCAACGGCGCGAAGACACGCCCGGTCGGCAGGCTGCCAGTGGCGTCGTCGAGGCCAATCGCGTGGCGGCTGACGGTCAGCGCCGCCCTCAGCGGAGCGGAGGAAGTCAGGTCGGGTCCGGCGAGCGTGACGCGTGCGCGGCCGAGGAACAATGGGAGCGGCGAGAGCCGGGCGGAGAGGTCACCGAGGGTAAGGTCGCCGAACCGCGCCTCCGTCAGCGTCGCCCCCCAAATGCTCCCCGACACGCGGCGTGCGACCAGCCCCTGCTCACCCAGCCCAACCCAGCCGAGCGCGAGTCGCATTGGCAGAAAGACGAGCAACGCGATCAGCATGCCCGCGCCGATCAGTGCCGCGAGCCTGGTGCGAAGAGCGATCCGTCTCATGTCGCGCGGCTCCGGAGCGTCAGCGTCGCGCCGACGGTGCGGTCGGGGTTGGGGGTGAAGGCGGCCGAGTCGACCAGGAGCCCGCGACGTTCCAGCCGGGCGAGCCACCCCGCGAGCGCGCCGGGACGCGCGGACTGTACCGCCACGCGGACGCGGTCGGGACCGTCCAGGTCGACGCTGAGCAGCGTGAACCCCGCCTCGGCGGCGCGTGCGCGCACCTCCTCCGCGATCGGCGCGACGAGGCGTCCCGCGCCGCCGCGCTGGATCAGCCGCACGGCGTCGATCCGCGCGCGCGTTTCTCCCAGCCGGATCACCGCGTCGGCGTGGCGGGTGCGCGCGCTCGCGAGGCGGTCGCCCATCGGCCGGATCACCCCCGCCCAGGCCAGCGTCACCACCGCGAGCGCCAGCATCGCGAGCAGCAAACGACGCTCGCGAAGCGATCGGCCGTCGAACCAAGTGCGAAGCGACGTCATCGCGGCGACACCGTGAACTCGCCGGACACGCGCCCGCCCGCCGACTGGAACGTTCCCGCCGCAACCGCGAAGCCCGCGCGCTCGATCGCGCTCTTCAGATCGGTGACAGACGCCTCGGTCGCGGTCGTGATGCCTAGGCGGAGCGATCCGTTGGGCTCGAACGACAAGGTGGTCAGCTCGGAGCCGGGCACTGACTGGATCGCGGCGAAAGCGGCGGCGCCGGTCGCGGTGAAACCTTGGCCGGGACCGCGCAACGCGGCGAGCCGCTCGTCCAGCTGGCGCGACGCGTCGGTCACGGTGCTCCCGCGCGGCAGGCCTTGCGCGGCGACGGTGTCGGCGCGCGCCTCGAGCAGGTCCGCGCCGAAGCTATAGCGGGCCAGGCGCGCGAGGCTGATCGACGACGTCACGAGCAGGATCGCGAGCGCGTACCAGCCCAGGCGACGGACCAGCCGCCAGTCGATCCCGACGCGGCGGCGACGCGCGAACAGCCCCTGGCGCAGATCGAGCGTCCAGCCGGGCCGTCCGAGCGCCGCCGCGATGTCGCCGCGTCCCAGCGTCTCGGGCGCGACGCCGCCGGTTAGCAGCTCGGTCAGCCGCGCTTCGTCGGCGAAGCCCGTGGCCGGGCCGCGCACGATGCCCTGCCCGCCCAGCTCGGCGCGGGCATAGCCCTGCTCGGGCGCGGGGATGAGCATGGGGGCGGGGACGATCGCGACCGGATCGACGCCGACCTGCGCCAGATCGACGAGCCAGCGCCGCATCGCGTCCACCCCGACGACGCCGATGGGACGGTCGCCGGGGCTCCCGACCTTATCATCGGCGCGGCCGATCGCGACGTGCAAGTCCGACACCGCCTCCGCGCTCGCGTCGGCAACGAGCAAGCGTGCGGCGGCGGTCGCCTGCGCGGTCGAGCGGCTCGGCAGTTCGGCCCAATGAAGCGCGACCGCGTCGGCGGGGGCGACCGCGATCACGTCGCCGGGCTCGGCGGGCACGCCCTCCCCCTCGACGAGCGCACCGTCCTCGACGCGCGCCCAGCGGAACGGGCGGTCGCCCGAGGGGAGAAAGAGATAGGTGGCGCTCACGACTGTTCGCCCCATTGCCGCGAGACGAGGGTCGCGGGCAAGCGGTTCGCGTCGACTAGCGCGCGTTCCTCCACCGCCGCATCGCCGAGCGCGACGTCGATGCGCAGCGCGAACCAGCGCGAGGTGACGCCCAGTCCCTTGCCGCCGCCGTCGGGCGTGACGCCGCCGTTCGCGCTGATCGCGTTCAGGAACTGCGCCGCGCTGTCGAACCCCTGCGGCGGGCGACGAAGGAGCGCCTGGCGCGCTAGATCGACCGTCAGCGTGTCGGGGAACAGCATCGCGACCAGCGGTGCCTGCTCGGGCGTCAGTGTATTGACGTTGAGCGTCGCGGGCTCAGCGATCGGGAACGTGCAGATCCAACGGCGCAGGCCAGTGTAGAGTGCGGGCGTGACGCCTGCGACCGCGCGCAGCTCGCTCGGGTCAGCCATCAGGGTGCCTGCCGTCCGGTAAGGTGTTTCGCCGCGCAGATAGGCGCTGTCCTCCGCGCCCTGAGGTTGGACTTGATCGTCCGAGTCGATCCAGTCGGCCGCGCCCGACGCGACCTGCTCCGCAACCTGCGCTGGAATGTCTGTCAGGCGCATCAGCCGGGCGAACTGCGTGCGGGCGATCGGATCGACGACAAACACGCCATCGGGTCCGCGCGTCACCAGGCCGTTCAGATTGAAGCAGCCCCCGCCGTCGGTGACGCGCGCGGTCGCGCTGCCGCCGGGGACCGGCAACCCGAACGGGCGATTGCTCCAACCGCCCGCGAGCGTGACGCGGTCGGGACTCGCGCCGAGCAGGCGGCCGATGCGCACCAGCGCGAGCGTTTCGGCGGCGTTTGCGTAGGCCCTGCCCTGCTCGATCGCGGCGGCGTTGCCTGCCGCGCGGGTAGAGAGCCGCAGCCGCTCAAGCGCGGTCGTTGCCAGGATCGAGACGATCGCGACCAGCAGCAACACCGTCAGCAACGCGGCCCCGCGCTCGCGGTCAGGTACGGCCAACGGGGCGCTCCGTCGATGCGGGCTCGCGTGGCGGGGGTGCGTAACCCGACCCGACAAGGAACAGCTGGCGATACTCGCGCCCGTCGGTCCGGATCAAGCGCAGCTCGACCGCCGACGGCAATGGCGCGCCATTCGCGCCGTCCCAGCGATCGCTCCATGCTCCCCGGTAGCGGTAGCGCAGGCGCGCGTCGGCGAGCCCGGTGACAAGCGCGGCGGGCGCGAGCGAGGCCGCGCCGTCGAGCATGGGATAGGCGAGCCGCTCCAGCGTGCCATTCGCGACGCGATAGGCGACCTTCTGCACCCCCGGTCGCGCCGCGCCGTCGAGGTTGCTCCACCCGCCGCGCACGACGCGGAGCATGGGCGAGGCCGATCCGCCCGCTTCGCCCAGGAACGCGGGAAGGCGCGTTCCCGCCTCGTCGCGGGTCGGGCGATCGATCGCCTGGGCGAGGTCCGCCGATAGGATAGACGCGGTGCGGCCGAGCGCGGCGACGTCGTCGAGCTTGGCCTTGGTCGCGCCCTGCGCGCGGACGCTGAAGGAGAGCATCGCGACCCCGGCCGCCGCTATCATGCCGAAGATCATTAGCGCGACGAGCACTTCGACCAGCGTGAAGCCCTGTTCTCGGGTATTCTTCACGAGGTGCTGACCGTGACGGTCGGGGTCGGCGGACGCACCATCGTCAACCGGCCGAGCACCTGCCCCGTCGGGTCCGCTACCGCCACGTCAACCCGCACGATCCGGGGATCGCCTGTGGGCGTCACTGTCCGAGTCCAGCTCCACCGCGCGCCGCCATTGACCTCCGCGCCGCGCGTCGCGCCGCTTGGCGGTACCTGCCCCTCGGTCACCGCTTCGATCGCCACGTTGCGCGCGACCATCTGGGCCAGCATCGTCCGGTCGAGCACGCCCGCGCTGCGGATCGTCGCGCCCTCCAGCCGGATGAGCGCCATCGCCGCGAGGCTGAACACGACCAGCGCGACCATGATCTCTATAAGGGTGAAGCCCCCCTCGGCCCGGGCATCAGCCCGCATCGACACGCACGCTGCCGTTGGCCTCGACCCGGACCAGCGCGGCGGCGCGGTCGCGGGTGAGGCGCAGATCGAGGGGCTGGTCGGCGAGGCCGGTCGCGTCGAACGTCACGCGGCCGCGTCCCGAGGCGGGCAGATCGGCGCGCGTTCCCTCGCGCCAGCGTTCGACGCGCAAGGGTTTGTCGGCGATCGGGGTCCAGGCCCCACCGCGGCGCTGGTCGAAGCCGTAACCGCCCGGCGTGATCCACACGCTGACGGGCGCGGCGGCGATGATCGCCTGCGTCTGCGCGGCGCGGGTACGCGCGGCGAACCGTTCCGCCTCGTCGAGCAGACGGCCGCGCGGGTCGGGGATCGCCAGCACCGCGACGGCCGAGGCGATGCCGATCAGCGTCACCACGACCATCAGTTCGATCAGCGTGAAGCCGTGTTCGGCGTAACGCCGCAAAGGCGTGAAGCCGGCCTCTCTATTGCCAGCTCGTGATGTCGGCATCGATCCCCTCGCCTCCTTCCTTGCCGTCCGCGCCGAAGCTCCAGATGTCAGTCTGTCCGTGCTCGCCGGGCGAGGCGTACAAATAGGGCTTACCCCAAGGGTCGTCGGGCAGGCGCTTGAGATACCCCCCCGCCTGATAGCGCGACGGATCGGTGAGGCCGGCGGGCGCGGCGGAGAGCGCGGCAAGCCCTTGCGAGGTGGTCGGGTAGCTGATGTTCTGAAGCTTGTAGAGCTCGAGCGCATCCTCGATCGTGGCGATGTCCGCCTTCGCCTTTTGCACGCGCGCGGTGTCGCCGGAGGGCAGGACGTTGAGCGCGACGATCGTGGCGAGCAGGCCGATGATGACGACCACCACCATGAGTTCCACGAGGGTGAAACCGCTCTCGCGACGGTGGCGCTTCTTGGGATCGGTACGCTGGGACATGTTCACTGACCGGCTAGAGTGTTGAGTTGGAGGATCGGCAGCAGGATCGACAGCACGATGGTCGCGACGATGCCGCCCATCAGCACGATGATCGCGGGCTCGAGGAGCGAGAGCGCCGTCGCGGTGAAACGGTCGAACTCCTTTTCCAGGTAATCGGCGGAGCGTTCGAGCATCTCGTCGAGCCGTCCCGCCGCTTCCCCGCTCGCGGCGAGATACGTCAGCAGCGGGGGAAAGACGCCGGTGCGGCGCATCGCGGTCGACAGGCTGCCGCCGCCGCGGATGTTTTCGACGATCTCGTCGGAGGCGGCGCGCAGGCGGCGATTGTGGATGGTGCCCGCGGTCAGCGTCAGCCCCTCGAGCAGCGGCAGCCGGCTGGCGACCATCGTGCCGAGCGTCCGCGCAAGCCGGGCGGCGTGGAGGTCGCGGATCAGCCGGCCGAGCAACGGCAGCCGCAGCATCCGGCTGTCGAAGGACAGGCGGATGGCCGGGTTCTTGAGCGCGTACCAGGTCCCTAAAGTCACCAAGGTCACGCCAAGGATCAGCAGCCACCAATAGCCGACCAAGAAGTCGGACAGGGCGATGACCATCCGGGTCAGGAGGGGCAGCTCCTGGCCCACGGTGTCGAACTGTTCGACGACCTGCGGCACGACGAACATCATCAGCGCCAGCACGACGCCCATCGCGACGACCGCCAGGATGATGGGATAAGCAAGTGCTGTCAGTATCTTGCCGCGTATTTCGGCCTGACGTTCGAGGAGCGCGGAGAGGCGTTCGAGGATGGTCGGGAGCGTCCCCGAGCTCTCGCCGGCCGCGACCATCGCGCGGTAGAGCGGGGGAAAGGACTTGGGCGCGCGGGCCATCGCGTCGGCGAGACGACGACCCTCGACGACGCCGGCATGGACCTGGGCGACGATCGCGCGGACGCTTTCCTGCTCGGTCTGGCGGGTGATGGTGCGGAGCGACTCCTCGAGCGGAGAGACGCTGTTGAGCGTGGCGAGCTGGCGGGTGAAAAGGGTCAGCTGCTTTCCCGACATCTTGGCTGCGCCGAGCTGGAGCCCGAAGAGCGGGCGGCCCTTGGCGGGCGGCGGCGCGGTGCCCGGCTCGATACGGACGACATACAGCCGCTTGGCGTCGAGCGCCGATCGCGCCGCGTCGAGCGTGGCGGCGGCGAGATGCCCCCGCCGCTCCTGCCCGCGCGTGTCGATCGCAAGATAGTCGAAGTCAGCCATCGACGGCGACCAGTTCGGGGACGACGTCCGGCACGTCGGTCGCATCGCGGCGGGCCACGCGGACGGCCTCCTCCGGGGTCGTGACCCCGCGTCGCACCAGCTCGCGCGCCGCGCTCGCCAGCGTGTCGCTGCGGGCGAAGGCGTGGGCGGCGATCGCGGCCTCGTCGCCGGTCTCGTTGATCAAGCGGCGGATCGTGTCGTCGACGCGCACCACCTCGAACACGCCGACGCGGCCTTTATAGCCGGTCTGGTTGCAGGTGGCGCACCCGGTCGGTTGGTAGACGACCGCGTCGGGTTCGATCCCGATCATCGGCGCGATCGTATCGCGGGCGGGAACGGCGCGGCGGCAGTCGGGGCACAGCCGGCGGACGAGGCGCTGCGCGATGACCGCGCGGAGCGTCGAGGCGAGCAGGAACGGCTCGACCTTCATGTCGCGCATCCGCGTGATCGCGCCGACCGCGTCGTTCGTGTGCACCGTCGACAGGACGAGATGCCCCGTGAGCGATGCCTGGACCGCGATCTCGGCGGTCTCGCGGTCGCGGATCTCGCCGACCATCACGACGTCCGGATCCTGGCGCAGGATCGCGCGCAGGCCCGCCGCGAAGGTCAGCCCGACCTTGGGATTGACCTGCGTCTGACCGACGCCGTCGACCGCGTACTCGACCGGGTCCTCGACCGTCAGGATATTGCGGCTGCCGTCGTTCAGGCGACGGAGCGCGGAATAGAGCGTGGTGGTCTTGCCCGATCCGGTCGGCCCGGTGACGAGCAGCACACCGTTGGGCTCGGCGAGCACGTCGGCCAGCACGCGCTCGACCGCGGGGGTGAGGCCCAGCGCCTCCATGTCGATGCCGGCATTGTCCTTGTCGAGGATGCGGAGAACGACGCGCTCACCCGCGCGGCTGGGAAGCGTCGAGACACGCACGTCGAGGAGCTTGCCCCCGAGCGTCAGGCCCATGCGCCCGTCCTGCGGCACGCGCCGCTCGGCAATGTCGAGGCGCGACATGACCTTGATGCGGCTGACCACGACGGGTGCGACGTGCGGCGGCATGCGGAGCGTCTCGCGCAGCACGCCGTCGATCCGCATGCGGACGACGAGACCGGACTCGTAGGGTTCGATATGGATGTCCGACACGCCGTTCCGCGCGGCGTCGGCGATGACGCCGTTGATCAGGCGAATGGCGGGGGCGTCGTCGGCGGTGTCGAGCAGGTCCTCGGCGGTCGGCAGGTCGCCCGCGAGCAGGTCGAGCTCGTCGCCCATCCCGACCGCAGCGAGCGCGTTGGCCTGGCCGTCCATCGCATACGCGTCGGATAGCAGGCGGTCGAAGGCGGGGGCGTCGACAATCTCAACGTCGAACGGTCGCGCGAGATGGCGGCGGAGCTCGATCAGCGCGCGCGGGTCCGCACCCTCGCGCAGGCCGATCGTGAGCGGGCCGTCGACTCCCGTGTGACGCAGCACGGTGCCGAAGCGGCGAGCGAACAGATACGGGATCGCCGGGACCGGAACGATCGGCGCGACCGAAGGCGCGGCGACCACGCGGTCGGTGGCCACGGTATCGGCGGCGAGTTCTAGCGCGTCCGCCTCGGTCGCATGGGCGGCGTGGAGGATGGCCAGCGCTTCGTCGCCGTCGTCGCCGCCGCGGCGGATCAGCACGTCGCGCTCGGTCGCCGCGTCGCCGAACGCGAGCGCGCCGTCGGGCGCGGCGGTCGTCGGCGGGGAGCGCGGCTCGGTCACGCCGCCTCCATACTCCCGCGCAGGCGTCGCGCGAAGCCGTCAAACCGGTCGCTCACCGCGTCCGCACCCGCCTGGTGGTCGTCGTCGATCGAAGCTGCACCGGCGCGGCGATGTTCGGGTCCTCGACGTTGCCCGGGCTCGGCGCGGACGGGATCGGGGGCGCCGCGCCCATGTAATCGCGCACCAGCTGGTCGATCGAGGGCTCGGCGTTCGGGATCGCATAGCCCTGGAGCTGGCGGAGATAGCCGTAACGCTGTTCGGTCATGCGGCGGCTGTCGGCGGCGGTGCGCAGGATCGTCGGGCGGATGAACACCATCAGGTTGGTCTTGGTCCGCGATCGCGCCTTCGAACGGAACAGCCCGCCGATGCCCGGCAGGTCGCCCAGGAACGGGATCTTCTCGATCGTGCGGCGCTCCTCGTCGGACAACAGGCCGCCGATCACCGCAATCTGGCCGTCATCAACGGTGAAGGTGTTCTCGATTGCCCGCTTGTTGAGGATCAGCTCCGAATTGTCGGCGGAGACGGGTCCGGCGATCGAGCTGATCTCCTGGCGGACTTGCAGCTTGATCACGCCGCTGGCGTTCACCTGCGGCCGGACATCGAGCTGGATACCAACATTCTCGCGCTGCACCGTCCGGAACGCGTTGTCGAAATTGTTGCTCAAGGCCTGTCCGGTCGTGATGGGAATCTCCTGCCCGACCAGGATCGACGCCTGCTGATTGTCGAGCGTGAGAAGATGTGGCGCCTGGAGCAGGTTGGAGGCGGTGTCGCTCTTCACCGCGTTGATGATCGCCCCGAAGATCGTGTCGCCGACCGCACCGCCGAACCCGGCGAAGCCGCCGCTGGTGCCTAGGATCGACTGGATCGCCGTCTGCGCCAGCTGATCGCTCGCAGCGTTGTTTGTGCCCGTGATCACGTTATTCCCGTTGATCGTCGTCGTCTGAGTGCCCAGTTCGCGCGCGCCGATCGCGCCGGCGATGGTCAGGATGTTGGGCGCGGTGTTGGCGTAGGTCGACGCCGCGAACGCGCCGCCCGACAGGTTGCCGAGCAGGAATTGCGCGCCAAGCCGCTGGGCGGTCGCGTCCGACACCTCGGCGATGATCGCCTCGACCAGCACCTGCTCGCGCCGGGTGTCGAGCTGGCTGATGACCTCGTTCAGCTGGCGCTGGATGTCGGCCGGCGCGGCGATGACGATCGCGTTCGCGCCGGCGAAGCGCGTGACGACGGCGGCGGTGCGCCCCCCTTGCGTCGAGATGGCGGGCTCGGCCCCGGTCTGGCCACCGCCTCCGCCGCCGGACGAGGCTTGGACCGGCGGTGGTGATGAGGGCGCTACGCCCGCGCTGTTGTTCGCGCCGCCGGTCCCGCCGCCACTGAAATTGCCGCGGCCGAGCGTCTGTTGCGTCGGCTGGTCGGGGGTCTGGCCGACGAGCTGCTGGAGGACGGGCAGGAGCTGTTCGGCGTCGGCGTTCTGGAGGAACACGACCTTGATCTCGGTCCCGTTGCGCGCCTTGCGGTCGAGCTCGGCGGCGATCGCGGCGAGGCGCGCGACGGTGGGCGCGTCGCCCCTGAGCGCGATCGAGTTGGCGCTCTCGACCGCGACGACCGAGGCGGACTGCGCGCCCTGCGCTCCCCCTTGGGCGCCCGCCTGCCCCAACGCCTGCAGCGCGACGGCGATCTCGCGCGCGCCCGCGTTCCGGAGCGTGACGACGCGGGTCGAGGCGTTGTCGGTGTCCACCCGGCGCAGCACCTCGCGGATGCGGCGGATGTTGTCGGCGAAATCGACGAGCACGATCGAGTTGCCCGCGCGGTTGGCGGTGACCGATCCCTGCTGGCTTACGAGCGGGCGCACCGTGTCGAGCGCGGACTGCGCGTCGATCGAGCGTAGTCGGACGATCTCGGTCACGAAGGCGTTGCGCGACGCGCCCGCGGAACCCACCCGCGTGGGCTGGGTCGCCGCACCGTCGAGCGGCTGGACGCGGAACGCGCCGTTGCCGGTCGGCACCGCGATCAAGCTGTTCGACCGCAGCGTCGACAGGAACACCTCGAGATACTCGGTGCGCGACAGCGGGCGGTCGGTGACGACGGTCACCTTGCCCTGCACCCGGCTGTCGATGATGAAGGTGCGGCCCGTCACCTTGGCGGCATCGGCGATGAAGGCGCGGATGTCGGCGTCGCGGACGTTCAGGGTCGTTTGGGCCGTCAGCTGAGTGGCCGCCGCGAGCGCTATGGCGAGGAACGGTAGGCGGAGGTTGGTCATTGCGGCGGGGCGATCGTGATGGCGAGGGGCAGCGTCTGGCCGCCGCGCTCGACGCTGATGGGAAGGTTGCCGCCATTCGCGAAATCGCGCGCGACCCGGTCGATGTCGTCGGGGCCGGTCACCGGACGCCCCGCGATCGAGACGAGCACGTCGCCGTTCTGGAGCCCCGCCTGCGCGAACACCGCGCCGGTACCTTGCGATCGGAGGACGAGGCCGCTCACCCGCCCCGCGTCGATGCGCGGGATGAAACCGACCTCCTGGCGCAGGCTAGCGACGGGAACGCCCGCGGGACCGGGCGCGCCGCCGGCGGTCGCGGGCGCGCTCGGCTGGACGGGCGTGACCTGGGTCGACTGATCGAGGAACAGGTCCTCGCTCGCCCCGCCGCGGTCGAGCGTGATATGGTCGAACGCGACCGCGGTCAGGCGGACGCCGGGCGACACTTCCTCGCCGACGGATATGCTGCGCTGGAGACCGTCGGGTCCCGCGACGATCGCCGCGCCGCGCCCGGTCGCGTCGTCGATGCGGATGCCGAACAGCTTCAATTGCAACGAGGTGACGACCGCGGGACCGGCGGCCGCGCCGCTGAGCCGGAAGAAGGGGTCGAACGAGGTGAGCGTATCGACGGGCGATCCGGGGATGACGACGGGGGCCGGACGCCATTCGCCCAGGGGATCGACGGGGGTCGCGATCGCCCAGAACAGCCGGGCCAGCTGCGCGGCGAGCACGGCCATCAGCACCAGCTCGGCGAGCGAGTAGAGGTTGACGACGGGCAGCCGCCCCAGCCAGCGGCGCGCGCGCGCGTCGAGTTGCAATCGCATCGAGTGTCTAATCCAACCCCCAGGGCGGCGCTACGTGTGCCATGTTACAGCGGTGCGTCAAAGGGGGGCGCCGATGATCTTGCGGTGCGGCGGGCGGTCGTTGCACGGTGGCGTCATGGCGGCGATCCTTCCCCTCGGCTCGGGCCACCCGTCGGAGCCCATCGTCGCGCACCTGTCCGCGCGAGGGAACGTGCAGCGGGTACCGAGCCCCAAACTGACGCTGTTCATCAGGCGCGCGTTCCTGGCACCCGACGTGTGCGCGGCGTTGACGGAGCGGATCGACGCGGTGCGGCGGCCCTCGACGATCGCCGATCCGAACGGCGACGCGTCGTATCGGACGAGCGAGACGGGCGACCTGGACGGGGCCGATCCGCTGGTCGCCGAAGTCGAGGCGCGGATCGCGGCGCTGACCGGGCTCGACCCCGCCCACGGCGAGCCGATCCAGGGGCAACGCTACGCGGTCGGGCAGGAGTTCAAGGGCCATACCGATTATTTCGAGCCGAGCGGGGCCGATTACGACCGGTATTGCGCGGCGTCGGGCAACCGGACCTAGACGGTGATGATCTACCTGAACGAACCCGAGGCGGGCGGCGCGACGCGGTTCAAGGCGATCGACAAGATCGTGCCGCCCGAGACGGGCAAGCTGCTGGCGTGGAACAACCGCCGCGCCGACGGGAGCCTGAACCCCGCGACCCTGCATCAGGGGATGAAGGTGCGCGCCGGGATCAAATACGTCGTGACCAAGTGGTTCCGCGAGGGCCCTTGGGCATGAGCGTCCATCCTCTCCCGCCTTCGCGGGAGAGGATGGACGACGTCAGAGCGTGACGCTCGCGCCCAGCGAAAAGATTCGGCCCAGGCGGTAGCGGTTGTTGTCGACCTGCTGGCCGTTGTCGAACGTCTGGAACTCACGGTAGCCGGTCCCGGTCAGGTTGCGCGCCTCGAACTTCAGGTCGATCTGCTTGTCCACATAGGGCAGCCGGATCCCTTGACGCGCGACGAAATCGAGCCGGATGCCGGGCCGCTCGATCAGGTCGGGTAACCGTACGCCGGACTGGACCGGGCCCCGGTTGGTCGCTCGATTGCTGGCGTAGGTGAACAACACCGTCAACTGCGACAGCTTGGTCGTGTCCTCCAGCCCGAGCTGCAGGTTGACGAGGTGCTCGGACTGGCCCGTCAGCGCGGCGCCGTCGCGGAACAGCGTGCTGGCGGCGATGGTGCGGACCTGGTTCGTCGATTGGACGACGTCCGGGATCAACTCACCACCGACCTTCAGTTCCGACTTGGTGTAGGTGTAGTTGGCGATCGCCACCAACCGGCGCGTCGCGAGGAAGTCGTAGCCGAGCCCGCTCAGCGGCACGAACTTCTGGAGCTCCGCCTCGCCGCCGTAAAGCGTCGCCTGCGGCGCGTTGGCGAACCCGGTCTGGAGCCGGTCGCCGCCGCCGAAGAAGGCGACCGCCTCGACGGGCTTGTCGATCCGCTTGTAGAAGCCCGACGCGCCGAAGCGCTGATCGCGCGCGAAGAACCATTCGTACCGGAGCTCGGCGTTGTAGAGTTCCGAGTCGACGAGCAGCGGGTTGCCGAAGAACAACCGGTCCGACTCGAAATCCTGATATAGCTGCGGCGCGAGTTCGCGGAATTGCGGACGTGCGAGCGTCTTGGAGAGGTGGCCACGGACCTGCATGTCGTCGGCGAGGTTGTAGGTGAGCGTCACCGCCGGCAGGAAATAGTCGTTGTTCAACCGGGTGCCGACGAAGGCGCCGATCGGCACGACGCTTTGCTTGGCCGTCTCGTACCGCACGCCTACCTGCGCGCGCAATTTCGAGGTGATCTCGCCTTCGACCTGCGCATAGCCGGCGTTGATCTTCAGCGACGCGTCATAGGCCGCCGACCCCTGCGAGGTGGACTCGTTGACCAGAGTGATGCCGTTGGTCTGGACGTTGAAATCCGACAACAGGAAATCCGGGCGGAGCTGCGCGAACGTTTCGTCCAAGGCCTGACGGTTCCGGCCGAAGAAGCGAAAGTCGAAGCGCGACGACGTCCGTGCGGTGTCGCTGTAGAAATATCCGGCGGACAAATTAAAAGGCGTATCGAACGGCACCGCCCAGCTAAGGTTCGCTTGGCCGGTATAGAGCCTTTCGTCGAGCTCGCTGAAGTCGAGCTCGGCGAACGAATTGCCGCTGAGGACGTTTACGTAGTCGTCGACCGCCGAGCGGAATTCGTATCGGAACGACCGCTCATAAGGGCTGTCGCGCCGCGTCTTGGCGTACGCGCCGCGCGCGTCGAGCGAAACCGCACCGATCTTGAACTCGCCGACGAGCTGGGTGTCGATCAGCTCGCGCTCGAACCAGCGCGTCGCCTGATCGAGCAACGGCTGCCGGCCGACGTTCGGATCGCCCAACCCCAAATTGCTCGTCGATCCGCGCGCCAGCCGACCTTGCTTCAGCGTGTCGTGGATATAAAGATTGGTCCACCGGATGCGGTTGTCGCCGAACTCGGCCCCGAAACCGAGCAAGCCGTTCACCAACGCTCGGTTGTCGGTGAGACCCGTCTGGAAGTCGCTCTCCAAGCCGCCGGCGGCGTCGGTGGCCACCTGTTGCCGGATCGACCGGGTACGCCACCCGTTCGACAAGCCGGCCGCGCCGATCACGCCCAGACGGACCGATCCGACATCTACCGACGACCCGAGGCTGACCTCGTACGAATAATTGGCCGGCAGCTGATTGTTCTGCAGAAGCAACGACGTTTGCGCATTGTTAAGATTGATCGCATCGGCCGTGCCGACATCGCGCCCGCCGCTGCCCGCCGCCTTGATGAAGTTCGGCACCTTCCGGGTGCCGCTGTCGAAACCGGTCCAGTCGTGATCGCCGCCGTCATAGACATAGCCGACCTCGCTCGTCGTGACCGTGTCGGCCCCGATCGAACCGCCGATCTGCAGGAAGCTCTCGTCCGGCACGGCGCGCGTGGTCAGGTTGATGACGCCGCCGCCGAACTCGGCCGGATAATTGACCGAATAGGTCTTCTGGACGACCGCCGACGCGGTGACGTTGGTCGGAAAGATGTCGAGAGGCACGACGCGGCGCAGCGGCTCGGGGCTCGGCAACGGCGAACCGTTGAGGAGCGACGACGAATAACGATCGCCGAGACCGCGGACATAGACGAAGCCGTTGCCGACCAGCGACAACCCGGTCACGCGGCTGAGCGCGCCCGCGATGTCGCCCTCGCCCGTCCGAGCGATGTCGGCGGTCGATAGGACGCTGACCACTTCGGCCGAGCGCCGTTGGACGTTGGGGATGCGCGATCCGGTGACGACCACCTCTTCGGCCGGCGCCGCGCCGCCTGGACCGGAAATCTCGACCTGCTCCTCCGCCGGAGCGGTATCGCCCGCCGACGGCTGGAGCGCCTGCCCGCCGGGCGCGCTCGTCTGGTCCCCCATGCCGGTGGGGGTGCTGCCGACGCCGCCGCTGTTGGTCGGCGCGGCGGTCCCACCGGACGCCTGCCCCCAGGCGGCGGCGGGCGCGAGCGCGGTGCTGGCGAGGAGAACGGATAGGATCGTGGTCGTCTTCATGGCTGCCCCGGACGCTGGAATGAGTGGGCGGGCGACCCCCTCGGTCGCCCGCCGATGCCGGTCAGGTCGCGGGCGCGGCCGTGCAGTTGGTGCTGTTCGGGCCGAAATTCGCGCGGTTGGAGTTGCAGGTCCAGCGCTGGAAGCTGGTGTCGTTGGCCCCGTTCACGGCTCCCAGGAAGTTGGTGGAGACCAGGAACGACGTACCCGTCGGGTTCAACGTGGCCGCGTTGAACGCCGCCGCCGTCAGCGCGGCACCGGTGGGCAGGAAGCCGTTGAGGATCACGCCCGCCGCCTCGTTGTTGCCCGAGCTCGGCGTCGCGGTGAAGACGGCGCGTTGTTCGTCCTCCGTGACCGTGACACTATTTACGACTAGCGTCCGGCCGTCGTCTCCAAGCGAGGTAAACGGGGTCGCACAGTTGAACAGCACCGAGTTGAAGATGGGCGGGCCCTGATCGTCGACGGCGGCGTTCGCGGGCCGGATCGTCGACTTTCCGCCATTGTCCGTGGTGCCCGCAACGATGTTCAAGCACGCGCGCGGCGCCGTCACCAACCCGTTCACGAACCGCGCATCCGCGCCGCCGCGTAGGCGAATGGCGGCGGTGGTCGCCGTCGACGTCGACACGAAGGTGAAGTTCGCCAGATTGTAGCGCTGACGCGGCAACGCGTCCTCGGCGTTGTTCGAATCGATCTCCGTCGAGAAATTGTCGCCGGTCGTGTTGTTGGGACGCTGGATGGCGAGCACGAACTGCGCGAAGCCCTGCCAACCCACGTCGGTGTCCAACCCGTCGTCGTCCGCGCCGGTCAGCGCCAGATAGCGGAGGTTCGTGCGCCCGCCGAAGATCTCGACCCCGTCGTCCGAACTGTTGTGCACTTGAACTCGGTCGATCGTGGTGCCCGACCCGGTCCCCGCCAGCGTCAGGCCCTGGAGTTCGTTGTTGGGGCTGATGATCGTTCCCGAATACCGGATCTGAACGTAGCGGACGATCCCGGAATTGTCGGTCGGCGTCGCGCCGCCGTAAAGCGCGGTGGTCGTGCCTTCGACCAGATTCTCGCATTGGGCGGTACCGCCGACGATACCGGAACCCAGGCAATTCGAGATGGGCGCGCGGCCGGCCATGATGATGCCGCCCCACAATCCCTGGCTCTCGTCGGTCACGGTTCCGGCCAGGTTCTGTTGCGCGGTGAATATGATCGGAAGCGCCTCCGTTCCCTCGGCGACCATCCGCGACCCGCGATTGACGACCAGGAAGTCGTTATCGGTGTTGGTCGTGTTCGCGTAGACCACCGCGCCCGGAGCGATCGTCAGCGTCCCGCTAGTTCCGCCGACCGTGGTTCCGGCGCCCCCGACGTCGACGCCCACATCGACGCGTCCGTTCAGCTCGTACGCCACGCCGGTCGCGCGCGGCAACGACAGCGCGCCGGTGATCGACGACGGCAGCCGACAGCTGCGGTACGTATTGGCGATCGTGCCGACCGACTCGGTCCCCGCCGGACACGAGGCGGCCGGGCCGCTCGTCGGCGTCGGACTCGCGGTCGGCGAGGGTGCGGGGGCCGGAGTGGCCGGCACGACCAGCACGCCTTCGCCCGGCGAGGCGACGCTGTCCGATCCGTCGCACGACGCGAGCGCGAGGCAGGCGGTGCCCGCCAGAAGAATGCGGTTGATCCGCTTGAAGCTGGCCATTGAAATAACTCCCCGGTCGATCGTTAGCGTACGGGCGGTCGCCCGGGATCGACATGGGCTTACCCACCGACCTCAGCGGCCCGGTTAGGACAGTCGCATGACGGGTCCGGGTCCTTTCGGCGTCTTGGATGTGACCGGACGATTACGAATGTGTGACGGCGAACGATCGGAAGGGCGGATCGGTCGCTCGCCAGGCATGGCCTTCAAACCTCGGCCGCCGGCGTCATGAGCTGCGCCATTCCTCGCCGTCCTCCACGAATCCTTTGATTCGGCCGTGCGTTGGATTTGTTGGAGCCCCGCCGCGCCCGGCCCGGGTGTCCTGTTCCGCGCCCCGCCGGCCGCATACCGGCGGGGCGATAACGCATTCAATGGACACGAAACGACCCGCCGATCTTGCGACCGGCGGGCCTGTCTTGGTGGGCGCGACAGGGATTGAACCTGTGACCCCACCCGTGTGAAGGGTGTGCTCTACCGCTGAGCTACGCGCCCGAAACCCGTTCGGAAGCGGCGCGTCTAAACGCGGCCCCCCCGCCTGTCCAGCTTCTAGTTGACCGAGTCCTTCAGGCCCTTGCCCGCCTTGAACTTGGGCTGGGTCGACGCCTTAATGCTCATCGGTTCGCCCGTGCGCGGGTTGCGCCCGGTGGACGCCTTGCGCTTGGAAACGGTGAAGGTGCCGAAACCGACCAACCGCACTTCGTCGCCTTTCTTGAGCGCGCCCGAGATCGCGTCGAACACCGATTCGACCGCCTTTACCGCGTCACCCTTCGTCAACCCCGACGTATCGGCCACGGTCGCGATCAATTCCTGCTTGTTCATACCCCGAAAATCCCCTGCGAAATTGATTGCGATCGAGGGTCGCATTCCCGGCCGCGAGGGGTCAATAAGCCGGGGGCTCCCCATGGTGTCAAACGAAACCGCCGCCGTTCGGGGTGAACGGCGGCGAGTCGCGGCTTTGGTGTGCCTTAGTGGTGCAGTTCGCCCCCGACCGGCGCGACGCCCACGGGCGGCATCGCGGCGAGCTCGTCCGCATCCGTCCAATCGATAGCCTCCAGCGGCTCGGTGAGCGCGAGCCGCAGCACCTCGTCGACATGCGAAACCGGAATGATCTTCAGCCCGTCCTTGATCGACGCGGGAACGTCCGCCAGGTCCTTCTCGTTCTCCTGCGGGATCAGCACCGTCTCGATACCGCCGCGCAAGGCCGCCAGCAGCTTCTCCTTCAACCCGCCGATCGGCAGCACGCGGCCGCGAAGCGTGACCTCGCCCGTCATCGCGATTTCCTTGCGAACCGGTACCCCGGTCAACGTGGACACGATCGAGGTGACGATCCCCACGCCGGCCGACGGGCCGTCCTTGGGCACCGCACCCTCGGGCAGATGGATATGGACATCCTTGCGCGCGAACAGGCTGGGCTTGATCCCGTAACTGGGCGCGCGCGCCTTGATGTAGCTGAAGCCGGTCTCGATCGACTCCTTCATGACGTCGCCCAATTTGCCGGTGATCTTGGCCGCGCCTTTGCCCGGCACCGTCACGCTCTCGATCGTCAGCAGCTCGCCGCCGACCTCGGTCCAGGCGAGCCCGGTGACCGCGCCGATCTGGTGCTCGGTCTCCGACAGGCCATGCCGGTACTTCTGCACGCCCGCATATTCGTGAAGGTTGTCGGGCGTGATCACGACGCTCGCCATCTTGCCCTCCAGGATGCGGCGCAGCGCCTTGCGGCACAACTTGGCGATCTCCCGCTCCAGCGTCCGGACGCCGGCCTCGCGCGTATATTGCTGGATCAGGGCGCGCAGGCCCGCATGCGTCAGCTCGAACTCACCCGGCTTGAAGCCGTGCGCTTCCATCTGCTTGGCGACGAGGTGACGCTCGGCGATCTCGACCTTCTCATCCTCCGTGTACCCCTCCAGCCGGATGATCTCCATCCGGTCCAGCAGCGGCTGGGGAAGGTTGAGCGTGTTGGCCGTGCACACGAACATCACGTCGGATAGGTCGATGTCGATCTCGAGATAATGGTCGTTGAACTTGCCGTTCTGCTCGGGGTCGAGCACCTCGAGCAACGCCGACGCCGGATCGCCGCGGAAATCCTGGCCGAGCTTGTCGATCTCGTCGAGCAGGAACAGCGGGTTCGACGCCCCCGCCTTCTTCAGGTTGGTGACGATCTTGCCCGGAAGCGAGCCGATATAGGTGCGCCGATGCCCACGGATCTCCGCCTCGTCGCGCACGCCGCCGAGCGACTGGCGGATGAACTCGCGCCCCGTCGCCTTGGCGATCGACTTGCCAAGCGAGGTCTTGCCGACGCCCGGCGGGCCAACGAGGCACAGGATCGGGCCTTTAAGCTTGTTGGTCCGGACCTGCACGCCAAGATATTCGACGATCCGGTCCTTGACCTTGTCGAGCGCGTAGTGGTCCTCGTCGAGCGTCACCTGCGCGGCGGCGATATCGCGCTTGATCTTCGACTTCTTGCCCCAGGGCAATCCCAGCAGCACGTCCAGATAATTGCGGACCACCGTCGCCTCGGCCGACATCGGGGCCATCGTCTTGAGCTTCTTCAGCTCGGACGTCGCTTTCGACCGCGCCTCCTTGGACAGCTTCAGCGTCGCGATCTTGTGCGTCAGCTCGGCGATCTCGTCGCCGTCGCCCTCATCGCCCTCGTTGCCCAGCTCGCGCTGGATCGCCTTGAGCTGCTCGTTTAGATAATATTCGCGCTGCGTCTTCTCCATCTGGCGCTTGACGCGGCTCTTGATCTTCTTCTCGACCTGCAGGACGCCGAGCTCGCCCTCCATGAGCGCGAAGGCACGCTCCAGCCGCTTGGCGGGATCGGCCTCGGCCAGGAGCAGCTGCTTCTCGGGCACCTTGACCTGGATGTTGGCGGCGACCGCGTCGGCGAGGCGCGAGGCATCGTCGATCTCGCCCAACTGCGCCGCAGTCTCGGCGGGGAGCTTGCGGCCGAGCTTGGCGTAGTTCTCGAACTGCGACACGACCGATCGCATCAGCGCCTCGATCTCCGTCCCCTCGACCCCCAAATCCTCGACGGGCGAGATGTCCGCGGTGAGGAACCCGTCCGCCTCCGCGATGGCATCCAGGCTAGCGCGCGCCTTGCCCTCGACCAGCACGCGCACCGTGCGGTCGGGAAGCTTCAGCAGCTGGAGCACCGTCGCGGTGACGCCCAGGTCGTGGAGATCGGCGCGACCCGGATCGTCCTCACCCGGGTCAAGCTGCGCGACGAGGAAAATCTCCTTGTCCGCCGCCATCGCCGATTCGAGCGCCGCGACCGACTTGTCGCGGCCGACGAACAGCGGGACGATCATGTGGGGAAAGACGACGATATCGCGCAGGGGCAGGACGGGAAGGAATTGGGTCGTGGGAATTTCGGTTTCGGGGGATTGGGTCATGAACACTCCGACGGGGCCGTACGGCACCCTTGCCCTTGACATATGGGACGTCTCGGGACCGTCATCAATCGCGTGTTCCGCCGGTCGTCCGGCTATGCGACAGATGGATGATGACGCCGCTCCTGCTCCCCCTCACGCTCCTTGCCGCCGACATCCCACCGAAGAAGGGCGAGCCGCCGCTGACCGAGCAGACCAAGCGGTCGGGCGGCGCGGTCGATCCCGAACAGGCCAAGTTGCGCTTCGACGCGGCCGACCTCGCGATCGAGCTGCTGCCCGCGACCAGGGCGCTGGCCGGGGTGGCGACGCTGAGCTTCACCGCGCGGGCGGAGTTGCGGGAGCTACGGATCGACCTGAATCGCAATCTTCCCGTGAGCGCGGTTGCGATCGACGGCGCGGCACTCGCGCCCGGCGGCTGGTCGAACCCGGACGGACAGCTGCGGGTAACCCTCCCCCGCCCGGTCGCGGCGGGGCGCGCCTTCACCACCCGGATCATCTATGGCGGCACGCCGCACGTCGCGGTTCGCGCGCCGTGGGACGACGGCGTGGTCTGGTCGACGACGCCCAAGGGCGAGACCTGGTTCGCGACCACCACGCAAGGGTACGGCTGCGACCTGTTCTGGCCCTGCCTCGACTACCCGACCGCCGAGCCGTTGGTCGTCACGCTCCACCTGACCGTGCCCGCCGGGCTTTCGGTCCCGTCAAACGGCAAGCTGCTCGGAGTGGATAAGTTATCGGACGGGCGGACCCGTTGGAACTGGCGAGTCAGGAATCCCAACACCTACGGCATCGCGCTTAATATCGGTCCGTATCAGGAACTGAGCGCCCCTTACCGCAGCCGTTACGGGAACACCGTTCCGCTTCACTTCTGGCATCTCCCGGCCAAGCGGGCGCAGGCCGAAGGCCTGTTCGCCGAGTTCGCGCCGACGCTCGACTTCTTCGAGACGGTGATCGGCCCCTATCCCTTCGCGGACGAAAAGCTGGGCGTCGTCGAGACACCGCATCTCGGCATGGAGCATCAAACGATCAACGCTTACGGGAACGACTACAAGAAAGCGGTCGAGGGTTTCGACTGGTTGTTCCACCACGAACTCGCCCACGAATGGTTCGCCAACCAGCTCACCGCCGCCGACTGGGACGATTTCTGGCTGCATGAGGGCTTCGCGACCTACATGCAGCCGCTCTACGGCCGCTGGCGCGAGGGCGAGGCGCGCTACGCCGCGATGATGGATATCCAGCGTCAGCGTATCCTGAACGACGCGCCGATCGTCAGCGGTCGCGTCCGCACTTCCGAGGAAGTGTACGAGACCAGCAAGGGCGGGCCGGGGAGCGATATCTACTTCAAAGCGTCGTGGATGCTCCACACCCTGCGCGGGCTGATCGGCGATAGGGCGTTCTTCAAGGCGACCCGGCGGCTGGTCTATGGCCGCCCCGATCCGAAGCCGGGCAACTTCCGCCCGCGCTTCGGCACCACGCGCGAGTTCGAGGGATATGTCCGCGACGCGACGGGGCGCGATTACCGGTGGTTCTTCGACGCTTATCTACGCGCGGCCAAGTTGCCCGAGTTGGTGCAACGACGCGAGGGCGCGACGCTGCTGCTTGAGTGGCGATTGCCCGGTGGCGGCGCGTTTCCGATGCCGATCGAGGTGCAGATCGAAGATCGAGTAGAGCCGGTGGCGATGACTGGCGGTCGGGGCCGGGTCGCCGTACCGCCGGGCGCGCACGTCATCGTCGACCCGAACGCCCGCGTCCTGCGCCGGTTGCAGGCGGTCGAAGCGATGCGGAGCCGTCGCTAACTGTCGATTTGGCGCGTCAGCATCCACCCGGTCGCGGCAAGGGCAACGCCCGAGACCAGGAACACCCAGTCCCACACCGACGGCCCTAGCCGCTCGACGACGTGATGCAGCGCGAGCAGGTGGTGGTCGATCACGCCTTCGATTAAGTTGAACGACCCCCAGCCGAGCAACAACGCGCCGCCGAACATGCGGCCGGGCACCCGCGCGCTCCCGCCCCGCGCGCGCCAGAGCAACGCGACGCCGAGCGCGGTCACGCCCCAGACGAAGGCGTGGAAGACGCCGTCCCACACCATGTTCACCTTCGCCCCGACGAGCGTGTCGGGCGGGATGCGCGCGGAGAGCATGTTGTGGATCTGCAGGATTTGATGGAACAGAATGCCGTCCACGAAGCCGCCCATCCCGATGCCGATCGCCACCCCGGCGCGCACCACCGCGCGGCGCGCGTCAGCGATCACGGCGCGCTTCGGGCACCAGCCAGATCGCGGCGAACAAGACCGGCACCGGCGCGAGCGCGAACGTGGCGTTGAGCAGCAAGTCCGGCCCGAACAGCGTCGCACGAACCTGCTCGGCCGTGTCGCCATGGCAAAGCGTGCAAGCCCAGGCGGAGTCGGAGGTAAGGAGCATCGCGGAGGCGAGGAGGAGACGAACGATCACCGCTGGTGGACGCGCGGCGCTCGCGGCGGTTCCGCCCGTGTACCCGGTCCCGCACGCCAAAAGGGCGGACACGACCTACGTCACGCCCGCCCTGACCGGCGCACGGCGGCGATCCCCTAAGCCGCCTCGCCGCCCTTCTTCTTCTCGGCATAGACGCGGATCGGCTCCTTGCGGCCCTCGATCACGTCCTTGTCGATCATAACCTCGTCGACACCGTCCATGCCCGGCAGGTCGAACATCGTATCCAGCAGGATTGACTCCAAGATCGACCGCAGCCCACGCGCGCCCGTCTTGCGCTCGATGCCCTTCTTGGCGACGGTGACGAGCGCGTCGTCGGTGAAGCCGAGCTCGACGTCCTCCATCTCGAACAGCTTCTGATACTGCTTGACCAACGCGTTCTTGGGCTGCGTCAGAATCTTGACCAGCGCGTCGACATCCAAGTCCTCCAGCGTCGCGATCACCGGCAGGCGGCCGACGAACTCAGGGATGAGCCCGAACTTCAGCAGATCCTCCGGCTCGGTCGAACGCAGGATCTCGCCCGTCCGCTTCTCCTCGGGCGAGGCGACATACGCGCCGAAGCCGATCGACTTGCCCTGCAACCGGTCGCCGATGATCTTCTCGAGGCCCGAGAACGCCCCGCCGCAGATAAACAGGATATTCGTGGTATCGACCTGCAGGAACTCCTGCTGCGGATGCTTGCGCCCGCCCTGCGGCGGCACCGACGCGGTGGTGCCCTCCATCAGCTTGAGGAGCGCCTGCTGGACACCCTCGCCCGAAACGTCGCGCGTGATGGACGGATTTTCGGCCTTGCGGCTGATCTTATCGATCTCGTCGATATAGACGATTCCCCGCTGCGCTCGCTCGACATTGTAGTCGCTCGCCTGGAGCAATTTCAGGATGATGTTCTCGACATCCTCGCCAACGTAACCCGCCTCGGTCAGCGTCGTCGCGTCCGCCATCGTGAACGGCACGTCCAGAATGCGCGCGAGCGTCTGTGCGAGCAGGGTCTTGCCGCAACCGGTCGGCCCGACGAGCAGGATGTTCGACTTGCTCAGCTCGACGTCCGCGCCCTTCGCACCATGATTTAGTCGCTTATAATGGTTATGGACCGCCACCGACAGCACGCGCTTGGCGCGCTTCTGGCCAATGACGTAGTCGTCCAGGACGTTGCAGATCTCCTGCGGCGTCGGCACGCCGCCGTCCTTCTTGGACACGAGCGACGATTTGGTCTCCTCGCGGATGATGTCGTTGCACAGCTCGACGCACTCGTCGCAGATGAACACGGTCGGTCCCGCGATCAGCTTGCGCACCTCATGCTGCGACTTGCCGCAGAAGGAGCAATAGAGGGTGCTCTTCGAGTCGCCACCGCTCAGCTTCGTCATTGAATCACCTCTGGCGCGCTCGGAAACACGCGCTTCGCTATCGGGAACGGCAATGTAACGCCGCTCCCCCGACACACAAACGAAATACGCCCAAGCGGCGGTAAACTCTCCGCCTAGGCCGCCGCGGCCATATCCTCGGTCGGCTGCGGACGCTTGTCGAACACCTCGTCGATCAGGCCGAACGCCTTGGCCTCGTCAGCCTGCAGGAACGTATCGCGGTCCATGCGGCGCTCGATCTCCTCGATTGGCTGGCCGGTATACTGCGAATAGAGCTCGTTCATCCGGGCGCGGATACGCAGGATTTCGCGCGCCTGGATCTCGATGTCGGACGCCATGCCCTGTGCGCCGCCGGACGGCTGGTGGATCATGATGCGCGAATTGGTCAGCGCAACGCGCATTCCCTTCTCGCCCGACGCGAGCAGGAACGACCCCATCGACGCGGCTTGGCCGATGCACACCGTGCCCACGCGCGGGCGGATATATTGCATGGTGTCGTGTATCGCCATGCCCGCCGTCACCACGCCGCCCGGCGAGTTGATGTACATGAAGATGTCCTTCTTCGGATTCTCCGATTCGAGGAACAGCAACTGCGCGGTGATGAGCGAGGCCATGCCGTCCTCCACGCCGCCCGTCACGAACACGATCCGCTCGCGCAGCAGGCGCGAGAAGATGTCGAACGACCGCTCGCCGCGGTTCGACTGTTCGATGACGATGGGGACGAGCCCGGCCTGGGTCTGCGCCAAGCCGACGCCGGCGGACGCCAACGGGCTCGCGAAATCGCCGGACTCGAACGGATTATGCATGTGGAGACTCTCTGATGTCGGGACGAACACATACATCGCGCGGGCCGCGAGGGAGTTCAAGCCCCGCGACCGGGCGCTGGATAGGTCAGGTATGCGAGCCGCCGCACCTCGCGCCGACCGCGCACCACCGTGTCGAGAATCAGCCCCGCGAACAGGTTGAGCGCGGCGAGGATGATGAGCCCCGTCACCCCGATCGCGGTCGGGAAGCGCGGCACGAGCCCGGTCTCGGCATAGGTGATCCCGAGCGGGACCGCGAGCGCGACCGCTACCGCCATCAACAGCACGGCGAGAGTGCCGAAGAACCATAGCGGCCGCTCGATGCGGTACAGCGTCGCGATTGTCGACAATATGCGCCAGCCGTCGCGATAGGTGCTGAGTTTCGACTCGGAGCCCTCCGGCCGCGCGAAGTACGGCGTCTCGATCTCGGCGCACGGCATCTTCAGCTCGAGCGCGTGGACGCTGATTTCCGTCTCGATCTCGAACCCCGCCGATAGCGAGGGAAAGCTCTTCACGAACCGACGCGAGAAGACGCGGTAGCCCGACAGGATGTCGGTGAAGCTCCGCCCAAACAGCCGCGCGAGCATACCCGTCAGCAACGCGTTCCCGAACCGGTGCCCACGCCGATACGCGGCTGCCCCCTCGCCGATCCGGCTGCCGACGATCATGTCGAGTTGTTCGTCAATCAGGCTGTCGACCAATTTGGACGCGGAGGCGGCGTCGTAGGTCGCATCGCCGTCGGCCATGACGTACACGTCGGCGTCGATGTCGGCGAACATCCGCCTGACCACGGCGCCCTTGCCCTGGATGCGCTCGGAGCGGACGACCGCACCCGCCGCGCGCGCGACCTGGATCGTCCGATCGCGGCTGTTGTTGTCGTACACGTACACCGTCGCGCCCGGCAGCGCGGTGCGAAAGCCGGCGATCGTCCGCGCGATCACCGCCTCCTCGTTATAGCAGGGCAGCAGCACGGCGATGCGCGGTTCGGTCACTGCCACTCACCCTTCTCCGTCACCCCGGACTTGTTCCGGGGTCCATCGCGGTTCGAACCCGCGCCTGGCCGAGTACGCTCAACGATGGATGCCGGAACAAGCCCGGCATGACGGAGAGAGCTTAAGCTTCCGCGACCTTCGGCTTGCGCGGCGCACGCGGCTTCTTTGCGGCGGGCGCGACATCGTCCTCGGCTGTGGCACCCTCGGCGGCTTCGGCCGCGACCGGGCTCGACTCCAGGACCTGCGTCTCGGCCGAGAGCGGCGCGCCCTTCTTCGCGCGAGGATTTTTGGCCGGGGCGGCCGCGGGCTGCTCGGTTACGACTGGCGTCGCTTCCTCGTAGGCGCTCACGATCTCGGCCCCGTGATCCTCGCCGCCGACCTGATCATGCGCGTGGTCATGCCCGTGATCGTCGTCGTGATGGTGGACGTGCGTACCCGTCGCGAAGCCGTCCTCGCTCTCGATCGCCGCCTCCAACTCCTCGCGCGTCGCCTCGCGGTCGGTGATCTCGGCGCGCTCGAACAGGAAATCGACGACCTTGTCCTCGTACAAGGGCGCACGGAGCTGCGCGGCCGCCATCGGTTCCTGCTGAATATACTTGATGAACTGCTGACGCTGTTCCGGGCCGTATTGCTGAGCAGCCTGCGCGACCAGCCGGTTCATCTCTTGGCTCGTGATCTCAACGCCGTTCGCCTGGCCGATCTCGGACAACAGCAGCCCCAGCCGCACGCGGCGCTCGGCGATGCGGCGGTAATCGTCGCGCTCGGACTCCATCTCCGCGCGCGCGGCTTCCGGGTCGGCCTCGTGCGTCGTCTCGTGCTCCAGCTGACGCCAGATCTGGTCGAACTCGGCCTCCACCATCGACGGCGGCACCTCGAAATCGTGACCCTCGGCGAGTTGGTCGAGCAACTTGCGCTTCATGTGGGTTCGCGTCAGGCCGTTATGCTCCTGCTCGACTTGGCCCCGCACCAGCCCGCGCAGCTGCTCCAGGCTTTCCAGACCCAGATTCTTGGCGAGCTCCTCGTCGATCGCGCTCTCGCCCGCGACCTTCACCGACTTGACCACCAGATCGAAGGTAGCCTCCTTGCCCGCCAGCTCCTTGGCCTGATAATCGGCCGGGAACGTCACGTCGATCCGCCGCTCCTCGCCCGCGACCGCGCCGACGACTTGGTCCTCGAAGCCGGGGATCAGCCGACCCGCGCCGATCTCGACGCCCATGTCGGTCCCCGTGCCGCCCTCGAACGCGACGCCGTCCGCCGTCTTGCCAATGAAATCGACGGTGACGAGGTCGCCCTGCTCCGCCGCCTTGTCGCCGGCGTCGTCCCACTTCTTCTGGCCCTCGGCGAATTTGTGCAGCTGCGCGTCGATAGCCTCGTCGGGCACCGCGACCGTCAGCCGCTCGAGCTTCAGCCCGTCGATCGCGGGCGCGGGCACCTGCGGCAGCACCTCCAGTGAGACGACCACCTCCGCGTCGCCGCCGGGCGCGAACCCCTCCGCCAACTCGACCGACGGTTGCATCGCCGGGCGCAACTGCTTGTCCGCGAGGAGCGATTGGACGCCCTGCTGGATCGATCCCTGCAGCGCGTCCTGCATAAGCGCGGGGCCGTGCATCTTGCGCACTAGGTTGGCGGGGACCTTGCCGGGGCGAAAGCCGGGCATCTTCATCTGCGGCGCCATGCGCTTCAACTCGGCGTCGACACGGGACTCGATGTCGCCGGCGGTGATGGTCAGGCGATAGGCGCGGCGGAGGCCCTCGTTCAACGTCTCGACAGTCTGCATCTCGCGCCTTCCGGTGTCATCTGGGGTGTTCTGGAGCGTTCTTGGGGCCCGGCCGCTCGCGCAGGGCGGGACTGGTGCGGGCGAAGGGACTCGAACCCCCACATCTTGCGATACTTGGACCTAAACCAAGCGCGTCTACCAGTTCCGCCACGCCCGCACAGATTGGACCCGCCGTAGCGCGCGGCCCTATACCAACGCCCACCCGCTCGGCAAGCGCCGGAAAGGCAACCGCGACGCCCCGCGCGCGTTGTAGCGCGGAGAAGGAGCACCGACCATGGCCACCCAGCCCCCACCTGAAACGCCCACGCCCTCGCCCGTGCCCGAGTTCGATCCCCCCGCCCCCGACTTCGACCAGCCCTCGCCGGGCATGCCCGCGAGCGACCCGGGCACGGCGCAGCCCCCCGAATTCTGAGGAGGGAAGCGATGGAGAAGATCGACGACACGAGCCCCGACCTGTTCGCTGATGCCGATGATGGTGTTGGCGCGGGTTCTGGCGAGGGCACAGCGCAGGTCGGCGGCGATCCGGGCGAGACGATGCCCGGCGCCGAACCCGACCCGGGCGACATGAACCCGTTCGGCGACCCGGACGAGGAGGGCGAAGCGGCCCCCGGCGGCGACGCCCCGATCGCGGCCGCCCAAGTTTCCACGGCGGCCTCCAGCGGCGTCCGCCACCGCGAGGCGGACGACACCGGCGACATCGGCTCGACCGACGGCATGACCGCCAGCTTCGGCGGCCTCGCCGGCACCAGCCGCTAGGGCGTCAGGAAGGACCGACCATGACCGACACCGACCGCGCGCCCGACGACGGAAACGACGCCGACGACCGCTCCGACATCGAGCAGGTCGTCCAGGCCCGCTCCGACGCCGTCGATCGCGGCGAAGGCGGCGACGAACCCGACCCCATGACCAGGACCGGCGACTATGCCGGGGTCGCGGGCACCGGCGGCGAGGTCAAGAACCAGGACCGCGACGCGCAATAGGCCACGGCCCGGCTCGCTTATTTCTTCGCTGCGGCACCTAGCGCGGCGCTCGCGGCTAACGCGCGGTAGGCCGCGACGTCGCGGTCGAAATAATGCAGTGTCGGCGCTTCGAAGGCGATCATGTACAGCTTGCCGTCGACCACCGCGCCCATCGCCTCGCCCGTGCGCCGGATCTCCTCGTCCTGCACGGTGAAGTTGTATCGGAAGCGGAAGCCCGGACGCCCCATGAACGTCGCCGGCCCAGCCTCGTCGATCCCGAACAGCGGCGTGCCCACCGCCACGCGGTAGCTCGACTCGAACAGCTGGACGATCTCGGGCGCGAGCATCTTCCCGCTGAATTTCGGCAGCGGCTTGTTCTTCTTGTCGACCTCGCGAAATAGTGTCTGCCCCGCGCCGATGCCTGCATAGAAGGTGACCTCGTTCAGCGATTGTCCGTCGAGCGTCCACGCCTCCGCGTTGCGCCCGACCTTCGAGCCGAGCCGATTCCAGTCGACCGTGGGCGTAACCGTCAGCGTCGACGAGCGCACCGCGACGGGTACCCCCTTCGGCATCAGCTTGAACCCCGCCATCGCCGGCCCCGCCGCCGCCAGCATCAACGCACCCGCGATCGCGAGCCTGTTCTTCCCCGTCATCGTCATACCCCCGTCAACATGGTCATCATCGCCCGGTCGCTCGCGCCCGGCTTGATCTCCAGATAGCGCCCAATCGACGCCTTGCCCCGAACGGCCTGGCCGACCCTCAAATAGCACAGGCCCAGCCCGCGATGCGCTTCGGCGGGCGCGGTGCCCGCGGCGAGCGCGCTCTCGTAAAACCCGACGGCCCGCTCGTAATCGCCCGCCGCACCCCGCGCCCGGTACAACTCGGCGCGCGCATAAAGCAGGTCGGGCGTCCAGCGGCCGCCCGCCAATTGCGCCAGCAACAGCTCGGTCCCCCCAAAATCGTTGATCTTCACCTGATCGTCGATGAAGTCCGCCCAGAACGGCGCGAGCGCGGCGCGGTACCGATCCGCCCCCAGCTCGCCCGCCCGCCCCGCCGCCTGTGCATCGAGCGCGGCGATCCGCTCCGCGCTCGGCGGATGGCTCGCGAACATGCCGCCCTCCGACCGCTTGCGCCGCTTGCGCGCGGCGGCGGTCGCCTCCGCCTCGGCGTTGATCTGCCGCCAGATGCCCGGCGCGGCGTTGGGATCATAGCCCGCCGCCGTCATCGCGGTCACCGACGCCGCGTCGGCGTCGCGCTCCATCTCGCGCGAGAAGCCGAAGACCGATCCGATCATCCCCAGCTGCGCCGCGCCGATCGCGCCCGCCGCCAGACCGCCGACGGGCAGGATCGACAGGAACGCGACCGCGTTCGTCTTGCTCTTGATGTTGCGGAACAGCCGGAGCGAGTGCCGCTCCTTATAATGCGCGTATTCATGCGCGAGCACCGCCGCCAGCTGCGCCTCGTCGCGGACGCGCAGGAACAACCCCGACCAGACCTGCATCACGCCGTTGGGCATCATCGACGCGTTGAAATAGGGCGTGCGCGTCACATACACGCGCGTCGCTCCGCACTCCTTGTCACCGACGGTGCGGCACAGGACCGACCTGATATATTCGTTCAGCGCAGCGTCGCGGATGACGAAGTTCGACGCCTTCAGCCGCCGCTCGGCCTCGTCCGCCTGCATCCACAGCCCGCGCTCGTCCTTGTCGTCCGGCCCGCCCGAGGGCGCGATGACGATTACGTCGCGGCCCTGCGATGGCGCGGGGGCGGCCTGCGGAGCCGCCGCGACGAGCAGCGCCCAGCATAGCGGTGCGAGGCTGGTTGGGCGCATGTCGCCGCTCAGCGCGCGGCGACGGCGGCGGTCTGGACGGGACCCTGCCCCGGCTTGGTCGGCAGCGACGCCATCACGACATCGACCATCGCCTTCGCGCCCTCGGGCGTGCGGACATCGCCCTCCGACCCGCGCAGCAGGTCGAACCAGACGACATTGCCCGTCGAAAGCTCGACCAGCGAGGCGTAATAGATGTGCTGCCCGCCCTTCGTGATCACGCAAAAACCGACCAAGCACCCCAACATGCCCGCGACCTGCGCCGCCTTGCGCCCGGCGGTCGCGAAATTATCGCGCCCGACGAAGAACAACGCGTAATTGGCCCCCGTCGCTTGGCCCAGCGCTCCCGCGCCCGGCCCGAGCATCCAGTCGAACCGATCCTTCTTGGTCGGCAGCTTCGCGCCCTGATATTTGTGCGTCAGGATCGCCGTCGCGACGGCGCGGTGAAGCGCCTCATAGTCGGTGACCAACTTGCCCGCCTCGCCCTCCGGTTCCGGCATCACCGTCATCCCCAGCCCGCGCGCCTTGCTGTGCGCGTCCATCGCGACGAGCAGATTGTCGCGCGCGGCCTTGGTCCAGTTGGCATTCGGCTCGATCGCGCCGCCCGCTTGCAGCTGGCCGACCTGCACGTCGGGCCGCATCAGCACGATCGAGACGGGCTTGTCGGACGGCAACTGGTAACCCGACGCGGTCAGCTGCTTCGGACCGGCGATCGCCGCCGTCGGCGCCATGACCATGGCGACAGCCACCGACCAACCGAACACGCGCTTCATGTCTTTCCCCCCGGCTCTGATCCGACCCCCCGGTCGAATCATCTAACCAACGGTAGGTTAACAAATCAGTTCTGCGGTGCAAGCCAGTCTCGGCGCGCTCAGCTCAGCGCCCTCTTCAGCAGCTCGTTCACCACGCCCGGGTTCGCCTTGCCGCCCATCGCCTTCATCGTCTGACCGACGAAGAAGCCGAACAGTTTGTCCTTGCCGCCGCGGTAATCCGCGACCTTTTCAGCGTTCGTCGCCATGATCCCGGCGATGGCCGCCTCGATCGCGCCGGTGTCGGTCACCTGCCTCAGCCCGCGCTCCTCGACCACCGCGCCCGCGTCCTGGCGCGTTTCCAGCATCACCTCGAACACCTGTTTGGCCAGGCTGCCCGACAGGGTGCCGTCCGCGACCAGCCCGAGCAGTTCCGCGGCCTGGCGCGGCGACACCGGGCTCGCCTCCATCCCCAGCCCCAGCCGGCCTAGCGCGCCGAACAGCTCGCTCCCGACCCAATTCGCCGCCGCCCGAGGCTCCGCGCCCGCCTCCAGCAGCGCGTCGAACCAGCGCGCCGTCTCGACCTCGGCGGTCAAGACGTTGGCGTTGTAGGGCGTGACGCCCGCCGCCTCGTACCGCCGCCGCTTGGTGTCCGGCAGCTCGGGCAACGACGCGCGGCACTCGTCGAGGAACGCGTCGTCCAGCTCGAGCGGCAACAGGTCGGGATCCGGGAAGTAGCGGTAATCGTGCGCGTCCTCCTTGGACCGCATCGACCGGGTCGCGCCGCGATCGGGATCGAACAGCCGCGTCTCCTGGACGACCTGGCCGCCCTCCTCCAGCAGTTCGACCTGCCGCCGTGCCTCGAACTCGACCGTCGCCATCACGAACCGGACCGAGTTGACGTTCTTGGTCTCCGTCCGCGTCCCCAACGGCTCGCCCGTCCTGCGCACGCTGACGTTGACGTCGGCGCGCATCGACCCCTCCTCCATGTTCCCGTCGCACGACCCGACATAGCGCAGCACCGACCGCAGCTTGCGCAGATAAGCTCCGGCCTCCGCCGGCGACGCGAGGTCGGGCCGCGACACGATCTCCATCAACGCCACGCCCGACCGGTTCAGGTCGACGTACGACCGTGTCGGATGCTGGTCGTGCATCAGCTTGCCCGCATCCTGCTCGACATGGATGCGTTCCACGCCGATCGTCTTGGTCGCCCCGTCCGGGTCCTTCTCGTCCAGCGCGATCTCGACCGCGCCCTCGCCGACGAGCGGATGGTAGAGCTGGCTGATCTGATATCCCTGCGGCAGGTCGGCGTAGAAATAGTTCTTCCGATCGAACCGCGACCATCGGTTGATCTTGGCGTCCAGCGCCATGCCGGTCCGCACCGCCTGGCGGATGCACTCGCGGTTCGGCACCGGCAACATCCCCGGCATCGCCGCGTCGACCAGCGACACCTGCGTGTTCGGCTCCGCACCGAAAGCCGTCGCCGCGCCGGAGAACAGCTTGGCGTTGGAGGTCACCTGCGCATGGACCTCCAGGCCGACCACGACCTCCCACTCACCGGTGTCGCCCTGGATGCGGTAATCGCTCGTCGTCATGAAGGCGTGTCCAGAGTGATGAGGGGGAGATTAGGAAAGTAGCGAGCGTACAGCGACGCATCTCGCGTCAGCAGCACCGCGCCTAGCTGCTCGGCGTGCGCACCGATCAGGAAATCCGCAAGGATCGCGTCGCGCTCGCGGTGCTGGCGACGATAGGAGCGGAAGGCTTGCCCGGCGGCGAACGCCGCCTCGTCGTCGAGAGCTATGATCTCGATGTCCAGTTGATCCATCGCCGCGACCAGCCGATCAAGCGATGGGAAGTTCGACGCGATCTCCGCGACTACGACATTGTTGATGATCACCTCCCGGCCGGCTTCGGACAGCGCTCGCAGCTTCTCGCGCGACCAGTCGGACCACGCGTCATCGACATTGATAACGTCGATAATGATGTTGCAATCGGCGAAGATCATCCTTGCCGCCCGCCGCGCAGCTCGGCCATCACCTCCGCGGTGGACTGCCCGGTGGAGTAGCGACCGTCCCCGATCTCCCTAAGCGCAGCTGCGATGCGCTCGCTGCGCGCGTCAGGCGTCTCGCCGCGCCGCCGCGCCTGTATGCGTGTCAACAACACGACTTCTCCGTCGTCGTTGATGCCGATCACGAGGCGCGCGCCAGGGATCAGGCCCGCCGCCTTCCTGACCGGCTCGGGAACCAACACTTCGCCGTCGGCCGACATCTCGACCTCGAAGTTTGCGACTGGTGCATGGACGTTCATGAGTGGCCTCCGCGTCCGCTCTATCGCAATCGCCGGGGTCTCACCACCAAGCGTCTGGCCGTGCCGTGAATCCCGCTCGCTCCTCCAACGCCAGCCCGGCGTTCAGCACGCCCTGCTCGTCGAGCGCGCGGCCGATGATCTGCAGGCCGAGCGGCAGGCCCTGCTTGTCGAGACCGCCGGGCACCGACATGGCGGGTAGCCCCGCCAGCGACGACGGCACCGTGAAGACGTCGTTCAGGTACATCGCGATCGGGTCGGCCGACTTCTCGCCCAGCGCGAACGCCGCCGATGGCGCGGTCGGGGTGAGGAGCACGTCGCACCGCTCGAACGCCTGCTCGAAATCGCGCGCGATCAACGCCCTGACCTTCTGCGCCTGGGTGTAATAGGCATCGTAAAAACCCGCCGAGAGCACATAGGTGCCGATCATGATCCGGCGCTTGACCTCCGCCCCGAAGCCGTCGGCGCGCGTCGCGGCGTACATGTCCTGCAGCCCCGCCCCCTCGGGCAGGTCGCGCAGGCCGTATCGCACGCCGTCATAGCGGGCGAGGTTGGACGACGCCTCGGCAGGCGCGATGATGTAATAAGCGGGTAGCGCGTACTTGGTATGCGGGAGCGACACCTCGACGATCTCCGCGCCCGCGTCGCGCAGCCAGTCGATCCCGGCCCGCCACAGCGCATCGATCTCCTCGGGCATGTCATCAACGCGGTATTCCCTGGGGATGCCGACGCGCTTGCCGCGCATGCTCGCCGACAGCCCGTCCTCCCAGCGCGAAACGTCGAGCTGGAGCGAGGTCGCGTCCTTGGGATCGAACCCGCTCATCGCCTCCAGCAGGATCGCGCAATCGCGCACGTCGCGCGCCATCGGCCCCGCCTGGTCGAGCGACGACGCGAACGCGATCGTCCCCCAGCGCGAGCAGCGGCCATAGGTGGGCTTGATCCCAGCGATGCCGGTGAACGCCGCGGGCTGCCGGATGGAGCCGCCCGTATCGGTGCCCGTCGCACCCGGGCATAGCCGAGCGGACACCGCCGTCGCCGACCCGCCCGACGACCCGCCAGGCGCAAGCGTCGCGTTGCCGCCGTCCGACCGCCGCCACGGCGACAGCACGTTGCCGAACGCGGAGGTCTCGTTCGACGACCCCATCGCGAACTGGTCCATGTTGAGCTTGCCGAGCATTCCCGCGCCCGCGTCCCAAAGGTTTCGCGTGACCGTCGACTCGTAGGGCGGCGTGAAGCCTTCCAGGATCAGGCTCCCGGCTGTGGTCGCGACACCCTTCGTGCAGAACAGATCCTTGATCCCGAGCGGCACCCCCGCGAGCGGCGCGAGCACCTCTCCGGCAGCCCGCGCGGCGTCGGCAGCCTTGGCGGCGGCGATCGCGTGGTCGGGCGTCTCGACCAGGAACGCGTTGAGCGTCCTGGCGCGGCTCACCTTCACGATGAACGCGTCCACAACTTCGCGCGCCGAGAACCAGCCCAGGCGAATCCCGTCGCGCAGAGCCGCGACGCCAAGATCGGTGATGTCGCTCACTACTCGATCACCTTGGGAACCGTGAAGAAGCCATGCTCGGCCTGAGGCGCGTTGGCGAGCACCGCATCGCGGACGCCCCCGTCGGTGACCACGTCGTCCCGCAGCCGGAGCGTGTTCGGGATCACCGCCGTCATCGGCTCGACGCCGCTCGTATCGACCTCTCCCAGCTGCTCGATCCAGCCCAGGATGTTGCCCAGCTCGGGCGCGAGCTTGGCCGCGTCCTCGTCGGTGATCGCGATGCGGGCGAGCTTCGCGATGCGTTTCACGGTTGCTTCGTCGACTGACATGACCGGGCGGCTACCGCGCAGGTCGCGGCGTTGCAAGCGCGTGTCCGTTCGGGCACGGGCCCCGGCATGGTCCGCAAGTTCCTGTACGTCGTGGCGTTCCTCGTCGCGCTCGCGATCGCCGGCGCCTTCGCCTACCGCCTGTACGGCAACGACATCATCCGCGCCGCGCTCGTCCCCTCTGAGCCGTTCCGCGCTCAGCCGCGCGTCGCCGCGCGCGCCTATGACGACCCGGGCATGTGGGTCGCCCGCCCCGATCTGCCGAACAACCCGGCCCTGTGGACTCCCGAAGGCTACCGGCCGGGCACGACCCGCCCCGCCGCGATGTTCTTCATCCACCCGACCTCCTACGTCTCGCGCGACGCGTGGAACGGCACGATCACGGGCGACGGCGAGACGAACTTTCGCACGAACGTCTTCGTGCGCGGCCAGGCGAGCACGTTCAACGAGGTCGCCGACATCTACGCGCCCCGCTACCGACAGGCGACCTTCGGCGCGTTCCTGACGAGCGAGGCCGATGCGCAAAGGGCGCTGGCCCTCGCCTACCGCGACGTCGCCGCCGCATTCGACGCGTTCCTCGCCCAGGTCGACCGCGCACGCCCCCTTATCCTAGCCGGTCATAGCCAGGGCGCGCTCCACCTGACGACGCTCCTGCGCGAGAAGGTCGCCCGCGACCCCGCGCTCCGCCGCCGCGTGGTCGCCGCCTACGTCGTCGGCTGGCCCGTCTCGCGCGCGACCGACCTCGCCGCGCTCGGCTTGCCCGAATGCCGCGCCGCCGCCGATAGCGGCTGCCTGCTGTCGTGGCAGAGCTTCGCGGAGCCCGCCGACCCGTCGCTGGTCGTCGATACCTACGACGCCACCACCGGCTTCGACGGCCGCCCCCGGCGCGGCACGCCGATGGTGTGCACCAACCCGATCACCGGCACGGCGGACGGCGCGGCTCCGGCGACGGCCAATCGCGGCGCGCTGGTTCCGTCGGAGGACCTGTCCACCGCCACGATCGCCGCCGCCGCGATCCCCGCGCGCTGCGACCAAGGGCGCGGCTTCCTGCTGATCGGCGAGCCACCCAACCTCACCAAGTACGTGCTGCCGGGCAACAACTATCATGTCTATGACTACAGCCTGTTCTGGGCCGACGTCCGCGCCGACGCCGCGCGGCGGCTCGCGACTTTCTCAGGACGGTGATAACCACCGATCGCGCCGCGTTCCTCGAAGCGGTGCCAGGCGGCCGCCTGCTAGGGCTTGATGTCGGCACCAAGACGATCGGCACAGCTTTTTGCGACGGGGGGTGGAGCTTCGCCAGCCCTGCCATCCTGATCCGCCGCACCAAGTTCCAGAAGGACAAGATCGCGCTGATCGACCTCATGCGCGGGCAGTCGGTGGCCGGGCTGGTGATCGGCCTGCCGATCAACCTCGACGGCACCGAGTCCCCTCGCTCGCAATCCACCCGCGCCTTCGCGAAGAATGTCGAGGACCTCGGCCCCGTCTTTCTATGGGACGAGCGGTGGTCGACTCAGGCGGTGACGCGCGTCTTACTCGAACAGGACGCCAGCCGCGCCAAGCGGGCCGAGCTCGTCGACAAGATGGCCGCCGCCTACATCCTTCAGGGAGCGATCGACGCGCTGACCTCGGGATCGCCGGCGACCTGAGCGGCTATTCCAGCGTCCAGCGGACGTTGCGGAGCGCGGCGGTCGACGATGTCGGTGCCCCCGACGCGTCGCGCGCGGGCTCGAACCGGCCGTTGCGCGTCGCCAGCCGGCAGGTCGCCTTGTCCAGGTCGTCGTTGCCGCTCGACGAGGTGACGCGGCAGGCGATCACGCGCCCATCCGTGCCTACGTCGACCGATACGCTGACCCGCCCCTCCGCGCCCGCACGCCTGGCGGCGGGCGGGTAGCTGTCCTGCGGGAACCACCGTCCCTGATCACCACTCGGGCGGAGGCCGCGCGACAGGTTCACGCTTGGCGTCGGCGGCACGGGTGGCGTCGGCGGCTCGATCCGGATCGGCCCGGGCCCCGGTACGGGCGGTATTGGCAAGGTCGTGGTGGTAAGGTCTACGCGGGTAGGCGTCGGCACTTCGGGGATCGGCGCCTGGATCGGCGGCGTCGTCGTGCGCGGAACGACGATCTCGTCGCGGGGCGGCGGCGGCGTCTCGACGGGGTCGGGCGGCGGGGCGATCTCGACATTGGTCGCCTCGAACGTCTTGTCGATAGGCGGCGCGAACTTCACGACCAACCCCGACAGCAACGCCGCGCCTAGCCCGACATGGACGAGGACGACGGAGCCGATCGCGACGGTCGGGTTCCGCTTCTGGTCGGCATAGGCCATGGCTACTCTCCTGCTCACGCCCGACGCGGCCCAACCGCCCCGGGAATATATAATGTTACGTTGTAACACTACACTGTCAAGCGTCCGCGCATACCGTTTCCGATTGCAACCGACCCCGCCCAGCCGCATTGATCCGGCAACCGACCGACCCGGAGAGCCGCCATGAAAAGCCACCCGAACCATTACATCGACGGTAAGTGGGTCGCCTCCGACGGCGGCCGCTCCTACCAGGTCATCGACCCCTCGACCGAGCAGCCGATCACCGAGATCACGCTCGGCAGCCCCGCCGACGCCGACCGCGCCGTCGCCGCCGCCCGCCTCGCGTTCGAGAACTGGTCACAATCGACCGTCGCCGAACGCTCCGAGCTGCTCGGCCGTATCATCGAGGAATACAAGAAACGCCTCCCCGATCTCGCCAAGGCGATGAGCGAGGAAATGGGTGCCCCGATGGGCCTCGCCACCGCCGCGCAAGCTCCGACCGGCCTCGGTCACTTCGCCGCCACGCTGAAGGCGCTCGGCGAGTTCACCTTCGAGGAGCGGGTCGGCCGCGCCAAGGTCGTCCACGAACCGCTCGGCGTCGTCGCGATGATTACCCCCTGGAACTGGCCGCTCAACCAGATCTGCGCCAAGGTCGCCCCCGCGCTCGCCGCCGGCGACACGATGGTGCTGAAACCCTCGGAGGAAGCGCCGACCTGCGCGATCATCCTGGCCGAGATCATGGACGCGGCGGGCGTACCCCCGGGCGTGTTCAACCTGGTCAACGGCGACGGCCCCGGCGTCGGCGCGACGCTGTGCGCGCATCCCGATGTCGACATGGTCAGCTTCACCGGCTCCACCCGCGCGGGCATCGCCGTCGCGCAGGCCGCCGCCCCCACCGTCAAGCGCGTCCACCAGGAACTAGGCGGCAAGGCCGCGAACCTGGTGCTCGAGGGCGCGGACCTGGCCACCGTGCTGCCCGGCACGGTCGTCGGCGTGCTCGCCAATTCGGGCCAGAGCTGCATCGCCCCCACCCGCCTCCTCGTCCATGAAAGCCAGGTCGCCGAAGCCACCCGGTTCATCAAGGGCATGATGGAGCAGACGACCGTCGGCGACCCCGCCGAGCTGGGCCAGCATATCGGCCCCGTCGTCAACAAGGCGCAGTTCGACAAGATCCAGGGCCTGATCCAGTCCGCGATCGACGAGGGCGCGACCCTTGTCACCGGCGGCACAGGCCGTCCCGACGGCCGCAACGCCGGCTATTACGTCCGCCCGACCCTGTTCGCCAACGTCACACCCGACATGCGCATCGCGCAAGAGGAGGTGTTCGGCCCCGTCGCGACGATCACGACCTACTCGGACGAGGCGCAGGCGATCCGCATCGCCAACGACACGCCCTACGGCCTGTCCGCGACGATCTCCGGCGACCCCGCCCGCGCCGCCGCCGTCGCGCCTAAGCTCCGCGCCGGCCTGGTCACGATCAACTCCTGGAGCCCCGACATCGCCGCTCCCTTCGGCGGCTACAAGCAATCGGGCAACGGCCGCGAGAACGGCCGCTACGGCCTGACCGACTTCATGGAGGTGAAAACGGTCGTCGGCGCGCCCGCATGACCCTGCTGCTGGCGCTCGCGGCCGTCCAGGCGCCATCCGCTTGGTCGTACGACCGCGCCGCCATGCTCGCGCTTACCCCGCTCGCGTCCGACCAGGACATGACCGGGGCCTGACGTCCGCTCGCCGACCGCGGATGCTCCGCACAAGCCGCTGACCCGATCCGCGATTGGCGCGTTCATGCTGTCGGCGATGCTAGGGCCAGCCATGCAAGGTCGCTTACGAATGCCCGGCTTGATGTAGGATCGAGCCGGTTTCCTTCGGCTGGCGTCCCCGCGCAGGACGTGGCAGGGGCGCGCCATGCCCCGCTCCCGCCCCTCCGCCGCTGGCGGCGTCCTCGTCGCGATCGGCACGATCCTCGGCGCGGTGATCGGCGTGTCGCTCCAGCAACCCACGCTGGGGATCATCATCGGCGTCGCGATCGGCGCGGCGCTGGCCGTCGTGATCTGGCTACGCGACCGGGCGCGCTGACCGCCGAGTTCAACGCGGCGCCCCCATCCGCCATACGACCCGGCCAACCACCTCGATCTCCCCGACCGGCACCGTCGCCGCCGGATTGTCACTGACGGCGGTCAGCCTGCCTTCGCCCGCGCCCACCCGCTTGACCATGATCGCGCCCTCGATCCGGATCACGTATACGCGTGCCGTCGCGGCCGGCGCGCGATCCGTCAGATCGACGATCAGCTGGTCGCCGTCGAGCAGTCCCGGCTCCATCGAGTCGCCGCGCACCGTGATCAACCCCGCTTTACCCGGTCGCAACCGCAACGCGCGCGCCAGCTTCCCGTCGACCCCGTCGATGCCGAGCACCAGTTCACCGTCGTTGTAGGCGCCCGGCCCCGCCGACGCCTCGATGTCGAGGCGCGGCAACGCGAACGACGCATCCCCGTCGACTGGCCCGTCGGCCGGCCCGCCGAGCGCCGCCTCCGACACGCCAAGCATCGCCGCCAGCACCCGGCGATCACCTTCCGCCAACAGCCGCGGACTGCCGCGCGTGACATACTGGTGCAGATAGGCCGGATTGCGCCTGATCGCGCCCGACAAGGCCGCCAGGCTCAGCCCACCCGCCGCCGACGCGCGCATCAACGCCGTCCTCGGATCGTCCTCCAACACATCGCAGGCCTACCTCTGGGAAATATCCTAGACAAGTTGGATTCTGCGGAACAGACCGGGAACGCGGTCGGTCTGAGGAGTCGCATGATGTCGCTGTTATGGGAGATCAAGGCCTATTGCCGACGGACGGAAACGCCGCCGACGAAATTCGGCAGGCTCGCCGTCAACGATCCGCGGCTGGTCGGCGACCTAGCGCGCGGACGCCGGCCGGGGCGGTCGATCGAGGCGCGCGTAAAGGCCTTCATCGCCCGGCAAAACCATTGACCGCGCGTCCCTTCCGCGATTTGGCGGCGCTTCTCGCTCGTGCGCTCGTCGCGCATGCGCGCGACCGAAGGTGCGGTTTCGCGATCGGTGACGCCACCGGCCGACCATGGGCCAGCGCCACGTTCGAGGGCGAACGCGTCTCGATCGAGCTGCGCCGGGTCGATCCGGGCGCGGCCTGGCTCGCCGATCTGCCCGACGCCGACCTACTTGTCCGGGGGCACCATGTCGCCGATCTCGTCGTCGAACGGCTCGGTCCCACGACCATCCGGATCCACGCGCTGCTGCTGCGCGACGCCTAGTCAGGGGCGCGCACGCGGTGCGCCTGATCGGCGCGGCGTTCGTCGGCATCGCCCCTCAACCGTTCGTGTTCATGCTCGTCGGCACCCGATCGACCTCGACACCCGTCTCGGCCGCCTCCGTGCCGAAGCCCGCTTCCGTCCCACACGCCCCCGGAACACGAAAGCCGTTCCGATCATTCCATCGACGGCATGAACACCCTCCCCGACCAGATCGTCTATACCGACGACAGCACCCCCGGCATCACCCGCGAGAGACTGGAGGATGGTTGGGCCTACACCCACCCCCAGGGCGGGCCGATCGCCGACGCGGACGAGATCGATCGCCTGAACAAGATCGGCCTCCCCCCCGCCTACAAGGACGCCTGGTTCTGCGTGAAGGCGAACGGCCACATCCAGGCGGTCGGCTGGGACGAGAAGGGCCGCAAGCAGTACCGCTATCACGCCGGCTTCCGCGAAGCGCAGGAGGCGGCCAAGTACGAACGCACCGCCGCCTTCGGCCGCGCGCTGCCCAAGCTCCGCCGCAAGGTCGAGGCCGATCTCGCCATGCGCGCGCTGCCCAAGGACCGCGCCGTCGCCGCCGTCGTCCGCCTGCTCGACCGCGGCAACCTGCGCGTCGGCAACGAGGACTACGTCAAGACGAACGAGTCCTACGGCGCGACCACGCTCCGCAAGAAGCACGCCGAACTGCGCGGCTCGACGCTGAAACTCCAGTTCAAGGCCAAGTCCGGCAAGATGCGCGCCCTCCGCATCACCGACCGCTCGCTGTCGAGCGTCGTCAAGAAATGCCAGGACCTCCCCGACCAGCATCTGTTCGGCTATCTCGACGAGCACGGCGCGGCCCACCCGGTCAGCTCGTCGGACGTCAACGCCTACATCAAGGATGCGACCGGCGAGGATTTCACCGCCAAGAACTTCCGCACCTGGGCCGCCAGCCTTATCGCCTTCGAGGCGCTGGCCGAGGCGCGCGAGGACATGACGCTCAAGACGCTCCTCGCCCCCGTCGTCGAGAAACTCGGCAACACCCCCGCCGTGGCGCGCCGCTCCTACGTCCACCCCCATCTCATCGACCTTGTGAAGGAGGGCCAACGTGAATTCCGCGCCGCGCTGAAACTTCCGCGCACCGCCAAATACCTGACCCGCACCGAACGCGGCCTGATCCACTTCCTCGAACGCGACGTCGTCCCCGTGATTGAAGAAGTCGCCGAGGAAGCCATGGAGGCGGCTTGAAAGCCACTCTGGCTCCGACTCTCTCCCGATCCGTCACCCCAGGCTCGACCCGGCGTCTTGCTTCCTACACGCAACCGGCGTTGTCCTCCCCAACTCCCTAAAGATGAGGGGCTCTTTCCTTTCCGAACCTCAGATCCCGCCCTCGTCCAGCGACAGCAACGTCGCGTTCCCGCCCGCGCTGGTCGTATCCACCGACACCGCCCGCTCCAGGCAGAACCGGTATAAATAGTGCGGTCCCCCCGCCTTCGGCCCGGTCCCCGACAACCCCTCGCCCCCGAAAGGCTGCGACCCTACGACCGCCCCGATCATCGACCGATTGATATACAGATTCCCGACCCGCGCCGTCGCTTCCACCAGCTCCGCCGCCTGCGCGATCCGGCTGTGCAGCCCCATCGTCAGCCCATGCCCCTTGGCGTTCACCCGCGCGATCGTCTCCTCCAACGCCCCCGCCTTCCACGTCGCGACATGCAGCAGCGGCCCGAACCACTCGCGGTCCAGCTCCTCCACCCGGTCCAGCCGGATCAACGTTGGCGGCACGAACAGCCCATCCTCGGGCGCGTCCACCGTCTTGACCCAACGCCCGCGCGCCTCCTCGCGGTAGCCCATCAGCCGATCATACGCCGCCTGGTCGATCACCGGCCCCACATCGGTCGCCGGATCGCCCGGATCGCCGACGCGCAGCGTGTCCATCGCCCCGGCCAGCATATGCAGCACGCCCTCGGCCACGTCCTCCTGCACCAGCAATAGTCGTAACGCCGAGCAACGCTGCCCCGCCGACCGGAATGCCGAGGTCACGACATCGGCCACCACCTGCTCCGGCAGCGCGGTCGAATCGACGACCATGCAGTTGATCCCGCCCGTCTCCGCGATCAGCGGCACGATCGGGCGATCATCATCCTCCACCAGAGTCCGCGCGATCCGCTTGGCGGTCGCGGTCGACCCGGTGAACGCGACGCCCGCGATCCGCGGATCGGCGGTCAGCGCCTGCCCCACTTCCGGTCCGCCCGGCGTGAACTGGAGCACGTCGCGCGGCACCCCCGCCTCCCACGCCAACTCCACCGCGCGCTTACCCGTCAAGGGCGTCTGCGGCGCGGGCTTCGCGCATACGGCATTACCCGTCACCAACGCCGCCACCGTCTGTCCCAGGAAGATCGCCAGCGGGAAGTTCCACGGCGCGATCGTCGCCCACACGCCCCGACCTTCCAGCCGCAGGACGTTCCGCTCCCCCGTCGGCCCGGGCAGCTCGACCGGCTGAAGTTTCGCGCGTGCCTCGGCGGCGTAATAACGACAAAAATCGGCCGCCTCGCGCACCTCCCCGATCGCATCGGCCAGCGTCTTGCGCGCTTCGTGCACGAGCAGCGCCATCAGCTCGTCCCGGTGCGCCTCGACCAGATCGGCCAGCCGATCGAGCACCGCCGCCCTTTTCTCGACCGAGGTCGCGGACCAGCCCGGAAAGGCTGCACTGGCCCGTCCGATCGCCGCGCCGACAGCTGACGAAGCGCTCCCCTCCCGCTCGCGGGAGGGGCTGGGGGAGGGCCCGCCCCCTACACCCGCAAGCTGCCGTTCGCCAGCGACCTGCCCTCCCCCAACCCCTCCCGCAAGCGGGAGGGGAGAAGACGTAACCGCCACCGTCCGCTCCAGCACCCCCCGGTCGCTCAGATCCAACCCCGCGCTGTTCCGCCGCTCCGCCCCGAACAGCGCCTCGGGCAGCGGGATCGACGGATGCCGCGTGCCCCCCACCCCTGCGATCCGCACGACCGGATCGGCCAGGATGTCCGCCTCGCTCAACCCCTCGTCCGCCAGCTGGTGCACGAAGGACGAGTTCGCCCCGTTCTCCAGCAACCGCCGCACGAGATACGCCAGCAGGTCGCGGTGCCCCCCGACCGGCGCATATATGCGGCACCGATAGCCGTTCTCCGCGACCAGCCGCTCATATAGCCCTTCGCCCATCCCATGCAGCCGCTGGAATTCGAAGTCGCCCCCTCTTCTACCATCAGGCTTGCCCGCCCATTCCACGATCGTCGCCACCGTCAGCGCGTTATGCGACGCGAAGGCGGGCCGGATGTTTTCCGCATCCAGCATGTCGCGCGCGACCGCCAGATACGACACGTCCGTCGAAGCCTTTCGCGTGAACAGCGGGTAGTCCGCCAGCCCCTCGACCTGCGTCCGCTTGATTTCGCTATCCCAATACGCGCCCTTGACCAGCCGCACGTTCATCGGCCGCCCCAGCGTGTTCGCCCAGGCGATCACCGGCCGCGCGCGCTTGCTGTAGGCCTGCACCGCCATCCCGAACCCGTCCCAGCCCTTGAGCTTGGGCGAGCGCGCGACCGATCCGATGATGTCGAGGCTCATCTCCAGCCGCTCCGACTCCTCGGCGTCGACCGTCAACGCGATGCCCAGCCCCGCCGCCCGCACCGCCAGCATCTCCAGCATCGCGGTCAGCTCGGGCACGCACTCGTCCCACCGCGCCACCTCGTAACGCGGATGCAGCGCCGACAGCTTGACCGAGATCGAGTGCCCCGAACCCGCCTCGCGCCCGACCGCGTCGATCGCCCGGCCATAGGACTCGAGGTATCGCTCGGCATCCTCCCGCGTCCGCGCCGCCTCGCCCAGCATGTCGAAGCTGGCGGTGAAGCCCCGGTGCTCGGGCCGCCGCATCCGCTTCGATGCTTCCTCGATCGTCCGGCCCATGACGAAGATCTCGCCCATCATCTTCATCGCCACGCCAACCGCCTGCCGCACGAACGGCTCGCCCGCCCGGTTCATCAGCCGGCGGAGCGGGCCCGTCTCCCCTTCCCCGACCAGCGCGCGCCCGACCACCAGTCCCCAGGTCGCCGAGTTGACCAGCGCCGAACTCGACTTGCCCGTATGCGCTCGCCAATCCGCGTCGCCGATCTTGTCCGCGATCAGCAGGTCGGCCGTTTCCGGATCGGGGACGCGCAGGAACGCCTCCGCCAGGCTCAGCAGCGCGACGCCTTCCGACGAGTTCAGCCGGTATTGCTGCAGGAACCGGTTCACCCATCCCTTGGCCTGAGCCGCGCGCAGGTCGACCAGCATTCCCCGCGCCGTTCCCATCACCCGCTCGCGCGCCTCGGCGCCCAGCCGCGCCCGCTCCAGCAACGGCTTTAGAACATCGGGTTCGGGCGCGCGGTGCAACCCGCGCATGGTGGCGCGGGCGTCGGCGGGTGCGGTGGTGGCCATCTTCGTGCTTCCGGTCGGGTGAGGCTTGCGGAAACGGCTCCGCGCGGCCTAGAGGTTCCACGCCGCGCTTAGCGCCGAACCAAACAGATGGGGACCCCGTGGCGACATACACGCCCGCCGAGATGACCGCCCGCATCGGCACCGAGACCGTGTCCGACTGGGTCGAGGTCACGCAAGGCATGATCGACAAGTTCGCCGACGCGACGGGCGATCACCAGTTCATCCATGTCGATCCGGCGGCCGCCGCCATGACCCCCTTCGGCGGCACGATCGCGCACGGGTTCCTGACCCTGTCACTGATGCCGCTCCTCTCCTCCAAGGTTCCGGATGCGCCGCGACTCGCGGGGGCTCGGATGGGCGTCAACTACGGCGGCAACAAGGTCCGCTTCATCACCCCCGTCCGTTCGGGCGCGAAGGTAAGAGGCCGCTTCAAACTGTTAAGCTTCGACGAGAAAAAGCCCGGCCAGTTCCAACAATCCAACGAGTTCACCGTCGAGGTCGAGGGCGCGGACAAGCCCGCCCTCATCGCCGAATGGATCGCCCAGGTCTTCGTCTGATGTCTTCTCCCCTCCCGCTTGCGGGAGGGGTCGGGGGAGGGCCTGTCATGCCCACCTCCGCACACACCCTCCCCCAACCCCTCCCGCCAAGCGGAAGGGGAGCAAAAGGAAGAAAACCATGCGCTCCGCCGTCATCGTCTCCACCGCCCGCACCCCCATCGGCCGCGCCTATCGCGGCGCCTTCAACAACCTGCCCTCCCCGACCCTCGCCTCCCACGCGATCAAGGCCGCCGTCGATCGCGCCGGCATCGACGGCGCGGAGGTGCAGGACGTCGTCTTCGGCTCCGCGCTCCAGCAGGGCCACCAGGCCGGCAACATCGCCCGCACCTCGCTGCTCCGCGCCGGCCTCCCGACGACCGTGTCCGGCATGTCGCTCGACCGCCAGTGCGCGTCGGGCCTGATGGCGATCGCCACCGCCGCCAAGCAGATCGTTGTCGACCATATGGACGTGACGATCGGCGGCGGCGTCGACTCGATCAGCCTCGTCCAGACCCCGCAGATGCGCGTCGCTCCCGATCCCGAGCTGCTCGCGATGCACGCCGACATCTACATGCCCATGCTCCAGACCGCCGAGATCGTCGCCAAGCGCTACGGCGTCGACCGCGACGCGATGGACGAGTACGGCCTCCGCTCGCAGCAGCGCACCGCCGCCGCGCAGGCCGCGGGCAAGTTCGACGACGAGATCGTCCCCGTCACCGCCACCATGGCCCTCGTGAACAAGGATACCAAAGAGGTAACCCACAAAGTAATCACCCTCGCCAAGGACGAAGGCAACCGCGCCGACACCACGCTGGAGGGCCTGAAGTCATTGAAGGCGGTACTCCCCGACGGCACGATCACCGCCGGCAATGCCAGCCAGCTCTCCGACGGAGCCTCCGCCGCCGTGCTGATGGAGGAATCGGTCGCATCCGCTCGCGGCCTGAGCCCGCTCGGCCGTTATATCGGCATGGCCGTCGCCGGCACCGCCCCCGACGAGATGGGCATCGGCCCCGTCTTCGCGATTCCCAAGCTGCTCGAGCGTTTCGGCCGCAAGATGGACGATATTGGCCTGTGGGAGCTGAACGAGGCCTTCGCGGTGCAGGTGCTCTATTGCCGCGACAAGCTCGGCATCCCCGACGAGCTCCTGAATGTCAACGGCGGCGCGATCTCGGTCGGACACCCCTACGGCATGAGCGGCGCCCGCATGACCGGCCACGCGCTGATCGAGGGCAAGCGCCGCGGGGCCAAGCACGTCGTGGTGACGATGTGCGTCGGCGGCGGCATGGGCGCGGCCGGGCTGTTCGAGGTGCTGTGACGCCCGCGATATTGAAAACGTAACGGCTAATCGATATACAAATCGCGGGCGGTGTCATTCCCGCCTCCTTGTGAGCCCCGGTCGTGTCAGCGTCCGGGGCTCAATCATTCGGGACCCGAGTGTCAGCCCGAGCCCCGCCCGGCACCCTACCTGTTGCGCGCCACCTCGATGACCTTCAGGACCAAGGTCCCAAAGGCGAAGAGTACGCCCAAGATCAGGCACAAGTCGGTCAACGTCATTCAACACCTCCTTGTGCGACGGCTTGATTGCCGCCGTCGCTGCTCATGCCGCCCGCGCCCGACCCGCGCAACCAACCCCGGCCCGCGTCGTTCTCCACCCGAACCGATCATAAAGGGAGCACACGCATGGCCGACCACGACAGCCCGCAGGAGATCGCCGCCAAGTTCATCGCCAAGGTGAAGGAAAGCCCTTTCATCATGCTCGGCCTGATGAACGGCGAGCATTCGGAGCCGATGAACGTCAAGATCGATGACGATCAACCCAACGCGTTGTTCGTGTTCGCGGGCAAGGACAACCGCGCGGTCAAGGGCGGTGACGCCATGGTGCAGTTCGTCGGCAAAGGTCACGATTTCTTCGCGTGCCTGAAGGGCACCGTCAGCCAGGACAACGATCCCGTCCAGATCGACAAGCTCTGGGACAACCGCATCGAGGCTTGGTTCCCGAACGGCAAGGCGGACGCGACGCTGCTACGGTTCGACGTGGATTCGGCCGAGTTGTGGGAAACCGATATCTCGCTCAGCGGTCGCGTGAAGATGTTGTTCGGTGGTTCGATCACCTCGAACGAGTCGTCGAGCCATGCGAAGGTCGATTCCATCGCGTAAGCCTGATCGAGGGGCGGCCGGGGCCGCCCCTCGATCGATCAACCGTGTATCTTCATCCAATCCTCGACTACCGGCGCGATCTTGTCGCGCCAGCGTGAACCGTTGAAGATCCCATAGTGACCGGCGCCCTCCGCCATCAGATAACGCTTGCGATCATCCGACAGGCTCGTCGCCAGCGTCAGCGCCGATTTGGTCTGTCCCAACCCGGAAATGTCGTCGCGCTCACCCTCGATCGCCAGTAGCGCCACGTCGGTGATGGCGCCGACATTTACCGGCCGGCCGCGATGCATCATCTCACCTTTTGGCAGCGCGTGGGACTGGAACACCACATCGATCGTCTGAAGGTAGAACTCGGCGGTCATGTCGCATACCGAGCGGTACTCGTCGTAGAACGCCTTGCTCGCGTCCGCGCTCTCACCATCGCCGCGGACCAAGTGCTTATACATTTCGAAATGGCTCAGCATGTGATCCCCAAGATTCATCGACATGAACCCGGCGAGTTGCAGGAAGCCCGGATAGACGCGTCGTCCCGCGCCCGGATGACCGGACGGCACGGTCGCGATCACGTTCTGCTCGAACCAAGCGTGCGGACGCTCCGTGGCGAGCGTGTTGACGGACGTCGGAGCCTCGCGCGTGTCGATCGGCCCGCCCATCATCGTCAACGTCCTCGGCCGACACGGATGCGCGTCGGCGCTCATCAGCGCCGCAGCCGCGAGGCAGGGGACGGACGGCTGGCAGACGGCGAGCATGTGCGCGCCCGGCCCAATCGCCCCCATGAACTCGATCAAGTAATCGATATAGTCGTCGAGGTCGAAACGGCCATCCGTCAAGGGTACGAGCTTCGCGTCGCGCCAATCCGTGACGTACACGTCCGCGCTCTGGAGCATGCGCGCCACGGTGCCGCGAAGCAGGGTCGCATAATGGCCCGACATCGGCGCGACGATCAACAGCTTGGGCGCCCCCTCCACGCCCTCACGGCGAAACCGCTTCAGCTGACCAAACGGCTTGCGGAGTACGATCTCCTCGGTTACCGCCACCTCGCGTCCGTCGACCGTGATACGATCCAGCCCAAATTCGGGCTTGCCGCGCGGCTCCGCCGTGTGCGCGAACACTTCCAGCGCCGAAGCCAGCACGTCACCGCCGCCCAGATAGGCGGGATGACGCCACATCTCCGCGCCCCAGCCCGCCATCATCCCGGCGGTGGTCATCAGCGAACGCTGCATCTCGTATGCGTTGTAAAGCATCCATGATCCTTTGGCCCAAGATGGGTTGCGGAACCGGTAACGCAAATGTCGCGCCGGGCAATGGGCGGAGCCGGCGCGGCGTTGAGCCCTCCTGCTCACCCTGCTAGGCGCGGGGCATGTCGGAAAAAGCCAGCACGCCACGCGAACCCCGCCGTCGGCTGGGCAACCTCGCCACGGTCTGGCGCTACGCCACGCGCTACCCGCTCCAAATCGCCGCCGCGCTCGTCGCGCTCGCGATCGCCGCAGGGGCGACGCTGTTCATCCCCTACACCTTCAAGCAAGTCGTCGATAACGGCTTCGCCGCCGGCGCCGACCCGGAGCGCATCGCGCCGTACTTCGAGGGACTGATCGGCGTCGTCGTGGTGCTCGCGCTGGCGACGGCGGTCCGCTTCTATTTCGTGTCCTGGCTCGGCGAGCGCACCGTCGCCGATATCCGCGCCGACGTGCACCGCAACCTGCTCCGCCTCGCCCCGCGCTATTTCGAGGAGAACCGCCCGTCGGAGATCGCCAGCCGCCTGACCGCGGACACGGCGATCATTGAGCAGGTGGTCGGCTCGACCGTCTCCATCGCGCTCCGCAACCTCGTGATCGGCGTCGGCGGCGTGATCTACCTGTTCGCGCTCGCGCCCAAGCTCGCGGGCGCGCTCCTGCTCGGCATCCCGGTGCTGATCCTGCCTATCGTCGTGCTGGGCCGCCGCGTCCGCGATTATTCCAAGGACAGCCAGGACCGGCTCGCCGATATCGGGTCGATGGCGGTCGAGACGCTCGGCGCGATGAAGATCGTCCAGGCGTTCGGCCAGGAACGGCGCGAGGCCGACCGGTTCGAGGAGGCGGTCGGCCGCGGCTTCGCCAGCGCCCGGCGCCGGTTCCTGCTTCGCGCGGTGATGACCGCGATCGCGATCGGGCTGCTGTTCGGCGGCGTCGTCTGGATCATGTGGATCGCCGTCCAGGACGTCGCGACCGGCCGCTTCTCCGGCGGTTCGCTCACCGCCTTTGTGCTCACCGCCGGGATCGTCACCGGCTCGTTCGGCGCGCTGACCGAGGTCTGGGGCGACCTGCTGCGCGCGAGCGGCGCGGCCGCGCGCCTCGCCGAACTGCTCGCCGAACAACCCGAGATCGCGCCGCCCGCGCGGCCGATCACGCTGCCCGAGCCCGCCCGCGGCGCGCTGCGGTTCGATGCGGTCCATTTCCACTATCCGACCAGGCGCGAGACGGCGGCGCTCAACGGCTTCACTCTCGACGTGAAGCCGGGCGAGACCGTGGCCGTCGTCGGCCCCTCTGGCGCGGGCAAGACGACCTTGTTCCAGCTCGCCCAGCGCTTCTACGATCCCGACGCCGGCCGCGTGCTGATCGACGGCGTGCCGTTGACCGACGCCGATCCCGCCGATGTCCGCGCGCGCATCGCCATGGTCCCGCAGGAGACCGTGATCTTCGGCGCGTCGGCGCGCGACAACCTCCGCTACGGACGCTGGGACGCGGGCGACGACGAGCTGTGGGCCGCCGCCGAGGCCGCCAACGCCGCCGAGTTCCTCCGCGCGCTACCCGACCGACTCGATACCTTCCTGGGCGAGGGCGGCGCTCGCTTGTCGGGTGGCCAGCGCCAGCGCGTGACGATCGCCCGCGCGCTGCTCCGCGACGCCCCCATCCTCCTCCTCGACGAGGCGACCAGCGCGCTCGACGCCGAGTCGGAGCAGCTGGTCCAGCAGGCGCTGGAACGGCTGATGGCGAACCGCACCACGCTCGTCATCGCCCACCGTCTCGCGACCGTGCGCGCCGCCGAACGCATCGTGGTGATGAACGAGGGCCGCATCGTCGAGGAGGGCAGCCACGCCCAGCTCATGGCGCGCCCGGCGCTATATGCGCGGCTGGCCAACCTGCAATTCAGCGAGGCGGCCTGATCTATTCCCCCTCCCGCACGCGGGAGCAGAACATGAAGGATTTCGACGTCATCGTGTACGGCGCGACCGGCTTCACCGGGCGGCTCGTCGCGGACTATCTGGCTCGGACCTACGCCGGCCCAGAGCGCCCACGCTGGGCCATGGCGGGGCGCTCGCTGGCCAAGCTGGAAGAGGCGCCGGACCTGATCGGCGCGCCCGGCGACACGCCGCTCGTCGTCGCCGACGCGGACGACCCCGCCTCGATCCGCGCGACGATCGAGCGGACGACCGTCATATCCACCGCACCAAGTTCCTGCTCGGCCACCGCTACGGCGCGGATTTCCCCTATGACGAGATGATGATCGCCGGACTCGGTGACATGGGCAAGGCCGCGGCCGAGGCGATCGCCAAGCTCAACCCGTTCGCGGGCGACAAAGGCCCCAAGCCCGGCGAGGGTCCGTCCAAGGCGGAGCGCGACGCCGGCCATTACGACCTGCTGTTCGCGGGCCTGATGCCCGACGGCACGCGCGTCGACGCGGTGGTCACGGGCGACCGCGACCCCGGCTATGGCTCGACTTCCAAGATGATCGCGGAGGCGGCTTTGTGCCTCGTCCAGGACGTCGAGGGTGAGGGTGGCGTGTGGACGCAGGGCGCGCTGATGAGCCCCGAGCTGCGCGACCGGCTTCAGGCCAAGGCGGGGCTGACCTTCACGGTCGGTTGATCAGCCCCCGGCCGCGATCAGGCCCGCGATGACGGCGGCGACGCCCGCGATCAAGGCCCCCCGACGTCGGCGCGACGCATGAAAGGCGTCCAGCCCTGCCTCGTTCAGATGATAGCGGCCCGGCGCGGTCTCGACCACTACGCCGTCATCGCGCATCCGCGCAAAGACCCGCCGGTTGATCGAGTGGTCGTCGGGATCGTACGCGACGGCCCGGTCAGGCGAGGTCGCGCCCCGACTCTTCAGATCAGCGACCATTCGATGGCGGGCGCGGGCGATTAGGACGGGGATGATCTGTCCGGCCATGGCTAGCTCCTCCTTGATGAAATCACATGGAACGGTGGTGCACCACGCTCGACGGGGACGGCCGCTACAGGATCGCGGGCGAGATGGCTGCGGCGACCCGACCGCCGCGCGGACGATCATGCGTCCGGTCGAACCAGCCTGCTCACCGACGCCCGCCCTGGTGGCGGATGTTGGCGGGACGTCCACGCCGCTTGAGCACGCGCGGTCCGCCACGTCTGCGATCGGCTTCCGACGGAGCCGCCGCTCCCTTGCCGGTCGGCAATTCGAAGCGGAGCGCCCCCGAAATGGAGTTCGCCTCCGCCAAGCGCAGCTCCAGCCGTTGGCCAAGCGTGTAGAGCTCGCCGCTCGTCTCGCCGGTCAGCGTCCGCGCGGCCTCGTCGAAGCGGAAGTACTCACCGCCCAGATCGCGCACGGGCATTAGTCCGTCGCCACCGACGCCCTCGACCGTGGCGAAGAAGCCGTAATTCTGCACGCCGGTGATCCGCGCCTCGACGGTCTGACCGACGCGCTCCGACAGGAACGCGGCGACGTAGCGGTCGATCGTGTCACGCTCGGCTTCCATCGCGCGGCGCTCGAAACCGCTGATCGACTGACCGATCCGCTCCATCCCATCCGCCTCGCCGGTGGTCAACGCGCCGTCGCCGAGATTGTATGCCCGCACCAGCGAGCGGTGGACGAGCAGGTCGGCATAGCGCCGGATGGGCGAGGTAAAGTGGGCGTAGCTGCCCAGCGACAGCCCGAAATGGCCCGTGTTGGCCGGGCCGTAATAGGCCTGCGTCTGCGTGCGCAGGATCTGTTCCATGACCTGGGGGCGGAACTCGGACTCGCCCACCTTGTCCAGGATGCGATTGAACGTCTTGGGCAGGACGACCTGGCCCAGCGTGAAGGGGATGTCGAACGTCTCCAGATAGTCCTTGAGCGCGACCAGCTTCTCGCGGCTGGGCTGTTCGTGGTCGCGGTACATGACGGGCGACTTCTTCGCCTCCAGCGCCTTGGCGGCGGCGACGTTGGCGGCGATCATGTAATCCTCGATCAGCCGGTGCGCGTCGAGCCGCTCGCGCGGCGCGACCGACATGATCCGGCCCTTCTCGTCTAACACCACGCGACGTTCGGGCAGGTCTAGATCGAGCGGCTCGCGCTTCTCGCGCGCGGCGAGCAGGGCACGCCAGCAGTCCCACAGCGGACGGAGCGCGGTGTCGGTCAGCGGATGGACGAGCTCGCCGTCGATCGCGGCCTGCGCCTCCTCATAGGCAAGGTTCGCGGCGATGCGGAGCACGGCGCGGGTGAAGCGCCATGACTTCAGGGTGCCGCTCGGCGTCACCTGCAGGTGGCAGGCGAGCGCGGCCCGGTCTTCGCCCTCGACGAGCGAGCAGACATGCGCCGACAGGATCTCGGGCAGCATCGGCACGACCCGGTCGGGGAAATAGACCGAGTTGCCGCGCCGGCGCGCCTCGCGGTCGATCTCGGAGCCGGGGCGGACGTAGAAGGACACGTCGGCGATGGCGACGATCGCCTTCCAGCCGCCCGCGTTGGCCGGGTCGTCGTCAGGCGTGGCCCAGACCGCGTCGTCGTGGTCGCGGGCGTCGACGGGGTCGATCGCGACGATGGGCAGGTGGCGGAGATCCTGACGATCCTGACCTATGTCGAGGGTCGCCGCCTCCTCAGCCTCGGCGATCGTTTCGTCTGCGAAATGATCGGGGATGCCGTGCTTGTGGATCGCGATCAGCGAGAAAGAGCGTGGGGCGAAAGGATCGCCCAATCGCTCGGTCACGCGCACGGTGATGCGCGGTGAACGACCGGTCTTCTCGGCGAGCACCAGGTCGCCCGCCGCCGCGCCGCCGGTGTCGGACACTGCGAACTCGCGTCGTTCCTTCTTCTCGACACCGGTGAGCCAGAAGCGGTCGCCGTCGGCACGCAGGACGCCGAGCACCTGTTCGGACGCTTTGGCGAGCGTCTTCAGGGGATGCGCGATCCAGCCCGAGCCCGCCTCCTCCGTCCGGGCGAGGACGCGCTCGCCGATGCCGAGCTGGCCTCGCTTGCGCTCGCGGACGCGCAGGCGCGGCGGCGGGGTTTCCGCCTCCCAATGTTCGGGGACCGCCCAGACATTGCCGCCATCGTCGACATCGGCGACGCGGAGCACGGTGACCTTGGGCAGCCCACCCATCTTGTGGAACGCGCGGCCGGGGGCGGAGTCGATCAGTCCCTCGTCGGCCATGTCGTGAAGCAACGCCTTGAGCACGATCTTGTCCTGCGCGGAGAGGCCGAAGGCGCGCGCGATCTCGCGCTTGCCCGCGGGCTCGTCGGTGGAGGCGATGAAGTCGAGCACTTGCTGGCGCGTGGGAAGGCCAGGTGTCACGTTTCTGGGCATCGGTTGAAGATAGGTGCAAGCACTCCCCCCGTCACCCCGGCCTTGAGCCGGGGTCCCGCTTCTCGGCCCGAAGAAGCGGGATGCCGGATCAAGTCCGGCATGACGGAAGAAGAAACAGCAGGTAGGTGGAGGGCGTGGCGCAAACCTACGACCTCCTCATCGTCGGCGGCGGGATCAACGGCTGCGCGATCGCGCGCGAGGCGGCGTTGAACGGCTGGTCGGTGCTGCTGGTCGAGCGCGACGATCTGGCGCAGCACACCTCATCGGCCTCGACCAAGCTGATCCATGGCGGGCTGCGCTACCTTGAATATTACGACTTCCGCCTCGTCGCGCATGCGCTGGGCGAGCGCGAGCGGCTGGTGAAGGCGGGCCCGCACCTGATCCGGCCGATGCGCTTCGTGCTGCCGCATGCGAACGCGGTCCGGCCCTGGTGGTTGGTGCGCGCCGGGCTGCTGCTGTACGACCGGCTGGGCGGGCGATCGACGCTGGCGCGGTCGCGCGGACTCAAGCGCACCGACACGGCCTATACCGCGCCGCTGAAGGACGGGCGGCGGGGGTTCGTCTATTCGGACGCGTATGTCGACGACGCGCGGTTGACGCTGCTGAACGCGGTCGACGCGGCCGCGGACGGCGCGGAGGTGCTGACCCGCACCGCGCTGGACAGCGCCCGGCGCGAGGACGGCGTGTGGGCGGCGCGGCTATCGGACGGGCGCGAGGTGCGCGCGCGGGCGCTGGTCAACGCGGCGGGGCCGTGGGTGGCGGAGCTGCTGGGGCGGCTGAGCGTCAACGCCGGCGCAGGCGTCCGGTTGGTCAAGGGCAGCCACATCGTCGTGCCGCGGCTGTATGAGGGCGATCACGCCTACATCCTCCAACAGCCTGACCGCCGGATCGTTTTCGCCATCCCGTATGAGGGCGGGACGGAGATCGGCACCACCGACGTGCCCGTCGAGCGACCCGAGGACGCGGTGATCGACGACGGGGAGATCGCCTATCTGTGCGAGGCCGCGAACGCGCATTTCACACGGCAAGTCACGCCCGCCGACGTGACGAGCACCTGGTCGGGGGTGCGGCCCTTGTACGACGACGGGGCGAGCGAGGCGCGCGAGGTGACGCGCGATTACGTGCTGGAGCTCGACCAGACCGGCCCGGCGCTGCTGTCGGTGTTCGGCGGCAAGATCACCACCGCGCGTCACTTGGGCGAGGAGGCGATCGGCAAGCTCGCGCCCGCGCTGGGGCGCAAGGCGGCACGAGTCACGCGTGAGCGGAAGTTTCCCGGCGGCGATATCGGACCGTTCGACGAGTACCTAGCCGAGGTGCGGACCCGCTGGCCGTTCCTGGGCGACGCGCGGTCGGAACGGATGACGCGGGCCTACGGGTCGATGCTCCGCGATCTGCTCGCCGGGGTCGGAGACGAGGCGGGCATGGGCGAGGCGTTTGGCGCGGGGCTGACCGAAGTGGAGGCGCGCTGGATGCGGGAGCGGGAATGGGCGCGGACGCCGGAGGACGTGCTGGCGCGACGGAGCAAACTGGGGCTGCATCTGACGCCGGCCGAGCGGGCGCGGTTCGAAGTGTGGTGGGCGATAAAAGCCCCTCCTCTTTAGAGGAGGGGTTTGGGGAGGAGAACGCCCTCACCGAGTAGGTACCGGCTGACCCCACTCACAACCAGCCTGCTCCTCCCCCAACCCCTCCTCTGAAGAGGAGGGGCTTTAGAAAGTCACTCCGCCGTGCTCCGCAGGTTCAGTTCGCGCAGCTGCATCGCCGAGACCGGCCCCGGCGCGCCCATCATCAGATCCTCGGCGCGCTGGTTCATCGGAAACAGCACGACCTCGCGGATGTTGGGCTCGCCCGCCAGCAGCATCACTATCCGGTCGATGCCGGGCGCGGAGCCGCCGTGCGGGGGGGCGCCGAACTTGAACGCGTTGATCATGCCCGCGAAACCGCGGTCGACGTCGGCCTGACTGTAGCCCGCGATCTCGAACGCCTTGTACATGATCTCGGGCCGGTGGTTCCGGATCGCGCCGGACGACAGCTCGACGCCGTTGCAGACGATGTCGTACTGGTAAGCGAGGATGTCGAGCGGGTCCTTCGTCTCAAGCGCCTCCAACTCGCCCTGCGGCATCGAGAAGGGATTGTGGCTAAAATCCACCTTCTTGGTATCCTCATCCCATTCGAACATCGGAAAGTCGACGATCCAGCAGAACTCGAAGCGGTTCGGGTCGATCAGGTTGAGCTGCTCGCCCACCCGGGTACGCGCCAGACCGGCGAGCTTGGCCGCATGCGCCTTCTTGCCCGCCGCGAAGAACACGCCATCGTCGGGCCCGAGCCCGATCGCCTCGGCGATCCTGGCCATGCCCTCCTCGCCGTGGTTCTTGGCGATCGGGCCGCCCCACTCGCCGCCTTTGCGCGTCGCGTAGCCGAGGCCCGCAAAGCCCTCGGCTTGCGCCCACCCGTTCATGTCGTCGAAGAACTTGCGGCTCCGGTCGGCCGTATTCGGCGCGGGGATGGCGCGGACCACGTCGCCGCCCTCGACGATCGTCGCGAACCGGCCGAAGCCGGAGCCGCGGAAATGGTCGGACACGTCGGTGATGACGAGCGGGTTGCGCAGGTCGGGCTTGTCGTTGCCATATTTCAGCATCGACTCACGGTACGGGATGCGCGGGAACGGGAGTGCGGATACCTGCCGCCCCCTGCCCTGCCAGTCGGCGAACTCGGCGAACAGGCCGTGGAGCACGGGTTCGATCGCCTGGAACACGTCCTCCTGCGTGACAAAGCTCATTTCGAAATCGAGCTGGTAGAACTCGCCGGGCGATCGATCCGCCCGCGCGTCCTCGTCGCGGAAGCACGGCGCGATCTGGAAGTACCGGTCGAAACCCGCCACCATCAGCAACTGCTTGAACATCTGTGGCGCCTGGGGGAGCGCATAGAACTTGCCCGGATGGACGCGGCTGGGGACGAGATAATCGCGCGCGCCCTCCGGCGAGGAGGCGGTCAGGATCGGCGTCTGGAACTCGGTGAAACCCTGGGCGATCATCCGGTTGCGGATGCTGGCGATCACCTGCGAGCGAAGCATGATGTTGGCGTGGAGGCGCTCGCGGCGGAGATCGAGGAAGCGATAGCGCAGGCGAATGTCCTCGGGGTATTCGGCCTCGCCCGCGACGGGCATGGGCAGCTCCTGCGCGGCGGACTGGACGGTTGCCCCTTGCGCGAACACCTCGATCGCGCCGGTCGCGAGCGCGGTGTTGACCGTCGCCTCCGAGCGGCTCTTCACGACGCCGTCGATCGTGAGGACGGACTCGACGCGCACCTGCTCGAGCGCGGCGAGCGCGGGGGAGTCGCCGTCGGCGACGATCTGGGTGATGCCGTAATGGTCGCGCAGGTCGACGAACAGCACGCCGCCGTGATCGCGCTTGCGGTGGACCCACCCGGACAGGCGAACGGTCTCGCTGACGTTGCTGGTCGAGAGCGCGGCGCAAGTGTGGGTGCGGTAGGCGTGCATGTATCTTCTCTCTTCTCGTCACCCCGGCCTTGAGCCGGGGTCCCGCTTCTGTAGACGCGGCGGCTGGACAAAGCGGGACCCCGGGTCAAGCCCGGGGTGACGGAAGATAGGCCAGGCGTCCGTCCCACCCTCCTTTGTCAACCCGGCGCACCCGCGCTAGTGACGGCCGATGCACGTACACCCGCTCATCACCGACAGCGCGACGCTCGCCAACCTTTGCGTCCGCCTCGCCGCGTCGCCGTTCGTCACCGTCGACACCGAGTTCATGCGCGAGTCGACCTTCTGGCCCGAACTGTGCCTGATCCAGGTCGCCAACGAGGAGGAGGCCGCGGCGGTCGATCCGATGGCGCCCGGCATCGATCTGAAACCGCTGCTCGATCTGATGACCGACAACGAGGACGTGCTGAAGGTCTTCCATGCGGGCGGGCAGGATATCGAGATCGTCTATAATTTGACGGGCAAGACGCCGCATCCGCTGTTCGACACGCAGGTGGCGGCGATGGCGCTGGGTCAGGGGGAGCAGATCGGATATTCCAACCTGGTCGATAGCTGGCTGGGCGTGCAGATCGACAAGGGCGCGCGCTTCACCGACTGGGCCCGGCGACCGCTCGACGAAAGGCAGGTCGATTATGCGATCGGCGATGTGACGCACCTTTCGGCCATATTCCCGAAGATGCTGGAACGGCTCAGGAAGACCGGGCGCGGCGGATGGCTCGATCAGGAGATGGAGCGGCTGGCGGACCCGGCCCACTATGAGAACGATCCCGATCTCGCCTGGAAGCGGGTGCGGGTGAACAGCCGCAAGGCGGACGTGCTGGGGCGGTTGAAGGCGATCGCGCGGTTCCGCGAGCTGGAGGCGCGGGGGAAGGACCTGCCGCGCGGCCGTATCGTGAAGGACGAGACCCTGGCCGACTTGGCGGGACATGCGCCCAAGCGGCAGGCGGATCTGGCCAAGGTGCGCGGGCTATCGCCGGCCTGGGCGCATAACGATATCGGCGCGCGGTTGATGGCGGCGATCGAGGGCGCGCGACCGCTCCCCGACGCGGAGATGCCGCCGCGCGACGACCGCAAGCCGGGACTCGGCAAGGAGGGGTCGCTCGTCGCCGATCTGCTGAAGCTGCTGCTCAAGATCCGGTCGCGCGACATCGACGTCGCGTCCAAGCTGCTGGCGCGGAGCGACGAGCTGGAGGCGTTGGCGGCGGGGCAACGCGACGGACTGGCGATGCTGGAGGGGTGGCGGTTCGACCAGTTCGGGCGCGACGCGCTCGATCTGGTGGAGGGGCGGTTGGCGTTCGCGGTGGTGAACGGCAAGCTGAAGATGACGCGGGCGGAGGCGGTCTAGACCGCCAGCAGCGGCGCTCGATCGAGGAACGCGGCGAGCGCGGCGTGGCGTTTCTCGACCGCCTCGCCGTAGAGCGCGCGGTCGGCGGGAGCGAGGTGGAGCGTGAGCGCCGCGCCGTCGTCCACCAGACGCGACCGGTCCAGCGGTCCCGCGACGCCGCCGCTCAGGCGTTGACCGAGGCGGATCGCGAGGCCCCAGGCGATCGCCTCCCTGAGCCGGGGGGCGGTCGCGAGGCGATCCAGCGGCTCGGGCGTCGCAACGCCGCCGGCGAGCGCGGTGGCGAGGCATTGCGCGAGGATCGCGCGGCCCGCGCCGTCGATCGCCACCCAGGAGCCGTGCAGCGCGGTCTCGATCCCGCGTTCCGCGCGGAAATCGGGATTGGCGTGCCAGCCGACGTCGGCGAGCAAGCACGCGGCGTGACGCAGGCGCGCTCCGTCGCCGGGCGTCGCGGCGAACAGCGGCGCGATCCAGCGGTCGAGGAGGTCGCCATGCTCGGGAAAGCGGCCGAGCAGGCGACCTTCCTCGCGAGCGCCGACGATCAGCGGGTCCTGCGCGCGCGTCGCCGGATCGAGCGCGCCGTGGAGGAGGCCCTCGCGCAGGCCGAATGAGGAGACGATCGTGGTCGTCGCGCCAAGCCCGCGCAGCAACACGGAGAGCAGCGCGGCGGCATCGCCGAGCAGGCCCGCGCGGGTCGAGTTGACGCCGGCGATCTCGCGCAGCCGGGGACGCGGCAGGGGCGCGATGACGCCTTCCAACTCGGCGACGCGCGCTGCGGATAGGACATATTGGTGAATGACCGGAAGCGGGTACTCGGTCAGCGCCATATCGAATTTGGCCAGCGCGCGCCACGAGCCGCCGACGAGGTAGAGGGGCAGATCGCGCCCTTTCCCGCCCCAGCCCGCGCCCTCGACCATCGCGGCAACCTTGTGCTCGAAGGCTACCGGGCCCCATTCGCGAAGCCTGGCGATGCGGAGTACGCCGAGCGGGAGCGAGACGCGCTCGCCGACCCGCCCGCGCCCGACGCGGACCAGTTCCAGGCTGCCGCCGCCCAAGTCCCCGACGATGCCGTCGGCGTCCGGAATGCCCGACAGCACGCCCTCGCCCGCCGCCAATGCCTCCTGCTCGCCGGGCAGGATCTCGACATGGAGGCCGAGCAGCTCGGCCTGGGCGATCAACTCGCCGCCGTTCGACGCGTCGCGGACGGCGGCGGTGGCGACGGTGCGGAGCCGTTCGACCTCCATCACCCGCGCGATCGCGGCGAAGCGGGCCAATGCGGTGTGCGCCTTGCGTAGCGCGGCTGGCTCGATGGCGCCGGTGGCGGCGAACCCGCGGCCCAGGCCCGCCATCACCTTCTCGTTGAACAGGATGGCGGGAAGACGCGCGGGACCCTGATAGACGACGAGGCGGATCGAGTTGGAGCCGATATCGATGATCGCGGTCCGCGGGCGCGGCTCGATCGCGGACGGCGCACGGCTCGCCGGGGTCGTCCCGTTCCCGATCCTGCTCAACGCCTGCGCCGGAGCGACAGCGTGGGCACCCCATCGCTCGCGCCGAGCGCCGCGCCGCGTCCCGACAATGACGGGTTGGTCATGAAGTAGCGGTGGAGGTTGAACGGCCGCTCCCCCTTCTCGACACGGGTATAGTCGCCCTCCGGGCCGAGCACCCAGCTTTGCTCGTTGTCAATGAGATTGGCGACCATCACCTGGTCGAGGATCTGGTCGTGGACGGTCTCGTTGACGATCGGCAGCATGTATTCGACGCGGCGATCGAAATTACGCGGCATCCAGTCCGCCGACGAGATGAACACCTTGGCGCTGTCCCCCGGCAGCGCCTCGCCGCTGCCAAAGACCCATACGCGGCTATGCTCCAGGAACCGGCCGACGATCGACTTGACGTAGATGCGGTCCGACATGCCCGGTACGCCCGGACGCAGGCAGCAAATGCCGCGCACGACCAGGTCGATCTCGACGCCCGCCCCGCTCGCCTCATACAATTTCTCAATCAGTTCGGGATCGACGAGCGAGTTGACCTTGACCCAGATGCCCGCGGGACGGCCGGCACGAGCGTGGGCGATCTCGGCGTCGATCAGGTCGACAAGACGCGGGCGCAGGTCGCGCGGCGAGAGGGCGAGGCGGTGGAGCGCGCGCGGCTCGACGTAACCGGTGATGTAGTTGAACATCTGCGCCGCGTCCTGCCCAAGGTCCGGATCGGCGGTGAAGAAGCTGAGGTCGGTGTAGATGCGCGCGGTGACCGGGTGGTAGTTGCCCGTCCCGAAATGGCAGTAGGTGCGGAACTCGCCGCCTTCTCGCCGGACCACCATCGACACCTTGGCGTGCGTCTTCCAATCGATGAAGCCGTACACGACCTGGACGCCGGCGCGTTCGAGCGCGGACGCCCAATAGAGGTTTTGCTCCTCGTCGAAGCGAGCCTTCAACTCGACGATCGCGGTCACCGACTTGCCGGCCTCGGCGGCGGCGATGAGGGCGTTGATGATCGCCGACTGCTTGCCCGCGCGATAGAGCGTTTGCTTGATAGCGACCACATCCGGGTCGGCGGCGGCTTGCTTGAGGAAGGCGATCACCACTTCGAACGTCTCGTAGGGGTGATGGACCAGTATGTCCTTGGACCGGATCGCCGCGAAGCAATCGCCGGAGAATTCGCGGATGCGTTCGGGAAAGCGCGGGGTGAATGCGGGCCATTTCAGGTCGGGCCGATCCTCTTCGACCAGCGCGTCGAGATCGTTCAGTCCCAGGAACGATCCCGATTCGGTGATGATCGTCCCGCCGCCGCCGAGTTCGGTCTTGAGGATGGAGGCGAGCTCTTCGGCCATGCCGGTCTCCAGTTCCAGCCGGATGACGCGGCCGCGGCGGCGGCGCTTGATGGCGTTGGCGAAATAGCGGACGAGGTCCTCCGCCTCCTCCTCGATTTCGATGTCGCTATCGCGCAGCACGCGGAACTCGGCCGCGCCGCGCACCGCGTAGCCGGGAAAGAGCAGCGCGGAGAAACGCTTCACCAGCGACTCGATGGCCACGTAGCGCGCGGACTCGCCCGGCAGCCGGACGAAGCGCGGCATCGTCGCGGGAAGCATGACGAGTTCGCGAATGGGTTCGTCGTCCGAGTCGCGAACAAGGTCGAACATCAGCGCCAAGCCGCGATTGGGCATGAACGGGAACGGATGCGCGGGATCGAGCGCCTGCGGCGTCAGGATCGGGAAGATCTGGCGCAGGAAATGCTGTTCGAGCCAGACCGCGGCCTCGTCGTCGATCCCGCGGCTGCCGAGCACGTCGATGTCAGCCTCGCCAAGCTCCCGGCGAAGATCGCGCCAAACGGATTGCTGCGAGGCCATCAGCGCGTCGGCCTCAGCGATGACGGCGGTCAGTTGCTGCGCGGGCGTCATGCCGTCGGCGGACAACCGTTCGACATCCTGGAGCTGTTGCCCTTTCAGCCCCGCCACGCGGACCATGAAGAACTCGTCGAGGTTCGAGCCCGATATCGACAGGAAGCGCAGGCGCTCGAGCAGCGGGTGCGCGCGATTGCATGCCTCCTCGAGCACGCGACGATTAAAGGCGAGCCAGGACAGCTCGCGGTTGAAATAGCGGCCGGTGGGCGTCGCCGCGAAAGGATCGTCGTCGGCATCCGCAAGACGGCTAAGGTGCGCGGGTCGGTTCATGACGGGTCGGGCTCCACCGGGCTCAGCAGCCCGGCCTCGAACAAGCTAGTACGTGCGAAAGGAATGGACAGCCCGCGACGGCGTTCCATCGCGTACGCATCGAGCGCATCGACGGCGCGCAACGCGGCGAGATGGCTGCGCTCGATCCTGCGCGCGAGCCAGTCGACCAGATCGGGCCGCGCGTCCAGCCCTCGATGTGCGAGCTGCCGCTCGAGCAGCGCGCGGAACAGCGCGTCGTCGGGCGCGCCGATCTCCGCAACGGGGCTGGCGGCCAGGCGGGAGCGGAGGTCCGGAAGTGCTAACCCCCAGGCGGACGGATACCGCTCGGCGACGAGGAGCAGCGGCGTTCCACTCTCCTGTGCGCTGTTCCATGCGTGGAACAGCGTCGGCTCGGCCACGCGTTCAGCGTCATCGATGATGATCCCGCCGTTTTTTCCCGCAAAGATGCGCGCCAGCAAGCTGCGACCGGACTTACGCGGGCCGACCAAGAGCGCGGTGCGGACGGGCCATTCGGCGGGCCGTTCGAGCTGGCGTACCGCCCGTTCGTTGGACGGGCCGATCAGGTAAGTATCGCTCCCAGGATCCACCGGCCAGGCGAGCGGCAGTGCGAGCTGGCTCATTCCGGGGGAGGCAGCGCGGTCGGGGGGGGAGCCGGCGCGGGCGCGGCGCGCCCGATGCGGAGCGACTGGCCGCCGCCCGAAATCTGGAACCCCCGCGCCGCGAGCGACGAGGCGAGCCCGGCCGGATCGCCGTCGTAGAAGACGCGCATGAGCGACACGCCGCCCAGCGCCAGGCTGGTCGTCGTCGCCGAGCGCACGCCGACCAGCCCGCGCACCGCCGCCTCCGTCGCGGCGACCGCGGCCGCGTCGGGCGTCTCGAATTGCACGTTGACCGCGATCGCCGCCCCGGCCAGCGAGGAGCCATCGGCGGGCAGCGACCGGATTACCGTGTCGAGCACGGCGTTCGGCGTCGAAATCGGCGTGGGGCTAGGTGGCGGTAGCAATGTCGGATCGGCGCGGAGCACCCCGCTCCTGAGCGCTCCCTGATAGAGCTGGTCCACGCGCGCAACGCCCGCATCGAGGAGCTGGGGCAACCCGGCCTCGCCGCCGACCCGAAGCGAAAAGCTGCCCAGATATCGGTTGTCGGGGCCCCAGCGCGCCTGGAACGCGCCGACGATGGGGCCTCCGGGATATTGGCGATATAGGCGTACGACCGGGATCACGACGTCGGACGCGCCGTATTGATCGATGATCGCGCGCCACCAGCGCCGCCCCGGCCGGCTGACCTGGCCGGCGCTCAGCACCAGCGGGTCCGCGCCCGTCCCGGCGGGACGGACATAATCGATGATGCTGTTGCCCGTCCGGTATCGCGCCCACGCCTGTTGCCACTGCGTGCGCGCCTCGAATACCTGGCCGACGCCGCCCGAATACTGGACGGGGATGACGAGCATCGGCGCCGAGCGCGTCGCGCCGGTGGCGATCCCGAGCAGCGACCCGACGCGGCCGCGATCGAACAGCACGCCCAGGCGCGCGACGTAGCGCGTGGGGCCGATCTGCTCGCGCTCGACGACGATCGCGGAGACCAGCTGGTCGAGCGTACCGTCGGACACCTCCGCCCCGCCCGCGCCGAGCCGGCTCGAGAGCTGGGTCCAAGCCTTGCGCTGAGCGACGCGCCAACCGCCATAGCGCGCGGCGTCGGGCGTCTTCGCCGCCACGTCGACGACGATGCCGGTCACTTCGAAGTCGCCCGAACTGTCGATCGGCGCCACGCCGCGGTCGCCGCCCTCGATCTGCGCCATCCCGGCCCCCGCGGCGGCGAGCAGTGCGGCCGCCCCGGCGAGACGGAACGCTGTCGAGCGGGGCTGATCCATGATGCCGCGCCTTTTGGCGAAGCGGGCGTGGAAATCCAAGCGTGTTCTCGGTAGGCGGTCGGATCATGAGCAGCGATCGGCATAACAGCCCCTACACCTACGCCGATGCGGGCGTCTCGATCACGGCCGGCAACGCGCTGGTGCGCGCGATCGGGCCGCTCGCCAGAGCGACACGGCGGCCCGGCGCGGAGGCGGAGCTCGGCGGCTTCGGCGGGCTGTTCGACTTGAAGGCGGCGGGGTTCGTCGATCCGCTGCTCGTCGCGGCGAACGACGGTGTCGGGACCAAGCTGAAGCTTGCGACCGAGTGGGACCGGCATGCTGGCATAGGGATCGATCTGGTCGCGATGTGCGTCAACGACCTGCTCGTCCAGGGCGCCGAGCCGCTGTTCCTCCTGGACTATTACGCCTGCGGCAAGCTCGACGCCGGGGTCGCCGAGCAGGTGGTCGCGTCGATCGCGGAGGGGTGCCGGCAAGCCGGTTGCGCCTTGATCGGCGGCGAGACGGCGGAGATGCCCGGCATGTACGCCGACGGCGACTACGACCTGGCCGGCTTTTGCGTCGGCGCGGTAGAGCGCGACCGGTTGTTAACCGGTTCGAACATCGCAGCGGGCGACGTCATACTCGGGCTCGCCTCGTCGGGGGTGCATTCGAACGGCTACTCGCTCGTCCGGCGGCTCGCGGCCGACCGGGCGTGGAAGCTTGGGCGGCCGTCGCCGGTCGACCAGGATCATCTGCTGATCGACACGCTGCTCGCGCCGACGCGCATCTATGTGGCAAGCCTGCTGCCCCTCTTGCGCAAGGGTCGGATCAAGGGCTTGGCGCACATCACCGGCGGCGGATTGCTGGAGAACATCCCCCGCGTGCTGCCGGAGGGAACACATGCGCTGGTCGATGCCGACGCCTGGCCGCAGACGCGGCTGATGGCGTTTCTACAAGCGCAGGGGTCGATCGAGCCCGAGGAGTTCGCGCTCACCTTCAACTGCGGGATCGGCATGGCGGTGATCGTCGGCGCCGACGAGGCCAAGTCCGTCGCGGCGGCGCTGGAGGCCACGGGCGAGACGGTGTTCACGATCGGTCGCATCGAGGCCGGAGCGCGAGGCTGCACCGTGCGCGGATCGGTCGAGACATGGAGCGCCCGCGCCGACTGGACCGCGACGCATGTTGCGTGATTTCCTCTCCCGCAAAGCGGGAGGGGAGAAGTGAGGCGCGTCGGCATTCTCCTGTCCGGCCGGGGATCGAACATGATGGCGCTTGTGGAGCAGGCGCGGGGCTACGAGGTCGCGCTCGTCGCCTCCGATAAGCCCGATGCCGCCGGACTCGCCTGGGCGGTGGAGCGCGAGCTGTCGACCTTCGCGCTTTCGCCGAAGGGGATTGGCAAGCTCGCCTACGAAGCCGCGCTCGACCGCGCATTACGCGAGGCGGGCGTCGAGGTGATCGCGTTGGCGGGCTATATGCGCCTGCTGTCGGACGCGTTGGTGGCCACGTGGCGCGGACGGATCGTCAACATCCACCCTTCGCTGCTGCCGAAATACAAGGGCCTGGATACCCATGCTCGCGCGATCGCGGCGGGCGATACCGTGGGCGGCTGCTCGGTCCATATCGTCACGGAGGAGCTCGACGGCGGTGAGGTGCTCGGCAGCGCGAAAGTGCCGATCCTCCCCGGCGACACGCCCGACACGCTCGCCGCGCGCGTGCTGATCGCCGAGCACCGGCTTTATCCGCGCATCCTTTCGGAGTTCGTGAACCGATGACCGATCCGCCAACCCGGGTCCGCTATATCGCGGTGCAGCCGCCGTGGGCGTGGGAGCCCGTCATCGGTAGCCGCTTTCGCTAGATGGCGCGAGCGTACACCGGGTCGGTGAACGAGGCCGAACCGACCTGGAACCGGCGCTCACCGACGATGCGGAAGGCGTGCCGCTCGTAGAAGGCGCGGGCGCGGGCGTTGCCGGGATATACACCGAGCGCGAGCCGGGTCCGGCCAAGCGCGCGAGCGTCTTCGACGGCGCGGTCCAGCAGCGCCGCACCCAGCCCCGACCCGTGCGCGCTCGTCAGGACGTAGATGCGGCGCAGCTCGATCGTCTCGGGGCCGAACGCGATGGGGAAGTCGGGGGGAGTGAGCGCGGTGAAGCCGAGCGGGGCGGCACCGTCCGGATGCTCGGTCAGCGTCACGACATGATCGGCACTCGCGATCCACGCGGAGAAGAAGTCGGCCGAGCACTTGGCGGCAAGGTGCGCGAGTATGTCGCCGCAAGACACCACGCCCGCATAGGTTTCCAGGAAGGTGGCGGCCGCGACCAGCGCGAGCGCGGCCTCGTCGCCCGCCTCCGCTCGCCTCACCCGCGACTCCATCGCCCCCGGCCTACTAGCCTACGATCTCTTCCGGCTTGAAGAAGTAGGCGATCTCGGTCGCGGCGTTCTCTTCGGAGTCGGAGCCATGGACCGAGTTCGCCTCGATCGACTCGGCCAATTCCTTGCGGATCGTGCCCGCTTCCGCATTGGCGGGGTTGGTCGCGCCCATCACGTCGCGATTGCGCTGCACCGCATCCTCGCCCTCGAGCACCTGAACGACGACGGGTCCGGAGATCATGAATGAGACGAGGTCGCCGAAGAAGGGGCGCTCGCGGTGGACGGCGTAGAACCCTTCCGCCTGGTCGCGCGACAGTTGGACGCGCTTGGACGCGACGACGCGCAAGCCCGCCTCCTCCAGCATCCTGGTCACCGCGCCCGTCAGGTTGCGGCGGGTGGCGTCGGGCTTGATGATCGAGAAGGTTCTGGTCGCGGCCATGGCGGTCACGGGCTCCTGTATAATGCGGTGCGGAATTCGCGCGGAGCCCTAGGGCGGGGAGCTTCAGGGCGCAACCGTCAGGCCGCCTGCTGCCACCTCCCCGCTTCGTTCTGCTTCCAATAGCGGCGTTGGACCTCCTCCGTCGCGGCCAACTCTTTCCAGGCGATCCGCGCGTCGCCGACGCGTTCCTCATCGAAGAACAGGAACGCCCGGTCGAAGCCCAATGCCTCGTCCCGCCACCGGCCGTCGACGAGCGCCACGTTGCGGGCGGCGTTGCCCGCCGTCAGGTCCGGCGCGATCAGGACCGGTTGGGCGGCATCGTCGCCCGCACCCGCGACCGCGTGGGGCAGGAAGCTTTCGCGGGAATGTTCCCACAACAGCCGGTCCAGCCGTTCACGACGCCCCTCGTCCGGATCGACGACGAGCAGGCGGCCACCGCCTGCGAGCACCTTTTCCGCGATCCGCGGCAGGACGCGATCCAGCGGCTGCGCGGTGAGATGGTAGAAGTCGACCTGCATCGCCGCCCGTCCGTCAGCCCTCGAAATTGTCCGCCACGAACCGGTCGAGCAGCCGCACGCCGTAGCCGGTCGCGCCCTTGTCGTGCGTCGCCCCTGCCTTGTCCGACCAGACCATCCCGGCGATGTCGAGGTGCGCCCAGCGCACGCCCTCCTCGACGAAGCGCTGGACGAACTGCGCGGCGGTGATTGAACCCGCACCCTTGCCGCCGATGTTCTTCATGTCGGCGATGGGGCTGTCGATCATCTTGTCGTAGATGGGCGAGAGCGGGAAGCGCCACAGCTTGTCGCCCGTCGCCAGGCCCGCCGCCAGCAGCTGTTCGGCCAGCGGGTCGTCGTTGGCGAACACGCCGCCATATTCGTTGCCCAAGCTGACGATCATCGCGCCCGTCAGCGTGGCGAGATCGACGACCGTCTTCGGCCGGTGCGTGCGCTGGACCCAGGTCAGCACGTCGCCCAGCACCAGCCGTCCCTCCGCATCGGTGTTCAGGATCTCGATCGTCTGGCCGGACATGGAGGTCACCACGTCGCCCGGGCGCGAGGCGGCGCCGTCGGGCATGTTCTCGACCAAGCCGCACACGCCGATGACGTTCGCCCGGGCCTTGCGCGACGCCAGCGCCTTCATCGCGCCGACGACCGCGCCCGCGCCGCCCATGTCCCACTTCATGTCCTCCATGCCGGGCCCGGGCTTTAGCGAGATGCCGCCGGTGTCGAACGTCACGCCCTTGCCCACCAGCGCCAGCGCGGGATCGCTGTCCCCCGCGCCGTTCCATTTCAGCGCCAGCACCTGCGCCCCGCGCGCGGATCCTTGGCTGACGGCGAGCAGCGCCCCCATGCCGAGCTCGGCCATCGCCGCCTCGTCCAGCACGGTGATCTCGAGCCCCAGCCCGTCCACGTCGGCGCGGACGCGCTCGACGAACGTCTCGGGATAGAGGACGTTGGGCGGCTCGGTGACGAGCATCATGGTCAGCTCCAGCCCGCCCGTCACCGCGAATTGGTGCGCCCAGGCGTCCTGCGTCCCCTCCGGCGCGCCCGCGATCGTCACGCCCGTTAGCGTCGGCCTCGCCTTCTCGGGAAGCTTCGTGCGGTAGGCGTGATGCTGCCACCCGCGCTGCACCGTCGCCGCGGCGAAGCGGGCGACCGCTCTCGGCGCAGGTGCGGCGGCGAGCGCCGACAGATCGACGGCCACCTCGGCCGCGCCAGAGGCCAGGAACCGCGCGGTGAGCGCCCCGCCCGCCTTCTCCCAATCGGGCTCGTCCGCGCCGCCGACGCCCAGGAGCACGACGTGGCGTACAGGATCGCCGACGAACAGTTCGAGCGTCGTACCCGCCTCGCCGGCGAAGCGGTTCGCAGCCGCCGCGCCCTTCGCGATCGGACGCAGGGCGTCGCGCGCCCCCCAGGCGACCCGGTCCAGGCCGTCCTTCTCGACGGGCAGGATCACGACGGCCGCGTCGTCGGGAAAGGTCGGCTGAAACCGGATAGAGATGGACACGGGTGCTGAGGCCTCGTCGGTGATGGTTGCCTGTTCTCTAGGCCAGCGCCGCGGACGCGCAAAGCGCGCGATTGCGATGCGCTTGTCCGGATGCGATAGACGGGGCCGTTCGAGGCGTCCGTTTGGGGCGGACGTCCGGAGCCAAGTAAAAGGTCCCATCTCCTGTCCGTGCCGCGTTCCACCCTACTGGCGGGCTCCGTCCTGGCGTTCGCGCTGTTCGGGACGATGCCCGCCGTCGCGCAGGACCTTCAGGATCGACCAGTCGACCCGCCGGTCGTCGCACCCAAGCCCGAGCCGTCGCCCACCGCCGACCAGATCCGCTTCAGCGCCGGCCAGATCGAATATGATACCGAGGGCGAGATCGTAACCGCGACCGGCGAGGTTCGCATGACGCGCGAGGGCGAACGGCTCCGCGCCGACCGCGTCACCTGGAACCGCACCACCGGCCAGGTCGTCGCGACGGGCGGCGTCGCGGTCGCCAATCCGGCGGGCGACGTCGCTTATGGCGACTCGATCGAGCTCACCGACACGTTGAAGGACGGGGTGGTGGACAACCTGCTCGTCGTCCTGGAACAGGGCGGGCGCCTGGCCGCCGATAAGGGTACGCGGCAGGAGAGCGGGACCTATCTACTCGACCGCGCGGCCTATACCCCGTGCGCCGTGATCGATGCGGAAGGTTGCCCCAAGGAGCCGTCCTGGAAGGTCACCGCCGCGCGGATCGCCTACCGCCCCGACCGCTCGCGCGTTTATTTCACCCGGCCGGGTTTCCATTTGTTCGGACTGCCCGTTCTCCCCTTGCCCAGCTTTTCGACCGCGGTCGGCGGCGGCAGCGACAATGGGTTCCTGAACCCTAATTTCGGCTACAACCGGGCGAACGGGGTCAATGTCACCGCGCCCTATTACTTCCGCCTCGCGCCCAATCGCGGGTTGCTCGTCGCGCCGACGGTCTATTCCAGCGTACTGCCGATGCTGCGCGCGGAGTACCGCCAGCTCGACAGCCGGGGCGCGTTCCGCATCGGCGGCCACGTCACCGCCAGCCGCCGCTCGGACGACCTGACCGTTCAGCGCCCAAGCGATACGAGCATGGGCTTGCGCGGCTATATCGACGGCTTAGCGCGCTACCAGCTGTCGCCCGAATGGTCGGTCAGCGGATCGCTCCGCGTCACCACGGACCGCACCTTCCTGCGCAGGTACGAGCTTTCGCGCGACGACCGATTGCGCAGCACCGTCCGGGTCGAGCGCGTCGATCCGAACAGCTACCTGTCGATCACCGGCTGGGCGGTGCAGACCTTGCGCGTCAACGACCGCCAGGGCCTCCAGCCGATCGCCTTCCCCGAAATCGACTATCGCCGCCGCTTCGAGGACGGGCTGGTCGGCGGCCGGTTCGAGGCGCAGTTCAACACGCTCGCGCTCACCCGCCCAGATGGGCAGGACACGCAGCGGGCGTTCGCGTCGCTGCGGTGGGATCTCCGGCGACTGACGACGATGGGCCAGGAGGTGACGCTGACGGCCTATGCCCGCGCCGACGCGTACAACACGAACGACATCCTCTCCACAGCGGTCGAAAGCTATCGAGGCACCGAGGGGTTCAGCCATCGCGCGATCGGGGCGTTGGCGGTGGACGTGCGCTGGCCGTTTATCGGGCCGTTGTGGGGCGGCACGCAGCGGCTGATCCCGCGCCTGCAGATCGTCGCCAGCCCGCGCCTAGCCAATTTCTCGATCCCCAACGAGGACTCGCGCGCGGTCGATCTGGAGGACTCCAACCTTTTCTCGCTTAACCGCTTCCCGGGCTACGACCGGTTCGAGGACACCCCCCGCGCGACCTACGGCGTGCAATGGATCGCCGGCTTGCCGGGCGTTTTGATCGACGCGGTCGTGGGGCAGAGCTACCGCCTGAGCCGGCGCGAAAGCATATTCTTCGACGGCACCGGGCTCAGCGACCGGTTCTCCGACTACGTCGGTCGCACGGAAGTCCGCTTTCGCGATTTCGTGGCGCTCACCCACCGCTTCCGCCTCGACAAGGACGGGTTCGGGGTGCGGCGCAACGAGGTGGATGCGACGATTGGCACCCGCGCCACCTACGCCCTGCTCGGTTATATCCGTTTGAACCGCGACATCGCGCCGTTGACCGAGGACCTGCAGGATCGTGAGGAGGCGCGCGTCGCGGGCCGCGTTCAGGTCACGCGTTTCTGGTCCGCCTTCGGATCGGCGGTCGTCGACCTGACCGATCGCGACGAGGACTCGTTGTCCGTCGCCGACGGCTTCGACCCGATCCGCCACCGGTTAGGCGTCGAATACGAGGACGACTGCCTTCGCCTGGGCCTGACCTGGCGACGCAATTACCGTGCCACAGGCGATGCGCGCGCGGGTAACAGCTTCCTGTTGACGCTGGCGTTGACCAACCTTGGCCGCTAAGCCGCGGTTCAGCGAAGGTCGGGCAGGGCGCGGGGGCGTTCGGAGGCTTCGAACGCTTATTAAGCGGTGGCGAGTGCATATGATGGACGTGAATCGATATTCCGGCACGGCGCGCGCCGCCTGCTTCGTTGGCCTGGTCCTCCTGACAGGCATGGGCGCGGCGCAGACGACCCCCGATCGCAGCGTTCCCGAAATGGGCGGGCTCAACATCCCGTCCAACCTGCAGATCTTCGGCAAGGTGGATCCCAATGTCCGCAAGGCGACCGCGATCGTCAACGAGGCGGTGATCACCGGCACGGACGTCGATCAGCGGGTGGCGCTGATCGGCGCGGCCAACAGTGTCAAGATCGAGGGCGAGGAGCGCGAACGGCTGAAGCTCCAGGTGCTCCGCCAGTTGATCGACGAGACGCTGCAAATCCAGGAGGCCAAGACCAAGGACATCACCGTCACGCCCGCCGAGCTCAATCAGAGCTTCGACCGGGTCGCGACCAACTTCAAGCAGCAGCCCGCGACCTTCCGCGACTATCTGCGGACGTCGGGCTCGTCCGAACGCTCGCTACGCCGCCAGATCGAAGGCGAGCTCGCCTGGCAGCGTTATCTGCGCCGGCAAGTCGAGCCGTTCGTGAATGTCGGCGACGAGGAGGTGAAATCGATCCTCGACCGGCTGCAGGCGTCCAAGGGCACGACCGAATACAACCTGAAGGAGATCTACCTCGCCACGCCGCCCGAGCGCGCGGCCGAGGGGACGGCCAACGCCAAGCGGATCATCGGCGAGATTCAGAAGGGCACGCAGCCTTTCGAGTATTTCGCGCGCAGCTTCTCCGAGGCATCGACGCGCGCGGTGGGCGGCGACCTGGGCTGGGTGCGCGCCGACCAGCTTCCCGCCGAACTCGCGCAGGCGGCCGGTGAGATGCGGCCCGGCCAGGTCGCGGGGCCGATCCCGGTGCCGGGCGGCATGTCCATCCTGTTCCTGGGCGACCGACGCCAGATCCTGACCGCCGATCCGCGCGACTCGCGTCTCAGCCTCAAGCAGCTGACCGTCCGCTTCCCTGCGGGCACCAACCAAGCGGAGGCGACCAGGCGTGCGGGCGCGTTCGCGACGGCCACCCAAGCGCTGCGCGGGTGCGGTACCGTCGCGCAGGTCGCATCGACCCTGGGTGCGGAGGTGGTCGACAACGATACGGTGCGCGTCCGCGACTTGCCGCCGCAGCTGCAGGACATCATGCTCAAGCTTCAGGTTGGCCAGTCGACGCCGCCCTTCGGTTCGGCGGACGACGGCGTGCGCGCGCTGGTGCTGTGCGGGCGCGACGACCCGACTACGGGCGAGCTTCCGCGCGCCGACCAGATTCAGAACCAACTGGAACAGACGCGCGTCAACCTGCGCGCGACGCAGAAGCTCCGCGACCTCCGGCGCGACGCGGTGGTCGAGTATCGCTGAGGTGCCGACACCCGCGCCGTTGGTGGTGTCGATGGGCGATCCTGCGGGCGTGGGCCCGGAGATCGTCGCCAAGGCGTGGGAACGGCGGATGGAACGTGCGTTGCCGCCATTCGTCACGGTCGGCGATCAACGCGCGGTCGAGCGGGTCTGGCGCGGCCCGGTCGCGCCGGTCCGCGATCTGCACGAGGCGCTCGCGGTGTTCGGCGACGCGCTTCCGATCCTGGCGATCGATTGCGGCGGCGAGGTCACGCCGGGCGTTCCCGACACGGAGGGTGCGCGGTGCGCCCTAGCCGCGCTGGAGACCGCAGCGGGACTGGCGCAATCGGGCGCGGCGCGCGCGCTGGTGACTGGCCCGGTGTCGAAGGCGCAGCTTTATGCGATCGGCTTCACGCATTCCGGCCAGACCGAGTTCGTCGCGGAACGCTGCGGCGTGTCGGCCGACAATGCGGTCATGCTGCTCGCCGGGCCGACCTTGCGCGTCGTGCCGATCACGACGCACATACCGTTGGCGCAGGTGCCGGGCAGCCTGTCGATCGAGCTCGTCCTCGCCAAGGCGCGCGCGACCGTCCGGGGATTGATGAAGAATTTCGGGATCGCCCGGCCACGCCTGGCCTTTGCCGGGCTCAACCCGCACGCTGGCGAGGGCGGCGCGATCGGGCCCGAGGAGATCGAGATCCTCGAACCGGCGATCGCGATCCTGCAGGCCGAGGGCGTCGACGCGGTGGGACCCCTGGCGGCCGACACGATGTTCCACCCGCGCGCGCGCGAACGCTACGACGTCGCCCTATGCTGCTATCACGACCAGGCGCTGGTACCGCTCAAGACGCTGCATTTCGACGAGGGGGTGAACTTCACGCTCGGCCTGCCGATAGTCCGGACCAGTCCCGACCACGGCACCGCCTTCGCCATCGCGGGCCGCGACCTGGCCGATCCCGGTGCGATGATCGCCGCGATCGCGATGGCGCATGGGGCGGCCGAGCGACGTTTCGCGATCGCCCCGCCCCAGTGATCTCGCTGCCTCCGCTGCGCGAGGTGGTCGCGCGGCACGGGCTGCAGGCGTCCAAGGCGCTGGGACAGAATTTCCTGTTCGACGGTCAACTCCTCGCCCGCATCGCCGCCGTCCCCGGCGACCTGGCCGACGCCGAGGTTCTGGAGGTCGGTCCCGGCCCCGGCGGCCTGACCCGCGCGCTCCTCGCCGCCGGCGCGCGCGTGACGGCGATCGAACGCGACCGTCGCTGCATTCCCGCGCTCGCCGAACTCGGCGAAGCGTACCCCGGCCGGCTGCGCGTGATCGAGGGCGACGCGCTCTGGATCGACGCTCCCGCATCATTCGCGGAAGCGCCGCACATCGTCTCCAACCTTCCCTATAATATCGGCACCGCGCTGCTCGTCGGCTGGCTGTCGGGTCCGTGGCCGCCCCGGTGGCGCTCGCTCACGCTCATGTTCCAGCGCGAGGTCGCCGAGCGGATCGTGGCGGCCGTCGATACCGACCATTACGGCCGGCTGGCGGTATTGGCGCAATGGCGCAGCACCGCGCGGATCGCGATGCCCGTCCACCGATCCGCCTTCACGCCGCCGCCCAAGGTGATGTCGGCGGTCGTCCACCTGACCCCGATCGAAGCAGCCGGCGGTGTCGATCCGGTGCGCCTCGAGCGCCTAACCGCTGCGGCTTTCGGACAACGGCGCAAGATGCTGCGCCAATCGTTGAAAGGCACGACGGGTGCGTTGGAGGCGCTGGAGGAGGTCGGCATCGATAGCGCGCGGCGTGCGGAGACGGTGCCCGTCACCGACTGGATCGCGGTCGCCAGGGCGATGCGGGCCTAGGGATTGCCCTCGGTCTTGGGCTGCGTCGGCACGACGGCCGCCGTGGTCACCGGCGGTCCTTTCGCGATCACGCCCGTCAGCTGTACCGCGTCGGGGCACGTGCCCTTGCACAGCGTCCGAATGCGCGCGAGATTGTCGCGCGCCCTGGCGACCGCTCCCTTCTTCACCAGCGCCTCGCCCTGTCCGCGTAGCGCGGCGACGTCGTTTGGCTCCAGCAGCAGCGCCTCGCGGTAGAGGCGAATGGCCTTGCCCGGCAGATCGCGCTGATCCGCGACCTGGGCCAACAGCAGGAAGCCGGGCCGGTTGCGCGGGTCGACCGTGACTGCGGTCTCGAGCAGGTCGGTCGCGCCCTCCAGGTTCCCCGCCGCGCGCGCCGCGCGCGCTTGCGCGACGAGCGCGACCGAGCGGGCGTCGATCTCGTCATCGGGTCGCTGGCCGTTGAGCGAGGCGGACAGCGACGCGAGCGTCAACGCTGCGGCGACTGCGAGGGAAGATACGCGCATGATCCACTCCAATCCGGACACGACCGACCGGCTAGCATGGCCTTTTAAGGCGTGCGACGAAAAAACCGTCGGTGCGGTCGTGCGCGGGGGTTAGCCGCAGGCCCAGACAATGCGGCCGGCCGAAGCCGATCTTCGGTCGATCGGCGGCCCATCCCGGATGCGCGGCGAGGAACGTCTGGACCTGACCGCGTCCTTCGCCGTCGAGCAGCGAGCAGACCACATACACCAGCGCCCCGCCCGGCAGCACCAGTTCGGCCGCGATCCTCAGCAGATGCGCCTGGGTCGCGACTAGCCGTTCCAGCCGCTCGGGGCTGAGCCGCCAGCGCGCTTCCGGATTGCGCCGCCACGTCCCCGTTCCGGAACAAGGCGCGTCGACCAGCACAAGGTCGGCAGCATCACGCCACTCGGGCAACAACTCCAGCTCGCGGTTCGGGTTCAGCAACCGCGTCTCGACGATCGTGATCCCTGCCCCCTCCGCCCGCGGCATCAACCGCCGAAGCCGCCCGCGATCGGTGTCGCACGCCAGGATCGCGCCATCGTTCGCCATCATCGCCGCAAGCGCGAGCGTCTTCCCGCCCCCGCCCGCGCACAGGTCCACGACGCGCCCGCCCGGCCGCGCGAGCGTGGCCAGCGTCACGGCTTGGCTTCCGGCATCCTGCACCTCGACCAATCCCGCGAGCGACGCGACGTCGGTCCCCGCCGAAAGCCGCAACGCGTCGGGCAAACCCTCGATCGCCCGCGCGCCTTCCAGCCGCGCCGCGACCTCGCCCGGCTCGGCGCGCAACCGGTTCACCCGCAAGTCGAGCGGCGCGCGTTCGATCAATGCGTGAAGCTCGTCGCCGTCAAGCCCGCTCGCGCGCAACAGGTCGAGCAGCCACCGGGGCGCCAATCCCGCCTTTGCCGCACGCTCGTCCGCCCCGATCGGCGAGGGTCCGTGCGGCGAGCCGTCGAACCCGGCCGCGACATCGCCGTCCTCGCCCGCCACCGCCAGCATCGCCGCGCGCCCGCTCGGCGGTCGCTCGCCGCAGCGTCGGACCGCACGGTAGACCAGCTCGCGCACCGCGCGCCGGTCCTTCGACCCCGCATAGCGGCGCGTCGCGAAATATCGCCCGACCAACGTATCCGCCGCCGCCCCGCCCTCGGCGGCGGCGGCGACGATCTGGTCGAGCAGCTCGATCGCCGCTTGCGTCCGCGCGCCGGGCGTCACTGGGTGGGGTAGTTCGGGGCTTCGCGCGTGATCGTCACGTCATGGACGTGGCTTTCCTTCAGGCCCGCTCCCGTGATCTGCACGAACCGCGCCCGCTCCCGAAGATCCTCAAGCGTCGCCGAGCCGGTGTAGCCCATCGCGGCTTTCACCCCGCCGACCAGTTGATGGATCACGTCGCGCGCGGGTCCCTTGTAGGGCACCTGCCCCTCGATCCCTTCGGGCACGAGCTTCAGCTGGTCCTTGATGTCCTGTTGAAAATAACGGTCCGCCGACCCTTTCGCCATCGCTCCAACGGACCCCATGCCGCGGTAGGATTTATATGCGCGGCCCTGATACAGGAACGTCTCGCCCGGCGCCTCCTCCGTCCCCGCGAGCAGCGATCCGATCATCACGCATGACGCGCCCGCCGCCAGCGCCTTGGCGACGTCACCGGAAGTACGGATGCCGCCGTCGGCGATCACCGGCACGCCCGACCCTTGCGCGCCCTCGGCGCAGTCCATCACGGCGGTGAATTGCGGGACGCCGACGCCCGCAACGACGCGGGTGGTGCAGATCGATCCCGGTCCGATCCCGACCTTCACCGCATCCGCGCCCGCGTCGATCAACGCGCGCGTCGCGTCGGCGGTGGCGACGTTTCCCGCGACGACCTGGACCGCGTTGGACAGCTTCTTCACCCGCTCGACCGCGCGCGCCACGTCGCGATTGTGGCCGTGCGCGGTATCGATCACGACAAGATCGACACCGGCCGCGACCAGCGCTTCCGTCCGCTCGAAACCGGTGTCGCCGACGGTAGTGGCGGCCGCGACCCGCAAGCGGCCCGCCCCGTCCTTGGTCGCGTTGGGATGCGCGACCGCCTTTTCGATATCCTTGACGGTGACAAGCCCGACGCAGCGGTAGGCCTCGTCCACGACCAGCAGCTTCTCGATCCGCCGTTGGTGCAGCAGGCGCCGCGCCTCCTCCTTGCCGACGTCGGCGGGCACCACGGCCAGGTTCTCGCGCGTCATCAACTCGGCGACGGGCTGAAGCGGGTTCTCGGCGAAGCGTACGTCGCGGTTGGTGAGGATGCCGACGAGGCGACCGTCCGCCTCGACCACCGGCACGCCGCTGATCCGGTTGCCCGTCATAAGCGCCTGCGCCTCGGCCAGCGTCGCGGTCGGCGCGATGGTGATCGGGTTGACGACCATCCCCGACTCGAATCGCTTCACCTGTCGGACGGCGGCGACCTGCTGTTCGACCGTCAGGTTGCGGTGGAGCACGCCGATACCGCCCAGTTGCGCCATGACGATCGCCATTTGGCCCTCGGTTACCGTGTCCATCGCCGCCGACAGCACGGGGATGTCGAGCGCGATTTCGCGCGTCACTCGCGTCCGTGTGTCGGCCCCGCTCGGCAGCACCTCGGACGCGGCCGGGTACAGGAGCACGTCGTCGAAGGTGAGGCCGAGCCGGATGTCCATGTGAGTGCCGCGTCCAAGGGGAGGGAGTGGCGGGCCATGTAACCGCGTCCCGCGCATTTGCCTATGGCAAATCCCCGATCCCCATTAGGGTGTTAGCAGGTCGCGCTGGAGAGTTCGTGAACATGGCCGTCACCATTATGATATTGCTGCTCGCGCTGGTGCTCCTGTACCTGTTCGTGTCGATCAAGATCGTCCGCCAGGGCTACCAGTACACGATCGAGCATTTCGGCCGCTTTACCACCACCGCGCGGCCCGGCTTCAACTTCTACCCCGCCTTCTTCTACCGCGTCGGGCGCAAGGTGAACATGATGGAGCAGGTGATCGACATTCCCGGTCAGGAGATCATCACCCGCGACAACGCGATGGTATCGACCGACGGCGTCGTCTTCTTCCAGGTGCTCGACGCGGCCAAGGCGGCCTACGAGGTGTCGGACGTGTTCGTCGCGCTCCAGCAGCTTACCACCACCAACCTGCGCACCGTCATGGGATCGATGGACCTCGACGAAACGCTGTCGAAGCGCGATGAGATCAACGCCCGCCTTCTGACCGTGGTCGATCAGGCGACCACCCCCTGGGGCGTCAAGATCACCCGGGTCGAGATCAAGGACATCCGCCCGCCCGCCGACATCGTCAACGCGATGGGCCGCCAGATGAAGGCCGAGCGCGAGAAGCGCGCCAACATCCTGGAGGCTGAGGGCTCCCGCGCCTCCGAGATCCTGCGCGCCGAGGGCCAGAAGCAGGCGCGCATCCTGGAAGCCGAGGGTCGCAAGGAGTCCGCTTTTCGCGATGCCGAAGCCCGCGAACGCGCCGCCGTCGCGGAGGCGAGCGCCACTTCCGCCGTCTCCGACGCAATCGAGAAGGGCGGCGTCCAGGCGATCAACTACTTCATCGCGCAGAAATACGTGGAGGCGATCGGCAAATTCGCGACCTCGCCCAACGCCAAGACGATCCTGTTCCCGGTCGAGGCCACGCAGTTGATAGGGACGCTGGGCGGGATTGGAGAACTCGCGCGCGAGGCGATCGGATCGCAACCCCAGGCCCGCAAGGAGCCGGCGGCGGGCGCGCCGACGCTTACGCCACGAACCGCGATCGAGGAGCGACGCGGCCCGTTCGAACTGCCGCAACAGTGAGCCCGGCCGATCTCGGCCTGAGCGCCTCGGGAGCGTGGCTGCTCGTCGCGCTTGCGCTCGGGCTCGCCGAGTTGGCGGTGCCCGGCGTATTCCTCGTTTTCGTCGCGCTCGCCGCCGCGGTCACGGGCACGGTGCTGCTGGCCGTCCCCGACCTGCCGATCGTCGGTCAGCTCGCCTCGCTGGCGTTATGGAGCGGTGCGGGCGTCGCGATCGGTCGCCGTTGGTACCACGAACACCCCGTCGCGACCGACGACGCGCTGCTCAACGACCGCGCCGCACGGCTGATCGGCGAGGTGGTCGTCATTACCGCCGCGATCGAGAATGGACGCGGCCGAGTGCGCGTCGGCGATGGCGCTTGGCCGGCGCGCGGCACCGACGCCGCGACCGGCGAACGTGTGCGTGTCGTTTCGGTGGACGGCACCGTCCTCGTTGTCGAACGCCTGGACGACCCGGGCCACCTTGTCGGCCCGGGTCTCGCGCGGGTCGTGGATGGCGGCGATTGAGCGCGTGCCGCCTTTGGACTAGCATGTCGCGTATGTTTTTCGCCGCCCGCCGACGATGACCGCGACGATCGCGTTGGTCGACGACGACCGCAACATCCTGACGTCGGTGTCGATCGCGCTGCAGACGGAGGGGTTCCTGACGCGCCTGTATCCGGATGGTGAGAGCGCGCTCAAGGCGCTTGTCGATAATCCGCCCGACCTGGCCGTCCTGGACATAAAGATGCCGCGGATGGACGGACTGGAGCTGCTTCGCCGCTTCCGCGAGCACAGCGCGGCACCTGTCATCTTCCTGACGTCCAAGGACGACGAGCTCGATGAAGCGTTGGGGCTGGCGATGGGCGCGGACGATTACATCGCCAAACCCTTCTCGCAGCGGCTCTTGATCGCGCGCATCCGCGCGATCCTGCGCAGGACCGAGCTGGCCGCGGTTTCCGGTGCCGGCGCTCAGCCCGGCGATGGACAGGTGACGCGCGGTCGCCTGATGATGGACCCCGCCCGCCACCGCACAAGCTGGGGCGACGAGCCGGTCACGTTAACCGTGACCGAATTTCTGATCCTCGAAACGCTCGCCCAGCGCGCGGGTATCGTGAAGACGCGTAATCAGCTGATGGACGCGGCGTACCAGGACGACATCTACGTCGACGACCGCACGATCGACAGTCACATCAAACGCCTGCGTCGTAAGTTCCGGCAGGTCGATCCGGAATTCGACGCGATCGAGACGGTGTATGGTGCCGGGTACCGTTTCTCCGAGACCTGAGCCGCTCCGGGGCGATCGGGATCTGGCGTTGCGATGGTCGGGGCAGATCTCGCTCACCCGGCGCATCCTGGCGGTCAACATCTTCGTCCTGCTGATGATGGTCGGCGGGTTCTTCTACCTCGACTCGTACCGGTCGCGGATCATCGACTCGCGGCTTGCCCAATCGGCGCGCGAGGTCCGGTTGATCGCGGAGGCGATCGCGGCGGTGAACCTGCGCTACCGCGACGCGCTCGTCGTCAGGCTGGCGCACGATACCGGCGCGCGCATCCGCATCTACGACGAGCGCGGGCGGGCGACGGTCGACTCGCGTGCGTTGGGACTTCGCAACTTCGTGCTGGTCGATCCGGATAGGCAAGGTTGGGACCAGCGCGCGGCGCGTCTGCTCGACGCCGGGCTGGACACGGTGGTCGGCGCCGAACGATCGCCCTTGTTCCGCGAGCGGTCGAACGGGTTAGGGTGGCCCGACGTGCGCGAGACGACCGGGACGAGGTCGGTGGCGACGACCGTGTGGCGCGCGCCGGACCGAACGCCCGTGCTCACCGCCGCCGCGCCCCTGCCGGGCCGCCGCGTCGTGCTGACCGCGACCACCGCGCGCGATATCACGCAGACGGTGCGGGTCGAGCGGTTCCGGCTGGGGGTCGTGTTGATGGCGACAACGCTCGTGTCAGTGCTCCTCTCCCTCTTCCTGGCACGCACCATCGTCCGGCCGCTTCGCCGGCTTGCCCGGGCGGCGGTGCGGGTACGGTTGGGTCGGGCGCGCGAGGTGGTTGTGCCGCGCCTGCCGTCGCGCCGCGACGAGCTGGGGCTGCTCGCGCGCGCTCTGTCGGACATGAGCCTGGCGCTCCGCGCGCAGATCGACGCGACCGAGGCATTCGCGGCCGACGTGACGCACGAGTTGAAAAACCCGCTGGCTTCGCTCCGTTCCGCCGTGGACGGCCTTAGCCGCGTCCGCGATCCGGCGTTGGCCGAACAGCTGATGGCGATCGTCGGCGACGACGTGCAACGCCTGGATCGCCTGATCACAGACATCTCGGAAGCCTCCCGTCTGGACGCGCAGCTCAGCCGCGCGAAGTTCGAGCCGGTAAATTTGGGGGCGCTGATCGCCGAGTTGCTCGCGCAGCGCCGCGCGCGGGGGGTGGAGCGGGGCGTGGCCTTGCGTTTCGACCACCGGCCCGGCGGCGACCTCATCGTCATGGGCGACGGTTCGCGACTCGAGCGCGTCTTCGAGAACTTGCTCGAGAACGCGATTTCGTTCTCCCCCGACCGCGGGACGATCGATGTCGGCTGCGCCTTCGACCATGACGATCTTGTGATCCATGTCGAGGATGAAGGGCCGGGCATCGCTGAGGTCGAGCGCGAGGCGGTGTTCCGCCGGTTTCAGTCGAGTAGGCCGAGCGCCGAAGCGTTCGGCCGCCATTCCGGCCTGGGGCTCGCCATTGCGCGGACGATCGTGGAGGGGCATCAAGGGACCGTCGCGGTGGAGGGGCGCGGGGACGGTGCATCCGGCGCACGCTTCGTCGTCCGGCTGCCGCTTGCCTGATCGCGCCCGTCAACCGGAGTCCGTTCCTTTTGTCCCAAGAAACGATCCACGCCACCACCGTCGCGGTCGCCGGGCGCGGCGTGGTGATCTCGGGTCCCTCCGGATCGGGCAAATCTGACCTTGCGCTGCGACTGATCGACCGCGGGGCGGTGCTGGTCGCGGACGATCGGACTCGAATTCGGATCGAGGGCGGCAGACCGGTCGGCGGCGTGGCCGACGCGATTGCCGGGCGGTTGGAGGTGCGCGGCGTCGGCATTTTGCGACTGCCGCATGAGGTGGACGTCCCGCTCGCGCTTTGCATCGAACTGGGCATCAAGCCGGAGCGGCTGCCGACCCCGCGCACGCGCGCGATAGGCGGGGTGGCGTTGCCCGAGCTTCTCCTCGACCCGCGACCCGCCTCCGCGCCGATCAAGGTAGAGCTGGCGCTCGCGTGGCCCGACATGGCGGTCGCATGACCGAGCGCGCGCGCATGTTGCTCGTCACCGGCATGTCGGGCGCGGGCAAGCTGACCGTGCTGCGCACGCTGGAGGATCTGGGTTGGGAGGTGGTCGACAACCTGCCGCTCAATATGGTGCGCGGCCTGCTCGACGCGCCCCGTTCCGGCAACGCCTCGCGCTCGGTCGCGGTCAGCCTGGGCGCGCACACGCGCGGTTTCGACACCGGCCGGCTGATCGACCTCGTGACCGAACTGAACGACGGCGGTGAGCATGATGTGGGCACGCTGTTCCTGGATTGCGACACGCCCGAGCTGGAGCGGCGCTATTCGGAGACGCGCAGGCGGCATCCGTTGGCGCTCGACCGCCCGGCCGCGGACGGGATCGCGCACGAACGCGACTTGCTCCAGTCGCTGAAGGGGTGGGCGAACCGGCTGATCGACACCACCGGCCTGAAGGCGAATGAGCTGCAACAGGACGTTCGGGTGAGCTTCGGGCTGGCGGACGCGAACGGGCCGACATTGTCGGTCTTGTCCTTCGGCTTCTCGCGGGGGTTGCCGCGTAACGCGGACCTGGTGTTCGACATGCGTTTCCTACGCAATCCGCACTGGGTGCCCGACCTGCGGCCGGGCACGGGGCTCGATCCGGCGATCGCCGCCTATGTCATGGGCGATCCGACATACGAGGAGGCGGTGAGCCGGATCGAGGCGCTGCTGCTGGTCCTGCTTCCGCGCTACCAGGCGGAGGGCAAGGCGTATCTGACGATCGCGATCGGGTGTACCGGAGGGAGACACCGGTCGGTCCACGTCGCCGACCGGATCGCGAGGCGGTTGCGCGCGGCGGGCTTTTCGCCCACCCTATCACACCGGGATTTGAAGGCGGCGTCGCAGGACTCGCTGGAACGATCCCAGTCCGTCACCCCATGATTTGGATACAGTTACGCAGATGATCGGCCTGGTTCTGGTCACGCATGGTCGGCTCGCGGATGAATTCGTGACCGCGATGGAGCATGTGGTGGGGCCGCAAGCGCAGGTGGCGACGATCGCCATCGGGCCGGAGGACGACATGGAGGCGCGCCGCGAGGACATCGCCGGCGCGATCGGGCGCGTCGATGCCGGGGCGGGCGTGATCGTGCTGACCGACCTATTCGGGGGCACGCCGTCCAACCTGGCCATATCGCTAATGGAGCGGGGACGGGTCGAGGTGATCGCGGGAATGAACCTCCCCATGCTGATCCGGCTCGGTTCCGCCAGGCGCGCGATGAAGGTGGTGGACGCGGTGGCGGCGGCGCGCGAGGCGGGTCGCAAGTACATCTCGGTCGCGTCCGAGGTGCTGGGCGAGGCGGCGGCATGAGCGCGGTCAGCCGCACGGTCCGGGTCGTCAACCGCCGCGGGCTCCACGCCCGCGCCAGCGCCAAGTTCGTGACCCTCGCCACCGGTCAGCCGACCGAGGTGCATGTCGGCAAGGACGGGTCGGAAGTGACGGGCACGTCGATCATGGGGCTGATGATGCTCGGGGCGGCGATGGGCGACGAGATCACCATTCGCGCGGAGGGTGATGGCGCCGAACAGGCGGTGGCGGCGTTGTGCGACCTGGTCGAGGCCAAGTTCGGGGAGGACTGACCTCCCCCCAAGTCGTCTAGGGCCCGCCGATGCCGCGTCTCGTCACCGCCTATTCCAATCCACTCGTCAGGCACGCGCGCGACCTGCGGGAGAAGCGACGTCGGCGCGAGTCGGGGCAGTTCCTGGCGGAGGGCCTGCGCATCCTGACGGAGGCGCGCGAGAGCGGGCGGGTGCCGCGCCTGCTGTTCTTCGCAGGGGCGACGGGGGCTCACCCGCTGGTCGTGCGGCTGATCGACGCGGTCGAAGGCGCGGACGGCGAAGCGATCGAGACGACGCCCGACATCCTGGCCAAGCTGTCGGGCAAGGACAATCCGGGCGCGGTGATGGGGGTGTTCGACGAGTTCGGGCCGGCGCTGGACGAGCTCGACCGGGGTGCGGCGGACATCTGGCTGGTCGCCGAGCGTCTGCGCGATCCGGGCAATCTGGGTACGATGCTCCGGACCGGCGACGCGGTCGGGGCGGGCGGGTTGATCCTGATCGGCGAGTGCGTGGACCCGTTCTCGGTCGAGGCGGTCAGGGCGAGCATGGGGGCGTTGTTCACCGTCCCGGTGGTCCGGTGCGAATGGGACGCGTTCATAGGCTGGCTTCGGCGAGGGCCGGGGCAGCTGGTTGGGCTCAGCCTCGACGCCCGCCAAGACTACCGGGCGGCGCGATACGACGCGCCGGCGTTCCTGCTGACCGGCAACGAGGCGCAGGGAATGCCGGACGACTATGCCGACGCCTGCGACCTGCTGGTCAAGATCCCGATGCTCGGGCGCGCGGACAGCCTGAACGCGGCGGTCGCGACGGCCGTGATGGCGTATGAGGTGCTTGCTCAACGGCGTTAGTGACCCGTTACTCCGCTGCTTCATCCGCCGCGATCAGCTTGGTCGAACTGCTGGCGCTACGATCTATAGCAGCAGGCATTTCGATCAGCTTGCCGCCACCGTCCATCTTGTATGCTTCAAGCTTCTTAGCAGTAGTGAGAACATTGCGATCCAAGCTGCCAATAAACTTGTTGAAGTTTTCAGTCGTATCGTCGAGACTCCGGCCCATCTTAACTACATGACCAGCAAGGACTTGAATTCGAGAGTATATCTCCTTGCCGAGCGCGCCAATTTCCCGAGCCTCAGTCGCAAGCTTTTCCTGTTTCCATACAGCATCTACCGTGCGCGCAATCGCAATCAGGTTTGTCGGCGTTGCAAGTAGGACGCGCTTGTCGAAGGCAAAGTCCCACAGCGTCGGGTCGTGCTCCAGCGCGGCGGTAAGGAAATGTTCGCCCGGCACAAACATGACGACGTATTCGGGTGTATCCTCAAATTGTGACCAGTAGTTCTTGCCTGACAAACCGTTGACGTGAGTGCGCATCGACAAAGCATGGGCCTCATGAGCACGCTTACGCTCAGCTTCATCGATCGCGTTAATTGCGTCTTGATAACTGTTTAAAGATACTTTCGCGTCGATGATTAGCGACTTGCCACCAGGTACGCGAACAATAGCATCCGGGCGAAGACGACCGCCTTCACCGTCTGTGACGCTGACTTCCATCATAAAATCCGTATGTTCAGCGAGGCCGCAAGTCTCAAGAACGTTGCGAAGCTGCTGCTCGCCCCAGCGGCCACGGGCTTTCGGCGCGTTACGCAGCGCGTTCACCAAGCGCGCGGCCTCCGTCGAGACACGTTCCTGTCCATCGCGCATGGCTTTGATCTGGCCATCGAGTTCGCCGAACGCGGTACGACGCTCCTGCTCGACTCGTGCAACACCTTCTTCATAGCGTTGCAGGCGCTCGCTGACAGGCTGCAGCAACTGGCTGAGCTTCTGACCGGACGCTTCCTCCGATTGGCGGAAGCGGGCATCGGCGCGTTCGAGGAACTGGCGTTGCGCAGTCTCCAGCGCCTTCGCGGCGGCGTCACCGAAATGGGACGAGATCTGGTCGCGCGCCTGGATGAGGGCGTCGGCATGCGCCTGCTCGCGCTCCTGCGCGCGGGCGTTCACGTCGGCGGCGCGAGCGTTGGCGTCCGCGAATTCGCGCGAAAGTTCACTAAGTTCACGCCTAGACACCTCGTGCGCGGCTCGGAGCAGCTGCGCCTCGGCGTCGCGCTCGTCGAGCCGCGCGCGGATCGCGGCAAGGTCGCGGAGCGCGTCGTTGCGCTCGCGCTCGACCGCGTCGCGGGCTTGGCGGACGATGTCGAGATCGGCCGCGCGGCCTTGCGCGACGGCAAGGTCGGCGGCCACCCCGGCCGAGCGGCGCTCCGCCAGGAACCAGCCGAGCACCAAGCCCAGCACGAGCGCGAGAAGCGCGACGACGATCAGCTCGAGCATCGGGGTCCAACCTGAACAAGTTTAGGGAAGTATAGGCGTGGACAGGATTCCTGATCCGACCGGCGAACGGGTGAGCGGTATCGCGGGACAGGAACATGCGGCGTCATGGCCGAGGAACGTAGCCGGAACGATCTTTGTAGGACAGTGGGAAAGTTCGCCGCAACGATCCGCGGGTCGGCCACCCACCCCAAGCCCCTCCCTTTCCGGGAAGCGCAGGAATTGGTCAGGTGGCGCGGCGCAGCTTGGCGAGCTTCTTGAGCACCATGTCGCGCTTCAGGCGGGAAATGTGGTCGACGAACAACACGCCGTTCAGATGATCGATCTCGTGCTGCATGCAGGTGGCGAGCAGGCCTTCGAGCCATTCGTCATGCGCATCGCCGCGTTCATCGAGCCAGCGGACGCGCGCGCGGGCGGGGCGTTCGACATCGGCATATTGCTCGGGGATCGACAGGCAGCCTTCATTGTAGCTGGCGAGTTCTTCGGAGACTTCGAGCAGTTCGGGGTTGATGTAGGCGTGCGGGTCGCGGATCGGGCGGCCGTCCTCGCCCTCCTGCTCCTGCAGGTCGATGACGAGGACGCGCGACTCGACGCCCACCTGGATCGCGGCGAGGCCGATGCCCTTGGCGTCGTACATCGTGTCGGTCATGTCGGCGACGAGCGCGCGGGTGCCGTCATCGACGGTCTCGACAGGCTTGGAGACAAGGCGGAGACGCGGGTCGGGAATCTCGACGATGGGAAGGACGGCCATGGCGGGCGGGCTAGGTCGGGGGCATGGAGAGGTCAAGCCAATGAACCCTCTCCCGCGAAAGCGCGAGAGGGTCGCCGTTAGGTCATTGGCCGCCGTGCGCGGAGCGCCTGGGCGAGCGTACCCTCGTCGAGATAGTCTAGCTCGCCGCCGACCGGCAGGCCGTGGGCGAGCTGGGTGACGCGGACGGGGAAACGCTCGATGCGCTCGGCTAGATAGTGGGCGGTCGTCTGCCCCTCGAGCGTCGCGTTCATGGCGAGCACGACCTCGTCGATGCCGCCCGCCTCGACGCGGCGGATCAGCGCGTCGATGGCGAGATCCTCGGGCCGTATTCCCTCAAGCGCCGAGAGTCGGCCGCCAAGTACATGGAAACGGCCCGGAAACAGACGCGAGCGTTCGAGGGCCCACAAGTCGGCGACCTCCTCCACCACGCAAAGCGCGCGGGCGTCGCGGCGGGGATCGGCGCAAACGGCGCAAGGATCGGCGGTATCGACGTTACCGCAGGTCCGACAGGTCGCGAGCCGTTCCTCGACCGCCGCAAGCGCGGTGAGAAGCGGGCCGAGCGCATTCTCGCGCTTCTTGAGGAGGTGCAACACCGCGCGCCTGGCCGAGCGTGGGCCAAGGCCGGGCAGCCGCGCCAGCGCGTTGGTCAACGCCTCGATCTCGGGGGACGCCATCGGGAATAGATAGGGACTTGGCAGCGGACGCGCCAGCGTGGAAGGGCCTGCGGCGATGCGGATCGTCTTCATGGGAACACCCGATTTCGCGGTGCCGGTGCTGGATGCGGTGGTCGCCGCGGGGCACGACATCGTCGCCTGCTACACGCAGCCGCCGCGGCCAGGCGGACGGCGGGGACGCACGATCGTCCCCTCCCCCATCCAGGCGCGGGCGGAGGCGCTCGGGATCGCGGTGCGGTCGCCGGTCTCGCTGCGGACGAGCGAAGCGCAGGCCGAGTTCGCGGCGCTCAGGGCGGACATCGGGGTGGTCGCGGCCTACGGCCTGATCCTGCCACGGACGGTCCTGGATGCCTGCCCGCTGGGGTGCTTGAACGTCCATGCCTCCCTGCTCCCGCGCTGGCGGGGGGCGGCTCCGATCCAACGTGCGATCCTGGCGGGCGACGCGGAGACAGGGGTCTGCATCATGCAGATGGAAGCGGGGCTGGATACCGGGCCGGTGCGACTGGAGGAACGCACGCCGATCGCCAGAAAGGACGCGGGCGAGCTGACGGCGGAGTTGAGCGCGATGGGGGCGCGACTGATGGTGGACGTGCTCGGCGATTTCGACCGGTTTCCGGCGGTCGTTCAACCGGATGAGGGCGTCACCTACGCATCCAAGATCGACAAGCCGGAGGCGCGGATCGATTGGGGGCGGAGCGCGGCGGAGGTCGAGCGGCAGGTGCGCGCGTTCGCACCGACGCCGGGCGCGTGGTTCGAGGTCGCGGGCGAGCGGGTCAAGGTGCTCGAGGCCACCGTCCATCATCCGGGCGAAGGCCGGGATCGCGTCGCGAGCGGAGGTGCCTTTCCGGCGAGCGACCCCGGCGTAGAGCTTCGCCCGCCTCCAGCTTGCTTGGATGATAGAAACGCGCCGTTCGGTATGGCATTGGACGACCTTCTTACCATCGCGTGTGAGGATGGAGCGATCCGGCCGACGCTCGTCCAACGCGCCGGGCGAGGGGTGACGAGCGCGGCCGACCTGCTGCGCGGCTTTCCGATCCCGCCCGGCATGCGGGTGTGACGCGCTTCGCGCTGTTGATCGAGTATGACGGTCGACCGTTCGTCGGCTGGCAACGGCAAAGGCATGGCGCGAGCGTTCAGGGCGTGCTGGAGGAAGCCGCCCATGCGGTCACGGGCGAATTCGTCACGCTCCACGCGGCCGGGCGCACCGACGCCGGGGTTCACGGGCTCGCCATGCGCGCGCATGTCGAGCTGCAGCGCGACATCGCGCCGTTTCGGCTGATGGCGGCGCTGAATGCGCGGGTACGGCCGCATCCGGTCGCGGTGCTCGGGTGCGAAATCGTCGGCGACGACTGGCACGCGCGGTTCTCGTGCGTCGGACGGGCGTACGAATACCGGATCAGCAATCGACGCGCGCCGCTGACCATCGAGCGGGGGCTGGCCTGGCGCATCCCGCAGCCGCTCGACGAACGCGCGATGGCGATGGGCGCGGCGACGCTGGTGGGACGTCACGACTTCACGACCTTCCGGTCCGCGCATTGCCAGGCGGACAGCCCGGTCCGGACGCTCGACCGGTTGGACGTCATGCGCGAGCGCGAACGGGTCGTGGTGCGCGCGGGGGCGCGGTCGTTCCTGCATCATCAGGTGCGGTCGATGGTAGGGTGCCTGGCGCTGGTCGGGATGGGTCGATGGTCGGTGGACCGGCTCCGCGCGGCGCTCGAGGCGCGCGATCGGGGGCGGCTCGGGCTGAACGCGCCGCCGGATGGGTTGTACTTCACCGCGGCGACCTATCCCGTTTAGCGGACGAGACGAGCCGCGAGCTCGACATGCGTGGACCAGCGGAACTGGCCGACCGGCTGGACCCAGTCGATCCGCCAACCGCCCTCGCACAATGCCTTCGCGTCGCGCGCGAAGCTGCTGGGATTGCAGGAGACATAGGCGATCACCTGCGCCTTGCACGCCGCCAGCGCCGCCGCCTGTTCGCGCGCGCCCGCGCGCGGCGGGTCGATCACCACCGCATCGAAGCGGTCGAGCTCGGCGGTGGTGAGCGGGCGGCGGAACAGGTCGCGGTGCTCGACGAAGACGGGCCGTCGGCGGCCGTCGGCGGCGGCCTTGAGCGCGGCGGCGGCATCGCGAGCGCCCTCGGCGGCGTAGACGCGGCCGGGCAGCCCGAGCGCGAAGGTGCCGAGCCCGGCGAACAGGTCGGCGACGGTGCGCGCGGGGCCGATCGCGTCCCCGACGGCCAAGACCAGGGCTGCCTCTCCTTCGCGCGTGGCTTGGAGGAAGCCGTGCGGCGGGAACGGTATGGGGATGCCGCCGAGCGTGACCGTGACCGGTTCGGGCTCCCAGCGGGTCTCGGGACCGAAGCCATCGTCGACCGACAGCCGCGCGATGTCGTGGCGTTCGCAGAATGCGGTGATCGCATCGGCGCCGGCAAGGCCATCGGGTCGCACTCCCGTCAGGAGGATGTCGGCGCCCTGATCGGCCGTCGTGAGGTGGACGTCGCCGCGCCCGCGCAGGGAGAGGCGCTGAAGCAGCACGCGTAAAGGCGCGACGAGCGCGAATAGTTCGGGCGCGAGGATGTGACATTCGCGCAGGTCGACCACCGCGTGGCTCTTCTCCGCCGCGAAGCCGAGCAGGACGCGACCGCCCCGCGCCTCGGCATGGAGGCTCGCGCGACGACGGGTGTTCTGGGGTGACAGGATGGCCGGGCGGATCGGGGCGGCGAGCCCCTGCCCGGCCAGCGCGCCGGCGATGCGGTCGACGACGAATCCGGCATAGGCGTGATCGTCCAAATGCTGAAGCTGGCAGCCCCCGCATTCGGGAAAGTGGCGACAAGGCGGATCGGCGTGGTGCGGGCCGTGGACGATCCCGCCCGCTTCCGTCAGCATGTCGCCGGGCGCGGCGAAGGCCGCATGGCGGCCATCGGCGGTTACGCCCTCGCCGCGCGCGGCGATCCGGACGATCGTGCTCACGGCGAAGCGCGCGCCGGGGTCAGCGCATCCGCGAGATCGTCGGCGATGAAAGCCGGGCCAAGAAGGCGCGCGGCCTCGCCGTGAAGCCAGACGGCTGCGGACGCCGCATCGAACGGAGTGAGGCCCGATGCGAGCATCGCGCCGCAAGTCCCCGATAACACGTCCCCGGTTCCCGCCGTCGATAGCCAATGACTTGCCCCGGCGCTTACCGCGGCGCGGCCGTCCGGGGCGGCGATCACCGTGTCCGGGCCCTTGAACATGACGACCGCGTCCGAACGCCTAGCGGCCGCTCGGGCGCGGACGATCTTGCCGCCCCCACCGGGGCCGAACAGATAATCGAATTCGCCGTCGTGGGGGGTAAGGACGACGGGCGCGACGCGGCGCGCGTCCGGGTCGAGCAGGCGGAGGCCGTCGCCGTCGATGACGAGCGGGTGGGCGCTCGCCCAAGCCGCGTCGAACCGCTCGCGCGCGACGTCGTCGCGACCGAGTCCCGGACCGACGACCAACGCGTCGATCCGCGGGTCGGCCAGCGCGTCGGTTCGCCAAGGCCCGCGCACGATCGCGCGCGGCAGGTCGGACACGCCGCCTAGCAGCAGGACGTAACCCGCGCCGACCCGCGCCGCGGCAAGCGCGGCGAGTTCGGACGCTCCGGGCATCGCGCCGCCGATCACGACGACCATGCCACGGTTGAACTTGTGAGACCCGGCGGCCGGCTCCGGCAGCGTGGGCCGACCGAGGACCGAAGCTTCGCGGTCCCGGTCCGCGTCGGGAGGGGTGCGGTGCAGCCGGCCGCCCTTCGCCATGATCGACACGCCGAGGTCGAGAACGCGGCGTTCACCCATATGGCTCGCGGCCGGGTGCAGCACATGCGCGACCTTCAACGCCCCGAGAGCCAGCGTCAGGTCGAATCGGGGCGGCTCGGACAGCAGCGCGCCGGTGTCGGTCGCGACGCCGCTCGGAAGGTCGACCGCGATCCTGAAGCGCGCGGCGGACGCCAGCCGATGCAACGTGGCCAGGAGTCCGGCCTCCAACGGACGTGTCAGGCCGATGCCGAATAGCGCGTCCACCAGCACGGCCGCGGAGCGTGCGTCGGCGATCGCCTCGACAGGGCCCGGCCATGACGCCCGAGCGCGGCGCGACAGGTCGGTCCGCGGCTCGCCCGCCGCGGCGACGCGGACGGGACAGCCTCGCTCGCGCAGGATCCGTGCCGCCACATAGCCGTCGCCGCCGTTGTTGCCGGGACCGCACAGGATCAGCGTTTCCTCGTCGGGACATAATCGCGCCACGGCCGCCGCGACGCCCGCGCCCGCGCGTTCCATCAGGGCGTACATCGCGTCGATCGTCGGTGCGGCGCGATCTTCCGCCGCGAGCATCTGGACGGCGGTGAGGATGGGTTGGCCCTCGATGGGGATCATGGCCGCCCGGACATCGCCCGCATGGTGGCGGGAAGCCGGTGACGATCTCCGCCGACCGCGACCTCGACGCTTCCCGCTCCGAAGATCGTCACGCGGGCATGCTCCGCACCGTCCGCAGCCACGATGCCGCGGCGAACGGTTCGCGCGCATATGCACAAGGTGCGCGCCCGGCCGGAGGAGCGGTCGCCGTACGTTCGGTCCGCGCCTCGGCCTCCCGCTCAGATGTCGGCATAGACGTGCGTCTCCGCCCGCGCGCCGGGATGGGTCACCGCGCCCGAGTGCGCGGGGCCGACGGTACGCGCATAGCGCCAGAGTGCGCCGGAGCCGTACTCGTTTGCGCGCGGGCTCCAGCGGGCGTGGCGCTCCGCCAGCAGGGAGGCGGGCACGTCGAGGTCGATCGTTCCTGCTTCCGCGTCTATGCGGATGGGGTCGCCGTCCTCGACGAGCGCGATCGGACCGCCATCGGCCGCCTCCGGCCCGACATGGCCGATGCAGAAGCCGCGCGTGCCGCCGGAGAAGCGGCCGTCCGTGATCAGCGCGACTTTTTCCCCCAGACCCAAGCCGTAAAGCGCGGCGGTGGTGGACAGCATCTCGCGCATGCCGGGGCCGCCCTTGGGACCCTCATAGCGGATGACCACGACCGAGCCCTCGGCGATGTCGCGGCGTTCCACGGCGGCGAAGGCATCCTCCTCGCAGTCGAAGACGCGGGCGGGGCCGGCGAACTGGAGGCGGTGGAGGCCGGCCACCTTCACGATCGCGCCCTCGGGCGCGAACGTCCCGGTGAGGCCGACGACCCCGCCCGTCGGCGAGATCGGGGTGGCCACATCATAGATGACGCGCTGGTCGGGATTCCAGGTCACGCGATCGATGTTCTCGGCGAGGGTGCGGCCGGTCGCGGTGAGGCAGTCGCCGTGAAGATAGCCGCCCGCGAGCAGCGTCTTCATGAGCATGTAGACCCCACCCGCCTCGTACATGTCCTTGGCGACATATCTGCCACCGGGCTTCAGGTCGGCAAGGTAAGGTGTCGTCTTGAAAAGCTCGGCGACGTCGTGGAGATCGAACACGATTCCCGCCTCGTTCGCCATGGCTGGGAGATGGAGCGCGGCGTTGGTCGAGCCGCCGGTCGCCGCGACCACGCGCGCGGCGTTCTCGAAGGCTTGGCGCGTGCAGATGTCGCGAGGGCGGATGTTCGCGGCCAGCAGCGCCATGACTCCCTCCCCCGCCGCGACTGCGATATCCTCTCGCGCGCGGTAAGGAGCGGGCACCATATTGCTGTTGGGCAACGACAACCCGATCGCCTCGCCGACGCAGGCCATGGTGTTGGCGGTGAACTGGCCGCCGCACGCGCCGTGGCCGGGGCAGGCAACTTTTTCGAGCGCGGTCAGCTCGGCGAGCGGACAGATGCCTGCCGCATATCCGCCGACCGCCTCGAACACGTCGACCACCGTCACGTCGCGGCCTTGATGGCGGCCGGGGAGGATCGATCCGCCATAGACGAAGATGCTCGGCACGTTCAGGCGGAGCATCGCCATCATCATGCCCGGAAGCGACTTGTCGCATCCCGCGAAACCGACGAGCGCATCGTAGCAGTGGCCGCGCACGGACAGCTCGACCGAGTCGGCGATGACCTCGCGGCTGACGAGCGAGGACTTCATGCCCTGATGGCCCATGGCGATGCCGTCGGTCACGGTGATGGTGTTGAAGCGACGCGGCATGCCGCCGCCCGCGACGACACCGGCGCGGGCGGCGTCTGCCTGCGCGTCGAGCGTGGTGTTGCACGGGGCGGAGTCGTTGCCGGCGGAGGCGAGCGCGACGAACGGCCGGGCGATCTCCTCCTCGCTCAGGCCCATCGCGTAATAATACGAACGGTGCGGCGCGCGCTCGGGACCGACCGACACATGGCGGCTCGGTAGGCGCGACTTGTCGAATATGTGCGGCATGGCGGGGATATGCGGGAGGGGACGGGTGATAGCTAGTCCCTGACGACCTCCATACATGAAGGGGGGACGATCAGGTCAGAGCGCGTCGAGAGCCCTTTGCACGCCGTCCATCGTGAACGGCTTCATGAGGCGCGGGCGATCGCGGAACTGTTCGGCCACCCCATCCTCCGAGCCGCCGGTCGCGAACACGAACGGCAGGCCGCGCGACGCAAGCGCCTCGGCGATGGGGCCGCTCTTCTCGCCGCCGCGCAGGTTAACATCGAGTATCGCCGCGTCCGCGTCGTCGATCAACGACAGCGCCGCCGCGACGGAATCGGCGGTGCCCGCGACCTTGTGATCGAGAAGCTCGAGAAAGTCCTCCAACATCATGGCGATCAGGGGTTCGTCCTCGACGATGAGGATGCGCTTTGAAGAGGTCATCGGCCAACTGCATAGCCAGGTTTGCGCGCGTGGCAAATAGGTGCGGTTCGGAGCGCCCGGTCGATCGTTCTTCTCTTCATCGCGCGCTTATCGCGTCGCGCGCGACTTCGGCCAGCTGTTGGACGGAGAAGGGTTTGGGTAGGAAAGCGATGTTGTCGAGGTCGATGGAATTCCTGAGCTGTTCCTCGGCATAGCCCGACATGAAGACGATCGGCAGGTCGGGATACCGCTCGCGGACGAGGCGGACCATGGTCGGGCCGTCCATCGTGGGCATCACCACGTCGGAGATCAGGAGATCGGGTCGTCCATTACGCTCCAGCAGGTCGAGCGCGACCTCTCCATTCTCCGCGGTCAGGACGGTGTAGCCCTGACGGGTGAGCGCGCGTTCGGCGACGGCGCGGACCATGTCCTCGTCCTCGACGAGCAGGACGACGCCCGACCCCCACAGGTCGGTCGCCTTGGCGGTGGACTTGGCCGCGTTGGCCCTGACCGGCCCACCCGATGCGTGGACGGGCAGGAACACCGAGAAGGTCGCGCCGTGGCCGGGCTCCGACTCGGCGAAGATGTAGCCGCCCGACTGTTTGACGATGCCGTAAACGGTGGAGAGGCCCAGGCCCGTGCCCTTGCCGAGCTCCTTGGTGGAAAAGAACGGCTCGAAGATCTTGGGCAGGTCGGCGGCGGGGATGCCGGTGCCGTTGTCCTTGACCTCCAGGGCGGTGTAGTCGGCGACCGGGAGGACGTCGTGCGCCAGGCGGCGGACTTCGACGGCGGGTACAGCGCGGGTGGTGACGGTCAGCGTGCCGCCGCCGCGCGGGTTCCTGACGAGAATGGCGTCGCGCGCGTTGACCGCGAGGTTGACGATCACCTGTTCGAGCTGGCCGGGATCGGCGCGCACGGGACCCAGATCGCGGCCGTGATGCACATCCAGCGTGACGAGTTCGCCCATCAAGCGGTTCAGGAGATTGGAAACCTCCGACACGACATCGGGTAGTTGCAGGATCTGGGGGCGAAGCGTCTGCTGGCGCGAGAAGGCGAGCAGTTGGCGCGTGAGCGCGGCGGCGCGGTTGGAGTTCGCGCGGATCTGCTGGATGTCGTCGTAATCGCTGTCGCCGGGCGAGTGGCGCATCATCATCAGATCGCAATAGCCGAGGATGCCGGTGATGATGTTGTTGAAGTCGTGCGCGACGCCGCCCGCGAGCTGGCCGACCGCACGCATCTTGGTCGCCTGCTCGACCTCGCGCTTGAGGCGGCTCTCCTCCGAATTGTCCTTGAGCGACAGTAGGACGGCCGCGTCGCCCAGCCCGCGCGCGCCGGCGATGGTGAGCGCGACGGGCTCGTCGGGCTGATGCGCGAGCCGGATCGCCATGTCGCTGGAGTGGGTCGCGCCGCCCGCGAAACGCCGGATCGCATCGGCGACCGCGCCCTTGTCCTCGCGCACGACGAGATCGCCCGGATAGAGTGGCGGCGCGTCCGGCCTGACCCCGGCGGCGCGGATGAAGGCGTCGTTCATCTGGAGGAAGCGGCCGTCGCGATCGACCAGCGCCATGCCGAAGGGCATGAGCGAGACGAGGCTGCGGACGTGCGCCGAGGCGCTCGCGCCGATGGCGGGCGCGTCCTCCTCATCGTCGAGCAGCGCGACCAGCACGGGCGCGTCCTCGCCGTCGAGGAACGGGACCTGGACGATCCGAAGGGGGTGACCCTCCAGCCCCTCGCGCTCGAAGCGGACGAGGCCGCGGCTGTCGGTGATGAGGTGGCGGGCGAAGTCGCGGCCTTCGATCGCGCCCTCGGCGCGGCCGGTGGCCCGCTTGGCGAGCACGGGATTGGCGGCGCGGACGCGGCCGTCGGGTGCGATCAGCGCGGCCATGATGCCGGCATGGCCGAGCCGCGCACCCGTCTCGCCGGTCAGCAGCTCGGCGACGGTGCGGCCGAGGTCGTACTCCCGGTCCGCGCGGAAGCGCCAGACGAGCATGTCGCCCTCCTCGCCCGCGCGCGCCACGACGGCGGCGAGCAGCGCCGGTCCGGCGCGCAACCGCTCGGCCGCGCCCCGACCGTCGCGCCAGGCCGCACGACCCGCCGCCCCGAGCGCATTCACCCCGGCGTCGTCGAGCGGCAGGCCGGGCGGCACGGGCAGGCCGCCGAACATGGCCTCGAACGCGTCGTTGGCGCAGACGAGGCGACCGTCGTGGTCGGTGACCGCGACCGCGTCGTCGCTGGCCTGAGCGATACCGCGCACGAGGGACCAGTCGGTGTCGCGCGCGTCGACGTCGCAACGCCGCCGCGCGAGGAGACGCCAGGCTATCACGGCCCCGCCCGCGACCAAGCCCGTGGCGAGGAAACCGGCGGCGGCGATCAGGCTTTCGGCGAGGAACAGGACCAACGCGGCGGCGAGGACGGCCGCGACCCCGGCGGTGATGGCCGCATTGCGGATCTGGCCGACGATGGTGGGGGCGGAAACCATGGCGTGCTGTTCACCATGACCCGCCGGAACGCGCAATCGAATCCTCCCCGGGGCGGGACCCGGGGAGGGGCCGGGAGATCACCAGACCTTGATGCGCTGGCCGGGCGTCAGATAGTACGCCTGTCCCGGCTTGACCTTGAACGCGTCGTACCAGGCGTCGAGGTTCCGCACGGCGTAGGCGCGGTATGCGCCAGGCGTGTGCGGGTCGGTGGTGAGCTGTTGACGGATGGCCGCCTCGCGCGCCTTCGTCTGCCAGACCTGGCCGAAGCCGAGGAAGAAGCGCTGGTCGCCGGTGAAGCCGTCGATCACGGGCGCGGGGCGGCCGTTAAGCGACAACTTGTACGCGTCGTAGGCGATCGTCGCGCCCGCCAGGTCGGCGATGTTCTCGCCCAGCGTCAGCTCGCCGTTGACCTTTCCGCCCGGGATCGGCTCGTAGGCGGCGTATTGCGCGACGACGCGGTCGGTATAGGTCTTGAAGCGGGCCACGTCCTGCGGCGTCCACCATTCGGCGACGTTGCCCTGGGGATCGAACTTGCGGCCCTGGTCGTCGAAATGGTGCGTGATCTCGTGACCGATCACCGCGCCGATGCCGCCGTAGTTGACCGCGGGGTCGGCGTTCGGATCGAAGAAGGGCGGCTGGAGGATCGCGGCCGGGAACACGATCTCGTTCAGGAGCGGGTTGGCGTAGGCGTTGACCGTCTGCGGCGTCATGAACCACTCGGACCGATCCACGGGCTTGCCGACCTTCGCGAGCTGGCGGTCATACTCGAAGTTCGCCGCGCGATCGGCATTGCCCAGCACGTCGCCCCGCACGACCCGGAGCGCGGTATAGTCGCGGAACTTCTCCGGATAGCCGATCTTGGGCGTGAAGGCGGCGAGCTTGGCGCGCGCCTTGACGCGGGTTTCCGGTGCCATCCATTCCAGCTTGGACAGGCGCGCGTCCATCGCGCGGACGAGGTTCCTCACCAGCGCGTCCGCCTTCGCCTTGGCGTCGGGCGTGAAGTAACGCTGGACGTAGAGTTCGCCCACCGCCTCTCCAAGCGAGCCGTTCACGACCGACACGCCGCGCTTCCACCGGTCGCGCAGCTGCGGGGTGCCCGACAGGGTGGTGCCGTAGAAGGCGAAGTTCTCGTTCACGAACGCGCGCGGCAGCATCGGCGCGGCGTTCTCGATCGTGTGATAGGCGAGATATTCCTTCCAGGTCGATAGCGGGGTCGCGCCGATGATCCTGGCGATCCCCGTCATCGCCGAGGGTTGCGCGACGATGACCTGCGGCAGCGCCGGAATGCGCGAGGCGGAAAGCATCGTCGCCCAGTCGAAGCCAGGCATGCGCTTGGCCAACTCGGCGGTCGGCACCGGGTTGTAGATCTTGTCGATCTGACGGTTCTCGACCTGGGTCCAGTGAACCTGCGCGATCTGCCTTTCGAGGTCGTAGATGCGACGGGCGGAACCCTCGGGATCGGGACGGCCGGCGAGGCGCAACATGGCGGCGATGTGCGGCACGTATTTGGTGCGCACCTCGACGAACTTGGGCGTGTCGGCGAGGTAATAATCGCGGTCGGGGAGGCCGAGGCCGCCCTGCCCCGAATAGACCGTATAGACGGTGTTGTCCTTCAGGTCCTGCTGCACCCCCGCGCCGATCGGCACGTCGATGCCGCGCCGGGTCGCGGTGGCAAAGGCGGTGGCGAGGTCGGCGGGGGTGGCGATGGTGTCGATCTTGGCGAGGTAGGGCTTGAGCGGCGCGACGCCCTTCGCCTCGATCGCGGCCTCGTCCATGAATGAGGCATAGGCGACGCCGACCTTTTCGCCGACGGAGCCGGGCGCGTTGGGCTGGCGCGCGACGTCCTCGATCAGTGCGCGGGTGCGCTGGTCGGAGAGGTCGCGAAGGATGCCGAACCCGCCCCAGCTCGCCCGGTCGGCTGGGATCTCGGTACGCGCCATCCACTGGCCATTGACGTATTTGTAGAAGTCGTCGCCGGGCGCGACGGTGCGGTCCATCGCGGTCAGGTCGACGCCGAAGGGGCCGAGCTGCGGCTTGCCGGGCGCCGGCGCCGCCTGCGAGGCGGCGGGACGGTCCGCGGTCGGCGCGGGCGCGCTCGATTGAGCGAAGCCGACGCCCGCGAGCGTGGCGGTGGCGAGCAACGAGGTGACGAGAAACGACTTCCGCATCGGGCATCCTTGTACGTTGGGAGGATGCGACGTGTTGTACCCGACTAAAGCGGCTCGTCAATCGCCCCGCCGACGATCCGCTTCGCCCCATCCCGGTTTGCCCCATCCCGCTTCGCCTCGTCGGCGGCGACCCGCCGGTTGTGCCATTTGCGCGCGATCCACAGCCGCCAACCGAGCGCCGACAGCGCATAGCCGAGCGCGGCCAGCACCGCGGTCAGGATCAGGATGCCGAGCGCCGCGACCGCGCCCTTGTCGAGCAGCCAGGGGATCCAGCCGACCTGCTCCCCGATCTGCTGCGCCGCTCCCGCCGCCAGGTCGCCGGGGACATGGGCGTCGACGCGCAGCACCCACTCGCCGATGAAATAAGCTGCCACCCAGATGAACGGCGTCGTGAACGGGTTGGTGATGAAGGTCGTCAGCGCTGCCGCCGGAATGTTGGCGCGAAGCGGCAGCGCGAGCAACGCGGAAAAGGCGATCTGCGCGACGGGGAACAGGATGCCCGTCACCATGCCGAGCGCGACGCCCCGCGGCACCGAGCGCCTGGTCGCGCGCCATAGCGCCGGATGAAGCACGCGATGGGCGACGGGGCGGAGCAGGCGGCTGCGCTCGAAGCTCTCGCGGGTGGGCATGTTACGGTGGCCCCAGGCGACCGCGCGCTTGACCATCCCCGGCCCGGCGCTCGCCGTCATCCGCGGTCGCGCATGATGCGCGCCGCGTCGCGCTTCCACTCGCGCTCCTTGATGTGCTCGCGCTTGTCGTGGTCCTTCCTGCCCTTGGCGAGCGCGAGCTCGACCTTGGCGCGACCCTGGCCGTTGAAATAGACCGATAACGGCACGAGCGTCATGCCGTCGCGCGCGACGCCGCCATGCAGCTTCTTGATCTCGCGCTCGTGGAGCAGGAGCTTGCGCGGGCGTTTAGGCTCGTGGTTGAAGCGGTTGCCGTGGCTGAATTCGGGCACGTTCGAATTTACGAGCCACACCTCCGCGCCCTTCACCTCGGCATAGGACTCGGCGATCGATCCCTCGCCGAAACGGAGCGACTTCACCTCGGTGCCCGTCAGCGCGATCCCGGCCTCGAAGGTCTGCTCGATCGAATATTCGAACCGCGCGCGCCGGTTCTCGGCGACGACCTTGCGCTTGTCGAAGGCTGCGGGCTTGGGTCGCGTCATGCCGGCCATGTAAGCGCCCGCCCGCGGGAGGGGAAGCGTGGTGAGGCGGGGCGGCGCGAGTGTCAGCTATAGCGGGATCTTTAGACGGAGCATGATGCGATTAGTCGGGATGCCGCCTACGCTACCCTGCTCGACCTCGGGCGTCAGCTTGGCGCCGCCCAGGTCAAATTCGGCGCGGGAGGGGCGTGGCTCATAGCGGTCAGGTAGCGGCTTCAGGCGGAACTCGTCGTTCGACCGACCGCATACGACCACCTCGTCGCCGGTCCGATCGGCCCGGCACTCGCGCTTAGCGGAGAGCTTGGGCGACGTGGGAATCGGCGCAACGGGTGGGCCGAATTGTAGGGCGAACATGGCAAGCAACAGCACGGAGCACTTCTCCTACCACCAAGATTTGCGAGTTGGCGGAGCTTTGAGTCAAGCCCGTGGCGATCGCTAGGCCAGCCCGGCATGCGCCAGCGCCGCATCGACCGCAGCGCGGGACGCGTCGCTCGGCCAGGTCATGGGTGGGCGGAGCGTTTCTGGGAAGCCGGGGCGGACCCGGGTGAGCGCGTATTTGACCGGGCCGGGGGAGGCGTCGGTAAACAGCGCGGTGTGGAGCGGAAACAGCTGATCCTGATGTCCAACCGCCTTCCCGTAATCGCCGGCCCGGCAGGCGGCCTGGAAGTCGGCGCACAGGCGCGGGGCGACGTTCGCGGAGACGGAGATGCAGCCGGTGCCGCCTATCGCGTTGAAGGCCAGCGCGAGGTCGTCGTTGCCCGACAATTGACAGAAATCCGCACCGACGCTCGCGCGGTGGTCGGACACGCGGGTCAGGACGCCGCTCGCGTCCTTGACGGCGACGAAGACCGTCGGGTGCGCCCGGACGATGCGGGCGAGCGTCGCGGGCTGGATGTCGGTGACCGTGCGGCTCGGCACGTTGTAGAGGACGATCGGCAGCGAAGCGCCGTGCGCGAGCGTCTCGAAATGCCGAAAGATGCCTTCCTGGCTCGGGCGGTTGTAATAGGGCGGGACCATCAGCGCCGCGTCGGCCCCGGCGTCGCGGGCGGCCGCGATGTTGGCGGCGGCGACGCGCGTATCGTTCGAGCCGGCGCCCGCGATCACGGGCACGCGGCCCCGCGCCTGATCGACGCACGTCGCCACGACATGGAAATGCTCGCGCAGGTCGAGCGTCGCGGCCTCGCCAGTCGTCCCGCAGGCGACCAGCGCCGACGAGCCCTCGGCGACCTGCCACTCGATCAGGTCGCGGTAGGCCGTCTCGTCGAATGCCCCATCCGTCCGGAAGGGTGTGACGAGCGCCGGGATCGATCCGGAGAACATAATTAATTTCGTCTCCCGATCACCCGCGCCGGGCGATTTCATTCACGACAGGTAAGGGCGATTCGACTAGTCTGTCCATATGCTTGGCACCCTTCTCCGTTCCGGCGCACTGATCTCGGTCCTCACTCAGGTCACGGGCGCGCCGTCCATCGACTTCTCGCGGGTGCAGTCCCCCGCCCCGTACGCTCCCCAGCCGACCAGCGACGGCGCGATCGCCTCGGCGATCGCCGAATGGCGCGCGATCGGGCAGACGGACGCGCTGCCCTTCGACAGCTACGCGCGTTTCCTGCTCGCGCATCCCGGCTGGCCGAACGAGACGGCGAACCGGCGCGCGGCCGAGCGTCAGGCGGGCGTCGCCTCACCGATCAGCGCGATCACCTTCTTCCGCCGGTTCCCGCCGCAGTCGACGAACGGCATGGTCGCCCATGCCCGCGCGCTCGCCGCGACGGGCGATCAGGCTCGGGCGCGCGAGGAAGCGCGGCGGGCGTGGCGAGTAGGCGGGATGTCGGCGGCCGACGAGAACACGTTGCTGTCCACCTTCGGTTTCGCGCTGACGCCTGCGGATCACGACGCGCATGTCGACGCGCTGCTCTGGGCCGGAGGCACGAGCGCGGCCGCACGCGCGATGCCGCTGACCTCGCCCGCGATGCGCCCGGTGCTGGAGGCGCGGCTGGCGCTTCGCTCCAGCGCGGTCACGGCGGGGACGATCGACGCCGAGCGGTTCCGGAGCGACGCGGGCTTCATCGCCGACCGCGCGACTTGGCTTCGGAACAACGGCGCGGGGCCGAGCGCGCGAAGCTGGCTCGCCCGCCCGCGCCAGATCGTCCAGCGGCCCGGGAACGTCGAGCGGTGGTACGAAATGCTGCTGACCTCCGCCCGCGCCGCGTCGGCGGATGGGCAGCACCAGCTCGCCTACGACATCGCGCGGCAGGTCGATGACGCCTACCCGCCCGGCACCGACGTCTCGGCCAAGCCATATGGCGAGCGCGACGACTATACGAGCCTTGCTTGGCTGGCAGGACAGTCGGCGATGAAGATCGGTCGCCCGGCGGACGCGTCAGTCATGTTCGACCGCTATGGCCTGGGCGTGAAGTCGCCGCAGACGCGCGCCAAGGGGTTCTACTGGGCCGCACGCGCGGCCGCGCAGGGAGGGCGCACGGCCGAAGCGACCGCTTTGTTCGAGCGCACGGCGGCGTTCCGCGACCAGTATCATGGCCAGCTCGCGACCGAGCGGCTCGGCCGCGCGCTCCTGCCCCCTGCCGCGCCGCTTGCCACGGCGGTCGCGCCCACCGCGCGCGCGGCTTGGGACGCGCGCGACCTGGTGCGCGCGGTGCGCTTCCTGGGGCAGATCGGCGCGCGGCAGGACCAGACCGCCTTTGTCCGCCGGATAGCGGAAGGGGTGGAGACCGAGAGCGACCAGCTGCTCGCGGTCGAGCTGTCACGCGCGCTGTCGCGGCCCGATCTGGCGGTGATGGCCAGCCGCACCGCCGCGCAGAACGGGCTGACCGCTCACTCCGCCGCGGGCTTCCCGACGGTGCCGGTGCCGGGCGGCTACGAGCGGAACTGGGTCATCATCCACGCCATCACGCGCCAGGAATCGCAGTTCGACCGCACCGCGATGAGCTCGGCGGGCGCGCGCGGGCTGATGCAGCTGATGCCGGGCACCGCGCGCGAACAGGCAGGCAAGATCGGCGTGACCTTCGCCGGGCTCGACAGCCTGACCGCCGACCCGAACCTGTCGATCATGCTGGGATCGAGTTATTTCGACCGGATGTACGCCAATTACGGCAGCTACCCGCTCGCGATCGCAGCCTACAACGCCGGACCGGGCAACGTGAACAAGTGGCTGCGCCTGAACGGCGATCCGCGTGCCGGCGCCGTCGACGCGGTCGATTGGGTCGAGGCGATCCCGTTCACCGAAACGCGCGGCTACGTCCAGCGCGTGCTGGAGAACGCGGTGGCGTACGACCTGCTCAACCCGGCCCGGGCGAGAAGCCGGGGGAACACGCGGCTGAGCTGGTACCTGGGGCGCGGGTCGCGGACGGGGTAGGAACATGGCGGGTACTTCGGCGGTTCGACTCCATACGCAAGGAGAAGATATGATGGAGAACCCCCGCACCACATCGGCCCGCGAGCATGACGATCACGAAATGATCGACGCCGCCGTCGCCGAGGTCACCCCCGGCCAATCGTCGTCGAGCGGCGGCCATCTCGCCAAGGACGTCGCGACGCAGGCCGAGGAGGCCGCCGTCCACGATCCCGAAGTGAGCAGGCGCCCGGAGAAGACCGACAAGATCGACAACAACGCGGCGCGCTCCGGACACACCGGCGGCGCGGAGTAGCGATCCGGCGTTGCGTCATGGGGCGAGCCGCGCAAGGGTGAGTGCATGAACGAGTCCACCCGCCCCGTCGCCAATGTCGCGCTGTTGATCGACGCCGACAACGCCCAGCCCTCGGCGATCGACCCCGTGCTGACCGTCCTCGCCGAACTCGGCACGGTCAACGTCCGGCGCGCCTACGGCAACTGGTCAAAGCCTGGGTTGAAGGGTTGGCGCGACGTGTCGTTGCGCTACGCGATCGAGCCGCAGCAGCAGTTCGACCTGACCAAGGGCAAGAACGCCACCGACATGAAGATGACGATCGACGCGATGGACCTGGCGTTCCGCGGTCGGATCAGCGCGTTCGGGATCATGTCGTCCGACAGCGACTTCATGCCGCTCGCGACCCGCCTGCGTCAGGACGGGCTGGAGGTGTACGGCTTCGGCTCGTCGCGCGCGCCCGCCGCCTTCCGCGCCGCCTGCACCCGCTTCATCGACGTGGGCGCGATCACGGTCGACGAGCCCGAGCTGCCGGTCCAACCGACCGGCGACCAGCCCGCCGCTCGCGCGCCCGCGCCGGCGGACTTGGACGCCGAGCCAAGCTCGATCTTCGACGCCCTCCCCCCGGCGATCCGCTCCGGCAAGGGTGCCAAGGTCGACCCCGCGCTCCTGAAGCTCCTCATCGACGCGTACGACTCGGTAAAGAAGGACGCCAAGGGCTTCGCCAACCTGTCCGTCATGGGCCAGCTCGCCGGCAACCGCTCCAGCTTCGACGCGCGTAATTATGGGTTCAAGCGGTTGAGCGACCTGATCGAGTCGGTTCCGGACTTCCAGGTGGACCGGCGGGAGAATGCGCTGTGGGTGAAGCGGGTGCGGTGATACGTCGATATCTGAGAAGTGATAGTAGCCGCGCATGAACGCTCATGTCGGCATCCCACATCCGCTTAGCGATAAGCTGCCGTACGCCTGGCCGGACGTACGCAAGTACAAGCTACGAATGAGCGATTACCTGCTTCTTGATGAGGCGGGTACGTTCGAAGGGCATGAAACCGAGCTGGTCGATGGAGATGTCATCGTAATAAGTCCGGAATGGATCCCGCATATGCGGGTGAAGGACGAACTTGCATATCAGCTGAGGCGATCGATCGAGCGTAAGAAGCTTGATCTTCTTGTCGGGACCGGCGGGAGCGTAGCGTTGTCCGAGGTGAATACTCCAAGGCCTGACGTCATCGTCGCGCGTCAGTTCGCAGGCGATCGCTCCGTAAAGCTTGACTGGGTATCGCTGCTCGCCGAGGTCTCGTCGTCAACTCTGACGTTCGACATTGGTAAAAAAGCGGTGCTGTACGCTCGCTTCGGCATCCCTGAATACTGGGTAGCCGACGTAAACGCACGACTAATCATTCAGATGTGGTCGCCACTGGGTGACGCATATCGCGAGCGACGGGAAGTGCCGTTCGGTAAACGCATCACAGCAGCGACCATCGACGGGCTTACGATCAATACGATGGCCCTTTGATCGACCATATCACCTTCGGCGTTTCAGACTTCGCGCGATCATGCGCCTTCTACGATGCCGCGTTCGGACCACTGGGCATCCGCCGCCTGATAAGCTCCCGCGAGGTTGCCGAATTCGCAGGTTACGGTGACATACGACCTTGGTTCTGGATCGCGGAGCAGGACGCAACGCGCGGTAAGCTTCACATCGCGATTCGCGCCGAAAGCCGGGAACTGGTCGACACGTTCCACGCCGCCGCTCTCGTAGCGGGTGGTCGCGACAATGGTGCCCCCGGACCTCGCCCTTTGTATCACCCAGATTATTATGGCGGATTCGTGCTCGATCCGGACGGGCACAATATAGAGGCGGTTTGCCGCCGCCCCGAGTAACGGGTCGCTACCGCGTCAGCTTCTTATACGCCAACCGCGTAGGCCGGTCCGCCGCATCGCCCAGCCGCCGCCGCTTATCCTCTTCGTACGCTTCGAAGTTCCCCTCGAACCATTCGACGTGGCTGTCGCCTTCGAACGCCAGGATGTGCGTGCACAGGCGGTCGAGGAAGAAGCGGTCGTGGCTGATGACGACCGCGCAGCCCGCGAAGCTTTCCAGCGCCTCCTCCAGCGCGCGGAGCGTTTCGACGTCGAGATCATTGGTGGGCTCGTCGAGCAGCAGGACGTTGCCGCCCTCCTTGAGCATCTTGGCCATGTGGACGCGGTTGCGTTCGCCGCCCGACAGTTGGCCGACCTTCTTCTGCTGGTCGGGGCCGCGGAAATTGAAGGCGGCGACGTAGGCCCTGGTGCCAAGCTCCTGCTTGCCAAAGCGGAACACCTCCAGCTTGTCGCTGATCTCCTCCCACACGTTCTTGCCCGGATCCAGGTCGTCGCGGCTCTGGTCGACGAAGCCGAGCTTGACCGTCGTGCCGACCTCGATTGTCCCCGAGTCGGGCTTCTCCTGCCCCGTGATCAGCTTGAACAGAGTCGATTTTCCCGCGCCATTGGGGCCGATCACCCCGACGATGCCGCCCGGCGGCAGCGTGAAATCGAGCCCGTCGAACAACAGCTTGTCGCCATAAGCCTTGGTCAGGCCCTTGGCTTCGATCACCTTGCCGCCCAACCGCTCGGGCAGCTGTATGAGGATCGCGGCCTTGCCCGAAACGCGGTTCTCCTGCTTCTCCATCAGTTCGTCGAAGGCGCGGATGCGGGCCTTGGACTTGGTCTGGCGGGCCTTGGGGGTCTGGCGCATCCAAGCGAGCTCGTCGGCGATCGCCTTTTGCTTGCCCTGCTCCTCGCGTTCCTCCTGCTCCAGCCGCTTGGACTTCTTCTCCAGATAGCCCGAATAGTTGGACTCGTAGGTATAGTAGCGGCCGCGGTCGAGCTCGAGCACCCAGTTGACGACGTTGTCGAGGAAGTAGCGGTCGTGGGTGACGAGGATGACGTTGCCCTGATATTCCTTCAGGAAGTTCTCGAGCCAGCCGACGCTTTCGGCGTCGAGATGGTTGGTCGGCTCGTCGAGCAGCAGGATGTCGGGCTTCTCCAGCAGCAGCTTGCATAGCGCCACGCGGCGCTTCTCGCCGCCCGACAGCGTGCTCACGTCGGCATCGCTCGGCGGACAGCGAAGCGCCTCCATCGCCTGTTCGAGCTGGCTGTCGAGCGCCCAGCCATCGACCGCGTCGATCTTGGTCTGGAGCTCGCCCATCTCCTCCATCAGCGCGTCGAAGTCGGTGTCGTCCCCCGGATCGCCCATTTCCGCCGAGATGGCGTTGAAGCGGTCGACCAGGTCGGCATTCTCCTTCACGCCCTGGCGCACGTTGCCCATGACGTTCAGCGCCGGATCGAGCTGCGGCTCCTGCGCCAGATAGCCGACACGGATGCCGTCGGCCGCCCAGGCCTCACCCGAGAAGTCGGGGTCCATCCCCGCCATTACCTTCATCAGCGTCGACTTGCCCGAGCCGTTGGGGCCGATGATCGCGATCTTGGCCGATGGGATGAATTGGAGGTGGATGTTGTTGAGGACGGGCTTGTTCGCGCCGGGGAAGGTCTTGGACAGGCCCTTCATGACGTAGGTGTACTGGACGGCCATGAGGGGCGCGTGCTCCGTGTTGCGAGGATCGGGAAGTCGGAGCGGCATGTAATCGCCGGCCCTGCCGTTGGCAAACACAGCGGGCCGCCTTACGCCCTAGCGGATGATCAAACGCCTCCTGCTCTCTACGCTCCTCGCCGCTCCCGCGCTGGCCCAAACGCCCGCGATCACGCCGCCCGGCGGCCCCGCCCCGCCCGCGAGGCCTGTGGCGCTGTCGCCCGAGGTCGTGCGGCTGCGCGACGCGGCGTTGAAGGACGATCTGGCCTATGAGATCACCGAGGGGCTGACGACCGAGGTCGGCCAACGGCTCGCGGGAACGGAGGCGGAGGCGCGCGGGCGGACCTGGGCGGTCGCCAAGCTCAAGGCGCTCGGATTCAAGAACGTGCGGGTCGAGCCGTTCACCTTGCCCGTCTGGGTGCGCGGGATCGAGACGGCGGAGATCGTCGCGCCGTTCCCGCAGAAGCTGGCGCTGACCGCGCTCGGCAACTCGGCCGCGACCCCGCCCGCTGGGATCACCGCGCCCGTCGTGATCTTCCGCGAATATAACGACCTGCTCGCCGCGCCCGACGGATCGCTCAGCGGCAAGATCGCCTATATCGGCCACGACATGGCTCCGTCTCAGGACGGGTCGAGCTATGGCGCCTACGGCCCCGCGCGGCGGGTCGGGCCGGCGCTGGCAGCGCGAAAAGGGGCGGTCGCGGTCGTGATCCGGTCGATCGGAACGGACAAGCAGCGGCTGCCGCATACCGGCGGCACCAACTTCCCGGACGGCGTGACGCCGATCCCCGCGGCGGCGCTGGCGCATCCGGACGCCGAGCAGCTGGAGCGGATCGCCGCGCGGGGCAAGCCGATCACCATGCATCTGGTCCTGACCCCCCGGTCGCTCGGCCAAGGGGAGTCGGGCAACGTCATCGGCGAAGTGCCCGGCACGGACCGCGACGCCGGGATCGTGCTGATCGGCGGGCATCTCGACAGCTGGGACCTGGGGACCGGTGCGATCGACGACGCGTCGGGGGTGGCGATCACCACGGCCGCCGCCAAGCGCATCATGGATTCGGGCCGTCGCCCGCGCCGTACGATCCGTGTCGTGTGGTTCGGCGCGGAGGAGGTCGGCGTGTTCGGCGGCCGCGCCTACGGTGCCGCGCACGCCACCGAACGCCACGCGGTCGCGGCCGAGTCGGACTTCGGCGCGGACCGCATCTGGCGATTCGAGACCAACCTGCCCGCGAACGCTTCGGCGGTCGTCGACCGGCTAGGCGCCGCGCTGGCCCCGCTCGGCATCCCGCGCGGGACGGCGGTGGCGGGCGACGGCGCGGATGTCGGACCGATGTTCAAGTTGGGCGTCGGCGCGATCGATCTCAACCAGTCGGGCACCCGCTATTTCGACATCCACCACACCCCCGACGACACGCTGGAGCGCGTTGATCCGGAGCAGATGCGGCAGAATGTCGCCGCATGGACGGCGGTGCTGGCCGTGGTAGCCTACGCGCCGGAAGAGCTCGGGCCAGTGACGCCGCAGCCTTGAGGTTCGGGCAAATGCGGCGAAAAGAAGGCGCTGGCTATTGACCTACCATTTTGATCGGGTATTCGGAACGCCTCGTCGACGGCCGGGGGTCGTTGACGATGTACTTGGGAGTTTTGCCATGAAGAAGTTCGTACTTGCCGTCGCCGCCACCGGCCTTCTGTCGCTCGCCGCCTGCAACTCGCCGCAGGCCGAGCGCAACGAGGCCGCCGGCGAGGCCGTAGCCGACAACCTCCAGGCGCAGGCCGACAATCTCGAGGACGCCGCCGAGGCCGCGCCGACCGAGAACGCCGAAGCCGTGCTCGAGAACGCGTCGGAGAACATGCAGACGAAGGCGGACAACGCCGAGGACGCCGCCGACAACGAGACCGACGTCAACTAAGACGGCGGGTCCGATCGATGAAGCGCCCTCTCCTCGTCGCGATCGGCCTCCTGCCGCTCGCCGCCTGCTCCCGATCGCCCGAGGCGACCGCGGTGGAGGTGAATGCCGACATGCTGGCCGACAAGCTCGAAGCGGAAGCGGACCAGCTGGAGGCGTTGGCGGAGAACGCCGCGAACGCGGATGCGGCGGCGGCGATCGAGGGCGCTTCGGAGAACCTTTCAGCCGACGCGGATAACGTCCGTGACGTCGCCGAGGATGTGGCGCGGAACCTGTAAGGATTCGTGTCCGACGGTGAGTTCAGGGTGTTCTCGCCTCGGCGAGGGCACCCTTTTTTCATTGGGCGATCTCGGCTAGTCCGGCGGTGGGGCCTGTAGCTCAATGGTTAGAGCTGGCCGCTCATAACGGCTAGGTTGGGGGTTCGAGTCCCTCCGGGCCCACCGATTTTCTCGAGCCCACCGCGGCGAAGCCGCGTCGTCGGTCGTGGCTGAAACCACGCCGGCCGGGCGCGTTGCCTCTCGCGCATAGCTCCGCTATGCGCGTGGGCATCGGCCCCGGGGAGTGGCGCAGTCTGGTAGCGCGCTTGCTTTGGGAGCAAGATGTCGCAGGTTCGAATCCTGTCTCCCCGACCACCGGCGCTCAGGTCGGCTCGATCGCGATTATTTCTACCCCGTCGCCGAATATGACCCGCTCGCCCTCCATCGCGCCGGTCAACGCGCGCGCGAGAGGCGACGAAAAGGCGATGCGTCCTGCCGCCGGTTCGGCTTCATCGTCGCCGACGATCTCGATCACCCGCTCCGCGCCCTTGATCCGCACCCGCACGCGCGATCCGAACGCAACCTCGTCGGCGGGCGGCGCGGGCGCGAGCGTCGCCGTCACCGACCGGATCCGCCAGTAACGCAGGTCGCGCGCGACCGCCGCACGCTCCTCATCCGACGCCCCCGCCAGCCGCGCCTCCAGATCGGCCAGGCGCTCTCCGATCAGCGCCAGCCCGCGCGGGGTCACCAGGTTCGGTCCCGCCGGGATTGGAAGTTCGAATTTGGGCTCCAGATGCTCCTCGTCGCTCTCGCGGCGGAATGCGACGCTCATGGTGTGGTCTCCGTTGCAGGTGATTCCGCCGCCGCGATCACGTCCTCGGGCGACGCCAGACGCACCGCCGAACGGTCAAGCCGCGCGAACATCGCGTCCCACCACGCCCGGAAGCGCCGCAGCTTATCCGCGTCGCGCGCATATAGGGTGTGCCCGGGCGCGAGCGAGGGCGAATGGGCTGCGACGCTACGGCCCAGCCTTCCGGCGCGCCATGCGCGCGGCGCGCGGCTGAACGCGGCAGGCCGACCCAGGCGTGAAGCTGCGTTGCCATCTCAGATCGTCGTCGCATGCTCCGCGCTTCGGCCCAAGCTGGTCGGCAGCCGCAAGGTCAAGCGCGCGGGCCTGAACTCGAGCGCGCCGCCGAGCTCGGCGGCGAGGTTGCGCGCGACGCGGATCGCAAATCCTGTACCCAGCAATGGAGTCCCGTCGAGTGGATGGTCGACGTCCCGGTCCGCCCCGTGCTCCCCTGCATTCAAGGCGAGCAGCGCGCCCTCATCGAGCCCCGCCAGGCTGCGCGGACGGTCGATGGCGATTTCGACGCTGGACGGATCGGCATGTACGGCTGCGCGCAGCGTCTCGCCGAAAGTCCCGGCCGCGATGAGCGTCGCGAACAGCCGCGCGAGCAGCCGCTCCGCCGCGCGGTCGTCGGCGACCACGCGTGCATCCGCATCGCCGTCGATCAGGACGCGTACCCCGCGAAGCGCGGCCAGCGCACCGAGATCGGCGACCACCCGCTCGACCATCGGCCGCACCAGGAGCGGTCCGGGCCTAAGCTCCAGCGCGCCGACTTCGATCCGGGCGGCGGTGTCGAGATCCTCGATCGCGGCGAGCAGCTCGCCGACGCGCGCGCGGATGGCGGTCGCGCGGGCGCGGTCGGCGGGGGGCACCGGGCCGAGCAGCTCGCTCTCGATCAGTTCGGCGAAACCCGCGATCGCGTTGGTGGGGGTGCGGAGTTCGTGGACGAGCTGGCGCAACGCGTCGGGGCTGGGCGTTCCACCCCGGCCCGGCGGGGCCGCGCTCTCGTCGGTGCGCGGGCGACGGCCGACGCCGCGGAAACCGGTGAAGCGACCGCTGTCCCGGTCGAAGGCGGGTATTCCCGTCAACCGCCAACACCCCGTCGCACTCGACGTACCCCCGACTTGGAGCCGCGCATCGTCGAAGCGTGAGCGGCGGCGCAGGCCGCCCGACGCGATCCCGTCGACCTGCGCCACGCCCTGAACGCCGGAATGCGCGATCGACAGGCCGACCAGGGCGCCCCGCGCGACGCCCTCCACGCCGATCAGCGTGCCGCTCGCGTCGGTCTCGAACATGAAGCGCTCGCCTGGCGTTTCCGCGATCGCCTGGGTACTCGCCGCAGACACATAGGGCCCCTCGTCACGGCGGCGGCGGAACGCCTCGATGCGCGCCATGAGGTCGGAGATCGCGTATCCCTCGGCCGGCGGCGGCGCGACCTCCGTTTCACCCCGCGCCGGCGTTTCCGCAATGACGGGCAGCCCGCGCGCGATCGGGTCCGGCGCGGCGATCATCGCGGCATCGAGCTGCAGCGGCTCACGCACGGCCGGCTCGGGCGTCGGAAGCGTGAAGTCGACCGTCCCGAAGCTCGCGAGCGCCCGCACCGTCTCAGGGGTGAGATCGCGTCGCCGGCGCAGCACCGATCGCAGCACCGGCGACAGCCGGGGGAGCAGCGCGGTCCACTCCGCGTCATCCAGTTTCGCCGTCCGCAGCACGGGAGCGGCGACGGCCGGCTCATCCTCGGCGAACAAAGCCACCAGTGCCGCGTCCGGCCGCGCATGGGCCAGCATCCGCGCGCTCGCCGCTCGAACCGCGACCGGTACCGCTGGGCGCAGCATCCGAAGGCGAGCAAGCACCGGCCCGTCGGTCGCGACGCGTCCGCGCCCGGCAAGGTCGACGAGCTGCCGCCAAGCGGATTGCGCGTCGTGTCCGGTCGCCACCTCTGAACCGAGCACCGTCTTGAGGCTGTCGTCGAAACGCACTGGATCGTACCCTTGGGCGAACGTGGAAATCGCTGCTAACGACTCGTTAAAAGCGCGATCGTGTCGATCAAAGTGTCCGTTTCGGTACGTTGCATTGTGGGACAATTGCGCTTGCACGCATGATTGTTACGTTGGAAAGAAGTCGAGCCGCCGATTGAAGCACGAACGGGAGTTATAGCGCGTTGGACCGCATCGACCGACGGATCATGGCGTTGTTGCAGGCGGACGGACGCATGACCAACGTCGACCTCGCCGAGCGCGTCGGCCTGACCGCCCCGCCATGCCTTCGCCGTGTCCGCGCCCTGGAAGAGGCGGGCGCGATCCGGGGCTATCACGCCGAACTCGACGGCACGCGGCTGGGTTATCCGATCACCGTATTCGCGATGGTGAGCCTCAGGAGCCAGGCCGAACACGACCTGGCCATGTTCGAGGCGCACGTCGCGAACATCCCCGAGGTGCGCGAATGCCACATGCTCAACGGGGAGATCGATTTCATCCTGAAAATCGTCGCGCCCGACCTGCGCGCGTTTCAAGAAATCCTGACCACGCACTTGACGCCCGCGCCCAACGTCGCCGGGGTCAAGACATCGTTGACGATCCGCACCGCCAAGCAGGAGTCGGGCATTCCGATCAAGGCCGAATGAAAAAGGGCGGCCCGTCCGCCGCCCTTTCTCCCGTGATGCCCAATCTCCGGTCAGGCCGTGACGGGTGAATCCAGCGACGTGATCCAAAGCTGCGCCAAGTCCGACCGCGGCGCGCCCTTGACGGCGGTGAACGCCGCGCGAGCGCCTTCCTTGTCGCCCTGACGCGCCAGCGCGATGCCCAGGCGGGTGTTCGCCTCGTCCGCGTTGACGCCGCCCTTCTGCAACGCGACCCGGTATAGGTCGGCGGCCTTAGCATTGTTGTTCTGGCTCAGATAGGCGTCAGCCGTTTGCGCGGCGAGCTTGCCGTCGCCCGCCGACTTGGCCTTTGTCTCTAGCGGCCCGAGCGGACTCTCGGCGGCGATAGCCTTCGCGATCTCGGTCCGCATCGCCTTGTAGTCGGGTCCGCCGGTCGGGATCTTCCCCGCTGCCGCACCCTCGTCCAGAATGCGCTTAGCCTCTTCGGGCAGTCCTCGGGCGGCGGCATCCTGCGCGTACTCGCGATAATCGTACTGATCGGCAAGCGATCGGGTATGGTGCATCAGGCGAAACAGGTCGAGCTTCTGCTGCTTGTCGAGCGTCGCCACCGACCCTTGCTGCAACCCGTACAGGACCGACACGTCGCGCCAGTTCTTGGCCGTCGGATAGGCCGCGAGCAGGCGCTGCATCGACGGAACGGCCTGGCCCGGTTGCTTGACGCTCTTGGCCATGCCGTAACGGTACAGCTCCTCTTTAGGCTTCTGCCCGGCGGCGGTAGCGCGCTGGATCTCAGCGTTGAGGTCGGTCAACGCGCCCTGCGAGTCACCCGTCAGCTCTTTCACGCGCATGACGTTCATGTCGAGATTGGGATCGACATAGCCGAGCTGCTTGGCCTGCTGCCAATATTGCAACGTCTGCGGATACTGCTTGGCGTCGTAGGCCAGCTGTCCGCGGATATAGGCCATCTGGCCCTTCCTGGACTGCTCGGTCAACGGGCTGGCGAGCAACGCGTCGAGCGGCGCGGCCAAGCGGCTCTGGTCGACGGGCCCGTTGGGGTTCGCGGCGCGAGCGACACGGAGCCTGGCCTGCTCCATATCGAGGCGAAGCGCCGCGGCGGTGTAGCGATCCTGATCGGTCGTCACCGCCGCGTCCATCTGAACCAGCGCGGCTTCGGCGGTCGGAAAGTCGTTGGCCGTCGTCGCCGTCTGCACGGCCTGCGCGGCCTTCAGCGCGGCCGGGCTCAGCTTGGGGCCCTTATCCGCCTTTTTCTTCTGCGCGGCGGCGGGGGCCGCGACGATCGCACCGCCGGCCACGCCGGTCATGAGCAGCGCCGACAGCAGGGCGCGGGAAACGGTGTTCATTGGGCTCTCCATCATGGCGGCATCGGCCTTGGACCACGCTCGAACCCGTACCGGGACGCGGCGTTCCGTTCAAGCGAGGCGCGGGCGTCCGGTGCCGCCCGCCCGCTGAACCGCGATTGAACGCGGAGCGGCGCGCGGCTACCGCTTCCGCGCCGATGATCGCCGTCCTGTCACCCGCCAAGTCGCTCGATTTCGAGAGCGCGCCGCCGCCGCACGCCGCCACCGTCCCGCGTTTCGCCAGGGAGGCGGAGATGCTCGCCAAGTCATGTGCGCGGCTGTCGCGCAAGCGGCTGGCCGAGCTGATGCGCATCTCGCCCGCGCTCGCCGCACTCAATAGCGATCGGTATCGCGATTTTGCGACCGCGCCCGAGCGGGCCGCGCTTTTCGCCTTCGCCGGCGACGTATATCACGGCCTCGACGCGCATACGCTGGACGATGCCGCGCTTGCCCATGCTCAAGACCGCCTGCGCGTGCTGTCCGGCCTCTACGGCTTGCTTCGCCCGCTTGACGCGATCCGCCCGCACCGGTTGGAGATGGGCACGCGCTGGGCTCCCCGTCATGCCCGGCTGACCGACTGGTGGGGCGCCCGCATCGCCGCCGCGCTCGGCCGGGAGCTCGAGGCGGCGGGGTCGACCACGATACTCAATCTCGCCAGCAACGAATATTGGGCAGCGGTGGCGAAGCACTTGGCCCCTTCGATCCGCATCGTCGCCGTCGAGTTTCGCGAAGGCGCGGACGCCCATTTCATCAGCTTTCACGCAAAGCGCGCGCGGGGAAGCATGGCGCGCTGGGTCGTCGATCATCGCGTCGAGGACCCCGCCGTCCTCCCCGGCTTCGACCGCGACGGCTACCGCTTCGACGTGCAGGCGAGCACCCCTGACCGCCTTCGATTCGTGCGCCTGTGAAGGCGCTCGGGGCGTGAGGGCGGTCGTCATCGGGGCGGCGGGCGGGATCGGCGCGGCGCTCGTGGGCGCGTTGCGCGAGGAGGATGCGGAGGTCCACGCCTTCGCCCGATCCCTCGCCGGCGACGGCCGGCTCGACCTGACCGACGAGGCGAGCATCGCCGCCGCGGCCGCGCGGATCGCGCCGGGGTTGGACCTGGTGTTCGTCGCGACCGGCCTTCTTCATGACGGCGGCCGCGGTCCGGAAAAGACTTGGCGCGACCTCGACGGCGACTGGCTCCGCCGCAATTTCCTCGTCAACGCGATCGGCCCCGCGCTCGTGGCCAAGCACTTCCTGCCGCTCCTCGCCCGCGATCGCCGGAGCGTGTTCGCGGCGCTATCGGCGCGGGTCGGCAGCATTTCCGACAACAACTTGGGCGGCTGGTATGGCTACCGCGCCTCCAAGGCGGCGCTCAACCAGCTGATCCGCACGATCGCCGTCGAGGAACGCCGCCGCAATCCGCGCGGGATCGTGGTCGCACTTCATCCGGGCACGGTCGACACCGGCCTTTCCAAGCCGTTCCAGGGCAACGTCCAGCCCGGCCGCCTGTTCGCGCCCGATCGCGCGGCGGTGCAGCTGTTGGACATGATGGAGGGGCTGCGTCCCGTCGACAGCGGCAAGCTGTTCGATTGGGAAGGCAAGGAGGTCAGCCCCTAAAACCCTCTCCCGCTTTCGCGGGGGAGGGACAGGAAAGAACCCCTCGCGCGCACGCGCGCGCGTGACAAAAGGGGTCCGGATACCTAAATCGCCCTGTAACATTCCCCTGCCTGAAAGCGAACAATTGGCCGACGACACGCTGCTCGACGACCCCATCCAGTCCATCTCCATCGTCGACGAGATGAAGTCGAGCTACCTCGACTACGCCATGTCCGTCATCGTCGCGCGCGCGCTGCCCGACGTGCGCGACGGGTTGAAGCCGGTCCATCGCCGCATCCTGTTCTCCGCCGCCGAAAGCGGGTTCGTCGCGGGCAAGCCGTATCGCAAGTCGGCGCGTATCGTCGGCGACGTGATGGGCAAGTACCACCCGCACGGCGACAGCTCGATTTACGAGGCGCTGGTTCGCATGAGCCAGGACTGGTCGATGCGCGTGCCGCTGATCGACGGCCAGGGCAATTTCGGGTCGATGGATCCCGACAAGGCCGCGGCCATGCGGTACACCGAGGCGCGGCTGGCCAAGGTGGTGAACTCGCTGCTCGGCGATCTCGACAAGGACACGGTCGACTTCGTCCCCAATTACGATGGGTCGGAGCGCGAGCCCGCCGTCCTGCCCGCGCGCTTCCCTAACTTGCTCGTCAACGGCGCCGGCGGGATCGCGGTCGGGATGGCGACCAACGTGCCTCCGCATAACCTGGGTGAGGTCATCGACGCCTGCCTGGCCTATATCGAGAACGGCGCGATCACCGTCGAGGAACTGAACGAGATCGTCCCCGGCCCCGATTTTCCGATGGGCGCGATCATCCTGGGCAAGGCGGGCGCCCGATCCGCCTACCAGACTGGGCGCGGCTCGATCATCATCCGCTCGCGCCACGTGGTCGAGGAGGGCCGGGGCGACCGCCGCTCGATCGTCCTGACCGAAATTCCCTTCCAACAAGGTAAGAACGCGCTGGTCGAGAAGATCGCCGAGGCGGCGAAGGACAAGCGCGTCGAGGGCGTCAGCGACATCCGCGATGAGTCGAGCCGCTTGGGCGTCCGTATCGTCATCGACCTGAAGCGCGACGCGACGCCCGATGTGGTGCTGAACCAGCTCTGGCGGCACACCCCCGCGCAAGGGTCGTTCCCGGCGAACATGCTCGCCATCCGAGGTGGGCGTCCCGACCTGCTGAACCTGCGCGACATCATCCAGGCGTTCATCCAGTTCCGCGAGCAGGTGATCACCCGCCGCTCAAAGTTCGAGCTCAACAAGGCCCGTGAGCGAGCGCACCTGTTGCTCGGTCTCGTTGTCGCGGTCACAAACCTGGACGAGGTTGTCCGCGTCATTCGCGGCTCGGCGAACGCGACCGAGGCTCGCCACGCGCTCCTCATGCGCGAATGGCCCGTCGCCGAGATCGCGGGCTATCTGCGGCTCGTCGAGGCGGTCGAGAACGAGGTGACGGGCGACGTGTACCGCCTGTCCGACCTTCAGGTCCGCGCGATCCTCGACCTGCGCCTCCACCGCCTCACCGCGCTCGGCCGCG